>NZ_JBIVDZ010000001.1:1116299-1927350 GCF_044747345.1 Streptomyces sp. NPDC090088 | reverse complement strand
CCGTTTTCCGATCCGATTTCCTCGGTGCTTTCCAGGTTTCCGCTCTCGCGTTTCCCTTTCCGGCGGTTCCGACTCTATCAGATCCTTTCGGCGTCCGATTCCCGGTCGGCGGGATTGTCTTCAGGCTTTCCGGCTTTCGCCTGTCGGCCTTTCGACATTCACTACGTTAGCCGACTCCCGTCGAGACTCATAATCGAGTTCCGCGAGTTCGAATTCAGGCATGCGGGCATGACGAATTCGACCCCGTCAGGGGAAGTCGTAGGTAGTGGGTGGCCACTTCCGGCTGCTGGCGATTGCCGTACCCGGTTCAGCGGCTCGGGCTACATTACGCACCTTCCAGGGACGCGTCAACTTGAGCGGCGCCGGGGTACGTGGGCCCGATAGGGGCTGACGGTCGGGTCGTTGGCGACCCAGAAACGCCAGGGGTGGATGTCGCCGTCGCCGCCCTCGCCGGCGACTCCGGTGCGCGGACCGTTGCGTACCTGGTCGGAGGGCACGGGAGTACCGGTCAGTATCCGCAGCGGTGTCTCGCCGGCGGCACACGCGTCGGTGCCGTCCAGGGCCCGGTCGACGCCCAGGGCGGTGGCGAGGCGGGCCGGGCCTTTGGCCAGTTCTCGGTCGTATCGGGCCGAAAGTCGACGTTTGCGGGCGAGCTCGGTGCCTTCGAGGATCTCGCCCGCGCGGAGCAGGACCGCGCTGGCGGTGCCCGCCGGACCGCAGACGAGGTTCATGCAGAACCACATGCCGTAGGTGAAGTAGACGTACACATGTCCGGGCGGACCGAACATCACGTCGTTGCGGGGTGTGGGACCGCGATAGGCGTGCGATCCGGGGTCGTTCGGGCCGTCGTACGCCTCCACCTCTGTGAGGCGGACCGCGATCGGACCGTCCGGGGTGGTGCGGACGAGGATGCGGCCGAGGAGGTCGGGGGCGACCTCCAGTACAGGGCGGTCGAAGAAGTCCCTGGGGAGTGGCGTACGGTCCGGGGGCGCGATCATGGCGTCCGAGCCTAGTCCAGGCCGGTGGAGCCCAAGGGGTGGTCAAGGATTCGTCTCCTTGCCAGGGTGTGGGCCGGAACCGGTCGCGGCCGGATCGCGTTTGTAGGGGTCAGAGGTCCGTACGTAAAGGGAGAGTCATGGGGTTCAAGAAGCTGCTCGCGAGCCTGGGTGCCGGCGGGGCGTCGGTCGAGACGGTGCTCACCGAGGTGAACGTCGTTCCGGGCGGTGTCGTCCAGGGCGAGGTACGGATCCAGGGCGGCTCGGTGAACCAGGAGATCCAGGGGCTGTCCGTGGGGCTCCAGGCGCGGGTCGAGGTGGAGCGCGGCGACGAGGAGTACAAGGAGAACATCGACTTCGGCAAGGTGCGGCTCGGCGGTGCCTTCGAGATTCAGGCCGGGGCGGTGCACGCGGTGCCGTTCGGGCTGGAGATCCCGTGGGAGACCCCGGTCACGATGATCGACGGGCAGGCGCTGCGCGGGATGCACATCGGCGTGACGACGGAGCTGGAGATCGCGCGGGCCGTCGACTCCGGGGACCTGGACCCGATCAACGTGCACCCGCTGCCGGCGCAGAAGGCGATCCTGGACGCCTTCATCCAGCTGGGCTTCCGCTTCAAGAACGCCGACCTGGAGAAGGGGCACATCCGGGGGACACGGCAGACGCTGCCGTTCTACCAGGAGGTGGAGTTCCACCCGCCGGCGCAGTACCGGGGCCTGAACCAGGTCGAGCTGAGCTTCGTGGCGGACGCGCACGCCATGGACGTCATCCTGGAAATGGACAAGAAGCCGGGGCTGTTCAGCGAGGGCAGCGACACCTTCCGGTCGTTCCAGGTGGGTCTGCACGACTTCCACGGGACCGACTGGGCGGCTTACCTCAACCAGTGGCTGTCCGAGGTCGGCAGCAAGCGCAACTGGTTCTAGGCTCGGTACTGCTGATTCCGTTGATCGATCAGGAGGTACCGAGGTGTCCGAGCTCAAGCGGCGGCCTCTCCCCCATGACTTCCACCCGTCCGTCCCGTCGTTCACGGTGACGAGCGAGGACATCGAGGAAGGGGCGACGCTCAAGGACGCTCAGGTCTACGCCGAGGGCAACACCTCGCCGCATCTGCGGTGGGCGGGCTTCCCGGACGGGACCAAGAGTTTCGCCGTGACCTGCTACGACCCGGACGCCCCGACGGGCAGCGGGTTCTGGCACTGGGTGGTGTTCGACATCCCGGCCTCGGTGACCGAGCTGCCGGTGGGTGCGGGCAGCGGCAAGTTCGAGGGGCTGCCCGAGGGTGCGGTGCAGGTGCGCAACGACTACGGGTCGAAGGACTTCGGTGGCGCCGCGCCGCCGCCCGGGGACGGGCCGCACCGGTACGTCTTCACGGTGTACGCGGTGGACCAGGCCAAGCTCGGTCCGGACGCCGATGTCTCGCCCGCCGTCGTCGGGTTCAACCTGCGGTTCCACGCGATCGCGCGGGCGCAGTTGATCGGCGAGTACGAGAACCCCGAACAGGGCTGACGCACCGCGCGATATCAGCCGAGCGTTCATTGAACGTTTGCCCGCCTCTGGTCTTGGAAGTGATCAGAGGCGGGCAGTTTTTATTGCGTTGTCCATCTCGGCGCGCCCGTCCAGAGTTGATCCAAGCCCGCCGGGGGTGGGCACGGTGCACAAAGGAGGTGGGCTGGATGCGTGACACGCTGGTGCTGAACGCGAGCTTCGAGCCGCTGTCCACGGTGACGTTGAACCGCGCTGTCGTCCTGGTGCTCCAGGACAAGGCCGTCGTCGAGCAGGCCCACCCCGAACTGCGCATGCGCGGTGCCGAGGTGGACATACCCGCTCCTCGGGTCATACGGCTGTGCAGGTATGTGCGGGTGCCCTTTCGGAGACAGGCGCCCTGGTCGCGGCGGGGGGTGCTGGTCAGGGACCGGCACCGGTGCGCGTACTGCGGGAAGCGGGCGACGACCGTGGACCATGTGGTGCCCCGGGCGCAGGGTGGCCAGGATTCGTGGCTGAACACGGTGGCCTCGTGCGCGGAGGACAATCACCGCAAGGCGGACCGGACGCCTGAGCAGGCGGGTATGCCGTTGCTGCGGGAGCCGTTCGAGCCTTCGCCGCAGGACGCGATGCTGCTGGCGATGGGGGCGGAGGATCTGGCGGCGCTTCCCGAGTGGCTGGCGGGGGATGTGGCCGCCTAGGCGTCTGCCGGGTTGGTCCCGTCCCGCGGCTGCGGGTTCGCTGTGGCTTGTCGCGCGGTTCCCCGCGCCCCCAAGAAGAGGTGGGCGCGGGGAACGTCGGCTTTGGGGCGCCGCTAGTCGATGTTCGGCTTCTCGCGGCGTTCCTGGGTGGGGATGTTGCCGCTGCCGCCGTTGCCCGAACCGCCGCCCAGGGAACCGAAGTTGCCCATGGCCCCGGAGAGGCCCTTGAGGGCGTCGCCGATCTCGCTGGGGACGATCCAGAGCTTGTTGGCGTCGCCTTCGGCGATCTTCGGGAGCATCTGGAGGTACTGGTAGCTCAGGAGCTTCTGGTCGGGGTCTCCGGCGTGGATCGCCTCGAAGACCGTACGGACCGCCTGGGCCTCGCCCTCGGCGCGCAGGGCGGCCGCCTTGGCCTCACCCTCGGCGCGCAGGATCTGGGACTGCTTCTCGCCCTCCGCGGTGAGGATCGCGGCCTGGCGGGTGCCTTCCGCGGTGAGGATCGCGGCTCGCTTGTCACGGTCCGCGCGCATCTGCTTCTCCATCGAGTCCTGGATGGAGGTCGGCGGCTCGATCGCCTTGAGCTCGACGCGGTTGACGCGGATGCCCCACTTGCCGGTGGCCTCGTCGAGGACGCCGCGCAGGGCCGCGTTGATCTCCTCGCGGGAGGTCAGGGTGCGTTCCAGGTCCATGCCGCCGATGATGTTGCGCAGCGTCGTGACGGTCAGCTGCTCGATGGCCTGGATGTAGCTGGCGACTTCGTAGGTGGCCGCCCGGGCGTCCGTCACCTGGTAGTAGATGACGGTGTCGATGTTCACGACCAGGTTGTCCTGGGTGATCACCGGCTGGGGCGGGAACGGTACGACCTGTTCACGCAGGTCGATGCGGTTGCGGATGGTGTCTATGAACGGGACCACGATGTTGAGGCCGGCGTTGAGCGTCCGCGTGTAGCGGCCGAAGCGCTCGACGATGGCGGCGCTCGCCTGTGGGATGACTTGGATTGTCTTGATCAAGGCGATGAAGACCAACACCACCAGAATGATCAGGACGATGATGACCGGTTCCATCGTCGTTCCCCGTACCCTTCTCCGCCTCGGCGCTTCGGCAGATCTTATGGTTGTTGAAGATCTTGCTGGACGAGTCTGACAGACCCTTGCCCAACTCGGGAGTCGTTCAGCCCAGTTGCGTCGTACGAGGTCAGATGACGATGGCCGTGGCCCCCTCGATCTCCACGACATCCACTTCCTCTCCGGCTTCGTAGGCCCGCCCGGTGTCGAGGGAGCGCGCCGACCAGACCTCGCCGGCGAGCTTGATCCGTCCGCCCGAGCCGTCGACGCGTTCCAGTACGACGGCCTGCCTGCCCTTCAGGGCGTCGACGCCGGTGGCGAGTTGGGGTCGCTGGGCGGCGTGCCGGGCCGCGATGGGCCGTACGACGGCGATCAGCGCGACGGAGACGAGGACGAAGACGAGGACCTGGGCGACGATGCCCGCGCCGAGCCCGGCGGTGCCGGCCGCTGCCACGGCGCCGACCGCGAACATGCCGAACTCCGGCATCGCGGTCACCACGAGCGGGATGCCGAGTGCCGCCGCGACGACGAGCCACCACACCCATGCGTCGATGTTGTTCACATTGTCATGGTAGGGCCGCGGGTACCGAACCCGACAGGGCGCTCCGCCATGACAACGCCCGTCAGGACAGGGGCAGTCCGTGGGCGGTCCAGCGGTCGCCGACCTGCTCGACGACGAGCGGCAGGCCGAAGCAGAGGGAGAGGTTGCGGGAGGTCAGTTCGAGCTCCAGCGGGCCGGCGGCGAGGACCTTGCCCTGGCGGATCATGAGGACGTGGGTGAAGCCGGGGGCGATCTCCTCGACATGGTGGGTGACCATGATCATGGAGGGCGCGATCGGGTCGCGGGCGAGCCGGCCGAGGCGGCGGACCAGGTCCTCGCGGCCGCCGAGGTCGAGGCCGGCGGCGGGCTCGTCGAGGAGCAGCAGCTCGGGGTCGGTCATCAGGGCGCGGGCGATCAGGGTGCGCTTGCGCTCGCCCTCGGAGAGGGTGCCGAAGCGGCGGTCCACGTACTCCGTCATGCCGAGGCGGTCGAGGAAGGCGCGGGCGCGCTGCTCGTCGACCTCGTCGTACTCCTCCTGCCAGTGGGCGGTCATGCCGTAGGCGGCGGTGAGCACGGTCTCCAGGACGGTCTGGCGCTTGGGGAGCTTTTCGGCCATGGCGACGCCGGCCATGCCGATGCGGGGGCGCAGGTCGAAGACGTCGACCTTGCCGAGGGTGTCGCCGAGGATGGTGGCGGTGCCCTTGCTGGGGAAGAGGTAGCTGGACGCGATGTTCAGGAGAGTGGTCTTGCCGGCGCCGTTGGGGCCGAGGATGACCCAGCGCTCGCCCTCCTTCACCGACCAGGAGACCTGGTCCACCAGAGCCCGGCCCTCGCGGACCACGGATACGTCCTGAAGCTCCAGAACATCGCTCATGAGCGCGTTGTCTCCCCTTGCAGTGTGGCCGGTCTCGGCTGTCGCGTACGCCTGTGGCTCGGGCGGCGGCACCGGTGGGCGCAGCCCTTATGAAATCTACGCCACGAGTGCGGCGCTCCATTCCATCGGTCCGGTCCTTAGGGTGGGGGCATGCTCTCGGAACCGCGTTCAGGACGCCTCGCCGCTTGGGGAAATGCCCTCTTGGCCGGACTTGTCTCCCCGGATGACGCCGTGCTCGCCATCGTCGGTGAGGACGCGGTGCACCGGGTGGAGGGGCTGCCGGGTGAGTCGGCGCCGGTCGGGCTCACGCTGGCGCTGGGGCGGCTGCGGGCGCTCGGGGTGACCGGGCTGCGGGTCGCGCTGCCGGCGCCGGGGCATCCGCTGGGGCTGAGCGGGCCGCCGGAGTTCAACGCGCGGGCTCTGGAGGCCGAGGAGGCGGTGGTCTGTCACGGCGCCGCGTTCGGTCTGGTGCCGGAGGTGTCCGAGGCGGGGCCCGCCGGTGATGTGCATGTCGAGGTGGTCTGGCATGTGCTGCCGGTGCGGGAGGCGCCGCCGGCCGACGTGCCGTCGCTCGGTGAGGCCGAGCGGGAGCTGGCGGAGGCGCTGCGGGATGCGACCGACGTGCTGTCGAAGCTCGATGTCGCCGGGTCGGGGCCGGTGGCGGACGCGGCGATCGACGCGTACCGGGCGCGGTCCGAGCGGGGGCGGGAGGTGCTGGCTCCGGGGTATCCGCCGCGGGCGGTGCGGGTGCTGGAGCTGGCGCAGCGGGTGGGGCTGCTGGTCTCGCTGGCTTACGAGAACGGGCACGGCGGGGCGGTGAGCGCCTCGGAGATGGCGGCGCGGGGGGCGGCGCTGCGGCCGGTCGAGCGGACGGCCCGGCGGGCGCTGGTCGCGGCCTACAACTCCGTCGTGGAGGAGCGTGAGCGGGGGCGCTAGGGACCTGGGGTCACGCCGGACGGCGTGGCCCCCAAGGGTCGTGTCGGTGCTACTTGTTGACCGCGGTGTTGCCGAACGCCGGGTTCAGCAGGCCGATGATGTTGACGGACAGGCCGCTGGCGTTGACCGGGACGTTGACCGGGATCTGGGCGATCAGGCCGGAGGCGACACCCGGGGAGTTCGCGGCCACGGCGGCGGCGTCCGCGTCGGCGGCGGCGGAACCGGCGGAGGCGCCCGCCGCGATGCCGGCGACGGTCATGGCGACGGCGGCCTTCTTGGCGATGTTCATGGGATGGGTTCCTCCTGCGGGTGCGGGTGCGGGTGCGGGTCCGGCCCGGCCGTGGGCCGTGCGCTGACCAACGGCGCGGGGGCTTCGGCGGTACGGGACGCCGGACCGTGTGTGCCCGTTCGGATCATTGGGCGTAAGAGTCGCTGGGAGGACAAGCCGACCGGCCTTCCGGGGGCGCCCGGAAGGCCGGAGGTCGATGCCGCGGTGCGGTCTCAGCGGTTGACGCAGACGTTGCCGAACGCGGGGTTCAGCACGCCGATGACGTTCACGCTGTTGCCGCAGGCGTTGACCGGGATGTGCACCGGGACCTGGATGACGTTGCCGGAGACGACGCCCGGAGAGCCCTGGGCACCGCCGTCGGCGTGGGCGCCGCCCGTGTGGGCGGAGGCCATGCCCGCACCGGCGGCCAGGATCCCGCCGGCCACCATCGTCACGGCCGCTGCCTTCTTCAGGTTCTTCACTTCTTGAGCCCTCCTTGGCGATCGCCGCGGCGGTCGCCGCGGCACGCACTGAAGAACGGCGGTGGCCGGGAGAGGATGCGCCGTCCGGGTGACATTCCCACGACGGTATGAATCTCAGCCCGGAAGGCGACCCTCCATGTTGCCGTCGGTGAAGCGTTACGGAGGGCGTCTCAGCCGGTCACGCCATGGCGAACGGCCCACAGGGCGGCCTGGGTGCGGTCGGCGAGGTCGAGTTTCATCAGGATGTTCGAGACGTGCGTCTTGACGGTCTTCTCCGACAGCACCAGGGCGCGGGCGATCTCGCGGTTGGAGCGGCCGTCCGCTATCAGGCCGAGCACCTCGCGCTCCCGCTCGGTGAGCGAACCGCCCCGGCCCTGACCGGAGTTGGCCTCCTCCTGGGAGAGCAGGGCACCGGCCACCTCGGGCTGCAGCAGGACGTGCCCGGCGTGCACCGAGCGGATGGCGGTGGCGAGCGCGTCGGGATCGACGTCCTTGTAGACGTACCCGGCGGCGCCCGCGCGCAGCGCCGGGACCACCGTGCGCTGTTCGGTGAAGCTGGTGACGATCAGCACGCGCGCGGGGTTGTCGAGTTCGCGGAGCCTGCGCAGCGCCTCCACGCCGTCCATGCCGGGCATCTTGACGTCCATGAGGACGACGTCGGGGCTCAGTTCTTGAGCGCGCTCGACTCCTTCGGCGCCGTCGGCGGCCTCGCCGACGACCTCGATGTCGTCCTGGACCTCCAGGAAGGTGCGCAGGCCCCGGCGGACGACCTGGTGGTCGTCGACCAGCAGCACCCTGATCGCATCAGCCACCGGGGACCTCCATCTCGATCGTGGTGCCCTTGCCGGGCGCCGATTCCACGGTGAGCGTGCCGCCGACGCCGCCGGCCCGGTCCCGCATGGAGACCAGGCCGAGGTGGCGTCCGGCGCGCCGGGTGAGGTGCGGGTCGAAGCCGCAGCCGTCGTCCGTGACCCGCAGGACGGCGCCGCCGCCGCGCCGGTTCACCGTCACGTCGACGTGCTCGGCGGCGGAGTGCCGCAGGGCGTTGTGCAGCGCTTCCTGGGCGACCCGGAGCAGGGCCTCCTCCTGGGCGGCGGGCAGGGCGCGGAAGCCGCTGGCGGCGAAGGTCACGCGGGCGGTGTGGGCGCGGTCGAGGACCTGGACCTGGGTGCGCAGGGTGGCGATCAGGCCGTCCTCGTCGAGGGCGGTCGGGCGCAGCTCCACGACGGCGGCGCGCAGTTCGTCGGCGGCCTCGGCGGCGAGCACGGCCACCTGCTGCAACTCGCCCTTGGCGCGGGAGGGATCGCGGTCGACCAGGGCGGCGGCGGCCTGGGCGGTGAGGCGCAGCGAGAACAGCTTCTGGCTGACCGCGTCGTGCAGTTCGTGGGCGAGCCGGGAGCGTTCCTCGGAGATGGTCAGTTCGCGGCTGCGCTCGTAGAGGCGGGCGTTGGTGAGGGCGATGGCGGCGTGCTGGGCGAGGATGGAGAGGAGTTCCTCGTCCTCGGCGGTGAAGCCGCAACCGCCCTCGGGCTTCTCGCAGTTCTTGTTCGCGAGGAACAGCGCGCCGATGACCTCGTCGCCGTCGCGGATCGGCAGGCCCAGGAAGTCGGACATGTCGGGGTGGGCGGACGGCCAGCCCTCGAAGCGGGGGTCGGTGCGCACGTCGGCCAGCCGCTCGACCTTCGCCTCGCGGAGCATCGCGGCGAGGATGCCGTGCTGGCGCGGGAGCGGGCCGATGGCCTTCCACTGGGCGTCGCTGACGCCGTCGACGACGAACTGGGCGAAGCCGCCGTGGTCGTCGGGGACCCCGAGCGCGGCGTACTGCGCGTCGAGCAGTTCACGGGCCGAGGCGACGATCGTCTTGAGGACGTCGCGCACCTCCAAATGCCTGCTCATGGCCAGCAGCGCGGTGCTCACCGCGGCGAGGCCGGACCGGGGACCTTGACTCATGTCCTCACGGTACCGGCGGGGTGTGACACCGGGGATCGGGCCGAGGGCGGCAGGGCCTGCACCGGTGGCCCTAGACCCGGGGACCTAGGGCGCGCGGCCCGGACCGGCGGCGTAGTCCGAAGGGCCCCGCCCGGTTGCGGCCCGCGTCCGAGGCGGCCGGGGCGGTCCCGTTCCTACGTTGGGGTCACCGCCGACACGGGCGGACGGAGCCGAGGGGACGGTTGTCATGCCGGTAGCGATCATCACGGGGGCCTCCAAGGGGCTGGGGCGGGCGCTGGCCGGGGCGCTGGCCGAGCGGGGCTGGGACCTGGTGCTGGACGCCAGAGGTGCCGGAGCCCTGAAGGAGACGGCGGAGGCGGTCGCGCGGCCCGGAACGCGGGTGGCGGCGCTGCCGGGGGACGTCACGGACGCCGGGCACCGGGCCGCTCTGGTGGCCGCCGCGCGGGGGCTGGGCGGGGTCGATCTGGTGGTGAGCAATGCCAGCGCGCTGGGGGCCGAGCCGCTGGTCCGGCTCGGGGAGCTGCCTCTGGAGGGGCTGCGCCGGGCGCTGGAGGTGAACGTGGTGGCCGCGCTGGGCCTGGTGCAGGAGGCGTTGCCGCTGCTGCGGGAGTCGGCGGCGGGCGCGGTGATCGCGGTCAGCTCGGACGCGGGCGCCGAGGCGTACGAGACCTGGGGCGGCTACGGCGCCTCGAAGGCGGCCCTGGACCAGCTGGCGGCCGTGCTGGGCGTGGAGGAGCCGGGGCTGCGGGTGTGGGCGGTGGATCCCGGGGACATGGCGACCGGCCTGTACGCGGCGGCCGTACCGGACGACGACGATCCGCGGCCGGCGCCGGACAGTGTCGTACCGGCGTTCCTGCGGTTGCTCGACGAGCGGCCGGTGAGCGGGCGGTACGGGGCGCCGGCTCTGGTGGAGGGGCGATGACGACCGTGGTGCGGGTGCCGGAGGAGCTGTCCGCGCGGGTGCCGGCCGAGCAGCGCGGGCCGGGTCTGGAGCGGGATGCCGTACGGCTGCTGGTGTCGCGCGGGACGGCGGTGTCGCATCACGCCTTCGCCGAGCTGCCGTGCCTGCTGCGGGCCGGGGACCTGCTGGTGGTGAACACCTCGCCGACGCTGGCGGCCGCGGTGGACGGGCGGGTCGGGCACGCGCGCGTGGTGGTGCACTTCTCCACGCGCGGGGACGACGGGCGGTGGGCGGTCGAGCTGCGGGAGCCGGACGGACACGGGACCACACGCGCGCGTGCGGGTACACGCGCGGGGAGTGCGGTGCGGCTGCCCGGGGGCGGGCGGCTGGTCCTGGAGGAGCCGCTGAGCGCGTCGGGCGAGCGGCTGTGGTGGGCGCGGGCCGGGGCGGACACGGACGTGCCGGGGCTGCTGCGGGAGCACGGGCGGCCCATTCGCTACTCCTATACGGAGCGGGACCAGCCGTTGTCCGTGTACCAGACGGTGTTCGCGCTGCCCTCGGCCGACGGGACGGGGAGCGCGGAGATGCCGAGTGCGGCGCGGCCCTTCACCGCGCGGCTGGTGGCGGAGCTGGTGAGCCGGGGCGTGCAGTTCGCGCCGATCACGCTGCACACCGGGGTGTCGTCGGCGGAGGTGCACGAGCCGCCGTACGCGGAGCGGTTCGTGGTCCCGGAGGCGTCGGCGCGGCTCATCAACAACGTGAAGGCGAATCAAGGAGGGCGCGAAGCGCTTCCTCGGAAGGGTGGTGGCGGGCGACGGGCGGGCGGCCGAGTCGTGGCGGTGGGGACGACGGCCGTGCGGGCGGTGGAGTCGGCCGCGGGGGCGGACGGGGTGGTGCGGGCGGCCTCGGGGTGGACGGAGCTGGTGGTGACGCCCGAGCGCGGGGTGCGGGTGGTGGACGGGCTGCTGACCGGTCTGCACGAGCCGGAGGCCTCGCATCTGCTGATGCTGGAGGCGGTCGCGGGGCGGGCCGCGGTCGACCGTGGTTACGAGGAGGCGCTGCGCGGGCTCTACCTGTGGCACGAGTTCGGGGACGTACACCTCATCCTCCCGGAGGAGAAGCCTCACGCAGAGCATTGCTCCAGCAACTAGCGGTGAGATTCATATGAGGCCGATGTGAGGACGCACATAGGGCGCACATCACGTACGAACGGACATAGGAGATAAAGGCCCCCCGCACGAACGGGACAGACGCTCCAGTCTGTCCCGTTTTGCCCCTCCAGGCTCTCCTATGGAGGATCGTACGTCACACCTTTGCCAGGGCATTTTGCTGCCGCTAAGAATGGCTGCCGTCGCTCTGCACCGCGGGTTCCCCCCGCGGTGTTCGTGCAGGAAGAGCCGGTCTCCCCCACGGACAACGAGCGACCTCCGCGCTATTCGAAGAGGTCCTGCCATGCCGAAGAACACCCACAGTCCCGCGCTGACCAAGCACCACAAGATCGCGCTCGCCGGTGTAGCCACCCTCGGCGCCGCAGCCCTCGCCCTCTCGGCCGTGCCGAGCAGCGCCGAGACGCTCGTGTCCGGGTCCCCCCAGGCCGCGGCCAACGTGGCCTACACCACCCAGCAGATCAAGGACGTCAAGGGCACGGTCACCGACCAGCTCGCGCTCCAGAACGTCAAGATCGAGGCCATCGCCGCCAAGAAGAAGGCGAAGACGGCCCACGAGCTGCACGTGGCGCACCTGAAGAAGGTCCACGCCGCGCACGTGGCACACGTGAAGAAGGCGCACGCCGCCCACGTGGCCAAGGTGAAGAAGGCCCACGCGGCCCACGTCAAGCACGTCGCCGCGCAGAAGGCCCACGCCGCCCACGTCCAGCACGTCGCCGCCAAGAACCGCGCCGCCCAGCAGGCCGCGAGCCGGTCCGCCGCGCGCCCGCAGATCCAGCAGGTCGCCGCGAAGACCTACGCCAACAACCTCGACGGCTGGATCCGCCAGGCCCTCGACATCATGAACGCCAAGGGCATCCCGGGCTCCTACAGCGGCCTGCACCGCAACATCATCCGGGAGTCCTCCGGCAACCCCAACGCCATCAACAACTGGGACATCAACGCCATCAACGGCATCCCCTCCAAGGGCCTGCTGCAGGTGATCCCGCCGACCTTCGCCACGTACCACGTCTCCGGCACGTCCTGGAACATCTACGACCCGGTCGCCAACATCACCGCCGCCGCCAACTACGCGGCCCACCGGTACGGCTCGATCGACAACGTCAACAGCGCGTACTGAGGCAGGCGCGGACCTCTGCACGCACACGCCGAAGGGCGGCACCCCACTGCGGGGCGCCGCCCTTCGGCGTACCTACGGGAACCGCTACTTGCGCATGACCTCGGGCTCGTGGCGGCGCAGGAAGCGGGCCACCAGGAAGCCGCAGATCACACCGATGGCGATCAGCGCGGCCATGTCCATGGTCCAGGCGCCGGCCGTGTGGTTCCACAGCGGGTCGGTGTTGGTCGGGTCGTCGGTGTTGGGCGCGATGTTGTTGAAGTCCAGCGTGGCGCCGTCGGCGCCGACCGCCCAGCGGGACGGCATCAGGAACGAGACCTGGTTCACGCCGACCGCGCCGTTCAGGTTGAACAGGCAGCCGGTGAACACGACCTGGATGATCGCGAACATCACCAGCAGCGGCATGGTCTTCTCGGACGTCTTCACCAGCGAGGAGATGACCAGGCCGAACATCATCGAGGTGAAACCGAGCCCCATGATCGGGATGCACAGCTCGAAGAGGGTGGAGTGGCCGAGGACCACGCCCTCGCCGGGGATCGTGCGGCTGGAGAAGCCGATCAGGCCGACCATCAGGCCCTGCAGCACGGTGATCACGCCGAGCACGACCACCTTGGACATCAGATACGCCGACCGGGACAGGCCGACGGCGCGCTCCCGCTCGTAGATGACCCGTTCCTTGATCAGCTCACGCACGGAGTTCGCGGCGCCCGCGAAACAGGCACCGACCGCGAGGATCAGCAGGACCGTGGTGGCCGTGCCGTTCGGGACCGGCACCCCGGTCTTCGAGTTGATCGGGTTCACCAGCAGGGTCTTGTCGCTGTCGATCAGCAGGCTGACCGCGCCGAGCACCGCCGGCAGGATCACCGTCAGCGCCAGGAAGCCCTTGTCCGAGGCGATGACCGACACGTACCGCCGGACCAGGGTCAGCAGCTGCGAACCCCAGCTCTGCGGCTTCTTCGGCTTCATCACCTGCATCGGCGGCATCTGTACGGACTGCGGAGCGATCGCGTCGATGTCCGCGGCGTACATCTGGTAGTGCTGCGAGCCCTTCCAGCGTCCCGCCCAGTCGTAGTCGCGGTAGTTCTCGAAGGCGGAGAAGACGTCGGCCCAGGTGTCGTAGCCGAAGAAGTTCAGCGCCTCCTCGGGCGGGCCGAAGTAGGCGACCGAGCCGCCCGGGGCCATCACCAGGAGCTTGTCGCACAGCGCCAGCTCGGCCACCGAGTGGGTGACGACGAGGACCGTGCGGCCGTCGTCGGCGAGCCCGCGCAGCAGCTGCATGACATCGCGGTCCATGCCCGGGTCGAGGCCCGAGGTGGGCTCGTCCAGGAAGATCAGCGACGGCTTGGTGAGCAGCTCCAGGGCCACCGAGACGCGCTTGCGCTGGCCGCCGGAGAGGGAGGTGACCTTCTTCTCCTTGTGGATGTCCAGCTTCAGCTCGCGCAGCACCTCGTCTATCCGGGCCTCGCGCTCCTCGCCCGTGGTGTCGGCGGGGAAGCGGAGCTTGGCCGCGTACTTGAGGGCCTTCTTGACGGTCAGCTCCTTGTGCAGGATGTCGTCCTGCGGGACCAGACCGATGCGCTGGCGCAGCTCGGCGAACTGCTTGTACAGGTTGCGGTTGTCGTACAGCACCTCGCCCTCGTTGGCGGGCCGGTAGCCGGTGAGCGCCTTGAGCAGCGTCGACTTGCCGGATCCCGACGGGCCGATGACCGCGATCAGGGACTTCTCCGGGACGCCGAAGGAGACGTCCTTGAGGATCTGCTTGCCGCCGTCGACCGTGACGGTCAGCCGGCGTGCGGAGAAGGAGACCTCACCGGTGTCGACGAACTCTTCCAGGCGGTCGCCGACGATCCGGAAGGTGGAGTGGCCGACGCCGACGATGTCGTTCGCGTCGAGGACCGCCGTGCCGCCCTTGGAGATCGGCATACCGTTGACGTACGTGCCGTTGTGCGAGCCCAGGTCGCGGATCTCCATGCGGCCGTCGGGCGTGGAGTGGAACTCGGCGTGGTGGCGCGAGACCTGGAGGTCGGACACCACCAGCTCGTTGTCCAGGGCACGGCCGATCCGCATCACGCGGCCGATGGAGAACTGGTGGAACGTGGTCGGGCTGCGGTCGCCGTAGACCGGCGGCGCCCCCGCGCCACCACCGGAGGCCACGGCCGGCGCGCCCTGCTGCTGCGGGATCGCCGGCGAGGCCTGCTGCCAGCCCTGTTGCGGAGCCTGCTGCGCGGCCGACGGCTGCGGCGCCGGCGGCTGGGACCAGCCCGCGCCGCCCGCGCCCTGCGCGGCGAACGGCTGCTGCCGGGGCTGCGGTTGGGCGACGGCGGTCGCGGCGCCGGACAGGCCGAGGCGCGGTCCGTCGTTGGCGTTGCCGAGGTGCACGGCCGAGCCCGGGCCGATCTCCGACCGCTGGACCCGCTGGCTCTGCACGAAGGTGCCGTTGGTACTGCCGTGGTCCTCGATGACCCAACTGCGGCCGTCGAAGCTGATCGTGGCGTGTCGCCAGGAGACCCTGGCGTCGTCGAACACGATGTCCCCCTGCGGATCACGTCCGAGGGTGTATGACCTGGACATGTCGAGCGTCCAGGTGCGTCCGTTTGATTCCAGTACGAGTTCCGGCACTCCAAGCCCCATGAGTAGTCCCCCGAGTTACCCCCATCACAGGGAGTCTAGGGATGTCGAACATCGTCGGGAACTATTTCAGGCTCGGCCCTCTGACCGAAAGTCGGGCCTTGTGGAGGGCTCGTGCGAGCGCTTCAACTCTTTCCGTTGACGGGGTTGAAACCGGGCCGGAGAGTGGTAATCCACGCGAGGGGGACATGCGCGACGGAGCGGCCCCGGGCGTTCGCGGATCGGGGGGTCTGCCATGGGTTCTGGCACGTCTGGCACTTCCGGCACGGGAGTCGAGAGCACAAGGCATGGCGCGCGGCTGCCGTGGGGCGACATCCTGCTGTCCGGGATCGCCGCCGTGAGCTGGGCGTTGATCGGCATGGCGGGTACGGCGGCGCTGGGTCTGCACCTGTTGCAGGCGGACGCGGCGGGCTCACTGGGCCCGATGACCGCGGCGGTTGTGGCGCTCGGGGCGGGTGGTTCGGTCACTCCGAACGGGGATCTGTCCGCTTTCGGCCTGAGTGGAGCGGAGGCCACGACCGCCATCGAGATCACGCCATTGGGAGTGAGCCTGGTCGGTGCGCTCCTTTTGTCATGGTTCTTCTTACGATCCCTGCGCGCGGCCGGAGTCGTGATCGCACCGGCCGAACTGCTCGCCCGGGCGGGCGCGGTGGTCGTGCTGTTCGTGGCGACGCTGGGCGGGCTGGCGTGGGCGGGGCACTCCGTCGTGACGATCGACGGCGGTGCGCTCGGCCTTGACAAGCTGCCGGGGGGCGGCGGTGGCGGCGGAGGGCTGAAGATCCCCGGCATCGGTGACGTCGGCGGGCTGCTGCCGGACCGCCTCGGCGACCTGGTGCACGCGAACGCGGCGGTCGGCTTCCGGGTGGACACGGCGCAGACCCTGCTCGGCGGACTCGGCTGGTGCACCGGCATCCTGCTGATCGCCCTGCTGGCCTCGCGCCGCACTCCGCTGCCGCGCGGCTGGGAGGCCGTGCACCGGGTGGTGCGGCCGGCGGCCTCGGCGCTGGTGACGGTCCTGCTGGTGGCCGTGGCGGCCGGCTGGGCGGCGGCGGCCTACGCGGCGATCGGCGACCCGCACCCGGCCCGGATCATGGGCGCGGCGCTGCTCGGCGCCCCGAACGGCGTCTGGCTCGGCATCCCGATCGGCCTCCTCGTCCCGTTCGACGGCCGGGCCACGGGCGTCCTGACCGCCTTCCTGCCCCACCCCCTCGACGACCTCCTGAACTCCGGGTCCGACCAGTCGGTGACCCTCGGCCACCTGGCCGACCTGGACGGACGGGTGTGGCTGCTGGGGGTCGCGGCGGCCCTGATGATGCTGCTGGCCGGGGTGTTCATGGCGGTGCGGACGCCGGTGGGCCCACCGGGCGGAGCGCAGGCCACCGGCAGCGGGCGCACGGCCCGTCCCGGCGCCCTCGGTTTCGCCGGACGGTGTGCCGTACGACTGGGGATCGCCACCGCGCTCACCCTGCCGCTGCTGGCCTGGCTGACGAACGTCTCCGTGGACGCCTCCCTGTCAGTGCTGGGCTTCGACGCGTTCGGCGCCGGGATCCGACTCCACGGGCACCTGGGCATGGCCCTGCTCCTCGGGGCCGCCTGGGGTGCGGCGGCCGGAGCGACGGGCGCCCTGCTGGCCTGGGCCACCGGCGCGGCCGGCTCCCACGCGGCACCACTGGCACGGGGTGACATGGCAGCCGGCGGAACGGACACCACCGGGAACCCCGCGTCGGCCTACCCGAGCGCCCCCACCGGGCCACCGGACCGGACCGGCGACGGCACGACCGGCCCCTACGCCCCGGGAACTCCGTACCGTCCCCCCAACCCGAACACCAATCCCTACCTCCGCGTACCGGACGAGCTGCGGGAAACGGACGGCGGCCCCGACGCCCGGCCCGGGAGAGGACAGAGCCGGGGCCGACAGACACCCGGGCCCTACGAGGGGCAGGCCGCCCAGCCGTACGAGGAGCGCGCCGCCGAACGTCCGTACGGCGAACGGACACCCAGGCGGTACGGGCAACAGCCGCCCGGACCGTACGACAGGCAGCCACCCGGGCCGTACGGCGAACAGAGCCCCGGCCCCTACGACAGGCAGCCACCCCGGCCCTACGACGGACAGGCCACCGAGCCCTACGACGGGCGGCCGCCCCGGCCGCACCAAGGGCAGACGCCAGGGCCGTACGGCGGGCAGGCCGCCGAGCCCTACGGCGGGCAGGAGCCGTGGGCCGGTGGGGTGCCGGAGGCGGGGGGAGCGCCGTCGGAGCGGTGGGCTCCCCCGGGGCATCGGTATCCGCCGGGCGCACCGCCCCCTGCGGACGCCCCGCGCGCAGACAGCGGACGGCCCTCGGAGGAGGGGCGGCCCGGCAGCGGCGGCGGCCCCTCCTCGGACGTACCGCCCGGCTCGGGCGATGTGTACGGCGCTCCCACCATGGCCCGGCCGGTCGACCCGCCGCCCCGGTCCCCGCGGCGGCGGCCGGGGGTGCGTCCCGGTGACGGTGACGGATCCCCGGACGGTCCGGGCGCCGGGCCTCCACCACCGCCTCCGCCGCCTCCCCCGCCGCCCGCTCCGCCGCCGCCCAGGCGGCCCCGCCGGTGAGGCCGGCCGGCGGGCACGGGCGCCGTGTCCGCACTGTGCGTGGCGCGGTGCTGAACCGTGCGTGAAGGCCGGGCCCGATGCGGCGTGCGCCGGGCCGCCGACATCGCACGCACGTTCGCTCGTAGTGCGGAAGCAAGGCGTCCGACACCGATCCGACACTTATTGTTCCGTGTCCGTCAGGCGGACCACCTGCGCCGCAGGCACTGGGTGCCGGTTACGGTGGTTACACCATGAGCGATCCGCAGACCTCCGAGGTCCCCACTCTCCTCGTCAAGATTTTCGGCAAGGACAGGCCGGGCATCACGGCCGGCCTCTTCGACACCCTTGCCGCGTACATGGTCGACGTGGTCGACATCGAGCAGGTCGTCACGCGTGGCCGCCTGGTGCTGTGCGCGCTCGTGACCCAGCCCCCGGCGGGCCTGGAGGGCGACCTCAGGGCGACCGTGCACAGCTGGGCCGAGTCGATGAAGATGCAGGCGGAGATCATCTCGGGCCGCGGTGACAACCGGCCGCGTGGTCTGGGCCGCTCCCTGGTCACCGTCCTCGGCCACCCCCTGACCGCCGAGTCGACGGCCGCCATCGCCTCCCGGATCGCCAAGGCCGGCGGCAACATCGACCGTATCTTCCGGCTCGCCAAGTACCCGGTGACGGCCGTCGAGTTCGCGGTCTCCGGTGTGGCGACCGAACCGCTGCGCACCGCGCTGGCCTCCGACGCGGCCGAACTCGGCGTGGACGTGGCGGTCGTCGCGGCGGGCCTGCACCGGCGGGCCCAGCGGCTGGTCGTCATGGACGTGGACTCCACGCTCATCCAGGACGAGGTGATCGAGCTCTTCGCCGCGCACGCCGGCTGCGAGGACCAGGTCGCCGAGGTGACGGCGGCCGCGATGCGCGGCGAGCTGGACTTCGAGCAGTCGCTGCACGCGCGCGTGGCGCTGCTGAAGGGGCTGGACGAGTCGGTCGTGCGGAAGGTGCGCGCCGAGGTGCGGCTGACGCCGGGGGCCCGGACCCTGATCCGCACGCTGAAGCGGCTCGGCTACCAAGTCGGCGTCGTCTCGGGCGGTTTCACCCAGGTCACCGACGATCTGAAGGAGCGGCTGGGGCTGGACTTCGCCCAGGCCAACACGCTGGAGATCGTCGACGGGAAGCTGACCGGCCGGGTGACCGGCGAGATCGTGGACCGGGCGGGCAAGGCGCGGCTGCTGCGCCGGTTCGCCGCCGAGGCGGGCGTGCCGCTGGCCCAGACGGTGGCCGTCGGTGACGGCGCCAACGACCTGGACATGCTGAACGCGGCCGGTCTCGGTGTCGCCTTCAACGCCAAGCCGGTGGTCCGCGAGGCCGCGCACACCGCGGTGAACTTCCCCTTCCTGGACACGGTCCTGTATCTGCTGGGCGTCACCCGCGAAGAGGTCGAGGCGGCGGACACCCACGACGAGAGCTGAGCCGTCCGGCCGCTGTCCGCGAACGAGGGCCCGGCACCGATCTCCACGGTGCCGGGCCCTCGTCGTGTCACGTCAGTGGTGGTGCGGTGGTCGCACGTCTCATTCGGAGGGTGCCCAGTAGTCCGCGAGCGTGGCCACACCGGGCTCCAGGCCCTTCCAGGTGCCCTCGAAGGTCACGACGGCGAAGGCGGCGGCCGGAAAGCCCCGGCGGTTCATCCGCTCGCGGACGTCGCCGTCGGCGGATCCGGCCAGGATCTCGGTCACTCCGTGCACGCCGGGGTTGTGACCGATCAGGATCACGTCCTTGGCGTCGTCGGGCACCTCGTTGAGCACGGCGATCAGCTCGCCGGGCGAGGCCTCGTACACCCGCTCCTCGTAGACGGTTTTCGGCCGGTGCGCCAGCTCGTGGACGGCGAGCTTCCAGGTCTCCCGGGTGCGCACGGACGTGGAGCACAGGGCAAGGTCGAAGGTGATGCCGCTGTCCGCCAGCCTGCGTCCGGCGACGGCTGCGTCCATTCGGCCCCGGTCAGCGAGCGGTCGCTCGTGGTCGGTCACCTGTGGCCAGTCGGCTTTCGCATGGCGGAAGAAGACAATCCTGCGGGGTTCTGCGACGCTCATGGCACCCAGCTTCGCATGAAACAGGCCATCGGGCGCAGGGAGTTGACATGCGGATTCGCCCTGCCGGGAGGTGCGGGCGCTAGCGGGTGACGATCTGCTGTACGCGCTCGAAGAGGTGGGTGACGGCCGGGTCGCCGGTGGCCGCGTGGGCGTCCGCCGGGTTCAGTATGAGCAGCAGCAGGGTCACGAAGGCGAGCGCGGGGAGGGCCAGTGCCCACCAGGGAAGCCGGATGTCGACGCTGCCCGGGGTCGCCGGGTGGGGCCGGGTGTGCGTTCGGGCCGACATGATCGCCTCCGCTGGTCTCCGCGTTCCGGTGACCACCCCTCGTGGCCACATCTCGAAACTACGGAATCCGCGGTCGCCAACCCATCCGGTGACCCACCCACTTGACCCTGACCCTCACCCCCTAGGGGATGGGGGGGCTAGCACCACCATGGGCCGCCGGGCAGCCGGGGCGCCAGGCCGCCGGGGCGGTGGCCACGGCGGCAGCGGTCAGGGTGACGCGAGGGTCGCGATGACGGCGATGACGATGAAGATGGCGAAGAACGAGCCGAAGACGATCAGCATCTTCTTCTGACCGTTCTGGGGGTTCGGGTCGAGCACTGGCATGCGCCCAGTCTGGCACCTCCCGGAGCGGACGGGCCGGGCGGGGTGCTCGCGGCGTGTCAGCCGGCCGCGGCCTCGTCCTCCACCGTACGGTCGCGGCCCGCCAGGACACCGACCGCCATCTGCGGGATCATCAGGCCGATCATGAGGGCGATCGGCAGCCCCCAGCCGCCGCCGCTCTGGTAGAGCACGCCCACCAGCAGCGGGCCCGGGATGGAGATGAGGTAGCCGGCGCTCTGCGCGAACGCGGAGAGCTGGACGACACCCGCGCCGGTCCTGGCCCGCATCCCGACCATGGTGAGGGCCAGTGGGAAGGCGCAGTTGGAGATGCCCAGCAGCACGGCCCAGGCCCAGGCGCCGCCGGCCGGGGCGGCCCACAGGCCGGCGTATCCGGCGAGGCCGCAGACGCCGAGCGCGATCACGATCGGGCCCTGGTGCGGCAGCCGGGTGGCCACGCGCGGGATGACGAAGGCCAGCGGCACGCCCATCACCATGGTGACGGCCAGCAGCAGCCCGGCCGTGCCCGCGGGCACCCCGGCGTCCCGGAAGATCTGTGCCATCCAGCCCATCGTGATGTAGGCGGCGGTGGCCTGGAGCCCGAAGAAGACGGCGAGCGCCCAGGCGGTACGGCTGCGGGTGATCCGCAGGGCGGGCGGCTGCCGGTCCGCACGCGCGCGTGCCTCGGCCGCGGGCGCCGGGGCGACCCCCGGGCCCCGGTCCCGGACCAGCGGCAGCCACGGCAGTACCGCGAAGGCCGCGAGGCCGCCCCACACGGCGAGCCCGGACTGCCAGCCGCCGCCCAGCGCGTCCGTCAGGGGCACGGTCACCGCGGCGGCGACCGAGGTGCCCGCGGCGAGGGCCATCGAGTACAGGCCGGTCATGGAGCCGACCCGGTCGGGGAACCAGCGCTTGACGATGACCGGCATCAGCACGTTGCTGACCGCGATCCCCATGAGCGCGAGCACACTGCCCGCCAGGAATCCGGCCGTGTTTCCGGCGTACGGCCGTATCAGCAGGCCGGCCGTGATGGCCACCATGCCGGCGCAGACCACCGCCGCCGGGCCGAAGCGGCGGGCGAGGCGCGGGGCCATCACACCGAAGACGGCGAAGCAGAACGGGGGCACCGAGGTGAGCAGCCCGGCCACGCTGCCGCTCATGCCCAGCCCGTCGCGGACCTCCTCCAGGAGGGCGCCGAGGCTGGTGATGGCGGGACGGAGGTTGACCGCGGCCAGCAGGATGCCGACGACGACCAGCCGCGTCGTCCACGCGCGCGTGGAGTTCGCGGGGGTCCGGTCGGGTGCCGTCGGGGGTGCCGCCATGGATGCCGTCGTCGTTTCCTCGCTCGCCATAAGACCATCATAGAATCATAGGATGATTGGTTGTCCAGCCTCGGGCCTGCCCAGCAGCCCCCGCCGCTCCCGCCCGGCCGTCTCGTGCGAAGGTGTGTCATGCCTCTGAGCCACCCGCGCCGCTCGGCGCTCTCCGAGCAGGTCATCGCCGCGCTGCGGAACCAGATCGCCTCGGGCGAGTGGCCGGTCGGCTCGCGCATCCCCACCGAGCCGGAGCTGGTCGAGCAGCTCGGGGTGGCCCGCAACACCGTGCGGGAGGCCGTCCGCGCGCTGGCGCACAACGGCCTGCTGGACATCCGCCAGGGCTCGGGGACGTATGTCGCGGCCACCAGTGAGCTGGCCGGCGTGATGCACCGCCGGTTCGCCGACGCCGACCCCCGGCACATCGCCGAGCTGCGCTCCACCCTGGAGTCCTCGGCGGCCCGGCTGGCCGCGGCCCGGCGCACCGACAAGGACCTCAGGCAGCTGGACACCATGCTGACGCGCCGCGAGCAGGCCTGGGGGTCGGGCGAGGCGGAGGCCTTCGTGACCGCGGACGCGGCCTTCCATCTGGCGGTGGTGGCCGCCTCGCACAACGACGTGCTGACGGCGATGTACGCCGACCTGGGCGAGGTGCTGCGGGACTGGCTGCGCGCGGACGTCGGCGCCGAGCTGACGCCGGAGACGTACATGGACCACGCGCGGCTGGTCGACGCGATCCGCGCGGGCGACGCGGACGCGGCCGCCAAGGAGGCGGCGAGCTATCCGTTCCTGTGCCGTCCGGACCGGTTCAGTCCGCCTTCTGGTGGCTGATCCACACCGCGCGGACGTCCTTCCAGCAGCGGCCGGTGAGCCGTACCGTCATCGCGGGTCCGGTGTCCACCGGGGAGCCGTCGGTGTCGATGTCCCACCACTGGGCGCACTCGATGTGCAGCCGTACCCGATCGGTGTCGACGTAGGGGTTGTGGCAGTAGGCCACCACATGGGACCCGCGGACGGTGGTCCGGCACTCGGCGCCGAACAGCTGCGGCGCCGGACCGTGCCCGCTTCCCACGCGCGCGTGGGAAGCGGCGTCGTACGGCAGGGACAGCACGAGGGCGACGGCCAGGGTCAGCGGAGCCAGGCTGCGGGACAGGCGCACAAGGGGACCTCCTCGGCCGGGCTGGGGAGGGACATCGCGCGGGGGACGCGTCTCCAGGGTGCGCCGCCGGAAGGGTGACGGCCCGGCCGGTGGGCCGAACGGGTGAGGCCCGCACCCTCGCGGGGTACGGGCCTCGAAAACCGCGTGCGGATCAGGCGCCGATGGCGTGCAGACCGCCGTCCACGTGGATGATCTCGCCGGTGGTCTTCGGGAACCAGTCGCTCAGCAGGGCGACGATGCCCTTGCCGGCCGGCTCCGGGTCCTTCAGGTCCCACTCCAGTGGGGAGCGGTGGTCCCAGACCGAGGCGAGCTCGGTGAAGCCCGGGATGGACTTGGCGGCCATGGAGCCGAGGGGGCCCGCGGAGATCAGGTTGCAGCGGACGTTCTGCTTGCCCAGGTCGCGGGCGAGGTAGCGGCTGGTGGCCTCCAGGGCGGCCTTCGCCGGGCCCATCCAGTCGTACTGCGGCCAGGCGTACTGGGCGTCGAAGGTGAGGCCGACGACCGAGCCGCCGTTCTGCATCAGCGGCAGGCAGGCCGTGGTCAGCGACTTCAGGGAGTACGCCGAGACGTGCATGGCCGTGGCGACCGACTCGAAGGGCGTGTTGAGGAAGTTGCCGCCGAGCGCGTCCTGGGGGGCGAAGCCGATGGAGTGCACGACGCCGTCGAGGCCGCCGAGCTCCTCGCCGACGAGGTCGGCCAGCCGGCCGAGGTGCTCGTCGTTGGTGACGTCGAGCTCGATCACCTTGGTGGGCTTGGGAAGCTTCTTGGCGATGCGCTCGGTCAGCGTGGGCCGCGGGAACGCGGTGAGGATGATCTCGGCGCCCTGCTCCTGGGCCAGCTTGGCCGCGTGGAAGGCGATGGAGGACTCCGTCAGTACACCCGTGATCAGGATGCGCTTGCCCTCGAGAATTCCACTCATGGTGATCAGTGACCCATTCCCAGTCCGCCGTCAACAGGGATGACGGCTCCAGTGATGTACGAGGCGTCGTCCGAGGCGAGGAACCGCACCGTCGCGGCGACCTCCTCGGGCTGCGCGTACCGGCCGAGCGGCACCTGCGACACGATGGTGGCGCGCTGCTCGTCGGTGAGCACCTTCGTCATGTCGGTGTCGACGAAGCCGGGCGCGACGACGTTGAAGGTGATGTTGCGCGAACCGAGCTCACGGGCGAGGGAGCGCGCGAAGCCGACCAGGGCGGCCTTGGAGGCGGCGTAGTTGGCCTGGCCGGGGCCGCCGTAGAGGCCGACGACCGAGGAGATCAGGACGACGCGGCCCTTCTTGGCCCGCAGCATGCCGCGGTTGGCGCGCTTGACCACGCGGAAGGTGCCGGTGAGGTTGGTGTCGACGACCGAGGTGAAGTCCTCCTCGGACATGCGCATCAGGAGCGTGTCCTTGGTGATGCCGGCGTTGGCGATCAGGACCTCGACCGGGCCGTGCGCGTCCTCGATCTCCTTGTAGGCCTGCTCCACCTGCTCGGAGTCGGTGATGTCGCACTTGACGGCGAGGCAGCCCAACTCCTTGAGGGCCGCCGGCGGCTCACCGGAGCGGTACGTGATGGCCACCTTGTCGCCGGCTTCGGCGAAAGCACGGGCGATGGCGAGGCCGATGCCCCGGTTGCCTCCGGTGACAAGAACCGAGCGGCTCAACGGATCACCCTTTCGTTCGGTCTGACAACCCGCCCGAGCAGCTGGCATGACAGGCGGCTTCATCGAAAACCTATCGGTCCGGCCATCGCCGCGGGCAAGCGGGCACCGACAGTGGCTCGGGGGCGTCGCTGTCGGGTCCCTACAGAAAGGCCCGACGCCGGAGCCAAACCTGTGGTCCCCGCGCCCGCGCGCGCGACATGATCGGACCGACAGGCCACGACAACAGGGAGACCTCCGTGCCTCATTCCATCGACGAAGCCTTCACGGCGCTTCCGCTACGAGCCCTGGCCGACGCCGCGCTGGCACGCGCGCGTGCGCTGGGGGCCGAGCACGCGGACTTCCGGTTCGAGCGGGTGCGCAGTGCGTCCTGGCGGCTCAGGGACGCGAGGCCCGCCGGGTCGTCGGACACCACCGACCTCGGGTACGCGGTCCGGGTCGTGCACGGCGGTACCTGGGGCTTCGCGTCGGGGGTGGACCTGGCCCTGGACGCGGCCGCCAAGGTCGCCTCGCAGGCCGTGGCCATGGCGAAGCTCTCGGCCCAGGTGATCAAGGCCGCCGGGTCGGACGAGCGGGTGGAGCTGGCCGCCGAGCCGGTGCACGCGGAGAAGACGTGGGTCTCGTCGTACGAGATCGATCCGTTCTCCGTGCCGGACGAGGAGAAGGCCGGGCTGCTCGCGGAGTGGAGCAGGCGGCTGCTGGCGGCGAACGGGGTCGACCACGTCGACGCCTCGCTGCTCACCGTGCACGAGAACAAGTTCTACGCCGATACGGCGGGGACCGTGACCACGCAGCAGCGGGTGCGGCTGCACCCGGAGCTGACCGCCGTGTCGGTGGACGGGTCGAGCGGCGAGTTCGACTCGATGCGGACCATCGCGCCGCCGGCCGGCCGCGGCTGGGAGTACCTGACCGGCACCGGCTGGGACTGGGACACGGAGCTGGAGCAGATCCCCGAGCTGCTCGCCGAGAAGATGCGGGCGCCCAGCGTCAAGGCGGGGCTCTACGACCTGGTCGTCGACCCGTCCAACCTGTGGCTGACCATCCACGAGTCCATCGGCCACGCCACCGAGCTGGACCGCGCGCTCGGCTACGAGGCCGCCTACGCCGGCACCTCCTTCGCCACCTTCGACCAGCTCGGCAAGCTCAGGTACGGCTCCGAGCTGATGAACGTCACCGGTGACCGCACCGCCGAGCACGGCCTGGCGACCATCGGCTACGACGACGAGGGCGTCGCGGGCCAGTCCTGGGACCTGGTGAAGGACGGCACGCTCGTCGGCTACCAGCTGGACCGCCGGATCGCGCGGCTGACCGGCTTCGAGCGGTCCAACGGGTGCGCGTACGCCGACTCCCCCGGGCACGTGCCCGTGCAGCGCATGGCCAACGTGTCGCTGCAGCCGGATCCGGGCGGTCTGTCCACGGAGGACCTGATCGGCGGGGTCGACCGGGGGATCTACGTGGTCGGGGACCGGTCCTGGTCCATCGACATGCAGCGCTACAACTTCCAGTTCACCGGCCAGCGGTTCTTCAGGATCGAGAACGGGCGGCTCGCCGGGCAGCTGCGCGATGTCGCCTACCAGGCGACGACCACCGACTTCTGGGGCTCCATGGCGGCTGTCGGCGGCCCGCAGACGTATGTCCTGGGCGGCGCCTTCAACTGCGGCAAGGCCCAGCCGGGCCAGGTCGCCGCCGTGTCCCACGGCTGCCCCTCGGCCCTCTTCAAGGGCGTCAACATCCTCAACACCACGCAGGAGGCCGGTCGATGAGCGCCCGTAGCAACAAGCCGCACGAGATCGTCGAGCGCGCTCTGGAACTCTCCCGGGCCGACGGCTGCGTGGTCATCGCCGACGAGCACTCCACCGCCAACCTGCGCTGGGCCGGCAACGCGCTCACCACGAACGGTGTCACGCGCGGGCGTTCGCTCACCGTCGTCGCGACCGTCGACGGCAAGGAGGGCACCGCCTCGGGTGTGGTGTCCCGGGCGGCCGTCACCGCCGAGGACCTGGAGCCGCTGGTGCGGGCCGCCGAGGCCGCCGCACGCGGCGCCGGTCCCGCCGAGGACGCGCAGCCGCTGGTCACCGGCGTACCGGAGTCGCCCGACTTCGCGGACGCGCCGGCCGAGACCTCCTCCGCCGTGTTCGCCGACTTCGCCCCGGCGCTCGGCGAGGCCTTCGCACGCGCGCGTGCGGGCGGCCGGGAGCTGTACGGCTTCGCCAACCACGAGCTGGTCTCCACCTACGTGGGCACCTCGACCGGGCTGCGGCTGCGGCACGACCAGCCCACCGGCACGCTGGAGCTGAACGCCAAGTCGCCGGACCGCACCCGGTCGGCCTGGGCCGGGCGGTCCACCCGGGACTTCAAGGACGTCGACCCGGGGGCGCTCGACGCCGAGCTCGCCGTACGGCTCGGCTGGGCGGAGCGGCGGATCGAGCTGCCGGCCGGCCGGTACGAGACGCTGCTGCCGCCGACCGCCGTGGCCGACCTAGTGATCTACCAGCTGTGGTCGGCGTCCGGGCGGGACGCGACCGAGGGGCGGACGGTGTTCTCCAAGCCGGGCGGCGGCACCCGTGTCGGCGAGAAGCTGACCGACCTGCCGCTGACCCTGCGCACCGACCCGAACGAGCCGGGCCTGGAGTCCGCGCCGTTCGTCGTGGCGCACTCCTCCGGCGGTGACCAGTCCGTCTTCGACAACGGGCTGCCGGTCGCCGCCACCGAGTGGGTCTCGGGCGGCGAGCTGAAGCACCTGACGACCACCCGGCACAGCGCCGGCCTCACCGGGCTGCCGGTCGCTCCGGCGGGCGGCAACCTGATCCTGGACGGCGGCCAGGACCGCTCCCTGGAGGAGATGGTCGCCGCCACCGAGCGCGGGTTGCTGCTGACCTGTCTCTGGTACATCCGCGAGGTCGACCCGGCGACGCTGCTGCTCACGGGCCTGACCCGGGACGGCGTGTACCTGGTGGAGAACGGGCAGGTCACGGGGCAGGTGAACAACTTCCGGTTCAACGAGTCGCCGGTGGACCTGCTGGGGCGGGCGACCGAGGCGGGGTGCACGGAAAAGACGCTGCCGAGGGAGTGGAGCGACTGGTTCACTAGGGCTGCGATGCCCGCGCTGCGGGTGCCCGACTTCAATATGAGCTCTGTCAGTCAGGGCGTATAACCTCGTAGCCGGTGGTCGCACGACCGCCCAGAGATCGCACGAAGATCATCCAAGGAGATACGAGAACCGTGACGGACATCGTCGACGAGCTGAAGTGGCGCGGGCTGTTCGCCCTGTCCACTGACGAGGACGCTTTGCGCAAGGCGCTCGCGGACGGTCCCGTCACGTTCTATTGCGGTTTCGACCCGACCGCGCCGTCCCTGCACGTCGGGCACCTGGTGCAGGTGCTCACCGTGCGCCGGCTCCAGCAGGCCGGGCACCGGCCGCTGGCGCTGGTGGGCGGGGCCACGGGTCTGATCGGCGACCCGCGCCCGACGGCCGAGCGCACGCTGAACGCGCCCGAGACGGTCGCCGGCTGGGTCGGCAAGCTCCGCGCCCAGATCGAGCCGTTCCTGTCCTTCGAGGGCGAGAACGCGGCCGTCATGGTCAACAACCTCGACTGGACCGAGGGTCTCTCCGCCATCGAGTTCCTGCGGGACATCGGCAAGCACTTCCGCGTCAACAAGATGCTGACCAAGGACTCCGTGGCCCGCCGCCTGGAGTCCGACCAGGGCATCAGCTACACGGAGTTCAGCTACCAGATCCTCCAGGGAATGGACTTCCTCCAGCTGTTCCGGCGGTACAACTGCACCCTCCAGCAGGGCGGCAGCGACCAGTGGGGCAACCTCACGGCCGGCCTGGACCTGATCCACCGCCTGGAGCCGCACGCGAGCGTGCACGCGCTGGCGACGCCGCTGATGACCAAGGCGGACGGCACCAAGTTCGGCAAGACCGAGGGCGGTGCGATCTGGCTCGACGCCGAGATGACGACGCCGTACGCGTTCTACCAGTTCTGGCTGAACGTGGACGACCGGGACATCTCGACGTACCTGCGGATCCTGTCCTTCAAGTCCCGCGAGGAGCTTGAGGAGCTGGAGAAGCAGACGCAGGAGCGGCCGCAGGCGCGGGCGGCGCAGCGGGCGCTGGCCGAGGAGCTGACGACGCTGGTGCACGGGGCCGACCAGACGGCCGCCGTGATCGCCGCGTCCAAGGCGCTGTTCGGGCAGGGCGAGCTGGCGGAGCTGGACGACCGGACGCTGGCCGCGGCGCTGGCCGAGGTGCCGCATGTGCGGGTGGCCGAGCTGGGGCCGGTGGTCGACCTGTTCGCCGAGGTCGGGCTGGTCGCCAGCAAGTCCGCTGCGCGACGGACCGTGAAGGAGGGCGGGGCCTACGTGAACAACGTGAAGGTGACCGCCGAGGACGCGGTGCCCTCCGGGGAGGAGCTGCTGCACGGGCGGTGGCTGGTGCTGCGGCGGGGGAAGAAGAACCTGGCGGCCGTGGAGGTCGTGGGTTCGTAGCCGCCGTGGGGGTGCGGGTGCGTTGCGGAGTGCCGGTGCGTTGTGGCTGGTCGCGCCCGCGCGGCGGTAGCCGCAGATCGAAACAGCCCCGCGCCCCTTTCGGGGCGCTCCGGTGCGGGGCGTTGAAAAGCTCAGGTGTGCTGCTTTCGCTTGCCCAGGGTCGCCATGTACGCCATGTCGCCCAGGAAGACGATGATGATCGCGGCGACCAGCTGGAAGAGGTGGCGGCTCCAGTCGATGCCGCGGGTCGCCTCCACGCCCAGGGCGCGGGCGATCGCGTTGCCGGCGATGGCGCCCAGCATGCCGAAGATGGTCGTCAGCCAGAGGGGGCTGTGCTGCTTGCCCGGGATGACCGCCTTGGCGATCAGGCCCAGCACGAAACCCACGATGATCGCCCACAACCAGCCCATGGCTGCCTCCTCGTACGGCTCGACGTGAGCATTACGCCAAGTCTCGGGCCGTCCGCCGTACGGCGCATGTCGGTACGCCCGTACGCGGTACGGCGCAGGACGTTCACGCAGGCGGGCGGGCGACCCGGTCTCGAAGGCGGCGCAGACGCGGCGTAACGTGGGAGGCGTCCCGGCCCGGTTCCCCGTACGGGTGCGGACAGGGTACGGGCCGGGGAGAGTCCGATGCGGGCGGATGGTGGAATGTGATGCGGAAGCAGCGCGACGGCGGGAACGTCCAGGTGTTCCGGATCAGCGGAGCCCGCACCGGCCTGACGGAGGACGTGCGCGGCCGGCAGCGGCGGTACATCATCTCGATGTCGGTCCGGACCGTGGCGGTGATCATGGCGGCCACGTTGTGGAACGTCGAACGGTATGTCGCCGTCGTGGCGTTGGTCCTCGGGGCACTGCTCCCCTATGTCGCGGTCGTCATCGCCAACGCGGGCCGGGAACGGCCGCCCTCGCTTCCGTCGACGTTCGGTATCGCGCCGACGCGGCTGATGATCACGGCGCCGCGGGCGGAGGAACCCCACGCGGAACCCGTCCCGGAGGACAGGGTGACCGATCCGGCGGCGGGGGTACGCGGTGAGCGGCCGGAGTCGATGTGAGCGTCGACGACGTGGTTTGAGCACTTGGTAGTTCCGCACGAACCTCAAGAAAAGCTCAGATCAATCGTGCTGTTCCAGTGCCGGGTGGCGGGTGACCCATGACATACTGCGTGAGCGCTCCGCATCCCCCGTCGGAGCGACGGACCGACGCCGGGCAGCTCCCCCCGTGGCTGCTCGGCGTCGCCTTTTCTACGGGGCCTTTGCGCAAGTCGATCAAGACGACGGGGTGCGGGACGAAGCAGTGAGTGACGTCATTTGTTCAGCGAAGGGGTGCCGGGCCGCCGCCGTGTGGGTGCTCGCCTGGAACAACCCGAAGATCCACACTCCCGAGCGCCGGAAGACCTGGCTCGCCTGCGAGGAGCACCGGGAGCACCTTTCCCAGTTCCTGGGCGTGCGGGGGTTCTTGAAGGACGTCGTGCTGTTGAAGGAGTGGGAGGAGCGCGAGGGCCCGGCCTAGCCTCCGATCGCGGACATCGGCCGGTCCGGCTGGATGAAGGTCGGGTCGTCCAGGCCCGCGCCCGCCTTCTTGCCCCACATCGCGAGCCGCCAGAGGCGGGCGATCTCCTCGTCGGAGCCGCCCGAGCGGAGCGCGCCGCGCAGGTCGGTCTCCTCCCGGGCGAACAGGCAGGTCCGTATCTGGCCGTCGGCGGTGAGCCGGGTGCGGTCGCAGGCCGCGCAGAAGGGGCGGGTCACCGAGGCGATGACGCCGACGCTCTGCGGGCCGCCGTTCACCAGCCAGCGCTCCGCCGGGGCCGAGCCGCGGTCGTCCGCGCCCTCGGGGGTGAGGTCGAAGCGGGTGCGGAGCGAGGCGAGGATGTCCGCGGCGGTGACCATGCTGTCGCGCTTCCAGCCGTGCTGGGCGTCCAGGGGCATCTGCTCGATGAAGCGCAGTTCGTAGTCGTGGTCGAGGGCCCAGGCCAGGAGATCGGGGGCCTCGCCCTCGTTCAGCCCGGGCATCAGGACCGTGTTGACCTTGACGGGGGTGAGTCCGGCGTCGCGGGCCGCCCGGAGGCCGTCGAGGACGTCCTGGTGGCGGTCGCGGCGGGTGAGGGTCTTGAAGACGTCCGGGCGGAGGGTGTCCAGGGAGACGTTGACCCGGTCGAGACCGGCCGCCTTCAGGGCCGTCGCGGTGCGGCGCAGGCCGATGCCGTTCGTCGTCAGGGACATCCGGGGGCGGGGTGCCAGGGCCGCCACCCGCTCCACGATGCCGACCAGACCGGGGCGCAGCAGCGGCTCGCCGCCGGTGAAGCGGACCTCCTCGACGCCCAGCAGGCGCGCGGCGATGTCGATCAGGCGGACGATCTCGTCGTCCGTGAGCAGGTCGGGCTTGGCCAGCCACTGCAGCCCTTCCTCCGGCATGCAGTAGGTGCACCGCAGATTGCACCGGTCGGTCAACGAGACTCGCAGGTCGGTGGCCACCCGGCCGTAGGTGTCGATGAGCACGTGGGCCCCCTCCCTCGCTCCGGACCAGATCTCTACCGTCACCTGCGAGCCTACGTGACCGGACTGACAACGCGAGAGGCCCGATGCCACGAGGTACGGCGCGGCCGCGTCGTAGGACCCTACGATCCCGTCGACGCGGCCGGTCGTACGAAGGTCAGTGCGCTCCGGTGCCCGTGAGGGACCGCACCTCCAGCTCCGCGTACTTCTGGGTGTCGGGCTCCTCCTTGGACAGGAGGGTGCCCACGATGCCGAGGAGGAATCCGACCGGGATCGAGATGATGCCGGGGTTCTCCAGCGGGAACCAGTGGAAGTCGACGTCCGGGAACATCGAGGTCTCCTTGCCGGACACCACCGGGGAGAAGAGGACCAGGCCGACGGCGGTGACCAGGCCGCCGTAGATCGACCAGAGGGCCCCGGCGGTGGTGAACCGCTTCCAGAAGAGGCTGTAGAGGATGGTCGGCAGGTTGGCGGAGGCGGCGACCGCGAAGGCGAGGGCGACCAGGCCGGCGACGTTGAGGTCGCGGGCGAGGGCTCCCAGGACGATCGAGACCGCGCCGATGCCGACGGTGGCCCAGCGGGCGGCGCCCAGCTCCTGCTTCTCGGTGGCCTGGCCCTTCTTGATGACGTTGGCGTAGATGTCGTGGGCGAAGGAGGAGGAAGAGGCCAGGGTGAGGCCGGCGACCACGGCGAGGATCGTCGCGAAGGCCACCGCGGAGATCGTGGCCAGCAGGATCGCGCCCCAGTTGGAGTCGACACCGCCCAGGTGCAGGGCGAGCAGTGGTGCCGCGGTGTTGCCGGACTTGTTGGAGGCGATGATCTCGTCCGGTTTGATCAGCGCGGCGGCGCCGAAGCCGAGGGCGAGGGTCATCAGGTAGAAGGCGCCGATCAGGCCGATGGCCCAGAGGACCGACTGCCGGGCGGCCTTGGCGGTGGGGACGGTGTAGAAGCGGATCAGGATGTGCGGCAGGCCGGCGGTGCCCAGGACCAGGGCGATGCCGAGGGAGAGGAAGTCCAGCTTGCTGGTGCCGGTGGCGCCGTACTTCAGGCCGGGCTCCAGGAAGGGGGAGCCCTTGCCGCTGTTGTCGGCGGCCTTTCCGAGCAGATCGGAGATGTTGAAGTGGAACTTGGCGAGGACCATGAAGGTCAGCAGCAGGGCGCCCGCGATGAGCAGCACGGCCTTGACCATCTGGACCCAGGTGGTGCCCTTCATGCCGCCGATGGTGACGTAGACGATCATCAGGACGCCGACCAGGGCGACGATGGCGATCTTGCCGCCGTCGCTGGTGATGCCGAGCAGGAGGGAGACGAGGACGCCCGCGCCCGCCATCTGGGCGAGGAGGTAGAAGATCGACACGACGATCGTGGAGGTGCCGGCGGCCGTGCGGACCGGGCGCTGGCGCATGCGGTAGGCGAGGACGTCGCCCATGGTGTAGCGGCCGGAGTTGCGCAGCGGTTCGGCGACCAGGAGCAGGGCGACCAGCCAGGCGACCAGGAAGCCGATGGAGTAGAGGAAGCCGTCGTAGCCGAAGAGGGCGATGGCGCCGGCGATGCCCAGGAAGGACGCGGCGGACATGTAGTCGCCGGAGACGGCGAGGCCGTTCTGGAAGCCGGTGAACTGGCGGCCGCCCGCGTAGAAGTCGGCGGCGTCCTTGGTCTGGCGGCCGGCCCAGATGGTGATGACGAGGGTCGCGGCGACGAACACCGCGAACAGGGTGATGATCAGCGTCCGGTGCTGGCTCGCCTCGCCGGCCGCGAGCAGGGTGGTGTGCTGTGCGGGGCTCATGCGCCGCCCTCCATCCGGGACTTGATGGCCTCGGCCTTGGGGTCGAGCTTGGCGGCGGCGTGCCGCGCGTACCACCAGGCGATGAGGAACGTGGTGAGGAACTGGGCGAGGCCGAGGACCAGCGCCACGTTGATGTTGCCGACGACCTTGGTGCCCATGAACCCGTCCGCGTAGCTGGAGAGCAGGACGTACAGCAGGTACCAGGCGATGAAGGCGACGGTCAGCGGGAAGGCGAAGGAGCGGTAGGAGTGCCGCAGTTCGGCGAACTCCGGACTCTGCTGCACCTCGGCGAACTCCTCGCTGGAGGGGTGCCGGGTCTGCGCGTTCGAGGGCGGTGGTGTCTCGGTAGCCACGGAGTCTCCTCGCGATACGGACATGCGGATTCTGACCTCACAGACACATGGACCACCTACTCGGAGTGAGGGAACGACTCCTGTGGGTGATTCCAACAGGGGGCCTCGATCCTGCTGCGGCTCCCTGCCCAAGGTCACGGCGCCACGCGTGGGCAGGTTCAACTCGCCCGGGTTCTTTCGGAAGTCGACCGCGCGAGTGGTCTCCGGTCATTGCTGGCCGGTGAGTGCGGGAGATAGCTTCACCCTGCACAACCAGTCATGTACCTGCCCAAGCGCCACACGCGTCTTGGGCGGTCCCGTTTTCGGTTGCCGTTCCGGATGATGTGGAGATCCCATGGCTCATCTGCGTTCCAGACGCGGGCTGGCGCTCGCCGTACCGGTCGTCCTGTCGCTCACCGCCTCGCTCGGCCTGCTGCCGACGGCGGCTTCCGCGGCCCCGTCGACGACCTTGGCGACGTCGGCGGCGGAGGGACCGAATCTTGCCTATGTCGTCAACACCAGGACGGATCACCGCACGATCGAGTCGGTGCGGCGCGCGATCACGCGCAACGGCGGCACCATCGTCGTGTCGTACGACAGGATCGGTGTGATCGTCGCGCACTCGGCGAACCCCGGCTTCGGTTCGGCGATGCGCGCGGTGCGCGGGGTGCAGTCGGCCGGGGCCACCCGGACGGCTCCGCTGAGCGCGGCCGGGACCACGGACGAGGGGGCCGTGCAGGTCCTGTCGAAGTCGGCGGCCGCGAAGATCGAGCAGAAGGCGACGGCCGGCCAGGAGCCCCTGGAGGCCGACCAGTGGGATCTGCGGGCGATCGGTGCCGACAAGGCCGCCGCGATCAACCCGGGGAGCCGCTCGGTGACCGTCGGCGTCATCGACACCGGCGTGGACGACACCCACCCGGACATCGCCCCGAACTTCTCCGCCTCGCAGTCCGCCAACTGCGTCAGCGGCAAGGCGGACACCACGTACGGCGCCTGGCGGCCGGTGGACGCCGACCATTACCACGGCACCCATGTCGCCGGTGAGATAGCCGCCGCCCGCAACGGCATCGGCGTGGCGGGCGTGGCACCGGGCGTGAAGGTCGCGAGCATCACCGTGGCGCAGCCCGACTCGACGCAGCTGTTCTACCCGGAGAGCGTGGTCTGCGCGTTCGTGTTCGCCGCCGACCACGGCGTGGAGATCACCAACAACAGCTACTACGTTGATCCATGGCTGTACAACTGCATGGACGACCCCGATCAACGTGCCATCGTTGACGCGGTCAACAGGGCGCAGCTGTACGCCCAGAGCAAGGGCACGCTCAATGTGGCCTCGGCGGGCAACTCGAACGACGACCTCGACGCGGACGCCCTCGTCGACGACTCCAGCCCCGACGACTCGACCGCGACCACCCGCACGGTCGACCCGCACGAGTGCTTCGACGTGCCGACCCAGCTGCCCGGTGTGGTCACCGTGAGCGCGGTCGGCGTCAACGACACGAAGTCGTACTACTCCAGCTACGGCCGGGGCGTCATCGACGTGGCGGGCCCGGGCGGCGACAAGTACCAGATCCCGGACACGCCGTCGAAGAACGGCCGCGTCCTGTCCACGCTGCCGAACGACCAGTACGGCTTCCTCCAGGGCACCTCGATGGCGTCCCCGCACGTGGCCGCGGTCGCCGCGCTGCTGAAGTCGACCCACCCGCACGCCACCCCGGCACAGCTCCAGGCCCTCCTCAAGGCCGAGGCGGACAACCCGGGCTGCCCGGCGGGCCCGTACGACGGCGACGGCGACGGTGTCGTGGACGCCACCTGCGTGGGCGGCAAGCACGTCAACGGCTTCTACGGCTCCGGTGTCGTCGACGCCCTCCGCGCCGTCAGGTAGCCACCGCAGAGCAGGACTTCCCGCACGGCATGCCCGTTCCGCGAACGAACTGGAGACCTCAGATGACCGCGCCCAAGCCGCGCCACCGCCGCGCCCTCGCCCTCCCGCTCGGCATGGCCATGGCCACGGCCCTCGCCTTCCTGCCCGACGTCTCGGCGTCCGCCGCCGACACCGGTACGTCCGCGTCCGTCTCCGCGGCCGACGCCACTGACGCGACGTCCCTCAGTTATGTCGTCAACATCCGTCCCGGACACGGCACTTCCGAGCGCGTCCAGAAGGCGATCGCGCGGGCCGGCGGTTCGGTGGTGATCGCGTACGACGAGATCGGCGTGATCGTCGTGCACTCGTCCAACGCCGACTTCGCCAAGACCATCCGCAAGGTGCCCGGCGTGGACTCGGCCGGGAACACCCGCAACGCGCCGCTGCCCGCCCAGTCGACCACCGACGTCGGCACGCCGGAGGTGCTCAGCTCCGAGCAGGTCGCGGCGGCGGACGCGCAGGCGACCGACGGCCAGGACCCGCTGGAGCCGCTGCAGTGGGACCTGCCGGCCATCCAGGCGGACAAGGCGCACGAGAAGACGCTGGGCAGTTCGAAGGTCACCGTCGCCGTCATCGACACGGGCGTCGACGACACCCACCCGGACATCGCCCCCAACTTCTCCGCCGCGCAGTCCACCAACTGCGTCACGGGCAAGCCGGACACCACCTACGGCGCCTGGCGGCCCACCGCGGCGGAGAGCCCGCACGGCACCCATGTGGCGGGCGAGATAGCGGGCGCCAAGAACGGGATCGGCATCACCGGTGTGGCGCCGGGCGTCAAGGTGGCCGGCATCAAGGTCGCCACCACCGCCGGTTACTTCTACACGGAGGCCGTGGTCTGCGGCTTCGTGTGGGCGGCCGAGCACCACATCGACGTGACCAACAACAGCTATTACACCGACCCCTGGTACTTCAACTGCACCGACGACCCGGACCAGAAGGCGCTCGTCGACGCCATCACCCGGGCCTCGCGGTTCGCGGAGCGCAAGGGCACGGTCAACGTCGCGGCGGCCGGCAACGAGAGCTACGACCTGGCCTCCGACTCGATCACCGACCCGGTCTCGCCGAACGACGGCACGCCGGTCGACCGGGTGATCGACCCGCACACGTGCTTCGACATCCCGACCCAGCTGCCGGGTGTCGTCACGGTCGCGGCGACCGGCGCGAAGGGCCTCAAGTCGTCGTTCTCCAACTACGGCCTCGGGGTCATCGACGTCGCCGCGCCCGGCGGCGACTCGACGGCCTACCAGCCCCCGGCGCCCCCGGCGACCAGCGGCCTGATCCTGGGCCCGCTGCCGGGCGGCAAGTGGGGCTACATGGCAGGCACCTCGATGGCCACCCCGCACGTCGTCGGCGTCGCCGCATTGATCAAGTCAACCCATCCGCACGCCTCCGCCGCCCTGGTGAAGGCCCTGCTGTACGCCGAGGCGACCGCCACCCCGTGCACCGACCCGTACGACATCAACGGCGACGGCAAGGTCGACGCGGTGTGCGAGGGCTCGAAGAACCGCAACGGCTTCTACGGCTGGGGCACGGTCGACGCGCTGGCGGCAGTGACCAAGTAGCGCACCGCGACGAAAGTGCGGGGTGCCGGGGTACGAGGTCTCCCCGGCACCCCGCGTCATGAGCCCTTGACCGACTTCTTCACCTCGGGCGGGAGTTCGTTGCCGGAGCAGACCGCGACGAAGGTCGTGTCGCCAGGCGTGTCCCCGACGGCGATGGCCACCTCAGGGGAGACACCCGTCACGGCATAGGCGGTCTCCGCCGACCCCACGGTAGATGCTACGGAGACCGAGGACGTCTCCCTTGCCGAGCGGCCTGGCCTTCGTGTTGCACAGGAACTCCGGCCTCATGAGTACCGACGGCGCGGATGTCGTATTTGTTCGTGCAACTGCTCGTCGGTTTGTTGGTGAAGTCGTGATCGTGGGTGTTGAAGCGGACGCCGGCCTCGCGCAGATCGTTCTTGACGCCTGGCATCGGCCAGGTCCGCGAGCAGGTCACAGCGACGTGATCGCCTTGAGATCGCCCGCGTCCCAGGTGCTCAGCCCGTCCCAGGAGGTGCACTGGGACTTGTCGTTGATGTCCGGTCAGCGGTGGCGTACGCCCCGTCGCTGCTGGCTCCGGTCGAGCTGAGGGCGTCCGTGTCCGCCACCTCGGCGCCCTCCGCCGCGGCGTCGGACGCGACCTCCATCGTGAAGCCGTGTGTCCCACCGTCGGTGGCCAGCGCGTCGGTGCTCACAGCCGTGCCCGGCTCGGGCACGGTCAGACCGGTGTCGTCGTACGTGACGACCCGCCCCACCGCGTCACACTTGATCACCGACGAGCCGGCAGGCAGGTCGCTGATCGTCAGGTCTCCCTCTCCCAGCTCGCAGACGTCCGCCCCTGCCACCGCCACGTTCGCGCTGCTGCCGAGCGCCGACAGCGAAGCGACAAGCGCGAGAGTCGTGATCGTTCTGCCGACGTTCCACTTGAGCCCCGGGAGGCGAGCACCGGGAACGGCTTGATATCAACCCCCATCGGGCGCCATCCTTGAGCAGTAGATTGATTGGATCAATACTGCACAATGCAATCATGACTGGAATCAAGTATGCGTGGTCCGCGCTGGGCGGCGATCCTTCGCTGCTCGCGCGGGTCGCGACCGTGCCGCGTCGGGGCACGCTTCAGGCACGCCTTCCGGTACGAGAGCTCGCCCGCGCGTGCGTGGGGGCGTGCGCGCTCGCCGCGGCCGAGCTGGGCGCGCGGCGGGCCGGAGCCGCGGAGGTGCGCGAGGTCCTGGTGGACGACGGAGCCGTGGCGACGGCGTTCAGCAGCGAGCGGCAGGTGCTGATCGACGGGCGGGCCCCGGTGTCGTTCGCCCCGCTGTCGCGGTTCTGGCGTACGGCCGACGGGTGGGTGCGGACGCACGCCAACTACCCGCACCACAGGTCCCGGCTGCTGGGCGCGCTGGGCCTGCGCGAGGACGCCTCGGTCGAGGACGTGGCGGCGCGGATCGCCGAGCGGCGCGCGGTGGAGACGGAGGAGGCGGTCTACGGCGCGGGCGGGCTCGCCGTGGCGCTGCGGTCGCCCGCGGAGTGGGCCGCGCACGGGCAGGCCGCCGAGGTCGCCGCGCGCCCCCTGGTCGAACGGGGCCGGCTGGACGCGGCACCCCCGCGCGTGTTCCCGCCGCTCGGCTCCGCCGCCGCTCCCCTGCTGCCCGCCGCCGGGCTGCGCGTCCTGGACCTGACCCGGGTCCTCGCCGGGCCGGTCGCGACCCGCACCCTGGCGCTGCTGGGCGCCGACGTCCTGCGCCTGGACGCGCCGTGGCTGCCCGAACTCCCCGACCAGCACGCCGACACGGGCTTCGGAAAGCGGTCGGCGACGCTCGACCTGACGGCGGACCGGGCGGCCTTCGAGGAGTTGCTGGGCTCGGCGGACGTCGTGGTCACCGGGTACCGGCCGGGTGCCCTGGACCGGTTCGGGCTCTCCCCCGAGGCGCTGGCCGAACGGCGGCCCGGGCTCGTCGTGGCCCAGGTGTCGGCGTGGGGCGGATACGGGCCGTGGGGCGGGCGGCGCGGCTTCGACAGCCTGGTGCAGGTCGCCACCGGCATCGCGGAGATCGAGGGCTCGGCGGAGCGGCCGGGTGCCCTGCCCGCGCAGGCGCTGGACCACGGGACCGGCTATCTGCTGGCGGCGGGCGTGCTGCGGGCACTCACCGAGCAGTCGTACGAGGGCGGTGGCAGGTTCGTACGGCTGGCCCTGGCGCGGACCGCGCGGTGGCTCATGGCGGAGGCGGAGCCGGGTCCCGAGGCCGGTGAGCCCTACGCGGGGCCGGACGCCTGGCTCGCCGGGACGGACAGCGCGCTGGGGCGACTGCGGTACGCCCGGCCGCCGTTGTCCTTCACGGGCGGCCCGTCCGACTGGGCACGGCCTCCGGTGCCCTGGGGATCGGATCCGGCGCGCTGGGGGTCGGCTCCGGCGCGCTAGGGACGGGATCCGGTGCGCGGGCGTGGTCGCGCCCGCGCGAGTGGCCGGAAACGAACGAATGGGTGGATTGGCGAACGGTCAGTTGATTTCCTGTACTTGCCCGGTTCTGTCATGGCTGGCGAAGATCATGGGGTGACGGTGACACGACCGACCGCCGAAGCGGCCGACGCGAGCGGCCCCGCGAGACGCCCCGGGACCGGCCGGGCCTTCGCCGTCCTGACCCTGGTGACGCTGGGTGCGCTGGTGCCGCTGCTCGGGCCGTCCGTCGCGCTGCACGACACCGGGGAGGCCGCGGCGCCGGGGGTGGGCGGGATCGCGTTGCTGCGTGGGGTGCTGTTCGCCGCCCTGTGCGTGCCGGCGGGCGAGCTGTTCGTGACCCGGCTGGCCCGCCGGCTGCCGGACGCGCCGCCCGAACGGCCGTCCAGCTGGGCGGTGTTCGCGGCCGTGGCCGGTTTCGCGGCCGCGCTGGGGCTGGCGTCGGTGGTGTCGACGGGCAACCTGGTGCCGCGTTCGCTCGCCGACGTCGACGTGGGCGGCCTCTACCAGTCCCGCGACGGCAAGCTGGCGCTGATCGAGGTCAACGCCTTTCTGCTGGCAGGACTGTGCGCCCGCGCGCGCCGCCCGGTCCTCCAGGTGTGGCCGCTCGGGGCGGTGGTCGTGGCCGAGGCGCTGCGCGCGCATCCCGCGCCCGAGCACAACCCGTTGCTCGGGTCCACGCTGACCCTGGTGCATCTGACGTGCGCGACGCTGTGGGTGGGCGGTCTGCCGTACGCGCTGCGCATGCTGCGCCGGTGGCCCGACCGGGCGGCCGGGGCCGCGCTGCTCGGTCTCTACGCGCGCGTGGCCGCCGTCCTGCTCGCGGCCATCACCGCGACGGGCGTGTGGAGCGCGCTGCGGCGGATGCCCGCGGGCACCGTCCTGGACCAGCTGACGACGACGGCGTACGGGCGCACCCTGGTGGCCAAGGTGATCCTCGTCGCCGCCGTCGCCGTACTCGCGCTGTGGGCGCGGTACCGGCTGCGCCGGGCGGCCGATCCGCTGACCGCGTACGTCCCCGCGCGGGCCGAGGTGGTCGCGCTGGGGGCGGTGGTCGCGGTGTCGGGGGTGCTGACGGCGCTGCCGCTGCCGATCAGGTGGACTTGATCAACCATTGATCGGATCGTTGATCCAGCCGTTGGTTCAGTCGTTGATCCAGCGATTGATCCAGCCGTCGGTTCAGCCGTTCGTGACGAGCACCTTCAGGGCGGTGCGCTCGTCCATCTCCTTGTAGCCGTCGGGGACGCCCTCGATGCCGACGGTCAGGTCGAAGACCGGCGACGGGTCGATCGTGCCGTCGAGGACGTCGGGCAGCAGGTCGGGGATGTAGGCGCGGACCGGGGCGACACCGCCGCGCAGGGCGATGTTCCGGTCGAACATCACGCCGAGGTCCAGGCCGGTGCCGCTGCCGTGCGGCACGCCGACGAAGCCGATGGCGCCGCCGTCCCGGGTGATCTCGACGGCCGTCCGCATGGACTGCTCGGTGCCGACGGCCTCGACGACGGCGTGCGCGCCCTGGCCACGGGTGAGTTCGCGTACGGCGGCCACGGCCGCGTCGCCGCGTTCGGCGACGACGTCGGTGGCGCCGAAGCGGCGCGCGATGTCGGTACGGACCTCGTGCCGGCCGAGCGCGATGATCCGCTCGGCGCCCAGCCGCTTGGCGGCCAGCACGGCGCACAGGCCGACCGCGCCGTCCCCGACGACGGCGACCGTGGCACCGGGACGGGCGCCCGCGCCGAGGGCCGCGTGGTGGCCGGTGCCGAGCACGTCGGAGAGGGTCAGCAGGGCGGACAGCAGATGGTCGTCGGAGGCCGCCTCCTTGGGCAGCTGGACCAGCGTGCCGTCGGCGAACGGCACGCGCACGGCCTCGCCCTGGCCGCCGTCGTAGCCCACGGCGCCCCAGAAGCCGCCGTGCTCGCAGGACGTCGTCAGACCTTCACGGCAGTAGTCGCAGACGCCGTCGGACCACATGAAGGGCGCGACCACGAGGTCCCCGCGCCGCACGGTGCCCACCTCGGAGCCGGTCTCCTCGACGACACCGAGGAACTCGTGCCCGATGCGCTGCCCCGGCTGCCGGGCCGCCTCGCCCCGGTACGCCCACAGGTCGCTGCCGCAGATACAGGCGCGCAGCACCCGTACGACGGCGTCGGTGGGCAGTTGCACCACGGGCTCGGGTACGTCCTCCACGCGCATGTCGAACGGGGCGTGGATGGTGGTGGCGCGCATGGCGAGGGTCCTTCTCGTGCGGTGTCGTGGGTGCGCTCAGGGGGTGGTCGAGCGCACTTCACGGTACGCCGTGGCCGGTGCGGGCCGCGCGTCGAGGGTGCCCCGGACCAGCAGGAACTGTCCGGCCGCGTAGGTGAGCATGATCCAGAAGTCGGGCCGGGGCAGCTGCGGCCAGTCGGCGACGCCGGTCGCGATGAGGGTGTCGGAGAGCATGAAGAGCGCGCCGCCGAGCCCGGCCACCGGACCGAGCCGGACGGCGGCGGTGTACGCCATGGCCGTCAGGAGGGCGCTGTAGCAGGCGACGGGGACCCTGAGGCCGGCGGGCAGGTCCGGCCAGAGCAGGGCGACCAGGGTGACGAGGGCGGCGGCGTAGCCGGCGGCGAGCACGCGCGCGCCCGCGCGGGGCGGACCCTGCCGGCGGAACAGGACGAGATAGCAGACGTGTCCGGCGGCGAAGCAGGCCATGCCGGCCATGAAGGCCGGGTCGGCGTCGGAGAGCAGCAGTACGTCGCCGCCCCAGCCGCACAGCAGGGCGGCGACCAGGAGCCGCGGGCCGCCCGCGCGGGCGGCACCGGCGGCGAGCAGCGGCATCAGGAGCACCTTGGCGACCACGTGCCCCGCGTGGAAGCCAGCGGCGAGACAGCCGAGGTCTACGACGGTGGCGAGGAAGAAGGCGGCGAGCAGCGCCCGGGGCACTCTCACGCGGCCACGGACTCCTCGGCCTGCTCCACGGCGGCCGGCGGCGCCCAGCCCGGCCCCCGGAACACCCGCCCGGCCCGCTCCCGCCAGTTGCGCGCGGCCTTGAGGTCCCGGCCGATGGCCGCGTACTCGTGGGTGGCCACCTTGATCGGATTGAACGTGTTGATGTTCTTGGTCAACCCGTACACGGGTCGCTCGACCTCGGGCACCCACGATCCGAACAGCCGGTCCCAGATGATCAGGATCCCGCCGAAGTTGCGGTCCAGGTAGCCGCCCTGGGAGGCGTGGTGCACACGGTGGTGGGACGGCGTGTTGAACACGAACTCGAACCACCGGGGCATCTTGTCGATGCGCTCGGTGTGGATCCAGAACTGGTAGACGAGGTTCGCCGAGGAGCAGAAGGCGAGCGCGGCCGGATGCACACCGGCGGCCACCAGCGGGACGTAGAACGGCCAGACGGTCAGGGAGGTCCAGGGCTGGCGCAGCGCGGTGGAGAGGTTGAACTTCCTGCTGGAGTGGTGGACGACGTGGCAGGCCCACAGGATGCGGATGACGTGGTGGCCGCGGTGCGACCAGTAGTAGAAGAAGTCCTGCGCGAGCAGCATCAGCGGGACCGTCCACCACAGGACGGGCACGCGCAGCGGGGTGAGTTCGTAGACCGCCGTGTAGATCGCGACGATCGGGATCTTCCACACGAAGTCGAAGACGAGCGACCCGAGCCCCATGCCGATGCTGGTGGCCGCGTCCTTGGCCTGGTACCCGGCGGCATCGTCGTCGGGATGGACGCGGTAGCTGATCACCTCGATCACGGTGAGCAGCACGAAGGCGGGTATCGACAGCAGCACGACATCGGGCAGGTTCGGCATGGGGGCACCGTAGAACCGCCGGTCGGCCGCGGCTAGACGTTGTTACCCACAAGTATTTCCAGCGGTATGCGCTTGCTTGTTGGCGATCTCCGCCAACGGGCTAGATCCCCACCGCCCCCAGCAGCCTCCCCGCCCCATAGGTGACCCCCATGGCCAGCGCCCCGCCCACCACGTTCCGCAGGATCGCGCGGCCCGGGGCCGCCGCACCCAGCCGTGCGCTGGCCCAGCCCGTCAGGACCAGGGCCGCCAGCACCGAGACCACGGTCACCGGCAGCCGCCACTCCGCCGGCGGCAGGACGATCGCCAGGAGGGGCAGCAGAGCCCCCACCGTGAACGCCAGGAAGCTGGCGAGGGCCGCGTGCCAGGGGTTGGTGAGCTGGTCCGGGTCGATGCCCAGCTCCACGCGCGCGTGGGCGCGCAGGGCGTCCCGTTCCGTGAGCTGGACCGCCGCCTCGCCGGCCACCTCACGCGAGAGGCCGCGCCGCTCCAGCAGCCCGGTCAGCTCCTCCAGCTCGGCCTCCGGCTGCTCCTTCAGCTCGCGCTTCTCCAGGGCCAGCGCGGCCAGTTCCGAATCGCGCTGGGTGGACACCGACACGTACTCGCCCGCCGCCATCGACATGGATCCGGCGAGCAGACCGGCCAGCCCCGCCGTCAGCAGGGTGCTCCGGTCACCCGTCGCCCCGGCCACGCCGACGACGATGCCCGCCGTCGACACGATGCCGTCGTTCGCGCCCAGTACGGCCGCCCGCAGCCAGTTCAGCCGGGAGCCGAGCGCTCCCCCGTGGGCCTCGTTGTCGTGCGTTGGTTCGGTCACAGCAGGGAGGATCGCACCCGGAGGCCCACGGGCGCCGTACCGACGTCACCAGACCCGTACCGAGGCGCCCTTCGCGAACACCGGACTCGTCGCGTCCGCCGGAGGGGTCGACAGCGGTTCGGCGATCTCGGCCACCGTCGGTCCCACCTTCGCCGCGATCGGGTCCAGGAGGTCCAGATCGAAGCCGTAGACGCGGGCCGCGTTGCCGCCGAGCATCGCCGCGAGCTCGCCCCGCGGGACGCCGGCGAAGGCGAAGCGCAGGCCCTCACGGGTGTAGGGGTACGTCCCCTCGTCGTGCGGGAAGTCGCTGCCCCACATGATCTTGTCCAGGCCGATGCGGTCGCGCAGCGGTACCTCGTGCGGACGCATGAAGCTGGCGCCGACGAAGCAGTTGTCCCGCCAGACCGCGGACGGCGCCTCGCCCATCGAGTCCGCCAGGCCGACACCGAACTTCGACTCCGCGGTCGTCGCCCTGGTGGCCGCCGCCAGCATGCGGCCGTGGTAGTAGTCCAGCATCGCCAGCACCCCGGGGATCCAGCCCGAGCCCTGTTCCGTCAGGACCAGCTTGAGGTCCGGGTGGCGGCGGAAGGCGCCGCCGAAGATCAGGTGCCACAGCGCCCGGTGCGAGAACCAGGTCGTCTCGACCATGAAGACCGCGCGGGCGGCCGGTTCGTCGCCGAGCGGCGGGGACGCCGAGCCGGCGTGGTGGTTGACGGGGACGCCGAGTTCCGCGCAGACGGCCCAGATCGGGTCGTACACGCGCGCGTGGAGTTCGGGCAGGCCCGAGCCGGGGGGCGTGCCGGGCAGCAGGAGGCCGCCCTTGAGCCCCGCGCCCGCCGCCCAGCGGATCTCCTTCACCGCCTCCTCGACGTCGTTCAGGAGGATCTGGAAGACCCCGGCCCTGCGCCCGGGCGCGGCGGCGCAGAAGTCGGCCAGCCAGCGGTTGTGGGCGCGCAGGCCCGCCCAGCGCCGTTCGAACTCGGCCGCCGTCGGCGCCGGGGCCATCAGGGACCCGGACGGGAAGAACGGCGGGATGGTGTTCGGGAAGATCACCTCCGCGACGATCCCGTCCTCCTCCAGCTCCGCGAGCCGCCGCGCGGAGTTCCAGTTCCGGTCGGCCGAGTCGGCGAGCAGGTCCTCGTACGGGTTGACGTACGTCGCCGCCCAGACGTCGAAGTCGTCGTGGTGGCGCTTGTCCAGGTACGGCTTGTAGTCGAGGAGGTCGGCGCCCGCGTGGCAGTCGGCGGAGATCACCGTGTAGCGGTCCTGTCCGTTCATCGTTCCGCTCCCAGCACAGGGAAGTCGTTGTCCGTCAGCCAGTGCCGGCCCACCTCGCGCGAGCGGGCCCAGGAGGCCTCCACCACCGTCTGGTCGGCCTGCTGGCCGAGGTCGGCGGGGGTGGGGCCGATCCGGCGGGCCAGCGGGGCCAGGCGGTCCACGTCGAAGCCGAAGACCTCGGCCGCCGCGAGGCCCAGCATCCGGCGGGTCTCGGCCACCGGGATGTCGTGGAAGGTGCGGCGCAGCCACGCGCGCGTGTCGGGCCAGGTGCCCTCGGGGTGCGGGAAGTCGCTGCCCCAGAGGATGTTGTCGACGCCGATCTCGTAGCGCTGGGCGAGTTCACGGCGCTTGGTGTTGGTGGCGCAGACGAAGACCTGCCGGTCCAGGTACTCGTGCGGCGGGCGGCGCAGTTCCTCGAAGGGGGACAGCTTCTTGCCGCCGTGGGCGCCGAGGTAGAGGCGGTCCATGAACCACAGCAGGTTCGGCAGCCACCAGCAGCCGGACTCGGCGACGCCGAAGCGCAGCCCCGGGTGCCGTTCGAACGCGCCGGACCAGAGCAGGAACCACAGCGGACGGGCCGGCCACCACGTCACCTCGCTGACGTAGATGCCGAGATGGTCGCCGTACTCGTGGCGGGGGGCCGCCCCGGAGTGCGTGACGACCGGCAGCGCGCACTCGGCGGCGGCCGCCCACACGGGGTCGTAACGGCGGTCGTGGTAGGGCTCCTTGTCGACCCACATGGCCGGGATCATCAGCGCGCCGAGGCCCGACTCCTTCGCGCGGTACACCTCGGCGACCACGCGCTCCGTCGGTGCCGTGACGGGCAGCAGGGCGACCCCGCAGTGCCGTTCGGGGTGCTCCGACACGAACTCCGCCAGCCAGCGGTTGTGGGCCTGGGCGCCCGCCATGCCCAGCTCCGGGTCGTGGTCCCCGGAGAGGCCGAGGCCCACCCCGAAGGGCGCGGCCGTCCGGCTGTCGACCGCGTCGGCGTCCGGGAACACCACCTCGGCGGCCACCCCGTCGCCGTCCAGCTCCTTGAGGCGCTGCGCGCTGTCCCAGCCCCCGCGCAGCCCCTCCTCGTTGTCCTGGAACCACTTGGCCGCGAACGCCTCGTTGCGGATGCCGAGCCGGGTCATCTCCTCCCGGCGGCGCTCCCGTCCGGCGAGGAACTCGTCGAAGTCCCGGTGGAACCGGGCGTCCAGATAGGGCCGGTACTCCTCGGTGGGCAGTCCGGCGTGGCAGTCGGAGGAGATGATCAGATATGGGTCGTCGTACGCGGTCACCACTGCCCCCTGTCGGTCCAGGTGCTCAGTCCAGGATGAAGCTCTCGAGGTACGACGGGTTCGCACGGTCCAGCATCGAGGCGGCCCGTGCCCGGATCTGCGCGTCGCTGTGCGCGCTGTCGGGCAGCAGCCAGAAGCGGTCCGCGCGGATGCCCGCCACGACGAAGTCGGCGACCTCCTCGACGGGCGTGAAGGCGACCTCCTCGCCCGCCGCGCGCATCGCCGCCTCCCACTGGTCGAGACTGCGGTACGGCGTCCTGCGCGGCCGTTCCTTGGCCCAGCGCTCGGGCCGGTTGCGGTGCGACTCCCACAGCCCCGTGCGCAGCATGTGCGGCCCCGGGAAGAGCACCGAGGCGCCCACGCGCGCGTGCTCGGCCTTCAGGTGGGCGTACAGGGACTCGGTGAGGGTGACCACGGCCGCCTTCGTCACGGCGTACACGGAGGCCGTCGGGAGCGGGGCGATACCGCCGTCGCCGGAGGATGTATTGACCACATGACCGGGTTGACCCGACTTGATCATCCTGGGGAGGAAAGCCTGTACGCCGTGGAAGACGCCCCACACATTGACCTCGAACGCCCACTTCCAGTCGTTCGGTTCGTGCTCCCACATCCGGCCCTCGGCGCCCGAGCCGACCCCGGCGTTGTTGCACAGGACGTGCACCGCGCCGTAGGTGTCGTAGGCCGACTCGGCGAGTTCCAGGACCTGTTCGCGGACGCCGACGTCGACCACGCGCGCGTGCACGTCGGCGCCCTCCGCGCGCAGGCCGTCGGCGGCCTTCTCCAGCGCGGCGGTCTCGACGTCGGCGAGGACCACCTTGAGGCCCTCGGCGGCGAACCGCCGTGCCATCGCGAGCCCGAGTCCGCTCGCGGCGCCCGTGACGACGGCGACCTGTCCGGCCCGCAGCTCCATCAGGCCTCGCTTCCCTCGGGCGGCGCGTCGTGGATCTGGCGCGGGTCGTCGTACCGCTGGTGGACGTACGGCAACAGGGCCTGGGCGTCGACCCGTTCGGCGACCCGGCCGCGCTGGTCGCTGGTCTTCTCGCCCAGGGTGAGGTCGAGCAGGCGCAGCACGGGGAGGTCGGCGACCGGGTCGTAGGCCGACTCACGGAGGATCACCTCCCCGGTGACGCGCTCCAGTCGGCGGACCTTCTCCTCGCGTACGCAGTGCACGAGCAGCGGGTCGCCGTCGAAGCCCGAACCGTCCACGGCCGGGAGGAACTTGAAGTAGAAGTCGGTCTTCGGGGCGGGCGCGGGCGGCGGCAGCGGGCCGTCGACCCTGCCGCGCACCTCCACGAAGGCGACGCCGTGCCGGGCGAGGGCCGCGCGAACCTCCGGGCCCTCCCGTTCGACGGTCACCTCGCCGAGCTTCTTGGGCTCGCCGAACACCTCGCGCCCGCCGGTCAGGGCGCGTTCGTGGGTCATCGGCATCACCAGCGGGTACCAGCCCTCGACCGCGCCATGGGCGGCGGCGACGGCGAACGAGCCCGCGCCGAGCGGGTATCCGGGCAGCTGGACCTTGCTGATGCTGACCCGGGCCAGGGGCCGGCCGGTGGGTTTGAGCGGGGGCGGCAGCACCGCCGCGACCGCGTCCGGGTCGGTCTCCCAGACGGCCACCACCCCGGTGGACCAGACGTCCGGGAGCCGCGCGGTGCGCGCGGCCCCGATCTCCGCCTCGGTCCGAGCGCCGTACCGTACGCGTGCCATCCGCCGTACCGCCCTTCCGTCGGCCGCCGTCTGCGCCGGGCGGGGTGCACGCTTGCACCGGGCGGTGAAAAGGTCCATAGCCGCGCGAAGGGCAATCAGGACAAAGGTCCGCGCGCGGGCGACGGATTATCAGGACGAAGGTGCGCGGGTGTGCGACGGATTATCAGGACATGCGAACGGGTGGCTGACGCAGGTGACCTGACGGACCGGACTGTCGGTCGGGGCCCGTATCCTCAATGACCATGCTCGAAGACCGTACGACCGCAGTGTCCCCCGGCACCCCGTGGCCGGCCGCGTATCCGAAGGGATACGCGGTCGTCGACGTGGAGACCACCGGACTGGCCCGGGACGACCGGATAATCTCCGCGGCCGTCTACCGGCTGGACGAGCGCGGCGAGGTCGAGGACCACTGGTACACGCTGGTCAACCCCGAGCGGGACCCGGGTCCGGTGTGGATCCACGGTCTGACGAGCGAGGCGCTCGAAGGGGCTCCGCTCTTCAACGACATCGCCGAGGAGTTCTCGGCCCGGCTGGACGGCCGGGTGCTGGTCGCGCACAACGCCGTCTTCGACTGGCAGATGATCGCGCGGGAGTACGCGCGCGCGAAGGCCGAGCCCCCGGTGCGGCAGCGGCTGTGCACGATCGCGCTCTCCAAGGAGCTGGCGCTGCCGCTGCCCAACCACAAGCTGGAGACCCTGGCCGCGCACTTCGGTGTCGTGCAGCGGCGGGCGCACCACGCGCTGGACGACGCGCGGGTGCTCGCGGAGGCGTTCCGGCCCAGTCTGCGGGCCGCGGCGGCGGGCAACGTACGACTGCCGCTCCTTGAGTGCCGACCGCTGACGGAGTGGTCGGACACGCCCCGGATCGGGCAGCAGGCGAGCGGCGGCCACGGCGGCGGCTACCGGCCGACCAGCTGGCGGCCGTCCCGCAAGCGCCCGGCGTGCCCGTACCCGAACCCGGGGCGGTACGAGGACGGCGCGCCGCTCCGGCAGGGCATGCGGGTGGCGTTCTCCGGGGACACCTCGGTCGACCGGGAGCTCCTGGAGGACCGGGCGGCGGAGGCCGGTCTGCATGTCTCCACCAGCATCTCGCGGCTGACCAGCCTGCTCGTCACCAACGACCCCGACTCGGGGACGTCGAAGGTCGTCAAGGCCCGCCAGTTCGGCACCCCGGTCGTCGACGAGGCGGCCTTCGGCCAGCTGCTGCGGGACGTGGCACCGGCCTTTGGGAAGTGACCGTACGGACGGGTGATTGCCGTGCGACTCGCCCCGCGCCCGCTCGCCCGCGCGAGGACGACCGCCCACCCTGTGGCGCATGGCGAAATGCGAAGTATGCGGCAATGACTACGGAATGACCTTCGAGGTGCACGCGCAGGGCGCGGTCCATGTCTTCGACTGCTTCTCCTGTGCGATCCACCGCATGGCCCCGGTCTGCGAGCACTGCAAGGTCTCGATCATCGGCCAGGGCGTGGAGGCCGAGAACCAGTGGTTCTGCGGCGCCCACTGCGCCCGCGAGGCCGGGAAGGCGGGCATCGTCGACCGCGTGTGACCCGGTACCCGCCCGATCGCGCCCCACGACCGAGTTGTACGGTCGTGGGGTGTACCGCTTCCTGTTGACCCGGCAGTGGGTGATCCTCACCCTGATCTCGCTGCTTCTCATCCCCACGATGATCCGGCTGGGGATCTGGCAGAAGCACCGGTACGAGGAGCGCAGCGCCCGCAACCAGTTGGTGGCCGAGGCGCTGCACGCCAAGCCGGTGCCCGTGGAGCGGGTGACCGAGCCGGGGCACGCGGTGACCCGCAAGGAGCGGTACCACACCGTCACCGCGACCGGCACCTTCGACACCGCCGACGAGGTCGTCGTCCGCCGCCGTACCAATGACGACGACGAGGTCGGCTATCACGTCCTCACCCCGTTCGTCCTGGCCGACGGCAGGGTGCTGCTGGTCAACCGGGGCTGGATCCCCTCGGACGGCCCCAGCCAGACCGCGTTCCCCAAGATCCCGGCCCCGCCGGCCGGCCAGGTCACCATCGAGGGCCGGCTGATGCCCGACGAGACCACCGCGGCGAGCGGCATCAAGGACATCAAGGGCCTGCCCGACCGTCAGATCATGCTGATCAACAGCGCGGAACAGGCGCGCCGGCTCGGCAAGCAGGTGCTCGGCGGTTACATCCAGCAGACCGCGCCCGAGCCCAAGGGCGACACCCCGGAGCAGATCTCCGACCCGGGCAAGGAAGACGCCCCGCTGAACTACGCGTACATGATCCAGTGGTGGCTGTTCGCCGCGGGCGTCCCGTACGGCTTCTTCGTCCTGGCCCGCCGCGAGGCACGCACGCGTGCGGAGGCGGCGGCCGAGCAGGAGACGGCCGAGGAGGCGGAGCCCGCCGCCGTCTGAGCGCGGTCCCGTGTCACTCCCCCGGCCCACCCCCTGATTGGCCCCCCGGCCGGACGGGAAACCGGCTCCCGTGGACCGACGCATCGAGGACTACGCCCTCATCGGCGACGAGCAGACCGCGGCCCTGGTCGGCCGGGACGGCTCCATCGACTGGCTGTGCCTGCCCCGCTTCGACTCGGCCGCCTCCTTCGCCCGGCTCCTGGGCGACGAGGACCACGGTCACTGGCGGATCGCCCCGCAGGGCGCCACCGTCTGCACCCGGCGCGCCTACCGGCCCGACACCCTCGTCCTGGACACCGAGTGGGAGACGGCCGAGGGCACGGTCCGGGTGACCGACCTGATGCCCCAGCGCGACCGCGCCCCCGACGTCGTACGCATCATCGAGGGCGTCAGCGGCCGGGTCACCGTGCAGAGCACGCTCCGGCTCCGCTTCGACTACGGCTCGGTCATCCCGTGGATGCGCCGCTCGGGCGGCAACCGGGTCGCCGTGGCCGGACCCGACGCGGTGTGGCTGCGCAGCGAGCCGTCCGTACGGACCTGGGGCGAGGACTTCGGCACGCATTCGGAGTTCACCGTCGCGGAGGGCGAGCGGGTCGCGTTCGTGCTCACCTGGCACCCCTCGCACGAGCCCCGGCCGCCGCTCGTGGACCCGTACGAGGCGCTGCGCGCCAGCGTCACCGACTGGCGGCGCTGGACCGCCCGCTGCACCTACGACGGCCCCTACCGGGACGCGGTCGTGCGCTCCCTGATCACCCTGAAGGCGCTCACCTACCGGCCGACCGGCGGCATCGTGGCGGCCGCCACCAGCTCGCTGCCCGAGGAGCTGGGCGGGGTGCGCAACTGGGACTACCGCTTCTGCTGGCTGCGCGACTCCACCCTCACCCTCGGCGCGCTGCTCTCCGCCGGCTACCACAAGGAGGCCGAGGCCTGGCGCGACTGGCTGGTGCGCGCGGTCGCCGGCGACCCGGCGGACCTGCAGATCATGTACGGTCTCGCGGGCGAACGCCGGCTGCCCGAGTTCGAACTGCCCTGGCTGCCCGGGTTCGCCGGATCGGCGCCCGTACGCGTCGGCAACGGCGCCGTCGACCAGCTCCAGCTGGACGTCTACGGCGAGGTCATGGACTCGCTGTCGCTGGGCCGCACCGCGGGTCTGCCCACCAAGCCGCACATGTGGGCCATCCAGTGCGCGCTGATGAAGTTCCTGGAGAAGAGCTGGCGGCAGCCGGACGAAGGGCTGTGGGAGGTGCGCGGCGGCCGCCGCCACTTCGTGCACTCCAAGGTGCTGGTGTGGGTGGCCGCGGACCGCGCCGTGCGGACCCTGGAGGATCACGCGGAACTCAAGGGCGAGCTGGAGGGCTGGCGGGCGCTCCGCGACGAGGTGCACCGGGAGGTCTGCGAGAAGGGGTACGACCCGAAGCGCAACACCTTCACGCAGTACTACGGCTCGCGCGAGCTGGACGCCTCGCTGCTGCTGATCCCGCGCCTGGGCTTCCTGCCGCCGGACGACCCCCGGGTGATCGGCACGGTGGACGCGATCCGCGACGACCTCGGCCACGACGGTTTCGTGCGCCGCTACGACACCGACGCGGTCGGCGTCGACGGCATGCCGGGCGGTGAGGGCGCCTTCCTGGCCTGCTCGTTCTGGCTCGCCGACGCGCTGCACATGACGGGCCGCACCGACGAGGCGAAGGAACTGTTCGAACGGCTGGTGGGGCTGGTCAACGACGTGGGGCTGCTCGCCGAGGAGTACGACGCGGGGCTTGAGCGCCAGCTGGGCAACTTCCCTCAGGCGTTCAGTCACATCGGGCTGGTGAACACCGCCCTCACGCTGTTCGGGAGCGACCAGGCAGGATAGGGGCCATGGATCTTGGACTGAAGGACCGGGTGTACGTCGTCACCGGAGCGACCCGCGGGCTGGGCAACGCGACCGCGCGGGAGCTGGTCGCCGACGGGGCGAAGGTCGTGGTGACCGGACGGGACGAGAAGCGGGCCGTGGAGGCCGCCGCCGAACTGGGCCCGAACGCGGTCGGCGTCGCCGTCGACAACGCGGACCCGGACGCGCCGGCGCGGCTGATCGCGGTCGCGCGGGATCACTTCGGCGGCTTCGACGGCATCCTCGTGAGCGTGGGCGGGCCCCCGGCCGGGTTCGTCGCCGACAACACGGACGAGCAGTGGCGGAGCGCCTTCGAGTCGGTGTTCCTCGGGGCCGTACGGCTGGCCCGGGCCGCCGCGGCCGAACTGACGGACGGGGGTGTCATCGGGTTCGTGCTGTCCGCGTCCGTGTACGAGCCGATTCCCGGGCTGACGATCTCCAACGGGCTGCGGCCGGGTCTCGCCGGGTTCGCCAAGTCGCTGGCGGACGAGCTGGGGCCGCGCGGGATCCGGGTGGTGGGGGTGCTGCCGTCCCGGATCGACACGGATCGCGTGCGCGAGCTGGACGGGATGTCCGCGGATCCGGCGGCGACGCGAGCGGAGCACGAGTCGCGGATTCCGTTGCGGCGGTATGGGACGGCGGAGGAGTTCGGGCGGGTGGCCGCGTTCCTGATGTCTCCGGGAGCTTCTTATCTGACGGGGATCATGGTTCCTGTCGATGGGGGGATGAGGCACGGGTTCTGACGGTTGTTCGTCGGGTGCGGGTTGTGGGGGCTGGTCGCGCAGTTCCCCGCGCCCCTGACGGGGCGCTTCTTCTTGACGGGATTTTCAAGTGACCCTCTCCGCGCGGTGTTTGACTGACGTCAGTCGGACATCTGCGGGGAGTTTCTTCAGGGCCGCCGAGTCACGGGCGTGTGCGAGGGCCTGGGCGGTCAGGTCGTCCAGGGCCGTGGCCGGGGAGACGTCCGGCTCCAGTTGGAGCCAGACCCGGACCTCCGGGGCCGTGCGCTTCCCCCGGAGGACCGCCTGGGCGTGGGCCACGCCCTCCTGGTGGGCCGCGTCCGTCGCGAGGACCGTCTCCAGGGCCCGGCCGCGCAGGAGTGCGCTCTCGCCGTCTCCGGTGTCCACCAGGACCTCGGGCAGCCGGCGGCGGCGCAGTTGGGCGGTCAGCCACCACAGGGAGAGCAGGACCAGCACGGCCAGTGCGGCGAGGACCGTCGGCCACCACCAGCCCGCGGCCCGCCAGTGGGTGCGCTCGGCGGTGCTGAGCAGCACGTCGTGGCGGCCGGTGTGGATCCACCAGGACGGCGGCGGGGCGCCGAGGCCGACGGCCAGCACAGCGCCGCCCAGGGCGAGGAGCAGCAGGCCCGCCAGTCCGACCAGTACGCGGTTGACCGCACCGAGCATGACGTCACCCCTTCCGGCCGGGTCGCAGCACCAGCAGGGTCAGTTTGGGCGGGCGGGCGAGGCCCAGGCCGCGGATCGCGTCGTTGAGGGTCGCGTCCAGGTCGGCCCGTACCTCGTCGAGTTCCCGGAAGTGGGAGATGACGAGGACGTGGGCCCGGGAGCGGTGCAGCCGGACCCGGACCCGCCGGACGCCGGAGATCTCCATGGCCCGGTCGCGCAGCACCATCGCGGCCGCGTCGCGGCGCAGGCCCGCGCGGACGTCGGGGTGGGTGCGGCGCATGGGCAGCAGGTGGCGCAGGCCGGGGGTGGCGGCCAGGATCAGCAGCCACAGGCCGAGGGCGGCGGCGACGCCCGCGCCGGCCAGCACCCAGGTGTCGTCGAGGGGCCGCTCGGCGAGTTGGCGGGCCAGTGCGCGGCGCCAGTGCATGGCGGGGTGGTGGGCGCGTACGGCCGCGATGTCGTACAGGAAGGCGCCCGCGGTCACGAGGACGAGCACGGCCACCACGGCCGCCGGGACGCGGCGCGGGGACCAGAAGCGGGCCTCGCGTCCGGCCGGGGGTGCGGTCTCAGGCGGCGGTTTCTCGATGACCTGTGTCTGCTCGGTGCTCATCACGCCCTCCCCTGGGTCCGGGCCGGATGCAGCCGTTCCACGTGGACGGCGACCTCCGGGACCTCCATGTCCACCAACGCGCCTACCCGCTCAACCACATGCCGACGCACGGCCGCGCACCGGGCGCCGATGTCGGACGGATAGTCCAGTTCGAGATGGACCCGGACCCGGACCGCCTCGTGGAGCACGACGACCGTGGCGTGCGGGGGCACGGCGTCCTTCGGGAGGCCGCCGAGCGCCTCGCGGGCCGCCTGGGAGGCGACCTTGGCCACCACCCGGTCGGCGATCCGCAGGGCGCCGCGCTCGCCGGGCGCCACGGCCGCCGGGGCGCTCTGTGTCTCACCGCTCGTGGAGGTCATCGCCGACGGTCACGCCGGTCGTCGCGGGTGCGGAAGAAGTCACCGAGTTCGATGTCGCCCTCCGCGAACCGGCCGACGACGAACCCGACCGCTCCCAACGCGGCCACCAGCAGGAAGGCGCCGAATCCGCCGAAGTACCCGGCGAAGCCGAGCGCCATGCCGGCGATCATGCCGACCACGGCCGTGCTCATGGTGCGCTCCCCTCAGCGGTCACTGGAGCCGGGACTCCGGCTCTTCTTCCTCTTCCTCCGGGAGCTTCACATCACTCACGGCGATGTTGACCTCGACCACTTCGAGTCCGGTCATGCGCTCCACGGCGGCGATCACGTTCTCCCGCACCGCGCGGGCGACATCGGAGATCGACACGCCGTAGTCCACGACGATCTCCAGGTCGAGCGCGGTCTGCACCTCGCCGACCTCGGCCTTCACCCCGCGGGTCACGGACTTCGAGCCGCCGGGCACCCGGTCGCGCACCACGCCGAAGGTGCGGGCCAGTCCGCTGCCCATCGCGTGCACGCCGACCACGTCCCGCGCCGCCAGTCCGGCGATCTTCTCCACGACGCCGTCGGCGATCGTCGTACGCCCCCGGGAGGCCGGATCGCCGCCGCCCCGTCTGGTCGTCTTGCGGGTGGTCACCGTGGGGTCCTTCTCGGCCTCGGCCGCCGTCTCGCTCATCGCCGCGCGTCCCTTCCGGTCGTCGTCCTGCGACCACGGTAAGTGCGGATGCCCCGTCATGCCCCGGTGATGCGGCAGGCTGGAGGAATGACGGCGGACCGATGGACAGAGGCGGTACGGCACCCTTTGGGCTTCGGCAGACTGCTTCCGCTGGGTGGCCCGCACGACGGGGCCTGGCTCGCGGAGGCGGCGGCCGACGGGGTGCTGCGACGGGCGGCGACCGAGGTGCCGGGTGTACGACTGGGTGCGCTCAGGATCGCGCCGGCGGATCCGGCCGACGTCCAGGAGCCGGCCGTACCCCCACCGCCCGGCGCCGTCCCACCGGGTCCGCTGCGCCTGACGGCGGACTTCGCGGCGACCGCCGCGGAGCCCCTGCCGACAACAGCAGCCGCGCTGCGCCGGGCCCTGGCAGCGGCCACGGACCGCCTCGGACTGGCGGTGACCGAAGTGGACCTGCGCGTGACCGACCTGCTGGACGAGGACACGGCGGAACCGGCGGCCGTACGTCCGCCTCGGCCGCCGTCGGTCCGGGAGGGCACCGATCCGGAAGGGGCCAGGGTCACCGCGGCGGCGCTCACCGTGCCCGGAGTGGACCGGGTCACGGGCGCCCTGAGCCGCGAGATCCACTTCGACGCCGCACTACCGCGCCGCCACGTCCGGGTGGAGGTCGCGGTGAGCGACGGCCTGCGGGCCGTGGAGGTGGCCCGGCAGGTCCGTACGACGGTCGGCGAGGCGTTGGACGATCAGCCGACAGTGGCTGTACTGGTGACAAGCGTCGATTGAAGCGCGCCCCTCAGGGGCGCGGGGCCGCATTCGATGTGCGGCTCCGCCGCGTGGGCGCGACCGGCCCCCACCGGCCCGCAGCGAACTACTCCCCCACCCCCGCGAGGTCCCGCAGCCGCCGAGCCTGCGCCTGCCGCTCGGCGGCCCGCTGCTCGTCATACGTACGACCCCCGGCACCGCGCAGCAACGCCTTCGTCTCCACCACGGCGTCCCGCGGCGCAGCCAGCAGCGCCCCGGCCAGGTCCCGCACGGCCGCGTCGAGTTCGCCCACCGGTACGGCCACGCTCGCCAGCCCGGAGGCCACCGCCTCCTCGGCCAGCACGTACCGTCCGGTCGCGCAGATCTCCAGCGCGCGGGCGTAGCCCACCAGGGAGACCAGCGGATGCGTACCGGTCAGGTCCGGCACCAGCCCCAGGCTGGTCTCGCGCATGGCGAACTGCACGTCGTCCGCGACGACGCGCAGGTCACAGCCGAGGGCAAGCTGGAAGCCGGCCCCGATGGCGTGTCCCTGCACGGCGGCGATCGACACGATGTCGTTGCGCCGCCACCAGGTGAACGCCTCCTGGTATTCGGCGATGGTCGCGTCGAGTTCGGCGTCGTCGCGGTGCGCGAGCTCGATGAAGGTCGGCTCGCCCGGGATCCCTTCCGGCGTGAACATCTGCCGGTCGAGGCCCGCGGAGAAGGACTGGCCCTCGCCGCGCAGCACGACAACCCGGACCGACCCCGGCAGTGACCGCCCGGCCTCGGCCAACGCCCGCCACAGTGCGGGGCTCTGGGCGTTGCGCTTGGCCGGGTTGGTCAGCGTCACCGTGGCGAGCGCGTCGTCGACGGTGAGCCGTACGCCGTCCTTGTCGAGAACAGGAGTGAGGTCCTGGTCGGGCGAAGCCATGGGGCGCCTCCGATGTGTGCGGTCATCACGCATTGCCGTACGGCATGCTAAGTGACTGCACAGTAACCACCCGGTCGATCACCCGACCGACCGGGTGGCCACCATCGAAGCCGATGGGCCGCCCGGGGTCAGGACGCGGCTTTCTTGCCCCGCGTCGCCCCGCCACGCCCACGCAGCGTGACACCCGACTCACTGAGCATCCGGTGGACGAAGCCATACGAGCGGCCGGTTTCCTCGGCCAGTGCCCGAATGCTCGCACCGGAGTCGTACTTCTTCTTCAGGTCTGCCGCGAGCTTGTCGCGCGCGGCGCCGGTTACCCGGCTGCCCTTCTTCAGAGTCTCGGCCACCCGTGCCTCCTCATGGGAAGTGCGCTCTGGTCCCCTCATGATCACCCCTCCGGGGCGTGATGGCCACCCATTCGGCAAGGTCCGTGAGACATCGTTGTGACGACAGGAGCACATCCCCACAAGCGGAATCTGTGATTCCGGTGAGAGTTGTCCACACGGCCGAACGGGTTCATTCGTGAAGTACCAGGTCAGGCACGACGAGCGGCCGACCCCTTGTCGACAATGGGATCGGCCGCGAAATCGATGTAGGACACACCTCGATACGAGGAGATCTCACACAGATGATGGATCACCGATAGGCCGAATGATCCATAGCCAGTGGATCAGGCATTCGATCAAACGACGGCGACACACGCGTTCCACGTGTTCTCAGGCGAGGGCGACGAGGTCCGCGTAGTCGGCGCCCCACAGGTCCTCGACACCGTCGGGCAGCAGGATGATCCGCTCGGGCTGGAGCGCCTCGACCGCGCCCTCGTCGTGGGTGACGAGGACGACCGCGCCCTTGTAGGTGCGCAGGGCCCCGAGGATCTCCTCGCGGCTGGCGGGGTCGAGGTTGTTGGTCGGCTCGTCGAGGAGCAGGACGTTCGCGGAGGAGACGACCAGGGTGGCGAGGGCGAGACGGGTCTTCTCGCCGCCGGACAGGACGCCGGCCGGCTTGTCGACGTCGTCGCCGGAGAACAGGAACGAGCCCAGCACCTTGCGGACCTCGACGAGGTCCATGTCGGGGGCGGCCGAGCGCATGTTCTCCAGGACCGTGCGGCCCGGGTCCAGGGTCTCGTGCTCCTGCGCGTAGTAGCCCAGCTTGAGGCCGTGGCCCTCGATGACCTCGCCCGTGTCGGGCTGCTCCACGCCGCCGAGCAGGCGCAGCAGGGTGGTCTTGCCGGCGCCGTTGAGGCCGAGGATGACGACCCGGGAGCCCTTGTCGATGGCCAGGTCGACGTCGGTGAAGATCTCCAGCGAGCCGTACGACTTCGACAGCCCCTCGGCGGTCAGCGGGGTCTTGCCGCAGGGCGAGGGCTCCGGGAAGCGGAGCTTGGCGACCTTGTCGGAGACCCGGACGGCGTCCAGGCCGGCCAGCAGCTTGTCCGCGCGGCGGGCCATGTTCTGCGCGGCGACCGTCTTGGTGGCCTTCGCCCGCATCTTGTCCGCCTGGGAGTGCAGCGCGGCGGCCTTCTTCTCGGCGTTGGCGCGCTCGCGCTTGCGGCGCTTCTCGTCGGCCTCGCGCTGCTGCTGGTAGAGCTTCCAGCCCATGTTGTAGACGTCGATCTGGGAGCGGTTGGCGTCCAGGTAGAAGACCTTGTTGACGACCGTCTCGACCAGGTCGACGTCGTGGGAGATCACGATGAAGCCGCCGCGGTAGGTCTTCAGGTAGTCGCGCAGCCAGACGATCGAGTCCGCGTCGAGGTGGTTGGTCGGCTCGTCGAGCAGGAGCGTGTCCGCGTCGGAGAACAGGATCCGGGCCAGCTCGATACGGCGGCGCTGACCGCCGGAGAGCGTGTGCAGCGGCTGGCCGAGCACCCGGTCGGGCAGGTTGAGCGCGGCGGCGATGGTGGCGGCCTCGGCCTCGGCGGCGTACCCGCCCTTGGTGAGGAACTCGGTCTCCTGGCGCTCGTACTGCTTGAGCGCCTTCTCGCGGGTGGCGCCCTGGCCGTTGGCGATGCGCTGCTCGTTCTCGCGCATCTTGCGGATCAGTACGTCGAGGCCGCGCGCGGACAGGACGCGGTCGCGGGCGAGGATGTCGAGATCGCCGGTGCGGGGGTCCTGCGGGAGGTAGCCGACCTCGCCGGAGCGGGTGACGGTGCCCGCGGCGGGGATGCCGTCACCGGCCAGCACCTTGGTCAGGGTGGTCTTGCCGGCGCCGTTGCGGCCGACCAGCCCGATGCGGTCGCCCTTGGCGACACGGAACGTGGCGTTCTCGATGAGGATGCGGGCACCGGCGCGCAGCTCGATACCGGAGGCGGAGATCACGGACAGACTCCAGAGCGTACGGAGAGTGACGGGTGGGCGGCTGAGGACGTTCCCGCCGTCTAATGCGCGAGGAGAATGGCCATGGGCCAAGTCTAACGGGGCGGCGCAAGCGCTTTTTCGGTGCGCGCGTGTTCGGGGCGGCCGGCGCCGGGGCGGTCGTTGCCCAGGGGTGCGCGGTGCGGGGCGATCCCGCCCAGGTCGTCCACGGCGACGAGCTGCGCGGTCCAGGCGCCGTACCGACAGGGCTGGGCGACGAGCAGGGCGGTGCCGTGACGAACGGCACGCTCCGGGTGGAACGCGCATCCCGCGCGGGCGGGCAGCAGCCAGCGCAGGTCGCCGTCGGCGGTGCGGTAGGCGGCGATGCGCGACGGGGTGACGACGGCGAGGATGCCCCGGCCCAGGGGGCGCAGGACTCCGGTGCCGCCCTGGCGCCGGAGCCAGCCGGTGGCGGCGGGCAGGGCGCGGTGCCAGCGCACGGCGCGGCCGTCGGTGTCGGTGACGAGCCCGTCGTCCCAGAGGGCGATCGCGTGCCCCCGCGCGGGCAGCACGCTGAGCGGCCGGCGGCCCACGCGCGCGTACCGCCACCGCAGACTCCGCCCCTCGTAGGCCTCGACGACGTCCCCACGCGCGCGTGCGGTGTGCGCGGGCGGGCCAGGGGTGCCGGGCGTGAGGTGGTCGCCGTAGGGGGCCGGGCGGATCGCGTGGGCGACGGCCAGCAGGGCGGTCATGACGAGGAGGGCGCCGGCGACGGCCAGGGAGCGGTGGGGGCGGAGCGGGCCGAGGGAGCGCTTCCGGGTGGGGTGCGTCGGCGCGGGGGCGGCCGGTGGGTGCGCCGGGTGATGCGCCGGAGGCCGCGCCGGGGAGTGCACATGGGAGCGGGTCGGATGGTGGGCCAAGGAGTGGGCCGCTTCGTCCGGGGGGTTCTCCGCTTCGGGTGGCGCGGTCCTCCCGTACGGCAGAACGGCCACCGTTTCCCCCCTTCGGCGCCCGGTCGGGTGCCCGTGTCCCATGGATCAGGCGCAGAGCGTAGCCACGCCCGCGAGGCGGGGCCGGGCGTGACGCGGCGGCCGCGCGGGACGTCGCCCGATCGGGGGTCGGTCCGGCCACCGACGCGAAGTGGCGGCGCGAATGGCGCAAGGTGGATGCGGAGGGGTGCAGCGGTATCCGGGGGACGGTGCGGTGCGAGCAGGAGGCGGTGCCCCATGCAGTTCGACGACGACGCGAACCTGGACACCTCCGAGGTCCAGGACGTGCGCGGCAGGCGGGTCCCGGGCGGGAAGGCGACCATCGGCGGCGGCCTGGCCGGTCTGATCGCGCTGCTGCTCGCCCTCTTCTTCGGTGTCGGCCCGGACCAGCTGGGCCTCTCCTCCGGTGACAGCTCGCCCGCGCCCGCCTCCTCCTCACTGGCGCAGGTGCAGCAGAGCTGCCGTACCGGACAGGACGCGAACACCAAGGAGGACTGCCGGATCGTGGCGGTGGTCAACAGCGTGCAGGACTTCTGGAGGCAGGAGTTCCAGGAGCGCCGGGGCACCTACACCGCCGCCCCCACGGTCTTCTTCACCGGGCAGGTCGGCACCGCGTGCGGGACGGCGACCTCGGCGGTGGGCCCGTTCTACTGCCCGCGCGACCGGAAGGTCTACCTGGACCTCGGCTTCTTCGACGAGCTGCGGTCCAAGTTCGGGGCGAGCGGCGGGCCGTTCGCCCAGGCGTACGTCGTGGCGCACGAGTACGGGCACCATGTGCAGGACCTCATGGGCACGTTGAGCCGGTCGCAGGACAACATGACCGGGGTGAACAGCAACGCGGTGCGGGTGGAGCTCCAGGCCGACTGCTACGCGGGGGTGTGGGCGCGGCACGCGACGACCACGAAGGACGAGTCGACCGGCCGGCCGCTGATCACCAGTCTGACGAACGCCGACATCCGGGACGGCCTGGACGCGGCGGCGGCCGTGGGCGACGACCGGATCCAGGAGCGGTTCCAGGGGCGGGTGACCCCGGAGACCTGGACGCACGGGTCGGCGCAGCAGCGGCAGGCGTGGTTCTACCAGGGCTACCGGACCGGGGACATGGCCCGCTGCGACACCTTCCGCTGAGCCGCCGGGCCACTGCGCCGATGCGCTGCCGGACCGATGCGCTGCCGAGCCGCTGACCTGCAACGACCGTGCGGGCATGGGACGTTGTCAGTGCCGGGTGCGAGACTGTGCAGCAGGTCGGAACGACGGCTTTCGGGGGACCGGCACACGAGGGAGTGATCGGGATGGCAGGTACGACCGGCGGACGGCCGAGCATCTATCCGTCGCTGCTGTACGCGGACGCGAAGGCGGCGATCAAGCAGCTGACGGAGGCCTTCGGCTTCACCGAGCTGTCGGTGTACGAGGGCGAGGACGGCATGGTGCTCCACGCCGAGCTGGTGCAGGGCAACGGCGCGATCATGCTGGGTTCCAAGGGCCGCGGCGGCCGCTTCGACGCCGCGATGGAGGGCGCGGGCCCGGCCGGGGTGTACATCGTCGTGGACGACGTCGACGCACACCACCAGCGGGCCGTGGACCACGGCGCCGAGATCCTGATGCCCCCGACGGACCAGGACTACGGCTCGCGGGACTACATGGCCGTGGACGTCGAGGGCAACGTCTGGAGCTTCGGCACCTACGCCCCCGAGATAACGGCCTGACCCGGGGCCCCCTGACCCGGCCCCCGTCGGCTATCCGCCGGTGTGCACCTGGAAGGCGGCCCGGCGGACGGCCTTGGCCAGCGCCGGGTCGGGGTGGGCCGCGGCGAGCGCGACCAGGACCTGCACGGTGCGCGGGTGACCGACGGCGCGCACCTCGTCGAGCAGCGCGGGGACGGTGGGCTGCAGCGCCGACTCCAGATGGCGGACGAGCAGCGGCGCCTCGCCGTGGTCGGCGACCGCGGCGGCGGTGTCCACCCAGAGCCAGGTGGCCTCTTCGCGGGTGAGCACCTCGTGGGCGTCCTCGGGGTCGACCCCGTCGTGCTCGGCCAGCCACAGCAGGGCGTACGGCCGCAGGGTGGGCTCGTCGACGACCGCGCGGACGTCCGGTTCGGCGGGGGCGCCGACGACCCGCAGCGCCTCGAAGGCGAGACCGCGCAGCAGGGCGTCCTCGCCGCGGGCGGCGTCGACGAGCTCCGTGACGGCGCCGCCGACGGGGCGGGCGGCGAGCCAGGCGCGGTACTCGGCGCGGGCCGCGTTGGGGCGGAGCTGGGCGCAGCCGCGGAGCATCTCCTCGGCGGCGACCTCGATGTTGCCGGCGGGGCTCTGCGCGGCCACGCAGATCTGCTCCAGCTTGACCCAGACCGCCCAGCTGCCCAGCGGGGTGAGGGTGGCCTGGCCGTCGCCGTAGGTCAGCGCGCCGACGGAGCCGAGGGCGTGCAGGGACCAGTCGAGGAGGGGGGCGAGCTCGGCGTTCTCGGCGGGGGCGGGGTCCTCGGCCGGTGCGCGGTCCGCCGGGTCGGCGTCGGCGGAGCGCAGGGCGGCGACCGGCCCGGCGGACCCGGTCCCGTTCTCCGTGTCGTAGGGCACCTCGCACCGCTCGGTGCGCAGTTCGGTGACCCGCTGCCGGAGCAGGTCCAGGAGCTGCTCGACCGGGACGGGGCCCGCGGACAGCTGGAGGAAGGAGAGCACCTGGGGCATGGCCGAGACGACCTCGGCGACGGCGCCCGCCTCGACGTCCGTGGGCTCCGGATGGGCGAGCGACCAGGCGTCGAAGAGGGCGACCCAGCCGCGCAGTACGGCGCTGTCGTCGCGGTCCCAGGCGCGCAGGCGCCAGCCGGGGCGTGCGCTGTCGCCGTGCACCTCGACCAGACCGGCGAGCCGGGCGGTGTCCCAGTCGGCCCGGATCTGAGCCACGGTCAGGCCCAGGTCGCCGGCCGCGCGTTCGGCGGTGGCGTCGGCGAGGGTGGCCTTGCCGTCGGCGGTCGCGCCGTCGCTGCCGGGGCCGAGGGCCGCGTCGGCCCAGTGGGCGACGCGGGCCGCTCCGGCGAGCCCGGAGCGTGCCATTCTGGCCAGCTCGCCGGGGGCCGGGGTGCCCTCGGGCGGGCGTGGTGCGGGGCGGCGCGCGGGCCGCTGGTTCATCGCTCGGGGGGCGGCGGCCAGGGGTCGCGTTCGGACGAGTCGAAGCCTTGAGTCGCGCGGGATACGGGACGTCACGGGTGCAGTCTTCCGGTTGACGGTCCGAAAACCCAAACGGAATGTCACGGCGGGCGACGGGGCTGGCCAACGCACGGGGTTCGGCGGGAGGCGGGGAGACATGTTCAGGCCAGTGGTACGGCCTTAAACGGAACCTGTGCGACCGACTGGAATCAGGGCCTCCGACCCGGGCCGAGGCGGCGCGCCGGGTGGGACCGCAGATGCGGGAAGAATCACATCGCGGGGCGCGCCCGGGGGGGACGGCGGGGAGGACGGGGCGGGTCTGCCCGATACCCGGAGGGGACGGGCCCAGGGATGGTCAGGGGCGGCTCTGCGCGATGCCCGGAGGGGGCGGGTCCTGGGGATGGTCAGGGGCTGGTCCGGGCGATACCCGGGGCCGGGGGGGTCCCGGTGACCCAAGGAGTCCCGAGGGCTGTCGCTGGGGCGCGTCCGGGGATGTCGCGGAGCCCTGTGCGGGGGGGATGCCGCGGAGCCCTGTGCGGGGGGGGGGGATGCCGCGGAGCCCTGTGCGGGGGGATGCTGCGGAGCCCTGTGCGGGGGGATGCTGCGGCACCTGCGCGAGGAGAGGGATGCGGCGGGCCCTGTGCCAGGGGATGTCGCGTGGGAATGCCGTCACATCAGGGGGGTGAGGAAGCGGCGGAGTCGCTCCTCGTAGTGCTTGGGGTCGGCGTTCCACATCGCGCCGTGCGGGGCGTCGGGCACGGTGTACAGGGCGACGCGGTCAGGGCTCCGGGCAGCGAGGCGGCGGGAGTGGAGCCAGGGGGCCACCGTGTCGTCGGGGCCGTGGATGATCAGGGTGGGCACGGTGGGGTGGTCCGGGCCGACGGGGTCGGCGAGGTGGTCGGGATGCAGGCCGGCGCGGCCCTGGGCGGCGCGCACCGCGAGCGGCAGCAGGGGCTCGGGGGTGTGCCGGGCCTGGGCGAGGGCGCGCAGGGTGGCCTCCCAGCTGAGCACCGGGGAGTCCAGGACCAGCCCGGAGACGCGCTCGCGCAGTGCCGAGTGGGCGGCGGCGCGCAGCGCCATGGTGGCGCCGGTGGACCAGCCGTACAGGACGACGCGGCGGGCGCCGTAGCGGACGGCGTAGCGGATGGCCGCGTCCAGGTCGCGCCACTCGCTCTCGCCGAGGTGGTTCAGGCCGTCCGGGGGGCGTGGGGCGCCGAGGTCGCCGCGGTAGGCGAGGGCGAGGACCGGCAGCCGGCGGCCGTGCAGGAACCCCATGACGTTCATGGCCAGCTCGCGGGTGGTGCCCAGACCGTGCACGGCGATCACCCAGGTGTCCCGGTAGCCGGGCACGAACCAGCCGGGCAGCGGGCCGAGTTCGCCGGGGATGTCGATGTCGGCGCACTCCAGGCCGAGCGCGGCCCCCGGGTCGCCGATGTGCACGTTGGGGGTGAGCCAGACCTTGTCGCCGGTCTCCAGGGTGCCGTGGGTCACCCGCTCCAGGCGCCGTACGACGCTGTCCGGGGTGCTCTCGGCGGACTCCAGGACGGCGCCGACGACCGCGTGCGTGCCGTCGCCGGCCAGGCCGTACCGGCCGGGGCGCAGCGAGGCGAGGTCCCGGGTGAGGGTGATGCGGCCGGCCGCGGTGGAGTGCACGGTGAGCCGGGGTTCGGTGGGCAGGGGCCGGCCCGGCTGCGCCTTGAGCGCGGCGCCACTGGCGAACCGCCCCGCGGCCACACCGGCCGCGCCGGCGGCGAGTACGGCACCGACGGCGGCGGCCGTGACTTTGACTGGGCGCACCTGTCCAGTGTCGGGGCGGACCGGGACGGCGGCCAGTGGAGGGAGACGCGTCTCCCCCAAGGGACCGGACCGCCAAGGAACCGGACCCCGCCAAGGAACCGGACCGCCAAGAGACCGGACCCGCCAAGGGACCGGACCCCGCCATGGGCCCGCGACGGGACCTGGCCCCGTGGCCTTCACTCCTTCCGCTGTCCGTATCCGCGCAGCTTCTCCCCCGCCTCCGCCACCTGTTCCGCGGAGAGCAGGGTCGGGGTCAGGCCGGGCACCGAGGACGCCGTCAGCCACAGGCGGCACATCCACTCCAGCTGGGCGGTGCGGTCGTAGGCCTGGGACAGGGTGGCGCCGTGGGTGATCGTGCCGTGGTTGCGCAGGAGGCAACCGGAGCGGTCGGTCAAGGCGCGGAGCATGTTCTCGGCCAACTCGTCGGTGCCGTAGGTCGCGTAGGGGGCGACCCGGACGGCGCCGCCGAGGGCCCCGGACATGTAGTGGATCGCCGGCAATTCGGGGACGAGCGTCGAGACGGCCGTCGCGTGGACGGCGTGGGTGTGGACGACGGCCCGGGCGTCGGTGGCGCGGTAGACCGCGAGATGCATCGGCAGCTCGCTGGTCGGGACCAGGGCGCCGAGCACCTGTCGGCCGGAGAGGTCCACGCCCGTCATGTCGTCGTCGGTGAGCCGGTCGTAGGGCACGCCCGACGGTGTGACCAGCACGGTGTCGCCGACGCGCACCGAGACGTTGCCGGAGGTGCCGACGACCAGTCCGTCGGTCACGGTGCGGCGGGCCGTGGCGACGAGTTCCCGCCAGGCGCTCGCCTCCGCCGCGCGTACATCGCGCCTTCGCGGCTCCGACACACCCTGTGCGCCACCCCGTTCAGCCCGCCCGTCACGCTCGTCCCGCCACCGCTCAGCCATGGCTCGATCCTGTCAGCCGACGCCCCGAACGGCCCGCGCGGCAGGGCACTTTAGGCCGGGTGTCCCGAATCCAGTAGAGCGCAAATCACTGCAAAGAGCCCTATGTCAAGGCTTGGCTGAAGATCGCCGATCATAGGCCGATCTTCCAATAATCTCTGGACGATTTTCCGTGCGCGTTGCCATTCCGGGGGGAAACATGGCCCGTGACAGCTCTCCGCCGTACCGCCACCGCCACCGCCGTCGCCACCGCGTCCGCGGCCTCGCGGCGTCCGTGGCGGCGCTCGCCCTCGTGGGGGCCGCGACCGCGCTCGCCGGGGCGCCGGCGTCCGCCGCGGACCCGCCGAAGGGGCACGACGTCTCCTCGCACCAGAAGAACGTCGACTGGTCGGGCGCCAAGGCGAAAGGCGCCCGGTTCGTCTACATCAAGGCGACCGAGTCCACCACCTACCGCAACCCCTACTTCAGCCAGCAGTACGACGGCTCGCGCAAGGCGGGGATCCTGCGGGGCGCGTACCACTTCGCCCTGCCGGACAAGTCGTCGGGCGCGCGGCAGGCCGCCTACTTCGTGAGCCACGGCGGCACCTGGACCGCCGACGGCTGGACGCTGCCGCCCGCGCTCGACGTCGAGTACAACCCGTACGACAAGAAGCACCGGTGCTACGGGCTGAGCAACTCCGGGATGGTCCGGTGGATCAGGTCCTTCAGTGACGAGCTGAAGCGGGAGACCGGCCGGCGGCCGGTGATCTACACGACCACCCACTGGTGGAACCTGTGCACCGGCGGCAGCAGCGCCTTCGCCGCCGACCACGCGCTGTGGATCGCCCGCCACGGCTCGGCGGACGCGGGAACGCTGCCGGCCGGATGGTCGTACTGGACCTTCTGGCAGTACGACAACAGCGGCAGCCTGCCGGGTGACCAGAATCTCTTCAACGGGTCGATGGGCCGGCTGAGGTCGTTCACCCTGGGCCGCTAGCCGCGAGGCCGACCAAGGGGCGCCTGGGCCGCCGGACCGGAAACGGAACGGCGGCCCGGGCGTCCTTCTTCACAGACCCGATCAGTGACACTCCAACGCCCACCCCAGTTCACCTTCCGTTCATCCAGGTTGCCTACGGTCCAACGGCTGATGACCTCTAAAGATTGTCTGGGTAAATGGAAAGCTTCTCGCTGATCCTCGCGATTGTGGTCGTCACCGCACTCGCGTTTGATTTCACGAACGGTTTCCACGACACCGCCAACGCGATGGCCACGACCATCTCGACCGGCGCGCTCAAGCCCAAGATCGCGGTGACCATGTCCGCCGCGCTCAACCTGGTGGGCGCCTTCCTCTCCGTGGAGGTCGCCAACACGATCTCCAAGGGCCTCGTCGACGAGAACGGCATCCGCCCCGAGGTCATCTTCGCCGCCCTGGTCGGCGCGATCCTCTGGAACCTCGTGACCTGGCTGGTGGGCCTGCCCTCCAGTTCCTCGCACGCCCTCATGGGCGGTCTGATCGGCGCCACCGTCGCCTCGGCCGGCTTCGGCGCGGTCCACGGCGACGTGCTCGTCGCCAAGGTCCTGCTGCCGGCGGTCGCCGCCCCGCTCGTCGCGGGACTCGCGGCGACGCTCGCCACCCGCCTGTCCTACGCGCTCTCGAAGAACGCCGAGGACGAGGCCACCCGCAAGGGCTACCGCGCCGGCCAGATCGCCTCGGCCGGCCTGGTCTCGCTCGCGCACGGCACCAACGACGCGCAGAAGACGATGGGCATCATCACCCTCGCGCTGATCGCGGGCGGTTCGATCGCCCCCGGCTCGAACCCTCCCACCTGGGTCATCCTCTCCGCCGGTCTCGCCATCGCGCTCGGCACCTACATCGGCGGCTGGCGGATCATCCGCACCATGGGCAAGGGTCTGACCGACCTTCAGCCGCAGCAGGGCTTCGCCGCCCAGACCAGCGCGGCCACCGCCATCCTGGCCTCCTCCCACCTCGGCTTCTCCCTCTCCACCACGCATGTCGTCTCCGGCTCGGTGATGGGCGCGGGCCTCGGCCGCAAGGGCGGCACGGTCCGCTGGTCCACCGCGACCCGCATGGTGATCGCCTGGCTGCTCACCCTCCCGGCCGCCGCGCTGGTCGGCGCGCTCGCCGAGTCCGTGACGGACCTCGGCGACTGGGGCACCGCGGTCGTCGCCGTCTTCCTGGTGGCCGCCAGCGCCACGATCTGGAAGCTGTCCCGCCGCGAGGTCGTGGACAGCGCCAACGTCAACGACACCGAAGCCGGCGAGCCGGCCGGTGTGGTGACCGCGGCGATCGCCGCCGTGACCCCGCCGCCCGCGGGCACCGTCACGGACGGCCTGACGGCCACCATCCCCTCCCCCGCCGCTCCCGCGACCGACCCGGCCGCCACCGTCTGACCCCCGAGGAAGAACCGACATGAACATCGACTGGGCAGCCATCGGCTCCGTCTTCGGCGTCAGCCTCGTGGTCGCGGTGGGCCTGGTGGCCCTCTTCACCCTCGGCATCAAGGGCCTCTCCGCCCGCGAACGCGCCACCGCCAGGGGCAACTCGGCGGCCCTCGCCGTGACCGCCGCCTACCTCTGCTTCGCGGGCTGCGCGGCCGCCGTGGCGTACGGCATCCACCTGATCGTGGCCAAGGCCTGACCGAGGCCCGGAAGGCTCCTCCCCCGCACGTTCGGGGAGGAGCCTTCGTCATGCACTTCGTCACGCCCTTCGCTATGCCCCAGGAGTCCCGCCGGGCAACCGGTGTGGGCCTTCGCACACTCTCCCCTCGCAGGTCAACGGCAAGTTGACGGCTCTTCCGGGGGCGTGGTGGACTTCCTGAGCCATGTACGGCGGCAAGAGAGGAAGCCGGTGTGAATCCGGCGCGGTCCCGCCACTGTCACCGGGGTAGCAATCCCCGGGAGCCAGGAACTCTCACCGCCGGTCTCGTCGAACCAGGGCGTGGACACCCTGAGTGAGGACATATCGCCATGCGCGGCTGCCGATCGAGGTTCCGTACCCGGCCCTTCCCCGACCCCTCGGCCGGCTGAGCCGATGGGTGCCGATCGCGTCTTCGCGTACGGCGCCGCCGCCGGCCTTCTCGGTGACCTGCTGCTCGGCGATCCTCGCCGGGGGCATCCGGTCGCCGCGTTCGGGCGGGCGGCCGGGGCCGTGGAACGGGTGCTGTGGCGGGACCACCGCGGGTGGGGCGCGCTGCACACCGCCGTGTGCGCCGGCGGCGCCGTGGCGCTGGGCGCCCTGACCCAGCGGGTCGTACGACCGTCCACCGCCGCGTCCATGGCGCTCACCGCCGCCGCCACCTGGGCCGTCGTCGGCGGCACTTCGCTCGCCCGCGAGGCCCGGGCCGTCGGGCACGCCCTGGAGGCGGGGGACGTCGAGGCCGCCCGTGCCCGGCTGCCGCATCTGTGCGGGCGGGACCCGCAGGCCCTGGACGCCGACGGGATCGCCCGGGCCGTGGTGGAGTCGGTCGCCGAGAACACCAGCGACGCCGTCGTGGGCGCGCTGGTGTGGGGGGCCGTGGCCGGGGTGCCGGGGCTGCTGGGCTTCCGGGCGGTGAACACGCTGGACGCCATGGTCGGGCACAAGTCGGCGCGGTACCGGCGCTACGGCTGGGCCTCCGCCCGGCTGGACGACGTCGCCGGGTGGCCGGGGGCGCGGCTGACGGCCGTACTGGCCACGGTCGCCGGTGGCGATCCCCGGGGTGCCGTACGGGCCTGGCGGGCCGACGCCGCGAAGCATCCGAGTCCCAACGCCGGGCCCGTGGAGGCCTCGTTCGCGGGGGCGTTGGGGGTGCGGCTCGGGGGGACGTTGTCGTACGGCGGCCGGGTCGAGCACCGGCCCGTGCTGAATCGGAAGGGGCGGGCCGTGGCGGTCGCGGACATCAGGCGGGCGGTACGGCTCTCCCGTCGCGTGGGGGTGCTCGCGCTCGGCGCGACCGTCACCGCACGCCTCGTCGCGAAGGGACGGACGTCATGAACGGTGGTCTCCTCGTCGCCGGCACCACCTCCGACGCCGGCAAGAGCGTCGTCACCGCCGGTATCTGCCGGTGGCTGGTACGGCAGGGGGTGAAGGTCGCGCCGTTCAAGGCGCAGAACATGTCCCTCAACTCCTTCGTCACCCGCGAAGGCGCCGAGATCGGCCGGGCGCAGGCCATGCAGGCGCAGGCCTGCCGCGTCGAGCCGACCGCGCTGATGAATCCCGTGCTGCTCAAGCCGGGTGGCGAGCAGAGCAGTCAGGTCGTGCTGCTCGGGAAGCCGGTCGGTGAGCTGAGTGCGCGCGGCTACCACGGCGGGCGGCAGCAGAAGCTGCTCGGGACCGTGCTCGACTGTCTCGCGGAGTTGCGGGGCACGTATGACGCGGTGATCTGTGAGGGGGCCGGCAGTCCCGCCGAGATCAATCTGCGGCGGACGGACATCGTGAACATGGGGATCGCGCGCAACGCGCGGCTTCCCGTGCTGGTCGTGGGGGACATCGACCGCGGCGGCGTGTTCGCCTCCTTCTTCGGGACCGTCGCGCTGCTCTCGCGGGAGGACCAGGAACTCGTCGCCGGGTTCCTCGTCAACAAGTTCCGGGGGGATGTCTCCCTGCTGGAGCCCGGGCTGGACATGCTGCACGGGCTGACCGGGCGCCGGACGTACGGCGTCCTCCCCTTCCGGCACGGCCTCGGCATCGACGAGGAGGACGGGCTCCGGGTCTCGCTGCGCGGGACCGTCCGCGAGTCGGCCGTCGCCCCGCCCGTCGGCGCGGACGTGCTCCGGGTCGCGGTCTGTGCCGTCCCCCTGATGTCCAACTTCACGGACGTGGACGCGCTGGCCGCCGAACCCGGGGTCGTGGTGCGGTTCGTGGACCGGCCGGAGGAGCTGGCCGACGCCGATCTCGTCGTGATTCCGGGGACCCGGGGGACGGTCCGGGCCCTGGAGTGGCTGCACGAGCGGGGGCTCGCGGACGCGCTGCGCCGCCGGGCCGCCGAGCAGCGGCCGGTCCTCGGCATCTGCGGCGGCTTCCAGATCCTCGGCGAGCACATCGAGGACGAGGTCGAGAGCCGGCGGGGGCGGGTGGAGGGTCTCGGGGTGCTGCCCCTAAGGGTGCGGTTCGCCCCCGAGAAGATCCTTACCCGGCCGGAGGGGAGGGCACTCGGCGAGCGGGTCGAGGGGTACGAGATCCATCACGGGGTCGCCGAAGTCACCGGCGGGGACGCGTTCTTCTCCGATGACGAGGGACGCCGCCTGGACGGGTGCCGGGTCGGGCAGACCTGGGGCACGCACTGGCACGGCTCCCTGGAGTCGGACGGTTTCCGGCGGGCCTTCCTGCGCGAGGTGGCGGCCGCCGCGGGCCGCCGGTTCGTGCCGGCCCCCGACACCTCGTTCGCCGCGCTGCGCGAGGAGCAGCTCGACCGGCTCGGCGACCTGATCGAACAGCACGCGGACACCGACGCGCTCTGGCGGCTCATCGAGTCGGGCGCGCCGCAAGGACTGCCTTTCATTCCACCGGGAGCGCCCGCATGAGCACTGTGTTGTTGTTGTCGACCGCCGACACCGATCTGCTGGCGGCCCGGGCCGCCTCCGGTGCCGACTACCGGATCGGCAATCCGACGCGCGTCGACGTCGCCGAGGAGCTGCCCGCGCTCGTCGAGGGCGCGGACATCGCCGTCGTACGGCTGCTCGGCGGCAAGCGGGCCTGGGAGGACGGGCTCGCCGCGCTGAAGGCCGCCGGGATCCCGACCGTGCTGCTCGGCGGCGAGGCGGTGCCGGACGCCGAGTTGATGGCCGAGTCGTCGGTGCCCGCCGGTGTGGTGGCCGAGGCCCTCAAGTACCTCGTGGAGGGCGGGCCCGCCAACCTGCTGGAGCTGTCCCGGTTCCTCTCCGACACGGTGCTGCTGACCGGTGAGGGGTTCGACGAGCCGCGGAAGATGCCCGAGTACGGGGTGCACGGCTCCTACGAGGTCCGAGACGGCCGTCCCACGGTCGGCGTGCTCTTCTACCGGGCGCATGAACTGAGCGGCAACACCGCCTTCGTGGACACCCTGTGCGAGGCGATCGAGGCGCGGGGCGCCAACGCCCTTCCGGTGTACTGCGGTTCGCTGCGCGGGGCGGACGCCGGGCTGTACGAGACCCTCGCCGGGGCGGACGCGCTGGTCGCCACCGTGCTGGCGGCCGGCGGCACCCACGCCTCGCACGCCTCGGCCGGCGGCGACGAGGAGGCCTGGGACATCGGCGCGCTCGCCGACCTCGACGTGCCGGTGCTGCAGGGCCTCTGCCTGACCTCCTCGAAGAGCGCCTGGGACGAGTCCGACGCCGCCCTCTCCCCCATGGACGCGGCGATGCAGGTCGCCATCCCGGAGTTCGACGGACGGCTGATCACGGTCCCGTTCTCCTTCAAGGAGCAGGGTCCGGACGACGTCCCGGTGTACGTCGCCGACCCCGAGCGGGCCGGACGCGTCGCCGGAATCGCCGTACGGCACGCCCGGCTCAGGCACAAGCCGAACGCGGAGAAGAAGGTCGCGCTGGTCTTCACCGCGTACCCGACCAAGCACTCCCGGGTCGGCAACGCGGTCGGTCTGGACACCCCCGCGTCGGCGGTGCGGGTACTGGACGCCCTCGCGGCGGCGGGTTACGGGGTCACCGAATACCCCTCCGGCGGCGATGAGTTGATCCACCGGCTCATCAACGCCGGCGGGCACGACGTCGAGTGGCTGACCGAGGAGCAGCTGGCCGCCGCGCCCGCGCGGGTGCCGCTGGCCGACTACCGGGCGTGGTTCGAGAAGCTCGACCCGGAACTGCGGGACGCGATGACGGAGGCGTGGGGGGAGCCGCCGGGCTCGCTGTACGTCGACGGGGACGACATCGTGCTCGCTTCCCTGCGGTTCGGGAACGTCGTCGTGATGATCCAGCCGCCGCGCGGCTTCGGGGAGAACCCGATCGCGATCTACCACGACCCGGACATGCCGCCGTCGCACCACTACATGGCCGCCTACCGCTGGCTGGAAAACTCGTTCGGCGCGGACGCGATCGTGCACATGGGCAAGCACGGCACCATGGAGTGGCTGCCGGGCAAGGGCCTCGGGCTGAGCGCCGGTTGCGCACCGGACGCGGTCCTCGGCGACCTGCCGCTGATCTATCCGTTCATCGTCAACGACCCCGGTGAGGGCACCCAGGCCAAGCGGCGCGGGCACGCCACCGTCGTCGACCACCTGGTGCCGCCGATGGCCCGCGCCGACACCTACGGCGACCTGGCCAAGCTGGAGCAGCTGCTCGACGAGTACGCGCTCGTCTCCGACCTGGACCCGACGAAGGCGCCGGCCGTCCGCGCCCAGATCTGGACGCTGGTCAAGGCGGCCGAGCTCCACCACGACCTGCATGTGGACGAGCAGCCCGGAGACGACGACTTCGACTCGTTCGTCATGCACATCGACGGCTATCTCTGCGAGATCAAGGACGTGCAGATCCGCGACGGACTGCACATCCTCGGCGGCGGCCCGGTCGACGAGGCCCGCGTGAACCTGGTGCTGGCCGTGCTGCGCGCCTCCCAGGTGTGGGGCGGGCAGGCCAACGCGCTGCCGGGGCTGCGGGCCTCCTTCGCGGCCCACTTCGGGCTCGGCGAGCAGGAGTTGCTCGCGGAGCCGGGCGCGCCGGTGAAGGTGCCGGTCGAGCTGTCGGATCTGGTCGAGGGTCCCTCGCGTACCGCGGCCGACGCCATCGACCTGCTGGAGCAGCTGTGCCGCCGGGTCGCGGAGGGCATGGAGCAGCGGGGCTGGGCCGTCGGCGAGAGCCGCGCGCTCGTGCGGGAGGTGCTGGGCACCGAACTCCCGGAGGCGGTCGCCGTGCTGGAGTTCGCCTGCACCGAGGTCGTACCGCGGCTCGCCCGGACCACGGACGAGATCGGGCACATCCTGAAGGCCCTGGACGGCGGTTACGTCCCGGCGGGTCCGTCGGGCTCGCCGACCCGCGGACTGGTCAACGTCCTGCCCACCGGCCGGAACTTCTACTCGGTCGACCCCAAGGCCATCCCGTCCCGGCTGAGTTGGGAGGTCGGCCAGTCGCTCGCGGACTCGCTCGTGCAGCGGTATCTGAGCGACACCGGTGAGTATCCGAAGTCCGTCGGACTGACGGTGTGGGGCACCTCCGCGATGCGCACCCAGGGCGACGACATCGCCGAGATCCTGGCGCTGCTCGGCTGCCGTCCGGTGTGGGACGAGGCCTCGCGGCGCGTCACCGGCTTCGAGGTGATCCCCCTCGACGAGCTGGGCCGGCCGCGCATCGACGTCACGGTCCGTATCTCGGGCTTCTTCCGGGACGCGTTCCCGCACGTGGTCGGGCTGATCGACGACGCGGTGCGCAAGGTCGCCGAACTGGACGAGCCGGCGGAGTCCAACTACGTGCGGGCGCACGCCGACGAGGACACCGCCGAGCACGGCGACCGGCGGCGCGCGACGGCCCGTGTCTTCGGCTCCAAGCCGGGGGCGTACGGGGCCGGGCTGCTGCCGCTGATCGACGCCCGGAACTGGCGCTCGGACGCCGACCTCGCCGAGGTGTACGCGGTGTGGGGCGGTTACGCCTACGGGCGCGGGCTCGACGGGCGGGCGGCGCGCGGGGACATGGAGACCGCGTTCAAGCGGATCGCGGTCGCCGCGAAGAACGTGGACACCCGCGAGCACGATCTCGTGGACGCCGACGACTACTTCCAGTACCACGGCGGCATGGTCGCCATGGTGCGCCACCTGACCGGCGCCAACCCCGAGGCGTACGTGGGCGATTCGGCCACGCCCGACCAGGTGAGGACGCGGACGCTGGGCGAGGAGACGCACCGGGTCTTCCGGGCGCGGGTGGTGAACCCCCGCTGGATGGCGGCGATGCGCCGGCACGGCTACAAGGGTGCCTTCGAGATGGCGGCGACCGTCGACTATCTCTTCGGCTACGACGCCACGGCGGGCGTGGTAGACGACTGGATGTACGAGAAGCTCAGCGCGGAGTACGTCTTCGACGCGGAGAACCGGGACTTCATGAAGAAGTCCAACCCGTGGGCGCTGCGCGGGATCACCGAACGGCTCCTGGAGGCCGCCGACCGGGGCCTGTGGGCCGAGCCGGACGCGGACACCCTGGAGCGGCTGCGCGCCACCTATCTGGAGCTGGAAGGCGACTTGGAGGGCGACGACCAGTGAGCACCCCCTTCCCCTTTACCGCCGTCGTCGGCCAGGACGACCTGCGGCTCGCGCTGCTGCTGAACGCCGTGTCCCCGGCGGTCGGCGGGGTGCTGGTGCGCGGCGAGAAGGGCACCGCCAAGTCCACGGCCGTACGCGCCCTTTCGGCGCTGCTGCCGGCCGTGGACGTGGTCGCCGGCTGCCGGTTCTCCTGCGATCCGGCGGCGCCGGACCCGGCCTGCCCGGACGGCCCGCACAACCCGCCCGGGGCCTTCGAGTCCCGTCCGGCGCGGATGGTCGAGCTGCCGGTCGGCGCCTCCGAGGACCGGCTGGTCGGGGCGCTGGACATCGAGCGTGCGCTCGCCGAGGGCGTGAAGGCCTTCGAGCCGGGGCTGCTCGCCGACGCGCACCGGGGCATCCTCTACGTCGACGAGGTCAACCTCCTCCACGACCACCTGGTCGACCTGCTCCTTGACGCGGCCGCGATGGGCGCGTCCTACGTGGAACGCGAGGGCGTCTCGGTCCGGCACGCGGCGCGGTTCCTGCTCGTCGGCACGATGAACCCCGAAGAGGGCGAGCTGCGGCCGCAGTTGCTCGACCGGTTCGGACTGACCGTGGAGGTGGCCGCCTCCCGCGAGCCCGACCAGCGGGTGGAGGTCGTACGGCGGCGGCTCGCGTACGACGACGATCCGGCCGGGTTCGCGACGCGGTGGGCCGGTGAGGAGGCCGCCGTCCGGCAACGGATCGTGGCGGCGCGGGAGTTGCTGCCGTCGGTGCGGCTGGGTGACGGGGCGCTGCGGCAGATCGCGGCGACCTGCGCGGCCTTCGAGGTCGACGGGATGCGCGCCGACATCGTGATGGCGCGGACCGCGACGGCGCTGGCCGCGTGGGCCGGGCGGACCGAGGTGCTGGCGGAGGACGTCCGGCAGGCCGCGTTGCTCGCGCTGCCGCACCGCAGGCGCCGCAACCCCTTCGACGCGCCGGGACTCGACGAGGACAGGCTGGACCAGACGCTGGAGGAGTTCTCCGGGGAGGACGAGAGCGAGGACGATCCGGATCCCGACGGTCCCGGCGGGGGCGGCGGGCAGCCGCGGCCCGACGAGGGGCCGCAGGGCGACGGCGGCTCGGACGGTGCCGCCCGGCCCGAGGCCGGGGAGGGCGACGGCGTACCGCGGCAGGCCGGGGGCGGCGAGCAGGCTCCGGTGCGGGCCGCCGAGCCCTTTCGCACCAAGGTGCTGAGCGTGCCGGGGATCGGCGAGGGGGCCGCCGGGCGGCGGTCCCGGGCGCGGACCGAGCATGGGCGGACCACCGGTGCGCGCCGGCCGCGCGGTGCGCTGACCAAGCTGCACCTGGCGGCGACCGTGCAGGCCGCCGCCCCGCACCAGCGGGCCCGTGGGCGGTCCGGGCCGGGGCTGGTGATCCGGCGGGACGATCTGCGGCAGGCGACCCGGGAGGGGCGCGAGGGCAACCTCGTGCTGTTCGTGGTCGACGCGTCCGGGTCGATGGCGGCCCGGCAGCGGATGACCGCCGTGAAGGGGGCCGTGCTGTCGCTGTTGCTCGACGCGTACCAGCGGCGGGACAAGGTGGGACTGGTGACGTTCCGGGGTTCGGCAGCCGATGTCGCGCTGCCGCCGACCTCGTCCGTGGACGCGGCGGCAGCCCGGCTGGAGTCGCTGCCGACCGGCGGTCGTACACCGCTCGCGGCGGGGCTGCTCAAGGCGCACGACGTGCTGCGGGTGGAGCGGTTGCGGGATCCCGCGCGGCGGGCGCTGGTGGTGCTGGTGACCGACGGACGGGCCACGGGCGGTCCCGAACCGGTCGCCCTGGCGGGGCGGGCGGCCCGGCTGTTCGCGGCCGACGGGGTCGCCTCGGTGGTCGTGGACTGCGAGTCGGGGCCGGTGCGGCTGGGGCTCGCCGGACAGCTGGCCGGTGAACTGGGCGGGACGGCGGTGACGCTCGACGAGTTGCGGGCGGACTCGATCGCCGGGCTGGTCAAGGATGTTCAGGGTCGTTCGAGGAGGGCCGCGTAATGCCGCAGGGGCAGCCGAGTGTCGTGCCGGAGGACGGGCTGACGACCCGTCAGCGCCGTAACCGGCCGTTGGTGGTCGTGCACACGGGCGTGGGCAAGGGCAAGTCCACCGCCGCCTTCGGGCTCGCGTTGCGGGCCTGGAACCAGGGGTGGCCCATCGGGGTGTTCCAGTTCGTCAAGTCGGCGAAGTGGAAGGTCGGCGAGGAGCGGGCGCTGCGCGTCCTCGGGGACTCCGGGGAGGGCGGGTCCGTCGCCTGGCACAAGATGGGCGAGGGCTGGTCCTGGGTGCAGCGGGACGCGCAGATGGACAACGAGGAGAAGGCCCGGGAGGGCTGGGAGCAGGTCAAGCGGGACCTCGCCGCCGAGTCGTACCAGCTGTACGTGCTGGACGAGTTCGCGTACCCGATGCACTGGGGGTGGGTGGACACCGACGAGGTCGTCGAGGTGCTGCGCAACCGGCCCGGGACCCAGCATGTCGTGATCACCGGGCGGAACGCGCCGGAGAAGCTGGTCGACCTCGCCGATCTCGTCACCGACATGTCCAAGGTCAAGCACCCGATGGACGCGGGGCAGAAGGGGCAGAGGGGCATCGAGTGGTGAGGTCATGGTGAGGTCGTGGTGAGTTCCCTCTCCGTCCCACGGCTGGTCATCGCCGCGCCCTCCTCGGGGAGCGGCAAGACCACCGTCGCCACGGGTCTGATGGCCGCGTTCGCCGCGCGGGGGCTCGCCGTGTCTCCGCACAAGGTGGGGCCGGACTACATCGACCCCGGGTATCACACGCTCGCCACCGGGCGGGTGGGGCGGAACCTCGACGCGTACCTGTGCGGGCCGGAGCTGATCGGCCCGCTGTTCGCGCACGGTGCGCGCGGCTGTGACCTGGCCGTCGTCGAGGGTGTGATGGGGCTGTACGACGGGGCCGCGGGCGACGGCGAACTCGCGTCCACGGCGCATGTGGCGAAGCTGCTGCGGGCGCCGGTGGTGCTGGTCGTGGACGCGTCCTCGCAGTCGCGGTCGGTGGCGGCGCTGGTGCACGGGTTCGCGTCGTGGGATCCGGAGGTGCGGGTCGGGGGCGTGATCCTGAACAAGGTGGCGTCGGACCGGCACGAGGAGTTGCTGCGGGAGGCGCTGGAGTCCTCCGGTGTGCCGGTGTTCGGGGTGCTGCGGCGGATGGCGCGGGTGGACACGCCGTCGCGGCATCTGGGGTTGGTGCCGGTCGCCGAGCGGCGGGCGGAGGCGGTGGACGCGGTGGCGGCGATGGCCGCGCAGGTCGCCGACGGGTGTGACCTGGAGGGGCTGCTGGGGCTGGCGCGGGGGGCGGGGGTGTTGTCGGGTGCGGCTTGGGACGCGGCCGAGGCCCTGGTTTCCTCGCCCCCGTCTCCGGGGGCCGCCGCCCCCGGACCCCCGCTTCGGCCCGAAGGGCCCCGTCCTCGAACTCCCCCGGAGGGGGCACCCCCGGACGGGCCAAGCGGAGTGGTGGCGGTCGCCGGTGGGGCCGCGTTCACCTTCTCGTATGCCGAGCATGCCGAGTTGCTTGCCGCTGCCGGGGCCGAGGTGGTGGTGTTCGATCCGCTTCGGGACGAGCGGTTGCCCGAGGGGACGCGCGGGTTGGTGATCGGGGGCGGCTTTCCCGAGGTGTACGGCGGTGAGCTGTCCGCCAACGAGTCGCTCAGGAAGGACATCGCCGCCCTCGCGCGGCGCGGCGCGCCGGTCGCCGCCGAGTGTGCCGGGCTGCTGTATCTCTGCCGGGAGCTGGACGGGCTGCCCATGTGCGGGGTGCTGGAGGCGGACGCGCGGATGTCGGAACGGCTGACTCTCGGGTACCGGGATGCCGTCGCCGTCGGGGACAGTGTGCTGGCCGTGGCCGGGACGCGGATGCGGGGGCACGAGTTCCACCGGACCGTGGTGGAGCCGGGGGCGGGGGCGGCGCCCGCGTGGGGTGTGCGCACCCCCCGGCCGCATGTCGAAGGTTTTGTACAGCAGGGTGTGCACGCGAGTTATCTGCACACGCACTGGGCGTCCGAGCCCGGTGTGGCCCGAAGGTTCGTGGAGAGGTGCCGGACGTCATGAGCAGCAGCAGGTTGGTCGGAGTCGGGGTGGGTCCCGGTGACCCCGAGCTGGTGACCGTCAAGGGGGTCAACGCCCTGCGCGCGGCCGAGGTCGTCGTCGTCCCGGTGATGGACACCGGCGAGCGGGGGCGGGCCGAGGCCACGGTGCTGCACTACGTGGGCGCGGAGAAGGTCGTACGGGTCGTGTTCGCGCTCAACGAGCGCAGTGACCGGGGGCGGCGGGAGGCCGCCTGGGACGCGGCGGGGGCGAGGGTCGCCGAGTTGCTGCGGGTGCACGGGTCGGTCGCCTTCGCGACGATCGGGGATCCGAACGTCTATTCGACGTTCACGTATCTCGCGCAGACCATCGCCGAACTGGTGCCGGAGACGGTCGTGGAGACCGTGCCCGGTATCACCGCCATGCAGGATCTCGCCGCCCGCTCCGGGGCCGTGCTCACCGAGGGGACCGAGCCGCTGACGCTGGTGCCCGTGACGGCCGGCGCACAGGCGCTGAAGGACGCGCTGAACGGGCCGGGGACGGTCGTGGCGTACAAGTTCGGCCGGCAGGCCGGTGCGGTGGTGGCGGCGTTGCGGGAGTCCGGACGGGTGGACGACGCCGTGTGGGGGTCGGCGCTGGGCCTCGACGAGGAGTCGATCCGGCCCGCCGCCGAACTCGACGGCTCCCCGCTGCCGTACCTCTCCACGCTGATCGCGCCCCCGCGCCGGGACGGTGGCAGAGGCGGGAAACTGTGAGCGGCGCGGCCTCAGCCGGACACGCCCACCACCAGCCAGATGAAGGCGGCGCCGGCCACCGTGCAGAGCAGGGTGGAGCGGGCCGGGTGCTCGTGGTGGGCCTCGGGGAGGATCTCGGCGGCGGCCAGGTAGAGCAGGACACCGCCGAAGAGGCCGAGATAGCCGCCGAGCAGGGTCTCGGGGATGGTGAAGAAGATCGTGGAGAGGGCGCCGAGGACCGGTGCGCAGGCGTCCGCGATCAGCATGCCTATCGCCCGGCGGCGCGCGTTGCCGTACAGGCTCGTGAGGGTGAACGTGTTGAAGCCGTCCGCGAAGTCGTGGGCGATCACGGCCAGCGCGACCGCCGCGCCCATGCCGCCGCCCACCTGGAAGGCCGCGCCGATCGCCACGCCGTCCATCGCGCTGTGGCCGACCATCGCCCCGGCCGCCGTCAGCCCCACCTCGGGGGCCCGGTGACCGTGCTCGTCGCCGCCGTGCGCGGCCTGGCGCAGGGCCAGGGTGCGCTCCACCAGGTGGGCCAGCAGGAAGCCGGCCACGAACAGGAGCAGGGCGGCCGGTACCCCGAAGACCTCGCGGCCGGCCGCGCGCAGCGCCTCCGGCAGCAGGTCGAGTCCGACCACCCCGAGCATCAGACCGCCGGCCAGACCCAGGACCAGGTGGCGACGGTCGGTCACGCGCTGTGCCGTCCAGCCGCCGGCCAGCGTCATCAGGAACGCGCCGAGCGCGACGAAGACCGCCATGGGGCCTTCGTATCCGATCGACCCGCCTCAGCGCACATCCAGCACCACCCGTAACACCCTTTGTCCAGAGAGGACCGAAATTTCATGGCCGATGCCGCCGCTTCCGCAGGCAAGGTGACCTTCGTCGGTGCCGGCCCCGGCGCCGCCGATCTGCTGACGTTCCGGGCCGCGCGCGCGATCGCCGAGGCCGATGTCGTGATCTGGGCCGCGAGCCTGGTGCAGGCGGAGGTCCTCCAGCACGCGCGCGAGGACGCGGAGATCCTCGATTCGGCCACGATGTCGCTGGAGGACGTCGTCGCCGTGTACGAGCGGGCCCGGGCGGAGGGGCTGCGGGTGGCCAGGATCCACTCCGGGGACCCGGCGCTCTGGGGCGGCACGCAGGAGCAGGTCGACCGGTGTGCCGGGATCGGTATCGAGGTGGAGATCGTGCCGGGGGTCTCCTCCTTCTCGGCCGTGGCCGCGATCGCCCGGCGCGAGCTGACCATTCCCGAGGTCGCGCAGTCCGTGGTGCTCACCCGGCTCGGCGGCGGCAAGACGCCGATGCCGCCGGGCGAGGAGGTGCGCGAGTTCGCGCGGCACGGGACGACCATGGCGGTCTTCCTGTCCGCCGCGCGCAGCGGGCAGCTGGTGCGGGAGCTGCTGGAGGGCGGCTATCCGACGTCCACCCCGGTGGTCGTCGCCTACCAGGCGACCTGGCCGGAGGAACTGGTCGTGAGGTGCACGATCGAGACGCTGGAGGAGACGGTCAAGGAGCACAAGCTCTGGAAGCACACGCTCTTCCTGGTCGGCCCGGCCCTGGACGCCGAGGGCACCCGCTCGCACCTGTACCACCCCGGCCACTTCCACGGCTTCCGCAAGGCGGACCCGCAGGCCCGCAAGGCGCTGCGCGAGCGGGGGGCGAGTACGTGATCACGGTCATCGGTACGGGAACGGGTGCGCCCGTCCCGCCGGAGGCGGTGGCCGGGGCCGAGCTGGTCGTCGGCGGCCGGCGGCACCTGGACGCCGTACGGCTGCCCGAGGGGGCCGAGCGGGTCGTCCTCGGGCCGCTGGCGCCCGCCCTGGACATCGTCGAGGAGTACGTCGGCAAGGACCGGCCGGTGCTCGTGCTGGCCTCCGGCGACCCCGGGTTCTTCGGGATCGTGCGGGCGCTGGCGGAGCGGTTCGGGGCGGACCGGCTCGATGTGCGGGCCGGGGTGTCGTCCGTCGCCGCCGCCTTCGCGCGGGTCGGGCTGCCGTGGGACGACGCGGTGGTCGTGAGCGCGCACGGGCGGGAGCTGCGGACGGCCGTCCATGTCTGCCGGGCGCATCCCAAGGTGGCGGTGCTGACGGGTCCGGGGGCGGGTCCCGCGGAGCTGGGGGCGGCGCTGCGGGATGCCGTCGGCACGCCACCGGGCGAGCCGGCGGACGGTTCCACGGAGGGCTCCGCACACGATTTCGCGAACGGTTCCGGGGCGCGTGTCCTCGTCGTCGCGTCGGCGCTCGGCTCCGCGCGGGAGCGGGTCGAACGGGTCACCCCTGCCGAGGCCGCCGCCCGGGACTGGGGACCGGACGTCAGCGTGGTGCTGTGCCTGGACGAGACCCGGGCGCCGGGCGGCGTGCGCACGGTCGCCGGGGCACCGGCCGGGCCCGCCGGATGGGCCCTGGACGAGCGGGAGTTCGCGCACCGCGACTCGATGATCACGAAGTTCGAGGTACGGGCGCTGGCCCTGGCCCGGCTCGGGCCCCGGCTCGGCGACCTGGTCTGGGACATCGGCGCGGGCTCCGGGTCGGTGGCCGTCGAGTGCGCACGCCTGGGCGCCGCCGCCATCGCCGTGGAGAAGACGGCGGACGGGGTGGAGCGGATCGCCGCCAACGCGCGGGCGCACGGGGTGTACGTGGAGGTGGTATGTGACATAGCACCGGACGCCCTGACCGCGCTCCCCGACCCCGACGCCGTCTTCGTCGGCGGCGGCGGAGCCGAACTGCCCGCCATCGTCGCCGCCTGCGCGCAGCGCGCCCGGCGGACGGTGGTGGTCGCGATGGCCGCCCTGGACCGGGTGCCGGCGGCGCGCGAGGCGCTCACCGGTGCCGGGTTCTCCTGCGACGGGGTGCTGCTGCAGTCCTCCCGTCTCGCGCCGCTGCCGGGTGACGTGACCCGGCTCGCCGCGACCAATCCCGTGTTTCTGCTGTGGGGAACCAGAATCCCCGTTTCCGACGAAGGAGTTGCCCAGTGATCGGCCTCATTTCCGCCACCGCGGCGGGGGCGGCGGCGCGCGACCGGCTGGCCGCGGCGTGGCCGGACCGTACGCGGGTGTACGACGGTCCCGTCGGGGACGCCGTGCGGTCCGCGTTCGCGGAGTGCGAGCAGCTGGTGTGTTTCCTGGCCACCGGTGCGGTGGTCCGGCTGATCGCCCCGCTCCTTCGCGAGAAGGCGACCGACCCGGGGGTGGTCTGTGTCGACGAGGGCGGGCGGTTCGCCGTGTCGCTGGTCGGCGGGCACGGGGGCGGCGCCAATGAACTCGCCGTGGCGGTGGGCGAGGTGCTGGCCGCGCGGCCGGTGGTGACGACAGCGACCGACGCCGTCGGCCTGCCGGGGCTCGACACCCTCGGCTTCCCCGTCGAGGGCTCGGTGGCCGCCGTGTCCCGGGCCCTGCTGGACGGCGAACCGGTCGCCCTGCGCGCCGAGTCGAGCTGGCCGCTGCCCCCGCTGCCGCTGGCCGACGAGGGCGCGTACACCGTCCGGCTGACCGACCGCGCGGTCGAACCCGCCGCGAACGAGGTGCTGTTGCGGCCGCCGTCCCTCGTGGTGGGCGTCGGTGCCTCCAAGGGCGCCCCCGTCGAGGAGGTGCTCACGCTGATCGAGGCGGCCGTGCGGGACGCGGGGCTGTCTCCTCGGAGCATCGCCGAACTCGCCACCGTCGACGCCAAGGCCGGTGAACCCGGGATCGTCGAGGCGGCCGCGCGGCTCGGGGTCCCCCTGGTGACCCACTCCGCCGAGGAGTTGGCCGAGGTCCGGGTCCCCAACCCCTCGGACGCGCCGCTCGCCGCCGTCGGCACCCCCTCCGTGGCCGAGGCGGCGGCGCTGCTGCGGGGCGGTGAACTCCTGGTCCCCAAGCGGAAGTCGGACGGCCGGCCCGCGATGGCGACCTGTGCCGTCGTACGGCGCCCCGCGCGCGGCCGGCTCGCGGTCGTCGGGCTCGGCCCCGGCGCCCGGGACCTGCTCACCCCGCGTGCCAGGGCCGAACTCCGGCGCGCCTCCGTGCTCGTCGGGCTCGACCAGTACGTCGACCAGATCCGCGACCTGCTGCGGCCCGGCACCCGGATCCTGGAGTCGGGGCTCGGGGCCGAGGAGGAGCGGGCGCGGACGGCGGTCGCCGAGGCGCGGGCCGGGCAGGCCGTCGCGCTGATCGGCAGCGGGGACGCGGGCGTGTACGCGATGGCCTCTCCGGCGCTCGCCGAGGCCTCGGACGACATCGACGTGATCGGCGTCCCCGGGGTCACCGCCGCGCTCGCGGCCGGGGCGATCCTGGGCGCGCCGCTCGGCCACGACCATGTCTCGATCAGCCTGTCCGACCTGCACACGCCGTGGGAGGTCATCGAGCGCCGGGTGCGGGCGGCGGCCGAGGCGGACCTCGTCGTGACGTTCTACAACCCGCGTTCCCGGGGCCGTGACTGGCAGCTGCCCAAGGCGCTCGCGATCCTCGCCGGGCACCGTGCGCCGGCGACGCCCGTCGGCGTCGTACGCAACGCCTCGCGCCCCGACGAGTCGAGCCGGCTGACCACCCTGGGTGCGCTCGACCCGGCGTGGGTCGACATGATGACGGTGGTGACCGTGGGCAACACGGCGACCCGGAACATCGCCGGACGCATGGTCACCCCGCGCGGCTACCGCTGGCAGACGTCCGAGGAGGGCGCCAAGTGAACCGAGTCGTCCACCCCATCGAGCAGGAGTCCTTCCGGCGGCTGCGCGCGCGTCTGGACACCTCGCACTTCCCGCCGCTGACCCGGGCGGTGGTCGAGCGGGTCGTCCACTCCGCCGCCGACCTGGAGTACGCGACCGATCTCGTGACCGACGAGGGCGACCTGGCGAAGGCACATGCCGCGCTGCACGCCGGGGCGCCGGTGGTCGTGGACGTGGAGATGGTCGCGGCCGGGATCACCCGCCGGGAGACGGTGTGCCGGCTGCGCGACGCCGGGTCCGGTCCCGGCCTGACCCGTTCGGCACACGCGATCCGGCTCGCCTACGAGCAGGTCGGGCCCGGCGCCCTGTGGGTGATCGGCAACGCGCCGACCGCCCTGGAGGAGTTGCTCACCCTGGACGCCTCCCCCGTGCTCGTCATCGGCCTGCCCGTCGGTTTCGTCGGCGCGGTCGAGTCCAAGGCCGCGTTGCGCGAGAGCGGGCTGCCCGCCGTCAGCAACGTGTCCGAGAAGGGCGGCTCGGCGGTCGCCGCCGCCGCGCTCAACGCCCTGCTGTACCACCCCACTTCCGAGGAGAACCTGTGACCACCCCGCCCGCCCTGCTCATCGCCGGCCATGGCACCCGGGACGACGCCGGGGCCGAGGCGTTCCGCGACTTCGTACGGGAGCTGGGGCGCCGCCACCCCGAACTGCCCGTCGCCGGCGGCTTCATCGAGCTGTCCCCGCCCCCGCTGGGCGAAGCCGTCACCGAGCTGGTGGAGCGGGGGGTACGACGGTTCGCCGCCGTACCCCTGATGCTGGTCTCCGCCGGGCACGCCAAGGGGGACATCCCGGCCGCGCTGGCGCGGGAGAAGGAGCGGCACCCGGGGATCTCCTACACCTACGGCCGTCCGCTGGGCCCGCACCCCGCGCTGCTGTCGGTCCTGGAGCGGCGGCTGGACGAGGCGCTGGGCGCCGGTGAGGGGCGCACCCCGCTGGACCGGGCGGACGTGACCGTGCTGCTGGTCGGGCGCGGTTCGACCGACCCCGACGCCAACGCCGAGGTGCACAAGGCGGCGCGGCTGCTGTGGGAGGGGCGCGGATACGCCGGAGTGGAGACGGCGTTCGTGTCGCTGGCCGCGCCGGACGTGCCGAGCGGACTCGACCGGTGCCGGAAACTGGGGGCGCGCCGGATCGTCGTCCTGCCCTACTTCCTGTTCACCGGGATCCTGCCGGACCGGGTGCGGCACCAGACCGAGGGCTGGGCGGACGCGCACCCCGAGGTCGAGGTGCGGTCGGCGGACGTCATCGGGCCCGAGCCGGAGCTGCTCGACCTGGTGATGGAGCGGTACCGGGAGGCGGTCGCGGGCGACCTGCGGATGAACTGCGACTCGTGTGTGTACCGGATCGCGCTGCCCGGCTTCGAGGACAAGGTGGGGCTGCCGCAGCAGCCGCACTTCCACCCGGACGACGACCACCACCACGGGCACCACCACCACGGCGGACACGCCCATGCGCACTGAGGACGGTCCCAGACCCGAGCACGATCTGCGCCACCACGGCGACGCCGAGGTCCGTGACGAGGGTTCCGCGCTCGTCGACCTCGCGGTCAATGTGCGCACCGGTACTCCCCCGGTCTGGCTGCGGGAGCGGATAGCCCGGTCGCTGGGCGGTCTCGCGGCCTACCCGGACGGGCGGGCGGCGCGGGCGGCGGTGGCGGCGCGGCACGGGCTGCCGGTGGAACGGGTGCTGCTGACGGCGGGCGCGGCGGAGGCGTTCGTGCTGCTGGCGCGGGCGCTGAAGGTGCGCCGGCCGGTGGTGGTGCATCCGCAGTTCACCGAGCCGGAGGCGGCGCTGCGGGACGCCGGGCACACCGTGGACCGGGTGCTGCTGCGGGCGGCGGACGGGTTCCGGCTGGATCCGGCGGCCGTCCCGGAGGACGCGGACCTGGTGGTGATCGGCAATCCGACCAACCCGACGTCGGTGCTGCACCCGGCCGAGGAGATCGCCCGGCTCGCCCGTCCCGGGCGGACGCTGGTGGTCGACGAGGCGTTCATGGACGCGGTGCCGGGCGAGCGGGAGGCGCTGGCCGGGCGGACGGACGTGCCCGGTCTTGTGGTGCTGCGGAGCCTGACGAAGACGTGGGGGCTGGCCGGGCTGCGGATCGGGTACGTGCTGGCGGCGCCGGAGGTCGTCGCCGAGCTGGAGCGGGCGCAGCCGCTCTGGCCGGTGTCGACGCCGGCGCTGGCGGCGGCCGAGGCGTGTGTGGCGCCGCGGGCGCTGGCGGAGGCGGCGCACGCGGCGCATCGGGGGGCGGCCGACCGGGCCCATCTGGTGGCGGGACTGGAGGAGTTCGCGCCGGAGGGGGTGCGGGTGGCGGGGCCCGCGGAGGGGCCGTTCGTGCTGGTCCGAGTGCGGGAGGCGGCCGCCGTGCGCCGACAGCTGAGGGTGCTGGGGTATGCGGTGCGGCGGGGGGACACGTTTCCGGGGCTGGACGAGGAGTGGGTGCGGATCGCTGTGCGCGACAGGGTGACGGTGAACGGGTTTCTGCAGGCGTTCGATCAGGCGTTGATGTTGATACGCGGATGAGGGAAGAGACGAGGGAAGAGGGGGGACTGCGCGCCGTGGGCGGGTGCGGGTGCGTTGTGGCTGGTCGCGCCCGCGCGGCGGTAGCCGCAAATCGACTACCGCCCCGCGCCCCTAAAAGACGGGCATGCTAGCGGCGGCGTCGGGTGAGAGTTGCCGCTCCTCCGCCTGCCGCGAGCAGGGCCAGCGCTCCTCCGACCATGTAGGGGGTCAGTGAACTGCCGCCTGTCTCCGCGAGCTTGGTCTGCTTGGCCGGGGCGCCCTGGGGTTGGACGTCGGTGACGGGGTCGGCCGGGTCGGTCGGTGCCGGCGGGGTCTCGCAGGTCGCCCTCGCCAGGGTCAACGTCCCCTCCACGTCCGCGACGTTCAGCTTCAGCGGGTTCACGGAGACCTTGAGTTCGAGGGCGCTGGCGGCCGCCGTGGTCGAGGTCGTCTCGCGGTGGGAGAGGTCGAGGCGGACCTCGCCGACGCCGGGGACCTTGACGTCGGTGGGGCCGCCCGCGCTGAGGGTCACCCGCTTGCCGAGCACCGTGACGGCGCCGAGCACGTTGGCGGAGGCCTCGGGGCGCTTGCCGGCCTCGCAGGTGGCGGTGGAGGTGACGGTGTCGAGTTCGACGAGGGACAGCAGGGGCAGGCCGGGCAGGTGCAGCCGGGCGTGGGCGAGGTGGACGGAGCCCTCGGCGCGGGTGGCGGAGACGGTCGCCTTCGCGGCGGCGACGTCCGCGCCGAGGACGCTGAACGGCTTGCCGTCGTCGACTCCGTCGAGGGTGGCGGTCAGGGCGGTCCGGTCGGCGCTGCGCGGTGCCTGGACCTCGTTCAGCGAGACCGCGAGCGGGACGTCCACGGTCTTGTTCAGGAGGGAGACGTCCAGGCCGGTGCGGAGGACGACCGCGCTCGCGCGACCGTGGTCGGCGGTGGCGTGCGCGGTGCCCGCACCGGCCAGGGCCGCGGGACCGGCGACCAGGGCCGTGGCCGTCGCGACGGTCGCGAGACGGCGTGCGGGCATGCGGAAGGCGTAGCTGTTCACTGTGGTGGGACCCCCAGAGGAAACTTGCTCGGGACCCGCCAAGAATTACGCACTGTGGGTGAACGGGCGGCAATCCTGCGTTACTTCACTCATTAGTGGACTTTCCGTGAATCTATTCGACCCGACCGGCACAGGAGTTCCCTTACTCCACGACCTGCCCGTTCAGCACCACCCGCCGGGGGGACGCGAGGACGCGTACGTCGGCGCGCGGGTCGCTCTCGTACACCACCAGGTCCGCCGGTGCGCCCTCCTCCAGGCCCGGCCTGCCGAGCCAGGCGCGGGCCGCCCAGCTGGTCGCCGCGAGCGCGTCGAGGGGCGGGATCCCGGCGGTCACCAGCTCGGCCACCTCGGCCGCGACCAGGCCGTGCGCGAGGGAGCCGCCGGCGTCCGTGCCGACGTACACCGGGATGCCGGCGTCGTAGGCGCCCCGGACGGTGTCGTAACGGCGCTCGTGCAGTCGGCGCATATGGGCGGACCACTGCGGGAACCTGGTGTCGCCGCCCGCCGCGAGCTGCGGGAAGGTGGCGATGTTGACGAGGGTCGGGACGATGGCGACGCCCCGGGCGGCGAAGAGGGGGATCAGGTCGTCCGTGAGGCCGGTCGCGTGCTCGATGCAGTCGATGCCGGCCTCGACCAGGTCCTGGAGGGAGTTCTCGGCGAAGCAGTGGGCGGTGACCCGGGCGCCGAGCCGGTGCGCCTCCGCGATCGCCGCCTCCACCGCGTCCCGGGGCCAGCTGGGGGCGAGGTCGCCGAGGTCGCGGTCGATCCAGTCGCCGACCAGCTTGACCCAGCCGTCGCCGCGCCGGGCCTCCTCGGCGACGTAGGCGACCAGGTCCTCGGGCTCGATCTCGTGGGCGAAGTTCCTTATGTAGCGGCGGGTGCGCGCGATGTGCCGGCCGGCCCGGATGATCTTCGGCAGGTCCTCGCGGTCGTCGACCCAGCGGGTGTCGGAGGGCGAACCGGCGTCCCGGATCAGCAGGGTGCCCGCCTCGCGGTCGGTGAGGGCCTGCTTCTCGGCGGTCGCCGCGTCGACCGGGCCGTGCGTGCCGAGGCCGACATGGCAGTGGGCGTCGACGAGTCCGGGCAGCGCCCAGCCCTCGACGGTCGTGATGTCACGGGCGGCGCCGGGACGGTCGTAGGAGATCCGACCGCCCACCACCCACAGTTCGTCGCGGACGTCCTCGGGTCCCGCAAGGACCCGGCCCTTCACGTGCAGCACCGCTTGATCGCTCATGGGCCTCAGCCTAGGACGACGGGGAGCCCCTCATCGATACGGCTCAGCAGCCGGCCGCCGTGCACGCGCGGGGCGTCGAAGCCGCGCGGGCAGTCCTCGCCGTCCGCGCGGAGCACCTCGGGGACGAGGACCGAGGCGGGGTCGACGTCCTGGGCGAGGTCGAGGTAGGCGGGCGCGACGACGGCGCCGTGCAGGGTGCCGCCGACGAGGTCGGGGCTGAACTCGCCGGACAGGACGGTCACCCTGGCCCGCAGATCGCCCTCGATCATGACGAGCTTGTCGGTCATGCCGCCTATGAAGGCGTCCACGGTGACGCTGCCCAGCACCAGCAGCTTGGCGTCGCCTTCGAGATAGACGTGCGCGGCCCGCAGGTCGCCGAGGACGACCAGCGCCGGACAGCCGTCGTCGACGTTGACGATGCTGCCCTCGACGGTCAGGTCACCGTCGACCACCACGCCGGTGCCGGAGGTCTCCAGGGCGTCCAGGTCCAGCCCGCCCGTGATCGTGAGCGGGCCGGGGTGGACGTCGTACGGCTCCTCGTAGAGGTTCTCGTACGACGACTCGGGCAGCCCGCGCCGCTCGAACAGGGCGACGGTCTCTTCCCAACCCTGGTCCAGGTGCTCTGTGTTCATGGCCGAACCCTCGCACACGGCACTGACAGCCGGACCTCGCCCGCCTAGTTCGCCTGGTCCGGGGCCCCCTCCTCCACCTGGGCCATGGCCGGGTCGAGGAGCCGGGAGAGGAAGTGGCGGGTGCGGTCGTGGGTGGGGGCGCCGATGACGCGGTCGGGGGTGCCGTCCTCGACGATCACCCCGCCGTCCATGAAGGCGACCCGGTCGGCGACCTCGCGGGCGAAGGTCATCTCGTGGGTGACGACCATCATGGTCATGCCCTCCTGGGCCAGCATCCGCATCACCGCGAGGACATCGCCGACCAGCTCCGGGTCGAGGGCCGAGGTCGGCTCGTCGAAGAGCATCACCTCGGGGCCCATGGACAGCGAGCGGGCGATCGCCACGCGCTGCTGCTGGCCGCCGGAGAGGGACGCGGGGTAGGCGTCCGCCTTCTCGGAGAGGCCCACGCGGGCGAGGTTCTCGGCGGCGACCCGTGCCGCCGTCGCCTTGTCCCTGCGCAGCACCCGGCGCTGCGGGAGCGTGAGGTTCTCGGTGACGGTGAGGTGCGGGAAGAGGTTGAACTGCTGGAAGACCATGCCGATCCGGCGGCGGACGGCATCGATGTCGACGTCGGGGTCCGTCAGCTCCGTGCCGCCCACGAACACCTGGCCCTGGGTGGGCTCCTCCAGGAGGTTGACGCAGCGCAGCAGGGTGGACTTGCCGGAGCCGGACGGGCCGATGACGCAGACGACCTCGCCCTGGCCGATCTCCAGGTCGATGCCGCGCAGCACCTCGTTGGCGCCGAAGGACTTGTGCAGGCCCTTCACCTCGATCTCGGGTCGGCTCATTTCACGGCCTCCCGGGCCTTCGCCTCCATGCGGCGCACGACGAAGCCGAGCGGGATCGTGACCAGCAGGTAGCACAGGCCGGCGACGAGGATCGGCGTGGAGTTGGCGGTCGTACTGGCCAGGTCGCGGCCGTACTTGGACAGTTCGCGCTCCTCCAGGGTGACGCCGAGGAAGAGGACCAGGGAGGAGTCCTTGAAGAGCAGGACCAGCTCGTTGGTCAGAGGCGGCAGGATGATGCGGAACGCCTGCGGGATGATGATCGAGATCATCGCGCGGGCGGGTGAGAAGCCCAGGGAACGGGCCGCTTCCAGCTGGCCCTTGGGGACCGCCTGGATGCCCGCGCGGATCGTCTCGGCCATGTAGGCGGCGGCGACCAGGCCGAGGGCCAGGGCCACCTTGCCGTAGGTGCCGCCGATGATCTCCGTGCCGGGGAAGGCCAGCGGGACCGCGACCCCGATGAAGATGAAGATCAGCAGGGCGGGCAGGCCGCGGAAGATCTCGATGTAGACGCCGGCCAGCCAGCGGTAGGGGCCGACGGACGACAGCCGCATCAGGGCTATCACCATGCCGAGCGCCAGTCCGACGACGAAGCCGGACAGGGTGTAGAGCACGGTGTTCTTCAGCGCCAGCGTGATGACGTCCGGGAACATCTGCTTGGCGATGTCCCACTGGGCGAACTGGTTCCGCAGCCGTCCCCAGTCGGCGGCGACCGCGAAGGCGATCACCGCGGCGACGAAGACGACGTACTGCACGCCGCGCGACAGGCTGCGCTTCTGCCGCCGGGTCAGGCCCTTTCTGCGGGGCTGGAGTTCCGTGTCCGCGGTGGTCATGACGCGGAGGGCGAGGCGGCCGACTCGTCGTAGGGGCCGATCCACTTCTCGTAGAGCTTCTTGTACGTGCCGTCGGCCTTGGCGTCGGAGATCGCCTTGTTGATCGCGGCGACGAGCTTGGTGTTGCCCTTCTTCACCGTGAAGCCGTACTGCTCGCCGGTGTTGATGTTGCCGGCGAGCTGGAAGGCGTCCGCGTTGGCCTTGTCCTTCAGCCAGCCCTGGACCACCGGGTAGTCGATGATGACGGCCTTGACCTGGCCGGTGCGCAGGCCGTTGAGGACGGCGTCGGAGGACTCGAAGGAGACCGGGTCGAAGCCCTGCGCCTTGGCGTAGTCCTCGCCGGTGGTCTGCGCCTGGGCGCCGAGCCGGGCCTTCTTGGCCTTGGCGTCGGCGAGCGAGGTGATGCCGCTGTCCTTGGCGACGAGGAGGGCCTGGGTGGCGTCGAAGTAGGGGTCGGAGAAGTCGACGTTCTTCTTGCGCTCGGCGGTGATGGTCATGCCGGCCGCGGCCAGGTCGCACTCGCCGGAGTTGAGGAAGGCGCCGGTCTTGAAGTTCTCGAAGGGCGTGTCGAGGATCTGCTGCTTCACGCCGAGGTTCTTGGCGACGAGGTCGATCATCGAGACGTCGAAGCCCTGCACCTTGCCGTCGATCTCCGACTGGAACGGCGGGTAGGGCAGGTGGGTGCAGGTGGTGAGCTGGCCGGCCTTGACGAGTTCGACCCCGCCGGCGGCGGTTCTGGAGGCGCTGGAGCCGTTGCCGCTCGACGTGCAGCCGGCCACGAGGGCCAGCCCGGCCGCGGCGGTGACGGCGGCCAGGGCGCGAGCCCGGCGGCGCCCGAGGAGCGTGGTCACGAGACCTCCAGAAGTCTGTGGGGGAGCTTTGCGTTCCAGTTCTGCGGGTTCCGATTATAAGGAGATGTTTGGGTCTCTCAAATCAAACCGATGGCCGTGGAGCCGTCCGGCCTAAGAAGTCGCCGGTCGGGGCCGGTGATCGCCCTGCCGGTTACGCTCATCCGGATCTCCCCCGCACCGACCGAAGAGAGCACCGCCGTGACCCATCCCTTCCTCGACCTGCCCCCGCTGAGCGCCGCGCACTTCGCCGCGATCGAGGACCGGGTGGCCCGGCTGCTGGATACCCGCCAGGACGTGGTGATCATGCAGGGCGAGGCGCTGCTGCCGCTGGAGGGCGCGATCCGGGCGACGGCGGGGCCGGAAACGGTCGCCCTGAACGTGATCACCGGCCCGTACGGGCAGACCTTCGGGAACTGGCTGCGGGACTGCGGCGCGACCGTGATCGACCTCGCCGTGCCGTTCCACACGGCGGTGACGGCCGCGCGGATCCGGGAGGCGTTCGCGGAGCACCCGGAGATCGACTTCGTCTCCCTGGTGCACGCGGAGGCGGCCACCGGCAACACCAACCCGGTCGCGGAGATCGGTGAGGCGGTACGGGAGCAGGGCGCCCTCTTCTACCTCGACGCGGTCGCCTCGGTCGGGGCGGAGCCGGTGCTGCCGGACGCGTGGGGTGTGGACCTGTGCGTGATCGGGGCACAGAAGGCGATGGGCGGGCCGGCCGGCGTCTCGGCGGTGTCGGTCAGCGAGCGGGCCTGGGCCCGGATGGCGGCGAACCCGCGCGCCCCGCGCCGCTCCTACCTCTCCCTGCTGGACTGGAAGGAGCGCTGGGTCGACGGCGGCCGCAAGGCGCTGCTGCACGCGCCGGCCCAGCTGGAGATGCTGGCCCTCGAAGCGTGCGTGGAGCGGATCGAGGCGGACGGCCTGGACACGGTGATGCGGCGGCACCGTACGGCCGCGCTGGCCACCCGGGCCGGGGCGGTGGCCCTCGGCGGCGGCCTGACACCGTACGTCCACGAGGAGTCCGACGCGGCACCGGTCGCCACGACCCTGCGGGTACCGGCCGGCGTGGTGGCCTCGGAACTGGTCGCCGAGGCCCTGGCGAGCGACGGCACCCTCCCGCTGGCCGCCGGCGGCGGCGCCCTGTCCGGCGAGATGATCCGGGTCAACCACTACGGACTCGACGCCACGGTCCGCGCCGTGCAGTCGAGCCTCGCGGCCATCGGCGCCGGCCTCGCCGCGCAGGGCCTGACCGTGGACCTGGAGGCCGCCCGGCGCGCGGCGGAGTCCGCCTGGCGATAGGGACCGAAAAGCGGCGGGTGGCACCGCGGCCTTCCGTGCCACCCTGCCCCCATGACCACCGAGACGCCCAGCACCCTCCCGGACGGCCGCCCCTTCCCGCTCCTGACCGGCGCCGAACGCCCCCTGCTGGAAAGCTGGCTGGACTACCACCGGGCGACCCTCGCGCTGAAGTGCTCGGGCCTGGACGACACCCAGGTACGGACGGCGTCGGCGGCGCCGTCCGCGCTGACGCTGCTGGGGCTGGTGCAGCATCTCGCCGAGGTCGAACGGAACTGGTTCCAGCGGGTGTTCGCGAGGCTCGACGTGGCTCCGGTGTATGAGGACGAGACGGGGTACGCGCTCGACCCCGGGCGCGGGCTCGGTGAGGCGCTGGGCGTGTGGCGGCGGGAGATCGCGCGGGGGCGGGAGTTGTGCGCGGGGCGGTCGCTCGACGACACCGGGCGGATCTCCGGTGGGCCGCTGGACGGTGTCGAGGTCAGTCTGCGGTGGGTGTTCGTGCATCTTGTCGAGGAGTACGCGCGGCACAACGGGCACGCCGACATCCTGCGCGAGGGTATCGACGGCGTTACCGGAGCCTGAATTCAAAGCAATTCCGAATTCCCTTTCAGTGGATGGCTTACCCGAGTTCTTCTGCCCGCTTTTTGCGGAGCTAAACAGGGGAGATTTCATCCGGGTTTCAACCCTGTGACACACTCCACATGACAGGGTTTTTTGTCTGGTTTGCGGTGGGAAATATCGGCACATACGGGCACCCCCGACTGAGCCGACAAGGCCACCCGCCGTGCATTTTCGTATTTGCCTCGCTAAATTCAAGCCGCATGACTGCCCCACAAGCAGACCTGACCGTCGAGCGCCCGCTGGTGACCGACGGCGCCGCTCTCTGGCGTATCGCGAAGGATTCGAGAAGCCTCGATCTGAACTCCTCCTACAGCTATCTGCTGTGGTGCCGGGATTTCGCCGGCACGTCGGTGGTGGCGCGCGGCGCGGACGGTGAGCCCGTCGGGTTCGTGACCGGGTACACCCGGCCGGACCGGCCGGACACCCTGCTCGTCTGGCAGGTGGCCGTGGACGCCGCGCAGCGCGGACGCGGTATCGCGGCACGGCTGCTGGACGGCCTCACGGCCCAGGTGGCGGCCGACCGGCCGCTCACCGCCGTCGAGACCACCATCACGCCCGGCAACACCGCCTCGGAGCGCCTGTTCACGTCGTACGCCGCCCGGCACGGCGCCGCCCTGGAGCGCTCGGTGCTGTTCGAGGCGGGCGAGTTCCCCGACGGTCCGCACGACCCCGAAGTCCTGTACCGCATCGGCCCCTTGACCCCCACATCGCACTGAGGAGCCCTACCGTGACCATCACCCAGCCCGACCTGAGTATCTTCGAGACCCTGGAGTCCGAGGTCCGCAGCTACTGCCGTGGCTGGCCGACCGTCTTCGACCGTGCCCGGGGCAGCCGGATGTACGACGAGGACGGACACGCGTACCTGGACTTCTTCGCCGGCGCCGGGTCGCTCAACTACGGCCACAACAACCCCGTACTGAAACGGGCGTTGCTCGACTACCTGGAACGCGACGGGGTCACCCACGGCCTCGACATGTCGACCACGGCCAAGCGGTCGTTCCTGCAGACGTTCCAGGACCTGGTGCTGCGCCCGCGCGACCTGCCGTACAAGGTCATGTTCCCGGGGCCGACCGGCACCAACGCCGTGGAGTCCGCGCTGAAGCTGGCGCGCAAGGTGAAGGGGCGCGAGGCGATCGTGTCGTTCACCAACGCCTTCCACGGGATGTCCCTCGGTTCGCTGGCCGTCACCGGCAACGCGTTCAAGCGGGCCGGGGCCGGGATCCCGCTGGTGCACGGGACGCCGATGCCCTTCGACAACTACTTCGACGGGACCGTGCCCGACTTCCTGTGGTTCGAGCGGCTGTTGGAGGACCAGGGGTCCGGGCTCAACAAGCCCGCCGCGGTGATCGTGGAGACCGTGCAGGGCGAAGGCGGCATCAACGTCGCCCGGCCCGAGTGGCTGCGCGCGCTGAAGGCGCTGTGCGAGCGGCAGGACATGCTGCTGATCGTCGACGACATCCAGATGGGCTGCGGACGCACCGGCGCCTTCTTCTCCTTCGAGGAGTCGGGGATCGTCCCGGACATCGTCACCGTGTCCAAGTCCATCAGCGGGTACGGGCTGCCCATGTCCCTGTGCCTGTTCCGGCCCGAGCTGGACGTGTGGGAGCCGGGCGAGCACAACGGCACCTTCCGCGGCAACAACCCCGCCTTCGTCACCGCGACCGCCGCCCTGGAGAGCTACTGGAGCGACGGCCCGGCGATGGAGAAGCAGACCCGGACCAAGGGCGAGCAGATCGAGCAGGGGCTCATCGCGATCGTCGAGGAGAACCTCGCCGACGTCCGCGAGTACCGGGGGCGGGGCCTGGTGTGGGGCCTGGAGTTCCACGACAAGGAGCGGGCCGGGCGGATCGCCGCGCGCGCCTTCGAACTCGGGCTGCTCATCGAGACGTCGGGGCCTCAGAGCGAGGTCGTCAAGCTGCTGCCGGCCCTGACCGTCACCCCGGAGGAGCTGGACGAGGGGCTGAGCATCCTCGCCCGCGCCGTCCGGGAAACCGTCTGAAACACCAGCTAGGAGGCATCGCAGAACCGTGATCGTCCGATCGTTCAAGGAAATCGAAGGCACCGACCGGCATGTGAGGTCCGCGTCCGGTACCTGGGAGAGCAAACGCATCGTCCTCGCCAAGGAGCGGGTCGGGTTCTCGCTGCACGAGACGATCCTGTACGCGGGCACCGAGACGTCGATGTGGTACGCCAACCACATCGAGGCCGTCGTCTGCGTCGAGGGCGAGGCCGAGCTGACCGACCGCGAGACCGGGACGTCGTACACGATCACGCCCGGGACCATGTACCTCCTCGACGGGCACGAGCGGCACACGCTGCGCGTCAAGGAGGACTTCCGCTGCGTCTGCGTGTTCAACCCGCCGGTCACCGGGCGGGAGGACCACGACGAGAACGGCGTCTATCCCCTGCTGACGGAGGAGGGCTGACCATGACCACGATCACCGACCTGTACCCGAGCCGTGGCCCCGCCGAGGTCGCCGTCCCCCGCAAGGACCCGGTCGTCTGGTCGGCGCCCGGCGCGCCCGGGCCGTTCGCCACGGACCGGCTGGAGGCGTTCGACCGCGACGGCTTCCTCGCCGTCGAGCAGCTGATCGCGGACGACGAGGTCGCCGTCTACCGGCGGGAGCTGGAGCGGCTGGTCGCCGACCCGGCGGTCCGGGCCGACGAGCGCTCGGTCGTCGAGCCGAAGTCGCGGGAGATCCGGTCCGTCTTCGAGGTGCACCGGATCAGCGAGATCTTCGCGAACCTGGTGCACGACGAGCGGGTGGTCGGCCGGGCCCGGCAGATCCTCGGCTCGGACGTGTACGTCCACCAGTCGCGGATCAACGTCAAGCCGGGGTTCGGGGCCAGCGGCTTCTACTGGCACTCGGACTTCGAGACCTGGCACGCCGAGGACGGCCTGCCGAACATGCGGGCCGTGTCCGTCTCGATCGCGCTGACCGAGAACCACGACACCAACGGCGGGCTCATGATCATGCCGGGCTCGCACAAGACGTTCCTGGGCTGCGCCGGCGCCACGCCCAGGGACAACTACAAGCAGTCCCTGCAGATGCAGGACGCGGGCACCCCGTCCGACGAGGCGCTCACCGCCATGGCGGGCGAGTACGGCATCAAGCTGTTCACCGGCAGGGCCGGCTCGGCGACCTGGTTCGACTGCAACTGCATGCACGGCTCGGGCGACAACATCACGCCGTTCCCGCGCAGCAACGTCTTCATCGTGTTCAACAGCGTGGAGAACGCGGCGGTGGAGCCGTTCGCGGCGCCGGTCCGCCGGCCCGAGTTCATCGGCGCGCGGGACTTCACGCCCGTGAGGTGACCGCTCCATGAGCCCCGGGCCGGGATCTCCTCGCGGGACGGGAGGTCCCGGCCCGGCCGTGTCCCCGGTCAGCCGGCCAGGACGTCCAGCAGGCGGTCCACGTCGGCGGGCGTGTTGTACAGGTGGAAGGCGGCCCGCAGGTTGCCGGCGCGGTTGGAGACCTCGATGCCCGCCCGGCTCAGCTCGGGCTGCCGGCCGCCGAGCCCGGGGACCGAGACGATCGCGGAGCCGGGGGCGGCCACCGGCTCGTGCCCGAGGCGCGCAAGACCGGCCCGGAACCGGTCGGCGAGGCCCACGTCGTGGGTGTGGACGGCGGCCACGCCGAGTTCCTCGATCAGGTCGAGCGAGCGGCGCAGGCCGGCGCAGGTGAACAGGGCGTGGGTGAGGTCGAACCGCCTCGCGGAGTGGGCGAGTTCGGCGACCGGGCCGTAACAGCTGTCCCACGGCTCCTCGGCCGCGACCCAGCCCGCGAGCACGGGGGTGAGCCCGCCGAAGTCCTCGGGGACCACGAGGAAGGCCGCGCCGTGCGGGCCGAGCAGCCACTTGAAGGCGACGGACGCGGTGAAGTCGAAGGCGTCGGCGTCCATCGGCAGCCAGCCGGCGGCCTGGGAGAAGTCGACGTAGGTCCGCGCCCCGTGGGTGCGGGCGGCCTCGCGCAGCGCGGGCAGGTCGGCGATCCGGCCGTCCGCGGACTGGGCCGCGCTGACCGCGACCAGGGCGGTGCCCGGGCGGACGGACTCGGCGATCCGCTCCAGCGGCACCGCGCGGACCTTGAGGTCGCCGCGGACGTGGAAGGGGTTCAGTACGGAGGTGAAGTCGTCCTCGGCGGTGAGCACTTCGGCGCCGGCCGGCAGCGAGGCGGCGATCACGCCGGTGTGCGCGGCGACCGAGGCGCCCACCGCCACCCGGGTCGGCGGAACACCGGCGAGCCGGGCGTACCCGGCCCGGCACGCCTCCACGTCCTCGTACAGGGAGGTCAGTGGCCGCCCCTCGGCGCGCAGCAGCGCCGCCGCGTGCAGGGCGGCCACGGTACGGGCGGGCAGCAGGCCGTTGCTGGCGGTGTTGAGGTAGGTGCTCTGCGGGGTGAACTCGGCGCGGACGAGGTTCTCGAACGTCTCCGTGGTCTCCATGCGTCCACTCTGCGGCCCACGGAACCCCCCGTCCATTGCGGATTATTACGTGGAACCGCTAAGCGATGCTTATACGACCGCGCCGACCTGGCCTTTCTCAGTGCTGCGGGACCGCGCACCCGTCCGGCCCACAGGCCTCGGCGCCGCCCTCGTCGATGAGCTTCAGCGGGGAACGCGCGTCCCAGGCCTGGCCGAGCGCCTGGGCGAAGAGCTCGGCGGGCTGGGCGCCCGAGACCCCGTACTTCCGGTCCAGCACGAAGAACGGCACCCCGTTCGCGCCGAGCTCGGCGGCCTCGCGCTCGTCGGCGCGGACCTCGTCGGCGTAGGCGGCCGGGTCGGCGAGCACCTCGCGCACGGCCGCCGCGTCCAGTCCGGCCTCCACGGCCAGCTCGACGAGCCGCTCGGGGCCCTCGGTGAACAGGGACCGCTCCTCGGCGAAGTTCGCCCGGTAGAGGATCTGGACCAGCTCGTCCTGGCGGCCCTCCGCCTTGGCGAGGTGCAGCAGCCGGTGCATGTCGAAGGTGTTGCCGTGGTCACGGCCCCGGGTGCGGTAGTCGAGACCCTCGGCGGCGGCCTGCGCGCCCAGGTTGTCCTCGCCCGCCTGGGCCTGCGCCTCGCTCATGCCGTACTTCTTGCCGAGCATGGCGAGCACCGGCTGGACGTCGTCCTTGGCGCGGCCGGGGTCCAGCTCGAAGGAGCGGTGCACGACCTCGACCTCGTCACGGTGCGGGAAGGCGGCGAGGGCCTTCTCGAAGCGGGCCTTGCCCACGTAGCACCAGGGGCAGGCGATGTCGCTCCAGATCTCGACGCGCATGTTCTCGGCTCTCCAGGTAGTGAAGGGGACGTCTCCGAACTACCTGAACCTTCAACCAGCCCGCTTCATTCCCGCTTCGTCCGCCGCGTCATTCCCCATGCACCGCGTACCGCAGGTAGAGATGGTGGTCGTCCTCGGCGGGCGGCTGCTCCGGATCCGGCACCCAGCCCTGCCGGGCGTAGAAGGCCTGGGCCCGCCGGTTGTCGACATGCACGTCCAGTACGGCCGTCCGCCTGCCCTCGGCCCGCCACTGCTCCACACAGGCGGTGTGCAGGGCGGTGCCGATGCCGGCCCGCCAGCGCCCGGGGTCGACATGGAACTGGAACAGCTTGACCGTTTCGGCGGGGGCGCCCTCCGCCGGGGGCCGGAAGGAGGCGACGCCGATGATCTCGCCCGCCTCGACCGCGCACAGCACCTGCCCGTCGGGCCGTTCGACGGCGGAGCGCCAGGCGGCCGTCCAGTCCATCCCGTCGTCCGGCAGCCCGTCCGGGTAGTACGTCGAGCGGGCCCGGTGGTGCAGCGCGGCGATCTTCTCCGCCTCGGCGGACAGCGCCGTACGGATCACACGGAGTCCATGCACACGGTCACTGATCATGCACCGGAAGACGCGCCCGGGCCCGCTCCGGTTCCCTGCCGCCGCGCCGCCCCGGCGTTCCCGGTCAGCTGCCGTCGCGCAGATCGGCCGGCCAGTCGGTCCTGAACTCGAGGTGGTCGTACGTCACCACGCACCCCTCGCCCATCGGCGACTGCGTCATGAAGCCGACCAGCGCGCCCCCCGTCTCCTTCTCGCCGCCCAGGGTGAACAGCCGGACGAAGACCCACTTCTTGCCGTCGCGGGAGGCGTGGAAGGCGAGCGCCCGCCCGGTCCGGCTGATCCGCAGCCACACCGAACTGCCCTCCACGGTGAAGGCGTTGGAGTCGTCGGAGTGCCCCCGGGTGACCACCGTGCAGACGGTCGGCACGTCCGGGGAGTTCTCCAGACAGAGCTTGGCCCAGGCCCGGTCGCCGACATGCACGTACAGCACACCGGCGTCGAAGGCGGCACCGAACCCGACGGTGACCCGGGCGATCAGCTGGAAGTCCCCTTCGGGCGCCCCAAGGAGCCGGGGCGCATCGGAAGCAGGATCCAGCGCCTCCCCGGTCGGCGAGACGAACCGGTCCTGCCGGGCCCCGGCCCACCCGGTGAGCACACCGTCCTCATAGAACCAGTGCCCGTCGGGCCCATAGGTGCGGAGGGGGAAAGGAAGTTCGGGAAGTTCCACGTCCATGGTCAGATTGTGTCAGCAGCCGCGCCCCGTCAGGGGCGCGGGGAACTGCGCGAGCAACCACATCGAACCGGCACTCCGCAACGCACCCCGCACCCCCACGGCGCTACCGCTCCAGCACCCCGTTGAACCGCCGAGGAAGCCCCAGCGGATTCTCGTCCCTCAACTCCGCCGGCAGCAGAGCCGACGGCGCCCCCTGGTACGCCACCGGCCGCAGCCACCGCTCGATGGCGGTCCCGCCCACGGAGGTCGACGTGGAGGTCGTCGCCGGGTAGGGCCCACCGTGATGCTGGGCCGGCGCCACGGCCACCCCCGTCGGCCACCCGTTGACCAGCACGCGCCCGGCCAGCGGCGTCAGCTCCGCGAGGATCTCCGCGCCGAGCCCCTCCCCCGCGGCCTCCCCGTCGGAGACATGGACCGTGGCCGTGAGGTTGCCCGGCAGCCGCGACAGCACCGCCGTCGCCTCGCCCCGGTCCTCGTAACGGACCACCACGGTCACCGGCCCGAAGCACTCCTCCAGCAGCAGGTCGTAGGCGCCGGCCTCGGCCAGCCGGCTCGCCGCCACCGTGAGGAACCCCGCGCTGACGGTGTGCTCGCCGCCCGCCCCCGGCGTCACCGGGCTGTCCACGTCGGGGAGTTCGCCGCGCTCGGCGACCCCGGCGATGAAGTTGTCCCGCATCCGGTGGTCGAGCAGCACCCCCGCGTCGGTGTTGCTGACCGCGTCCGTGAGGGACTTGACCAGGCCGTCACCGGCGGCACCGGCCGGTACCAGGACCAGGCCCGGCTTGACGCAGAACTGCCCGACGCCCAGGGTCATCGACCCGGCGAGCCCGGCACCGATCTCCTCGGCGCGCTCGGTGGCCGCGGCCTCCGTGACGAGGACCGGGTTCAGGGAGCCCAGCTCGCCGTGGAACGGGATCGGCACCGGTCGCGCGGCGGCCGCGTCGAACAGCGCCCGTCCGCCGCGGATGGAGCCGGTGAAGCCGGCCGCGGCGACCAGCGGGTGCCTGACCAGTTCGAGGCCGGCCTCGAAGCCGTGCACGAGTCCGAGGACGGCGTCCGGGATGCCGTGCTCGGCGGCGGCCCGGCGCAGCACCTTGGCGACCAGCTCGGACAGGGCCGGGTGGTCGGGGTGGGCCTTGACGACGACCGGGTTGCCGGCGGCCAGCGCGCTCGCGGTGTCGCCGCCGGCGACGGAGAACGCGAAGGGGAAGTTGGAGGCCGAGTAGACGGCGACGACGCCCAGCGGGACCTTGTAGCGGCGCAGGTCCGGGATGGGCGGGGTGGCGGTGGCGTCCGGGTGGTTGATGATGACGTCGAGGAAGGCGCCCTCGTCGACGATGTCCGCGAAGGCCCGCAGCTGGTAGACGGTGCGGGCGAGTTCGCCGGTGAGCCGGACCGGGCCCAGCGCGGTCTCCGCGTCGGCGGCCTCGACCAGCCGGTCCTTGGCCGCGTCGAGTCCGGCGGCGGCCGAGCGCAGGAAGGCGGCGCGGACCGTGCGGTCGGCGAGGGAACCGCGTACGGCGTGCGCGGCCGTGACGACGGCGTCCACCTCTTCGGCTGTGGCCTCCACCGCAACCTGTTCACGCTGCTTCCCGGTGCGCGGGTCGACACTCCAGACTGGTGCTGCTGCCACCGCGGGTCCCTCCATGAGTTGCGTTTTCTTACCGCAGTATCCGGGTTCATTCACCAGGGGTGTTCGATATACTGAACGCTGTCTCTGATGATGAATATGCTGTTGGAGACTATTTCCCGTCCAACGAAGGGGTCAAGGGCGATGTCGGCAGGCGAGACAGGCGGCGGGGCGCAGGTCAAGTCCGCGGTGCGGACCGTGGAATTGCTCGAGTACTTCGCCGGCCGGCCCGGTATGCACTCCCTCGCGGCGGTCCAGGAGGCCGTCGGATATCCCAAGTCCAGCCTCTACATGCTGCTGCGCACACTCGTGGAGCTGGGCTGGGTGGAGACGGACGCGACCGGCACCCGGTACGGCATCGGGGTGCGGGCGCTGCTGGTCGGCACCTCGTACATCGACGGCGACGAGGTGGTCGCGGCGGCCCGTCCGACCCTGGACCGGCTCTCCGACGACACCACGGAGACCATCCACCTGGCGCGCCTCGACGGCACCAACGTGGTCTACCTGGCCACCCGCCAGTCCCAGCACTACCTGCGCCCCTTCACCCGGGTCGGCCGCCGCCTCCCCGCGCACTCCACCTCCCTCGGCAAGGCGCTGCTCGCCACCCACACCGACGAGCAGGTCCGCAAGCTGCTGCCGGAGACCCTCCCGGCGCTCACCGAGCACACCCTCACCGACCGCGAGAAGCTCATCGAGGAGCTCCACCAGATCCGCGAGCAGGGCTTCTCCGTCGACCGCGAGGAGAACACGCTGGGGCTGCGCTGCTTCGGCGTGGCGATCCCGTACCGCACCCCGGCCCGCGACGCGATCAGCTGCTCGGTACCGGTGGCCCGCCTCACCCCCGCCCACGAACAGATGATCAAGGACGCCCTGTTCGACGCGCGGGACCGTCTGACGCTGGCGACGCGCAGGCTGTGAGGCGGTCGTCCGCCCCATGAGCGAACCATGAGAAATCGGCTCCGGGGGAACGAACACCCCGCCTTCGCTCGTCTGTCCGAGTGGGATGAACAAGACGATCAGGCGGGCGTCCGTCTTCACGCTGCTGCTCGTGCTCGCCCTGCTGGGCAGGGCGACATGGGTGCAGTTCTACGATGGACAGGCCCTCGCGGACGACACGCACAACCGGCGCAACGTCATCGAGACGTACTCACAGCCGCTCGGGAACATCATCGTGGCCGGTGAGGCGATCACCGGCTCGACGAGGTCCTCGGGCAACAGCGATCTCAAGTACAAGCGCACGTACACGGACGGCAAGCTGTACGCGGCGGTGACGGGCTACGCCTCGCAGAGCTATGCCCCGACCCAGCTGGAAGGCATCTACCAGGACCTGCTCAACGGCACCGACACCCGGCTCAAGACGGTCATGGACACGGTCACCGACCGGCGCGCCGACCCGGGTGACGTGGTCACGACGATCGACCCGGCCGTCCAGAAGGCGGCGTACAAGGCGCTCGGCGGCAACAAGGGCGCGGCCGTCGCCATGGACCCGAAGACCGGCAAGATCCTGGCGGTGGTGTCGACCCCGTCGTACGACCCCTCCTCGCTCACCGACGCCAACACCGCCGGCACGGCCTGGAAGAAGCTGAACGCCGACAGCGACAAGCCGCTCACCAACCGGGCGCTGCGCCAGCCGCTGCCGCCGGGTTCGACCTTCAAGCTGGTGGTCGCGGCGGCGGCCCTGGAGGACGGGCTCTACGCGAACGTCGACACCAAGACCGACAGCCCCGACCCGTACACCCTGCCGGGCACGACCACCCCGCTCAAGAACGAGAACACCTCGGCGCCCTGCGAGGACGCCTCGATCCGCACCGCCCTGCGCTTCTCCTGCAACAACGTCTTCGGCAAGATGGCCGTCGATCTGGGCCAGGACAAGGTGCGGGCGATGGCCGAGAAGTTCGGCTTCAACGACGACAAGCTGGACGTGCCGGTGCGCGCCTACACCAGCGTCTACCCCAAGGACATGGACAAGGCCCAGACCGGCCTCTCCGGCATCGGCCAGTTCGACGTCACTGCGACCCCGCTCCAGATGGCCATGGTGTCGGCCGCCATAGCCAACGGCGGCAAGCTGGTCTCGCCGCATATGGTCTCGCAGATCACCGACAGCGGCGGCGACGTGCTGAAGAACTACGACGACGAGGCGAGCAGCAAGGAGATCGTCAGCTCCTCGACCGCCGACCAGCTGCAGTCCGCGATGGAGACGGTCGTCAAGGACGGCACGGGTACGAACGCGCTGATCGACGGCGTGACCGTGGGCGGCAAGACGGGCACGGCCCAGCACGGCGAGAACAACAGCAAGACGCCGTACGCCTGGTTCACGTCCTACGGCAAGTCCGACAGCACGGGCAAGGAGGTCGCCGTGGCCGTCATGGTCGAGCAGTCCGACGCGGCCCGGTCCGAGGTCAGCGGCAACGGGCTGGCGGCGCCGGTGGCGAAGGCGATGATGCAAGCGGCTCTCAAGTAGACGCCCCGAGCTGAAGCGCCCCCTAAGGGGCGCGGGGCTGTATCAATATGCGGCTCCGCCGCGTGTGCGCGACCAGCCACGACGAACCCGCGGCCGACAACGCACTCCCGCGCCCCGCCCCCTACTTCACGCCCAGCACCTGCTCCACCGGATCGATCGCGAAGTACACCAGGAACAGCGCCGAGACCACCCACAGCAGCCAGTTGACCTCCTTCGCCTTCCCCAGCACCGCCTTGATGACGACGTACGACAGGAAGCCCGCCCCGATGCCGTCCGTGATGGAGTAGGTGAACGGCATCGCGGCGATCGTCAGGAACGCCGGGATGGCGATCTCGTACCTGTCCCAGTCGATGTGCTTGACGTGGGTCATCATCAGGAAGCCCACGGCGATCAGCGCGGGCGCCGCCGCCTGCAGCGGGACGATGGTCAGCAGCGGGGTGAGGAAGAGCGCGAGCCCGAACAGGCCGCCGGTGACCAGGTTGGCGAAGCCGGTGCGGGCGCCCTCCCCCACCCCGGCGGCCGACTCGATGTACGCGGTGTTGGAGGAGGCCGAGCCGATGCCGCCGGCCACGGCCGCCGCGCCGTCGATGAACAGCACCCGCCCGATGCCCGGCACCTGCCCCTTGTCGTCGAGCAGTCCGGCCTCCGCGCTGATGCCGACGATCGTGCCCATGGCGTCGAAGAAGTCGGACAGGATCAGGGTGAAGACCAGCAGCACGGCGGTGAGCACACCGGCCTTGGCGAAGCCGCCGAACAGGCTGAAGTGACCGACGAGCCCGAAGTCGGGGGCGGCCACGATCTTGTCGGGGACCTTCGGCGTGGTCAGGCCCCAGCTCTTGATGTCGGCGACCGAGTCGATGACGATCGCAACGACGGTCATCGTGACGATGCTGATCAGGATCGCGCCCTTCACCTTGCGGGCGACCAGCGCGATGGTCAGGAGCACGCCAAGACAGAAGACGAGTACGGGCCAGCCGGTGAGCCGGCCGACAGCACCCAGCTGCACCGGCACCGTGGTCTGCGCGGCGTCCGGGATCCGGCTGACGAACCCGGCGTCGACAAAGCCGATGAACGCGATGAACAGGCCGATGCCGACGCCGATCGCCTGCTTCATCTGCTGCGGGATCGCGTTCATGATGGCCTCGCGCAGGCCGGTCACCACGAGCACACAGATCAGCAGGCCTTCGAGGACGACCAGCCCCATCGCGTCGGACCAGCTCATCAGCGGCGCCAGTTGGAAGGCGACGACGGCGTTGAGGCCGAGACCGGCGGCGATGGCGAGGGGCAGGTTGCCGCCGACGCCCATGATGATCGTCATCACGCAGGCCACCAGCGCGGTGGCGGTGACGAGTTGGCCGGTGTCGAGGGTGTGGCCGAACTTGTCCTTGGCGCTGCCGAGGATGATGGGGTTCAGGACAAGGATGTAGGCCATGGTGAAGAACGTGGCGAAGCCGCCGCGTATCTCCCGGCCGAAGGTGGAGCCCCGTTCGGAGATCTTGAAGAACCGGTCGACGCCGTTCCCTACAGGTGGCGCCGCGCCGCGCGGCGGGTCCACCTTCTGCGTCTCGGACATGGTCGTACTCCTCGTCGACTGAGCGTTCGTGTGCGGATGCTGGCTGGATTGTTCCCGCGTTGAACCAGTTTCAGGTTTTCCCCGTGTTACGGAATCAGGCTCGGCACACCGAACCCCCGTACGAAGCACACGAAATGACCACTGCTACGCTCCGGATCTCGCCGAAACGTCTCTCCGGACGTTCACATGTCATCTGCATGACACAAGCACCCTGCCAGAAGCACCCCGACAGAAGAGGTCACCCGTGGGCACAGTCGTCGACGACGCCGCCTCCGTGGAGTTCCATGCCTTCTTCGAACGCCACTACGCGGAGCTCTCCCGCCTCGCCTACATGCTGACCGGCGAGTCCGACGCGGCCGACGACCTGGCGGCCGACGCGCTGCTGGCCCTCTGGCACCGCTGGGACCGGGTGCGCGCGGCCGACCACCCGGTGGCCTACGCCCGGGGTGTCGTCGCCAATCTGGCCCGCACCCGCATCCGCAGCGCCGTGCGCGAGCGGCGCCGTATCGCCCTGTTCTGGTCGCAGCGCGAGGAGAAGACCGAGAACCCCGATGTCGCCGGGGTGGTCGACGTCCAGGGGGCGTTGCGCCGCCTGCCCTTCCGCAAACGGGCGTGTGTGGTGCTTCGACACGCGTTCGACCTGTCGGAGAAGGACACCGCGCTCGCCCTGGGAATCTCGGTGGGTACGGTTAAGAGCCAGACGTCGAAGGGCATGGCCGAGCTGCAGAAGCTCCTGGGCGACCAGAGTGTTCCGCAGCGGGTGCACGCGGCGATGGCGCCGCGCGCCGGCCAGAGCGGAGGAAGGAACCGATGAGGCAGCAGGACGTGCACGACGAGCTGCGCGCCCGGCTGCACGAGGCGGCCGAGGCGCACGAACCGGACCGCGCCCGGATCCTGGCCCGGGTCGAGCGGGGCATGGCACCGCAGGCCCGCACCGGCCATCGCGCCACCCTGCCGCCCGTGTTCGGCTGGATCCGTGTGGTCAGCGCCACGGCCGCGGTCGCCGCGGTCCTCGGAGTCGGCGGCTACGCGGTCGCCTCGGCCGTGAAGGACACGCCCACGGAGAAGACGGTCGCGGTGTCTCCGGCGCCCTCCGGGTCCCCGGACGCGACCTCGCGCCCGCCGTCCCGCTCGGCCGCCCCGCCGGCCCCCAGCACGTCCGCCACGGCCTCCTCCCCGCGGGCGAGTGCGCCGCCCTCGTCGACCCCGAAGGCCTCCGCCACCCCGGTCGCGCCCGTCGCGAAGGGTGAGGAGGACGGCCCGCTGTGGTCGGACGGCTCGGTGGACCCGCACAGCAACGACTTCTGGGCCCAGTCCGACGTGACCCTCAAAGCCTCGCGGCAACTGACCTCGCTCACGGTTCAGTTGAAGGTCGCCCAGACCGGCGGGGTGTCCGACGCCGGAGCCTGGCGCTCGCTGCCGGAGAACGACTTCACGCAGACGGTGGCCGAGCAGGACGGCTTCCTGGTCTACACCTGGACGCTCAAGCCGGGCAGCAAGGTCGCCGTCGGCGAGTGGGTGTTCGCGGGCCAGTACAACCACCAGCAGGGCGGCCGCGACGCCAAGAAGGACAGCTACACGATCACCGGCGGCGCGGACGGCAAGCAGTACGCGGTGACCGGCGACTTCGCGACCCACACGACAGCCGACGGCGACTCGTAGAGAAGTTCCGCGGGCACGGCCAGAAGAAATTGCGCGGGCACGGCAACCTTCTGCCCGCCGGCGGCGACCGGGAAGTGACGGGCGAGCCCGGCCGTACTGCGGCGAACCGGCTCGCCCCGGCGGTCGCGAGGGCGGTGGTACGACCCCCGGTGGTGAGGTCCGGGAACATGCCGTCCGCAGCGGCCGTTCGAACACGGTTCCCCGCGCCCCCAGAAGAAGCGGCAGGGGCGCGGGGAACCGTGAGCCTCGGGCACGGACCGGCCTCAGTCCATGGTCGCCCCGATGGTGGTGGACCCCGTGGTCAGGAAGGTCGTGGCGGGCAGCGAGCCGTCGGAGCCCCGGGCCCCGTACGCGGTCGTCGCGTCCGTCGACCTGAACGTCGGGGCGCTCACCGCGCTGTCCCAGTTGTTCGCGGCGGAGACCGTGGCGGAGCCGAGCGTGGCCTTGCCGCCCTTGTTGCTCACCGACAGGTTCCGCGCCAGCCGCGACTTGCCGGTCTGGAAGAAGAACCCGGCCTCGCCGTTGGCGTACGCCGTGTTCCGGTTCAGCACGATCGCGCCGGTGTTGGAGTTCTCGGTGAACCCGTTGAGCGTGTTGTCCCAGGACGCGTCGTCGTTGACGACATGCGCGACGGCGACGCCGCCACCGCCCAGCTTGAACCCGTTCCCGTTGCCCTCGAACGCCGAGTCGTTCCACCGGTTCTTGCCGTTGCCGAAGGCCCAGCTGTGCTCGATCCTGACCGGCGAGGAGAACTGCCAGAGGTCCAGGCCGTCGTCCGAGTTGTTGTAGAGGCGCGCGCCGGTCACCTTGTTGCCCGTGCCCGAGCCGAACTTGATGGCGATCCCGTCGGCGTTCTGCCCGTGCCCGGCCTTGTCGTAGTTGCCGTAACTGTCCAGGTTCTGCACGAGGTTGTTCACGGTGTTGTCGCCGCGCAGGGTGAACCCGGAGTCGCCGTTGTTCGCGGTGACGAGGTTCTTGAAGATGCCGCCCGTGGACGAGGTGACGACGAAGCCCTGGGCCGGGGAGTTCTGGAAGGTGAGGTTCTGTACGGTCCAGTAGCTGCCGTAGATCCCGGTGAGCCAGGAGCCGGCGGGCAGCTTGGAGCCGTCGATCCTCACCTTCTCGCTGCCGTGGGCCTCAAGGGTGATCCGGGCGGAACCCGTGCCGCTGGCCGTCGACTTGAGGGTGGCGGTCGGGTAGTACGTGCCCGCGCGCACCTGGATGACGGCACCGGCGGCGGCGTTAGCGACGGCCGACTCCAGCTGTGCGGTGGTGGAGACGGTGACCGTGCTGCCGGCGGCCTGGGCACCGCCGTTCGACAGGCCGAGGTAGACGCCTCCCGCTCCCGCGGCGACGGCCACCGCCGCGGCGATCGAGAGGGTACGCGTCCTGCGGTGGCGTCCGGTGCTGAAGCGCACTGGCCGTTCCTTTCCTTGACGCCCCTGACGGGACGTACTGACGAGGGGGGGACGAAACGGGCCGGAGGGGCCGCCCCGGCCCGTTTCTGTCTCCCAGTCGCCGCCGTGGCCGGAAAGGGTTGCCACGGCGGCCGGGAAACTTTCGTCAGGACACGAAGTACGTCGGGTTCGGCAGCTTGTACGTGCGGTCCGCGTAACCGCCGTCCAGGTCCGAGTACTGGTCGCCGAGGTTGGCGACGATCTCGTAGCCGAGGTCGTCCTCGATGTGCTTGCGGGTGCCGGACTTGTACTGCACGGTGGTGCAGTTCCAGGTGCCCGGGGTGGCGCAGGCGCTCAGGTAGGCCGGCGGGTTGGCCTTGTCCTTGAGGAACATGTGCGCGGAGTCGAGGTTGACGTCGGCGCCGATCTTCTTCAGGTTCTCCACGGCGGCGGTGCGCTGCGCCTCGCTCAGACCGGAGTTGTAGAAGACCTCCACACCCTTGCTCGCCGCGTACCGCACGAGCTCGGCGCTGCCGAACACGCCCGGCCGGTCGGCCTTGTTGACGTAGTCGGCCCAGGTGGTCGAGTTGTACGTGTAGTTGTAGCGCTTCTCGTAGTCGAGGCTGAGCAGCAGCGTGTCGTCGATGTCGAAGACGACCGCGGGCTTCTCGCCCCGGTGGTGCGCCTTGCGCGCGGCCTGGTCGATCTGGCGCCTGGCGGCCGCGTCGACGCGCGCGAGGTCCTTTGCGTACGGGCTGTCCGCGGACGCCTGGTAGACACCGTCGGCGTCGGCGGTGGTGCCGTAGTAGGTGTCGATGTCCTTCACCAGGAGCCCGATGTTGTACGGCTCGTGGGTGGAGTTCGCGGTCGACTGACCGGCGGTGGCGGCACCGGCGCCGTACAGGGCGCCTCCCGCGACGGCACAGGCGGCGGTGATCGCCGCGATCCGAAGTGACTTATGCATGACAGGAGTTCTACGCGCGTCACCCCGGTGGGCGCGAGACCCGTTGCCTGATCGATATCTCATCCACAGGCAAAAACCGGGTCAAGCGCCCCGGACCGCGGATTCCGGTCAGTTCATCGTGGCGCCGATCGTGCTGCTGCCGGTGGTGAGGAACGTCGTCGACGGCAGGGAGCCGTCCGACGTGCGGGCGTTGTACGTGGTGGAGGCGTCCGTGGAGACGAACGACGGCGTGGAGATGCCGCTGTCCCAGTTGTTGCCGGCGGAGACCACCGAGGAGCCCTTGCTCACCGAGCCGCTGCCGTTGCTCACCGCGAGGTTCTTGCCGAGGCGGGCCGCGCTGGTGGCGAAGTAGTAGCCCCAGCCGCTGTTGGCGTAGGCGGTGGTGCGGTTGATGACGATCGCGCCGGTGTTGGAGTTCTCGGTGAAGCCGTTGCCGGCGTTCCCCCAGGCGGCGGAGTTGTTGACGACGTGGGCGACGGTGACGCCGTTGCCGCCGAGCTTGTAGCCGTTGCCGTTGCCCTCGAAGGCGGAGTCGCCCCAGCGGTTGACGCCGTTGCCGAAGGACCAGGTGTGCTCGATGGTGACCGGCGAGGAGAAGGACCACAGGTCGATCCCGTCGTCCGAGTTGTTGTACAGCCGGGCGCCGGTGACCAGGTTGCCGGTGCCGGAGCCGAACTTGATGGCCACGCCGTCCGCGTTCTGACCGTGGGTGGCGGCGTCGTAGTTGCCGTACGAGTCGAGGTTCTTGACCGTGTTGTTCACGGTCCCGTCCCCGGTGAGCGTGAAGCCGGAGTCGCCGCCGTTGATGGTCTTGACGTTGCTCCAGTTGGTGCCGGTGCAGGACTGGCAGACCACCGCGCTGTCCGGGGAGTTCTGGAAGGTGATGTTGGAGACGTTCCAGTAGTCCGCGGTCAGCTTGAAGATCCAGGAGCCGGCGGCGAGCGAGGAACCGTCGATCTTGACGGTCTCCGAGCCGTACGCGGTGAGCGTGATCGGCGCGGAGGAGGTGCCGTTCGCCGTGGACTGGAGGGTGGCCGTCGGGTAGTAGGTGCCGCCGCGGACCTGGATGACCGTGCCGGCGGTGGCGTTCTTGATGGCGCTGGTCAGGTCGGTGGAGTTGCTGACCACGACGGTCGCCGCGTGGGCCGGGGTGGCGATGACGGCGAGTCCGAGCGAGGCCGTGGTCACGGCGAGCGCGGTGAAGGTGCTGAGTCGACGCATGACGTGCGGGTCCTTTCGTCGATCAGGGGAGGGGAACGCGCTGGGGCTTCCAGTCGCCGAGGTAGGCCGCGGGGGTGTGCGACAGCGCCTCGGCGTCGGTGAGCTGGGGCCGGTTCCCGGGGACGGTGATCACCGCGCCCGGCCCGGAGTTGCGGTACTCGGCGAACCGCATGGACTGCCAGGGGTAGGCGTCCCGCATGTTCGTGTAGGGCGCGACGGGGTCGATCCCGGGGCCGATGAGGCTGTCCCGCACGACCAGCGAGGGCCAGGCGGTGGTCTCGTACGTCGGCACCCAGGGCCGCGCCAGCTTGTACGCCCCGTCCTCCGCGCCGGAGGAGAACCGGCAGCGGACGGCGAGGAACCCGTACGGGTTCGCACGGGCGGTCGAGGGGGCGAACACCATGCCCTTGGGGGTGAAGGCCACGTCCCGTGGCAGGGTGCGGAAGCGGCAGTGCTCGTACACCGCCCGCGCCCGCCCGAAGACGAAGTCGACATCGCCCTCGATGTGGCAGCCGTGGAAGAACTGCCGGTCGAAGGAGTCAAGCGCGGTGGTGTCCGCGAACAGGGTGTCCTGGTGGGCCAGGAGCCGGACGTTCTCGAAGTGGGTGCGGTCCCCGGTCAGGTACGCGGCGACGGCCTGGGTGCCGGTGATGTCGGGGTGGTCGGCGCGCAGCCAGTCGTTGGCGAGGGTGAGGTCGCGGACGACCAGCCCCGGCGCCGCCGAGGTGAAGGTGGCGGAGCCGGCCGTGCCGTAGGTCCCCGAACCGTCGGGCCGCTGCGTCCCGTTGGCGTTGTCGTAGACGATGACGGCGGCCCGCGGGTCGCGGCCGGCGCCCCGGATCGTCAACTCGGCTTTCTCGGCAGGCACGTTGACGACCTGGCGGTAGGTTCCCGGGTGCACGACGATGGTCCACCCGGGTCCGGCCACCGCGTCCACGGCGGCCTGCACGGAGTCACCGGGGCGGACGTGCAGGACACGGCGGTCGTGGGTGAAGCCGGTGGCCGAGCCCATGGCCAGCACGGCACCGGCGGCGAGGAGTGTGCGTCGGGTCGGCATGTCAGCACCCCCGCCACGGGGTCCAGTCGCCGAGGTAGGTCTCCCGGGTCGCCGACCCGGCCTGCTCGTCGGTGAGTTGGGGCCGGTTCTCGGGGACGGAGACGACCGCGCCCGGGCCGCTGTTGCGGTACTCGGCGAACCGCATGGACTGCCAGGGGAAGCTCGCCGACATGTCGGTGTAGGGGGCGACGGCGTCGATCCCGGGGCCGAGGACGGTGTCCCTCACGACGAGTGAGGGCCGGGCGGTGGTGTCGGAGCTGGGCACCCAGGGCCGGGCCAGCTTGTAGAAGGCGTCCGGGGCCGCGCTGCTCACCCGGCCGCGGGTCACCAGGTAGCCGCGCGGGTTGGCGCCGGCCGTCGAGGGCCCGAGGACGAACCCGTACGGGGCGGCGGCGAGGTCGCCGCGGTCCAGGGTGCGGAAGTGACAGCCCTCGTACACCGCCGTGGCCCGCCCGAAGACGAAGTCGACATCGCCCTCGACGTAGCAGTGCGCGAAGTACTGCCGGGCGAAGACACCGAGGGCCGTCGAGTCGGCGTACAGGGTGTCCTGGTGGCCGAGGAAGCGGCAGTGGTGGAAGGCGCTGCGGTCGCCCTGCACCTTCAGGGCCACGGCCTGGGTCCCGCTGATGTCGGGGTGGTCGGCGCGCAGCCAGTCGTTGGCGAAGGTGATCCAGCGGGCGGTGAAGCCGTCGCCCTGCACGGTGGCGGTGGCGGACCCGGTGGTGCCGTACGTCCCGCCGCCCGGCTTGGGGGTGCCGGCCGCCCTGTCGTAGACGATGACGACGTCACGGGGGTTCTCGGAGGCGCCGATCCAGGTGGCCTCGGTGCGGGTGGTGTCGGCGACGACCGTCTCCCGGTAGACGCCCGGCGCGAGGACCAGGGTCCGTCCGCTGCCGGTGGCGGCGGTGACGGCGGCCTGGACGGTGGTGAAGTCACCGCGCCCGTACGGGTCGACGTAGAGGGTCTGCGGGGTGAGGCGGCGCTGCGGGGAGCCATAGCGGCCGAAGGGGCGGCCCGAGGCGTGCGCGGGGAGGGCGGCCGGGCCGAGCGCGGCGCCCGCCCCGGCGCTCGCGAGCAGGAAACCCCGTCTGGACAGGGGAAGGTGGGGCGAGGACATGCGGGTGCTCCTTGACGGTGGCGAAGAAGGAGGGGTGGCGGTACGTCCTTTGCCGTGGGGGGTGTGGGGGCCGGGGCGCGCGCCGCCCCGGCCCCGGGGGTGTCAGCGCAGGCGGCCGGCGCCCGCGCCGCAGTCGACGACGCGCGGCACGGCCTGCGCCGGGTCGATCCGCGTGCGCAGGGTCGGGGTCCAGCCGGCGCCGGACTGGAGGATCTCGCCGGGGACCTCGGTGTTGTGGACGGCGATGAGGTCCGTCGGTTCACCGTTGACGTAGTTGTCGTCGGCGGTGAGCGGCGCCTCCTTCCACTTCTTCAGGATCGTGCCGGCGCCGATCCCGTCGGCGAGGGTGAACGCGTTGTGCTCGGCGACGAGTTGGGACTCCATGCCGATGCCGTAGCTGTAGCCGTAGCCGTCCTCGGCGACGAAGTGGTTGTTGTAGGAGTCGACCTGCCCGAACCGCACCCGCGGGGCCCGCTCCACCAGGTTGGCGAACAGGTTGTGGTGGAAGGTGACCTTGAGGTGCCCGCGGTCGACGGCCGCCGTGGACGCGCTGTCGCTGTTGCCGATGAGGATCGTCTTGTCGTGGTCCTCGAAGACGTTCCAGGAGGCGGTGACGTAGTCGGCGCCCTTGACGATGTCCAGTTCGCCGTCGTGCTGCTCGTAGATCCGCCCGAAGTAGTACGGCAGCGTGCTGTCCGGGTGGTCCCCGTCGGTGAACGTGTCGTGGTCCATCCAGACATGGGTCGCCCCGTAGACCACCGCGCTGTCGTACTCGGAGTTCCAGTTGCCGTCGGCGGTGTCGGTCGGGTCCCACTGCGGGAAGCAGTCCAGGGGGCTCTCGAAGCCCAGGTTGCGGACGATGACGTTGTCGACGGCCTTGATCTGCAGGCTGGCGCCCTTGAAGCCGGCGTCCTTGCCGACGCCGACGATGGTGGTGTTGGCCGGCACGTAGGCCTTGATGTAGGCGTCCTGCTGGGCCTGGGAGGCGCGGCGCAGCCCCTCCGGGCTGTCGTCGGGCTCGCTGTCCAGGGTGGTGGAGTGGCCCCAGGCCTCCGGTGAGTACTTGGCGAGGTAGGCGGCGAAGTCGTAGCCGGGCACGGCGAACGAGTCGCAGCTCGGCCCGTCCGCGTCGATGGTCCCCACGACCCTGACGATCTTCGGCGCGCTGCCGCCGTCGGCGAGGGCGGCCTTGAACTCGTCCCAGGTGGTGACGGTGTAGACGTGCGCGGCGTCGGCGGCGGACCCGCCGCTGGTGCCGGTGGTCGCAGAGCCCCAGCCGTCGTTGGCGGCGAGCACCTGGCGGTCGAGCGCGGTCCGGTGCGGGGCGGCGGCCTGGGCGGTCCCGGTCGCGGCCAGGACGAGGGCCGTGCAGCCGGCCAGCGCGCCAATGACGCGTCCATGACATATCTGTGTACGCACTGTGCGGTTCTCCTCGGCTATGCGGGTGGCCAGGTGATCCAGGACGTCGGTATGTCCTCGTGCAGCCGGATGACGTCGTGCCGGGCCAGCACCCGGGTGCGCAGCAGCTCCTGCGCCACGAGCCGGGCCACGGCGATGGCCCCCGGCGGGTTGAAGTGCGTGTTGTCCTGCTCGGTGTCGGTCCAGTTGAAGTACGTCTTGGTCGCCTCGACCCCGAGCGACTGCCACAGCGCGAGCGACAGCGCCTCGATGTCGAGCAGCGCCACGTGCTCCCGCTCGGCCAGCGCACGCATCGCCGCCGGGTAGTCGCCGTGGGTCGGCACGGCGTTGCCGTCGGCGTCGAACTTCCTGCGCTCGACCGGGGTGGCGAGCACGGGCCGGGCACCGCGCGCCCGCGCCCCGTCGATGTACCTCCGCAGATACTCCTGGTACGTCGACCACGGCTCGGTGTACCGGGTCGGATCGGCGCTCTTCTCGTCGTTGTGCGCGAACTGGACGAGCAGCAGATCGTGCGGCCGGATGGTGGCGAGGATGGCGTCCAGCCGTCCCTCGTCGACGAAACTCTTGGAACTCCGGCCGTTCACGGCCTGGTTGGAGACGCCGACCTCCTTCCGGAGGAAGAAGGGAAGCGCCATTCCCCACCCGGTCTCCGGAGCCGCGTCGGCGTATTTCTGGGCGGCGGTGGAATCACCGGCGATGTAGAGGGTTCGAGAGTTCCTCCCGGGAGACCGGCCGACGAGAGGAACGGCGGCGAGAGCCGCGGAAGTCACCTGCCTGCGCGTAAGGGACACAAGGGTGCACCTTTCAGGTCTTTGTCTTGGGGGCGCGGGGAACTGCGCGACCAGCCACAACGGACCCGCAGCTCCCCACAACCGCTCTCAGTGATGGGCCTTCCAGTCCGCCTGGGCCTTGTTCAGCTGGTCGGCCAACGTGTCCAGGAATTCCTTCGCCGTCATCTTCCCGAGCAGCACCTTCTGGAAGTTCGGCTCGTTGTCGGCCTTGGAGATGGTGTTCCAGTCCGGCAGGTAGTAGGGAAGCTGCACGATCTTCGTCGTGGCCCCGTTCAGCGCCTCGGCCGCCAGCTTCGTCGGCTCGGCCTTCTGGATCCACGCGTCCTGGGCGGCCTCCGTGTTCGCCGGAATCTGCCCCGCCGACTCGTTGAACTTCGAGTTCTCCTCGTGCGACACCGCGAACTCGACGAACTTCCACGCGGCCGACTTGTTCTTGCTGGACTTGAAAACGCTCAGCCCGTCGACGGGATTGGAGATCTGTACGCGCGTGCCGTCGTCCTGCGTCGGATTCGGCAGCCCCCGGAACTTGTCCGCGCCCAGCGCCTTCAGATGGTCCTGGTACGACCCCAGGTTGTGGCTCAGCATTCCGATCGTGCCGCTGTCCCACTGGGCGACCATCTTGGTGAAGTCGTTGTTGACGTCGGCGGACGGGGTGTCCTTCTTGTACAGCGCGACGTACTTCTCCAACGCGGCGACGTTCTCGGGGTCGTTGACCGTGGTCTTGTCGCCGTTCCAGAACGAGGTGATCCCGCTCTGGCTGTACGACGCGTCGAGCGCCGGCGCGATCGACCCCTCACCGCCCCGAATGGTGAACCCGAACTGGTTCTTGCCCTTGTCGGTGAGCTTGTCGGCGGCCGCATAGAACTTCGTCCACGTCGTCGGCGCGTCCAGCCCCGCCTTCTTGAACAGGTCGGTCCGGTACCACAGCACACCGTTGTTGGACGAGGTCGGGACCTGGTACAGCTTGTCGCCGCCGCCCGCGGCCCGGCTGCTGTCCAGCAGTTTCTGGTTCAGCTTGCCGTTCAGCGAGCTCTTCGCGAGCCGGCTGTCCAGCGGCTCCAGCGCGCCCTGGACCGCGACCTCGGCGAGCATCGCGGTCCCGACACCGCCGACGTCGGGCAGGCCGCCGCCCTGGATGGCGGTGTCGTACTTGGACTGGGCGCTCGCGGCGGGAATGCCGACGTATTTGACCTTGATGTCGGGGTTCTGCTTCTCGAAGTCGGCGATGATCTGCTTCCAGATGTCGGTGCGGACACCGCCGTTGTTGTCCCAGAAGGTGATCGTGCCCTTGCCCGAGCCCTCGCCGCCCTTGTCCCCCGCGCTGCCGCTGCCGCCGTCGCCGCAGGCGGTGGCGGTCAGCGCGAGCACGGAGCCCAGGGCGACGGCGAGGGCCGCGCGCCTGCTTCTGCGAATGCTGCTCTTCATCGGTCGGCTCTCTTCTCCGGGTCTCTGCTTCGGGATCCAGCGGACAGGTGCGGGCGTGGGGGAAGTCGGCCCTTGATCTGGTAAGCGCTTGCTACGGAGGTGTGGCATTGCGGCTCCCAACGGGGTGACGGAGGTGCGGACTAGGCGAGGCCGATCCGGGACTGCGGGTACGTCGTCACTGGGCCACCGCCTTGCGGACCAGCGTGGCCGCCTCGTCCCGGCCCGGGCGGCCGTCGGCGACGACGGTGACGATCCGGCGTACGACGGTCTCGCCGGCCGGGATCGGCAGCCGTGCGGCGGCGGCCAGCGAGGAGCCGACGCCCGGGTACTCGGCGGTGCGGACGAACCAGGGGTCGCGGCGGGTGTCCTCGGTGGCCCCCGCGAGGACGAGCGTCCAGTCGGCGCCGGCCAGCGCCAGCCAGTCGGCGCTCCGGCCGTGCACCGCCGCCTCGCCCTCCCGGTCCGCCGTGAACACGTCCGGGGCGACGGCCTCCTTGCGGGCCCGCCAGAAGAAACCGCCGTAGCCGGCGCCGGGGCGGCCGTTCGTGGCGGGGCTGCCGATCGAGAGCGGTCCGCCGCTGACGTTGGTGAGGGAGAACGTGAAGTCCAGCGCCCAGGCGGTGTCGGTGAGTTCGGTGGCGGCGACGGTGCGCCGCTCGCGCAGCAGGTCCGTCCCGCCGGCGACCCAGCGCAACTCCTCCACGAAGCCGTCGGGGTCGCTGAGCTGGAAGGCCACGTGGTGCTGGGTGCCGTGGTTGTCCAGCTCGGTCGGGCCCTGGTCGCGTACGTAGGTCCGCCCGCCCCAGAAGTTGTACCCCTCGACGTCGGGAACGGCGACACCGACGCCGAGGTGGTGGGTGTGGTCGGCCGGGGTCAGCTCGGTGACCGTGGTGCCGGCCGGGGTGGTGACGGGGTGGAGGTGGGGGCGCGGGGAGAGACGGGCGGGGAGCCTGTGGTATGTCACATAGCGGCCCACCGGCCGCCCGCCCACCCGCAGCACCGCCCCACCCGTCCTGCCGTCCGTCATGTGCCCACCTCCTTCGAAGTGGCCCAGGGGGCGCCCAGCTCGGAGTAGAGGGCGAGGGTGTCGGCGGCGGCCGCGACCAGTCCGTCGATGCCGGTCACCACCCGGCGGTCCTCCTCGGGGAGGAAGCGCCAGGTGTCGGCGGGCAGGACGGCCGGGTCGTCGGCCAGTCGAATCGCTTCAACGACCTTCATGAAGGCACCCGTCGAGTCCGGCTCCACCAGCAGCTCGGCGCCGTTGGTGAGGTGGTCGACGAGGTTCTCCAGCAGGTCCGTGCTGCCGTACTCGGTCTCCTCGGGACCGTGTCCGGCCCGCTGCACCAGCACCCGGTCCTGCTTGTACCAGAAGGTGATCCGGCCACCGGTGCCGTGCACCAGGACGTACGGGTCCCCCGGCTGCTCGGCGCAGAGCGTCGCGGCGACCGTGACCGGGCCGCGCGGGGTGGAGACGCGGACGCAGGAGGTGTCGTCGGACTCGATGTCGTTGGCGCGCAGCAGTTCGGTCTCGATGCCGGTGACGTCCTCGGCGCGGGTGGTGCCGAGCAGCGCGAGCCCGGTGGCGACGGCGTGCGCGAGCGGGTTGGTGAGGACGCCGTCGACGACGTCGACCCCGTTCAGGCGGCGCTTGCCCGCCCAGGGCGCGCGCCGGTAGTAGGACTCGGCGCGGGCCCAGGCGCCCGCCCCTCCGACGCCCGACACCGCGCCGATCGCGCCCTCCTCGATCAGCTTGCGGATCGCGGGCACGGCGTGCGAGCCCAGCGACTGGAAGCCGATCTGGCACACCACCCCGGCCTTGGCGACCCCGTCGGCCATCCGCCGGAACTCGGCGTACGACGGCGCCGGCGGCTTCTCCAGCAGCAGGTGCACGCCCCGCTCGGCCGCGGCCAGCGCCAGGTCGGTGTGGGTGGGGATCGGGGTGCAGATCACGGCGATCCGGGCGCCGGTCTCGTCGAGCAGGGTGCCGAAGTCGGCGGACTGGGCGGGCTGTCCGAGGCCCTCGGGCAGCTCGTCCGGGCCCAGCGGGGTCAGCTCGCAGATGCCCGCGAGCCGTACGACCCCCTTCTCCTGCAACCGCCGGATGTTCTCCAGGTGCCAGCGGCCGTGGCCCCGCGCGCCCGCCAGGACGATGTCGATGGTCATGGTGTCCTCCCTGCGTCGTCGATCTTTGCGTGCAGGGTAAGCGTCCGGCCCGGTCGGCCCCGGAGGCGTCTCATGAGGTGTCCCGCGAGGCGTGTCATCCCTTCACCGCCCCCGCGCTGAAGCCGGTGATCAGCCACTTCTGGATGAAGGCGAAGACGATCACGACGGGTACGGCGGCGATGATCCCGCCCGCGGCCAGCGCGCCCAGGTCGACGCTGTCGGCGCTCATCAGGGTGTTGAGGCCGACCGGGATGGTCTGCTTGCTCTGGTCGGAGAGGAACATCAGGGCGAACAGGAAGTGGTTCCAGGCGTGCACGAAGGCGAAGGAGCCGACCGCGATCAGCCCCGGCCGCAGCAGCGGGAGGACGACGATCCGGAACGCGGTGAACCGGTTGCAGCCGTCGACCCAGGCGGCCTCCTCCAGGGAGTACGGCACGTTCCTGATGAAGCCGCTGATCAGGATCATCGACAGCGGGAGCTGGAAGACGGTCTCGGCGAGGATGACGCTGCCGAGGGAGTTGATCATCTGGAGTCTGGCGAAGATCTGGAAGAGCGGGACCAGGAGCAGCGCGCCCGGCACGAACTGGGAGCAGAGCAGGGCCAGCATGAAGCCGCGCTTGAGCCGGAAGTCGAAGCGGGCCAGGGCGTAGCCGCCGGCCAGGGCGACGACGGTGGTCAGCACCAGGGTCGCGACGCCGACGTAGACGCTGTTGGTGAAGTAGGTGGCGAAGCTGCGCTCGGTCCACACCTTCTGGAAGTGGTCGAAGGTGACCGGCCAGGGCACGAGGGAGGTGGAGCCGGCCGGGCGGAGCGCGAAGAGCAGGATCCAGTAGAAGGGGACCAGGGTGAAGAGGAGGTAGATCCCGAGGGGGAGGTAGATCTGCCAGCGGGGGGCCTCGTCCCAGGCGCGGCGCTGTTTGCGCGGACGGGCGGGGGCCGTCCTGACGGGGCTGGCCTCGGGTGCGATCTCGGTGATCACTTCGTCTCGCCTCCGAACTTGCTCAGCCGCAGATAGACCACCGAGCAGAAGAGCAGGATCACGAACGCCACGGTGGTCAGGGCTGAGGCGTAGCCGAAGTTGTGGGCGTCGACGCTGGTGTTGGCGATGTAGAGGGGCAGGGTCGTGGTCTCCCCGGCCGGTCCGCCGCCCGTCAGGGTGTAGAGCAGGTCGACGTTGTTGAACTCCCAGACCGCGCGCAGCAGCGTGGACAGGACGATGGCGTCCTTGAGGTGCGGGAGCGTGATGTGCCAGAACTGCTTGAGCCGGCTCGCCCCGTCGACCTCCGCGGCCTCGTAGAGGTCCTTGGAGACGGACTGGAGGTCGGCGAGGATGAGGATCGCGAAGAAGGGGACGCCTCGCCAGAGGTCGGCGACCACCGCCGCCGGGAAGACGGTCGAGGTGTCGGAGAGCCAGCTGGTGCCGTACGACCCGATGCCCGCGTCGGCGAGATACCGCGTGATGCCCGTCTGGGAGTTGTAGAGCAGCACCCAGATCGCGGAGGTCAGCACGCCGGAGACGGCCCACGGCGAGAAGACCAGCGCCCGCCCCAACGCCCGCCCCACGAACGTCTGGTTGACGATCAGCGCCAGCGCGAGTCCGAACAGCAGCTGCAACCCGACTTCCACCACGACCCACTTGGCGCTGAAGGTCAGCGTGTCCCAGAACTGCGGGTCGTGGGCGAAGGCCTGGGTGAAGTTGTCGAGGCCCGCGAAGCCGTTCCGCCAGGGCTTGGTCGGGTTGTAGTTCTGCAGGCTGTAGTAGAAGACGCTGAGCACCGGGTAGGCGATGAAGCCCAGCATCAGCAGCGCGGCCGGCGCGATCAGCAGATACGGCAGTCTGCGCGGCGTCGCCGAGACACGGCGCCGCCTGGGTGGCGCGGGCGGTTTCGCCACGGCTGCGGCTTGGGCCATGACCTGTTCTCCGTTCGCGATGGGACGCTTACAGCGGGTGCAGGAAGCGCTTGCTGCATACACGTGATTGAAGCGCTTCGACGATCGTCAGAGGGAAACAAGGGGAAAGACGGGGTCAGCCCGCGTACGGGTCCGGGACTTCTCCCGGCCGGGCCAGGAACTCGAAGTCGCAGCCGGTGTCGGCCTGGGTGATCTGCTGGTCGTAGAGCGCTCCGTAGCCGCGCTCCTGGCGCACGGGCGGCGGTGTCCACCGCGCCCTGCGCCGCTCCAGCTCCTCGTCGTCCACGTTGAGCCGGAGGGTGCGCGCCGCGACGTCCAGGGTGATGGAGTCGCCGCTGCGCACGAGTGCGAGGGGTCCGCCGACGTACGACTCAGGCGCGATGTGCAGCACGCAGGCGCCGTAACTCGTGCCGCTCATCCGGGCGTCGGAGATCCGGACCATGTCCCGGACGCCCTGCTTGAGGAGGTGGTCGGGGATGGGCAGCATGCCGTACTCGGGCATGCCCGGGCCGCCCTTGGGCCCGGCGTTGCGCAGCACGAGCACGCTGTCGGCGGTGATGCCCAGCGACGGGTCGTTCAGAGTGCGCTGCATGGTCCGGTAGTCGTCGAAGACCACGGCCGGACCCGTGTGCTTGAGCAGGTGCGGTTCGGCGGCGATGTGCTTGATGACGGCACCGTCCGGGCAGAGGTTGCCGCGCAGCACGGCGACTCCGCCCTCGCTCGCGACCGGGTTGTCCCGGGGCCGGATGACGTCGTCGTTGTGGACCCGGGCGCCGGCCAGCTGCTCGCGGTAGCTGTCGTACGAGACCGTCGGCCGGTCGAGGTGGAGCAGGTCGGGGATGCGGGAGAGGAAGCCGGGCAGGCCGCCCGCGAAGTGGAAGTCCTCCATGAGGTACTTCTGGCCGCCGGGCCGGACGTTGGCGAGGACGGGCACGGTACGGGCGATGCGGTCGAAGTCGTCGAGGGTGAGCCGCACCCCGGCCCGGCCGGCCATGGCGATGAGGTGGATGACGGCGTTGGTGGAGCCGCCGAGGCCGAGCACGGTGGTGACGGCGTCCTCGAATGCGTCGGCGGTGAGGAGCTCGGAGAGCTTCCGGTCCCGGTGGACGAGTTCGACGATCCGCAGGCCTGCCTGCGCGGCCATCCGGTCGTGCCCGGAGTCGACGGCCGGGATGCTGGAGGCGCCCGGCACGGTGACGCCGAGGGCCTCGGCGGCGGCGGTGAGCGTGGAGGCCGTCCCCATGGTCATGCAGTGACCGGGCGACCGGGCCAGTCCGCTCTCCAGCTCCGTCAGCTCGCAGTCGCCGATCAGGCCGGCGCGCTTGTCGTCCCAGTACTTCCACATGTCGGTGCCGGAGCCGAGGACCTCGTTGCGCCAGTGGCCGGGGAGCATGGGCCCGGCGGGCACGAACACGGCCGGCAGGTCGACGGAGGCGGCACCCATGAGGAGGGCCGGGGTGGACTTGTCGCAGCCGCCCATCAGCACGGCGCCGTCGACCGGGTACGACCGCAGCAGCTCCTCGGTCTCCATGGAGAGGAGGTTGCGGTAGAGCATCGGGGTCGGCTTCTGGAAGGTCTCGGAGAGGGTGGAGACCGGGAACTCCAGCGGGAACCCGCCCGCCTGCCAGACGCCCCGCTTCACCGCCTGGGCCCGGTCACGGAGGTGCACATGACAGGGATTGATGTCCGACCAGGTGTTGAGGATCGCGATGACCGGCTTGCCGAGGTGCTCCTCGGGGAGGTAGCCGAGCTGGCGGGTGCGGGCGCGGTGGCTGAAGGAGCGGAGGCCTTCGGTGCCGTACCACTGGTGGCTTCTGAGTTCCCCGGGCTGCTTGCGAAGGGTGTTCATATGGACCATCCGGAGGCGATGGCGGCGACCTCGGCGCGGTCTTCCTCGGGCAGCTGCCTGCTGGGCGGCCGGACGTCGCGGCGGCACAGGCCGAGGGAGGCGAGGGCCTCCTTGACGACGGTCACGTTGTCGGCTGAGCCGTTGGCAGCGCGGAGTTCCTCGAACCGGCGGATCTGCTCCCAGACCTTCATGGCGGCCTGGTAGTCGCCTGATCGAAGCGCTTCGATCATGTTCAGCGAAACGGCCGGGGCGACGTTCACCAGACCGGAGGTGAAGCCGGTGGCGCCGGCCGAGAAGTAGGAGGGCGCGTAGGGCTCGGCGAGCCCGGCGACCCAGACGAAGCGGTCGAGCCCCGCGTCCCGGGCGAAGGCGGCGAACTTGGCGGCGTCCGGGACCGCGTACTTGACGCCGATCACGTTGGGGCAGGCGTCGGCGAGTTCGGCGAGGCGGGCGCCGGTGAGCTGGGCGTTGCGGACGTAGGGGACGACGCCCAGTTCGGGGACGGACTCGGCGATCGCGCGGTGGTAGTCGACCCAGCCGGACTGTGCGACGTACGGGTGGACGGGCTGGTGGACCATCACCATGTGGGCGCCGTGCTCCCGGGCGTGCCGGGCGGAGGCGACGGCGGTGGGCACGTCGTGTCCGACGCCGACGAGGACGGCGGCCCGGTCCCCGGTCTCGTCGAGGGTCGACTCGGTGACGAGCCGCCGCTCCTCGGGGGTGAGGGCGTAGAACTCGCCGGTGTTGCCGTTGGGGGTGAGGGTGCGGATCCCGCCGTCGAGGAGGCGGCGCAGCAGGGCCCGGTGGGCGTCCTGGTCGACGCTGCCGTCCTCGGCGAAGGGAGTCACCGGGATGGCCACGACGTCGGCCAGGGCCGCCCGTTGGGTCTCGAATGCCACGCTGCTCATTCCTGTCCTTCCTTTGCCTGGGCTTCGGGGTAGGCGCGCTCGACGAAGGACGCGATGTGGGCGTGCAGGGTGCGGGCGGCACCGTCGGCGTCCCCGGCCAGGGCGAGCCGCAGGATCTCGCGGTGTTCGCCGGCCTCGCGCTCCCAGGAGGGGGAGGCGGCCCAGGCCACGGCGGAGACGAGGGCGGCCTGGTCGCGGACCTCGTCGAGCATCCGGGCGAGCAGCGGGTTGCCGCACGGGAGGTACAGGGCGCGGTGGAAGTCCCGGTTGGCGAGGGAGCGTTCGGCGGTGTCGGTGGCGTCGTCGGCGCGGGTGAGGGCGTCGCGGGCGGCGTCGAGGGAGGCGTCGCGCCGCACGGCCCGGCGGAGCGCCTCGGGTTCGAGCAGGAGCCGTACGTCGTAGACCTCGCGGGCCATGTCCGCGTCCACCATGCGCACCGTGACGCCCTTGTACTGGCTCATCACGACCAGCCCGGTCCCGGCGAGGGTCTTGAGCGCCTCGCGCACGGGGGTCTTGGACACCCCGAACTGCGCGGCGAGCTCGGTCTCCACCAGGGCCTGACCGGGCGTCAGCTGCCCGGTGAGGATGCGGTGTTTGATCGCGTCCAGCACGTACTGCGTGCGGGACGGGATCGGCATGGGCACAGAGGTCATGCGCGCCTCTCGGGGTCACGTACCGGGCCCGGGGACCCGGTCTGACGTATCTGATCTCGCGTATCGCGTCTCATATATGACGTACGAAGTACGACGCGGACGAAGGTAGGAGGACGGCCGTGTTTCGTCAATGCTTCTGACAGAGGTGAGCCGGAAGGGCTGCTCAACTGCCGTGCCGGATGCGGCCCTTCATGGCCCGGTACTCCGAGGCGAGCAGCCCGAACAGGAGGTCGTCGGTCCACTCCCCCTTCATCCAGGTGCTCTGGACGAGACGGCCCTCACGGCGGAACCCGACGCGCTCCAGGAGCCGCGCCGAGCGGACGTTCCGCCCGTCGCAGTCGGCCGAGACACGGTGGCGCCCCTCGTCCACCAGCAGCAGGTCCACCACCCGCGCCACGGCCTCGGTGGCATAGCCCTGCCCCTGGTACGCCGGGGCGAACGTGAACCCCACCTCCGCCTGCCGCCCGTCCCGGCTCCGGCACACCCCGATGTCGCCGATCAGCCCCGGGGCGTCCCGCAGTTCGACGGCGTACTGGAACCACCCCGGATCCCCCGGGTCTCCGGCCGAGAACGCGGCCACGAGCCGCTCGGCGTCCCCGGCCGACAGCGGCGCCTCCCACGACTGGTACCGGCTGACCTCCGGATCCGACCGGTACTCCGCCAGCGCCGTCGCGTCCTCCGGCCCGAACCTCCGCAGCACAAGTCTCGCTGTCTCCATGCCCTCACCTTCGCCGATGGCCCCCGCCTTCTCCACCGCGATCCGATCGGGCGCCGGCCGTGGAGGCGGGTCGCGTGGCCGTCCGGGAGGGTTCCCGAGCCCGGCCCGGTGGCCCGGCGTGACGGTCACGTGACGGTCACGGGGCACAGGACCGCTTCGGTCGTGTCAGAACCCCCGTGCCTCGCCCTCCCGGGCGACCGCCGTCCCCCGGCCGAAGATCACTCCGGCCCGGGCCGCCGCCATCTCCCGGGTCAGGGCCGGCCCCACGTGGGTGATCAGGAGCTCCCGCGCGCCCGCGTCCCGGGCGAACCGGCCCGCGTCCTCGGGTGTCAGATGGACCCGTTCGCCTTCGCGATGCTCGTCGAGGTCGGCCTCGCACAGGAACACGTCCGCGCGGGCGGCCAGTTCGGTGAGCGCGTCGCAGGGGCCGCTGTCCCCGGAGTAGGCGAGCACGCTCCCCTGGCACTCGGCGCGCAGCCCGTACGCCTCGGTGCCGTGGGCGACCGCCCGCGCGGTGAGCCGCAGGTTCCAGTGCCGGACGCTGTGGCCGTCGTACAGGGGCCGGAAGTCGAGCACCCCGCGTAGGAAGCCCGGATCGGGTCGGCCGAGGAAGGCCGCGAGGCGCGGTGCGCACTCCTGGGGCGCGTACACCGGGATGGGCGCGGCCGGTGTCATCCCGCCGAAGGCGTAGGCGTACGCGGCGGCCAGCAGGTCCGCGCTGTGGTCGGCGTGCAGGTGCGAGATCCAGATCGCCGTGAGCCGCGCCGGATCCGTGTGCCGCTGCAACTCCGCGAAGGTCCCGGTGCCCGCGTCCACCCACACCTCGGCGCCGCCGCCCCGCAGCAGGTAGCCCGAGCACGGGCGGCCGGGGCGCGGGTGCGGGGAGGCGGTGCCGAGGACGGTGAGACTCAGGGGCATGGCGAGGAGAGTACGGATCCGGGTCCCCGTCCGCTCACCGTTCGCGTCCTGTCACGGCTTCCACCCCGGGTCCCGGCCGCTCAGCCCCACCGTCCGGTCCAGCAGCGAGGCCTCCTGCGGTACCGGCACGACCGGCCCGAACGGACCGCGGTCGCCCTGCGCCGCCATCCGCAGGAAGCCGTGCGCCGCTGCCAGCGCCGCCGGGTCCGGGGCGTACTCCTGGCCCGTGGCCCGGGCCAGGTCCCAGCCGTGCACGACCAGTTCGTCGGCGGCGACCGCGGCCGCCACCTCCCCGGGCAGGTCGACCCCGCCCGCCCGCGTCATACCGCTCCACGCGTCCGGATCCCGCCAGGCCGCCGCCAGTTCGTCGAGCGCCTTGGGCAGCTCCGCCCGCCAGTCCGGCCCGATGTCGGGCGTGACGGTGCCGGGCGGCGTGGCGGTCGTCGCCCCCAGGTCCTTGCGGGCCGCGTCCCGGAACGCCACGGAGAGTCCCGCCACATGGCCCAGCAGGTGCCGGACCGCGTAGGCCGGGCACGGTGTCACCCCGGCCAGCTGTTCGTCCGTCACCCGCTCGGCGAGCGCCGCCACGATCCTCGTCTGCGGACCGAGGTCGATCATGGTCGTGCCGGTCATTCCGGTTCCTCCTGCCGATACGGAAACAGCCTTCGAGGGGTGGACCGCGGCGACCGCCGAGACTCATCGGTCCGCCGTACTTCCCTCGTGCCTTCCGCGCACTCCCCGCGCACTTCTAAGGCACCTGCCCGATCCCCGCAGCCCCGCCTTAGACCCACGATGAGCAGGCATGAAAGCCACCTCCTGGTCCGTGTTCCGGCTGCTGCGCGACCGTAACGCGGCCCTCTACCTCGCCGGCGTCGTGGTGTCCGGGTTCGGCACGTCGGCGCTCTGGCTGGTGTCGGGTGTCTGGGTCAAGGACCTCACCGGCTCCGACGGCCTCGCCGCCCTGTGCACCGCCGCCCTCTGGGCCCCGACCCTCGCCGGGCCGGTCCTCGGCACCCTCGCCGACCGCGTCCGCCGCAAACCCCTGCTGATCTGTGTCAACCTCGGTCTCGCCGGTCTGCTGCTGTCCCTCCTGACCGTCGACTCCCCCGCCTCCGTCCGGCTCCTGTTCGCGGTCCTCCTCGTCTACGGCGCGGCGGGCGTCGTGGAGGACGCGGCGAACTCCGCCCTCGTCGTCGCCACCGTCGATCCCGCCCTCCTCGGCGACTTCAACGGGCTGCGGATGACCGCCCGCGAGGGCATGAAGCTGGTCGCGCCGCTGACCGGGGCCGCGCTGTACACGGCGTACGGCGGGCCGGGCGTGGTGCTGCTGGACGCGCTGACGTTCGTACTGGCGGCTGGGGTGTGCGCGCTGCTCCGGGTGCGCGAGGAGCGGCCGGGGCCGGCCGCCGGGAACTGGCGGCGGCAGACCGCCGAGGGCGTCCGGCTGCTGTGGGCGCGTCCGGTGCTGCGGCCGCTGGTCCGGGCCGGCGGCGCCACGATGTGCCTGGCCTCGCTCGGCAGCAGCCTGAACTACGCCGTCGTGGACACCGTCGGCCACTCCCCCGCCTATGTCGGCGTGCTGTACACGGTCCAGGGCGTCGGCTCGGTCGCGGTCGGGCTGGTCTCCGGGCCCGCGCTGCGGCGGCTGGGCGAGCGGCGGTTCGCGGGGTACGGGATCGCGCTGACGGGGGTGGCGATGGCCGTGCGGGCGGTGCCATGTGACATATCACTACTCATCTGCAGCCTGGCCGGCGGCCTCGGCCTCCCCTGCGTGCTGATCGCCGCCCACACCGCCGTCCAGCGCGAGATCCCGGCCGCCGCGCTGGGGCGGGCGTCCGCGACCGCCGACACGCTGATGTTCACCCCGAACGTGATCGGGCTGACGGCGGGCGCCGCCCTCGTCGAACTCGTGGACCACCGCTGGCTGTTGGCGGTCCTCGGCGGTGCGCTGCTGGCCACCGCCGGGTCACTGGCTCAGCGCAGCGCCTCCCGTACCGCCGCGAGGTCGCCGTCGGACGCCAACCCGGCGTGATAGAGCCGCAGTTCGGTGGCGCCCAGCTGCCGGGCGCGCTCCGCGTCGGCCGCCAAGGTGGCCGGGCTGCCGCCCATGCCGGAGACCACCCCGAAGTTGGCGGCGAGCACGGTGTCCACGGGCGCGTGCTCGGCGAAGGGCGCCAGCGGGGCCGTACCGCCCGCGCAGGGGACCACGACCCCGTCCGCGACCGCGAGTATGTGGGCGGGATCCACGCCCGCGTTGGCGCCGCAGTGGTAGGCCACCGGGTCGGCGTGCAGCAGCACCTGGAAGCCCTCGGGGGCCGCCGCGCGCACCGCCGCGACGGCCGTCTCCTGGAGGGTGCGGGCCTGTCCGTCGCGCCACGCGCGCGTGGCCGCCGCGACCGGTTCGCCGAGCAGCTTCTCCACCGTGGGCCAGCCGGTGTCGTCGGCCGCGCCGCGCCACAGCGGTTCCAGTGCCTCGCGTACGGCGGTCGCCAGCTCGTCGGCGTCCAGGCCCTGTTCGCCGTAGCCGGCCCGGCACGCCGGGCAGAAGCAGAGGGCCATCAGGTACTGGCCGGCGTCCCCGAGCGGGACCCCGGCGGTCTTGTCGTGGGCGTGCAGGTGCTGGAGGCCGTACCAGCCGAGGGACTCCAGTTCGGTGCCGGCGGCGCCCGGGCGGACGGCGGCCTCGGCGGCGAGGTCGGTCAAGTACGCGCGCGTGGCGGGCTGGGCGATGCAGGGGGCCCAGGGGTAGCGGTCGCCGTAGGCGTTGACGACGGAGGTGGCCGGATGTTCGGCGCCCATACGGGAGTTGTGGGCGAGGATCACCCAGGTGTGGACCTCCAGACCGGCGCCGCGCAGTGCCTCGGCCGCCTCGCCGTAGGCGTCGCCGGGGGCCCAGTCGCCCGCCGGGTACGGGCGCAGCTCGCGGCCCGTCCAGCGCCCGTCCGCCGGGTAGTAGACGGCCGCGTGCTCGGCGGTGACGACACGGCGGCGGGGGTGACGGGGGGTCAGGGCCCGGGTGGAGTGGTAGGCGGAGGCCAGGGTCACCTGGTCCACGCCGAGCGCGGCGACGCGGTCCGGGGCCCCGGGGTCCCCGTTGACGTCCCAGGGGTAGACGAACGTCGACGTCTTCATGCGGCCTCCTCCGGACGCGGAGGTGCTCACGCGTCCTCCTCCAGCAGCGCGTACCCACGCTCGATCAGCTGAGCGAGCTGCTTCACATGGTCCTCGCCCGGCTCGTGCAGCGGGGGCCGGACCTCGCCGACGTCGAGACCGCGCAGGCGTACGCCCGCCTTGACGAGGGAGACGGCGTATCCCCGTCCCTGGGCGCGGAGTTCGACGAACGGGCGGTAGAAGCCGTCCAGCAGGCGCTCCGCCGTCGCCCGGTTCCCCTCGCGGAGGGCGGCGTGGAAGGCGAGGGCGATCTCGGGGACGAAGCAGAAGACGGCCGAGGAGTAGAGGCCGATGCCGATGGCCTGGTAGGCGAGCTGGGCCTGTTCGGCGGTGGGCAGGCCGTTGAAGTAGAGGAAGTCGCCGGGGATCTCGGTGCGGACGGCGCTGACGATGCGCTGCATCAGGTCCAGGTCGCCAAGGCCGTCCTTGAAGCCGATGATGCCCTCGGTGCGGGCGAGTTCGACGACCGTGGGCGGGGTGAACACCGCGTTGTCCCGCTGGTAGACGATCACCGGGAGGCCGGTCGCCGCGGCCACCTCCCGGTAGTGCCGCAGCAGCCCCTCCTGGCCGGCGACCACCAGGTAGGGCGGCATGGCGAGCAGGCCGTCGGCGCCCGCGGCCTCGGCGAGACGCGCGTAGCGTACGGCGAGCGCGGTGCCGTAGCCCGCGCCCGCGATCACCGGTACCCGTCCGTCGGCCGCGGCCACGGCAGCGCCCACGCAGGCCTCGAACTCCTCCGGGAGCAGTGCGTGGAACTCCCCGGTGCCGCAGCAGGCGAACACGGCGGCTGCGCCGGCCTCGACGCCCCGGCGCACGTGCTCGCGGTAGACGTCGAGGTCGAGGGAGCCGTCGGGGCCGTAGGCGGTGACGGGGAAGAAGAGCGGCCCGCGCGGGTCACGAAGCCGGGCGGCGAGAGGGGCTGGCGTCACGGGCGCTCCCTGTCGATGCATGTCTCTGATCGGTGTCCATATTCATGAACGCGACCACGTTACGAGCCCTCCCGAGGGCCGGTCAAGCAGGCAAACACGCACCATGCGAGCAGATTTCCGCACGCGCATGCACACTTGACTCGGCACACCCCAGCTCCCTAGCGTGTCCACGCATGTGAATATCATGCATGTACGCGACCCGTGCCGAGTCAAGGAGACCGTGGATGCCCACTCCCCGCACGCTACTGCTGACCGGCGCCGCAGGCGGGCTCGGCACCCTGATGCGCTCCCTGCTCCCGGAGTACGGCTACACCCTGCGCCTCTTCGACGTGCGCCCGGTCGAGGGCGAGCCGGACGCGATCACCGCCGACCTCTCCGACAAGGAGGCGCTGCGCGAGGCCGTGCGCGGCGTGGACGCGGTCCTGCACCTCGCGGGGATCTCCCTGGAGGCACCCTTCGAGAAGATCCTGCGGTCGAACATCGAGGGCACGTACAACCTGTACGAGGCGGCCCGCGAGGCCGGCGTGCCGCGCATCGTCTTCGCCTCCTCCAACCACGCCGTCGGCCACACCCCGGCCCCCCGCGCGGGCGACCCCCTCATCCCGGTCGACACCCCGCACCGCCCGGACACCTTCTACGGCCTGTCCAAGTCCTTCGGCGAGGACCTCGCCCAGCTGTACTGGGACCGGCACGGCCTGGAGACCGTCTCCGTCCGCATCGGCTCCTGCTTCGGGGAGCCCACCGACGTACGGATGCTCTCCGTGTGGATGAGCCCCGCCGACGGCGCCCGCCTCTTCCACGCGGCCCTGACCGCCGAGGAGGTCGGCCACACCGTCGTCTACGGCTCCTCCGCCAACACCCGCCTGTGGTGGGACCTGACGAGCGCGCGGGCGCTCGGCTACGACCCGCGGGACGACTCCGAGCAGTACGCCGGGAAGCTGATCGCCGAGCACGGCGAGCTGGACCCGGAGAACCCGGCCCACACCCACCTCGGCGGCCGCTTCGTGAACGACCCGCCCATCTGGCCGTACTGACAGCGGTACGCGCGACGGCGCGAAACGATCGCACGCGGCGGCGGGCGGGCACCGAACGGGCCCGCCCGCCGCCGCGTTCGGGCATCCGGGCCGCCTGATCCCACCCCTCCCCGGACAGCCGCGCAGGTCCGAGGCGGGCACTCCGCCGGGCAAACGGGCCCACACGGGCAGTATCGGGCCCGCAACAGACCTGGTCAGCCCCGCACACCCGCTGTAGAACTTGCTGCATGGCCCGAACGGGCAGTTCCACGGCGTTTCCACAAGGGAGTGGGTGACGAGATGAGCACGCAGACGGCGGAGGAACGCCAGCGCGAGATCGTGCGGGCCGCACGCGCCTCGGGCTCCGTCGACGTCACCGCGCTCGCCGGCGCCCTGGGGGTGGCCAAGGAGACCATCCGGCGCGATCTGCGCGCCCTGGAGGACCACGGCCTGGTGCGCCGCACCCACGGGGGCGCCTACCCCGTCGAGAGCGCCGGTTTCGAGACCACCCTCGCCTTCCGCTCGACCAGCCATGTGCCGGAGAAGCGGCGGATCGCGGCGGCCGCCGCCGAGCTGCTGGGCGACGCCGAGACCGTCTTCGTCGACGAGGGCTTCACCCCGCAGCTCATCGCCGAGGCGCTGCCGACGGACCGGCCGCTGACCGTGGTCACGGCGTCACTGCCGGTCGCGGGCGCGCTCGCGGAGACCGAGAACATGTCGGTCCTGCTGCTCGGCGGCCGGGTGCGGCCCGGCACGCTGGCGACCGTCGACCACTGGACGACGAAGATGCTCGCCGGCTTCGTTCTCGATCTCGCCTACATCGGAGCCAACGGCATCTCGCGCGAGCACGGGCTGACCACCCCGGACCCCGCCGTCAGCGAGGTCAAGGCGCAGGCCGTCCGGGCCGCGCGCAGGACGGTCTTCGCGGGCGTGCACACCAAGTTCGGAGCCGTCAGCTTCTGCCGCTTCGCCGAGGTAGGCGCCCTGGAGGCGATCGTGACGAGCACCCTGCTGCCCACCGCCGAGGCCCACCGCTACTCCCTGCTCGGCCCCCAGGTCATCCGGGTCTGACCCCCGCCCCACTCCCTGCCCGAAGGCCTTTCCACACCCTCCACTGCCCCTTATATCCCGATTCCTCCAGGAGCGATCCATGCGAACCCCGAGCCGACGGAGGCCGCGCGTCACCCTCGCCATGGCCGCCGCAGGGACGCTGCTCGCCCCGCTGCTCTCCGGCTGCTGGGTCGGCGCGGGCGGGTCCGGTTCCGGCGGCGACTCGATCAACGTGCTGATGGTCAACAACCCGCAGATGACCGAACTCCAGAAGCTCGCCCCGCGCTTCACCAAGGAGACCGGCATCAAGGTCAACTTCACCGTCCTGCCCGAGAACGACGTCCGCGACAAGATCAGCCAGGACTTCGCCAACCAGGCCGGCCAGTACGACGTGGCCACCCTGTCCAACTACGAGATCCCGATCTACGCCCGCAACGGCTGGCTGCACGAGATGGACTCGTACGTCGCCAAGGACCCGGGCTTCGACCAGCAGGACATCCTCCAGCCGATGCGCGAGTCGCTGACCGCGAACGACGGCAAGCTCTACGGCGAGCCCTTCTACGGCGAGTCGTCGTTCCTGATGTACCGCAAGGACGTGTTCGCGGCGAAGGGCCTGACGATGCCCGCGCACCCCACCTGGCAGCAGGTCGCCGACCTCGCCGCGAAGGTGGACGGCGCGCGGTCCGGCATGCGCGGCATCTGCCTGCGCGGGCTGCCCGGCTGGGGCGAGCTGATGGCGCCGCTGACCACGGTGGTGAACACCTTCGGCGGCACCTGGTTCGACAAGGACTGGAAGGCGCGGCTGACCGGGTCCGGCTTCGAGAAGGCGACGAAGTTCTATGTCGACCTGGTCCGCGAGCACGGCGAGTCCGGGGCCCCGCAGTCCGGCTTCGCCGAGTGCCTCAACAACATGACCCAGGGCAAGACGGCCATGTGGTACGACGCGACCTCGGCGGCCGGTCTCCTGGAGGCGAACGGCTCCCCGGTCAAGGGCAAGCTCGGCTACGTCCCCGCGCCCGTCGAGCGGACCAAGTCCGCCGGCTGGCTCTACACCTGGGCCTGGGGCATCCAGAAGGCCTCCCGCAACCCGGACAAGGCCTGGAAGTTCATCTCGTGGGCGTCGAGCAAGCAGTACGAGCAGCTGGTCGGCGAGACCAGCGGCTGGTCCAACGTCCCGGCGGGCAAGCGGGCCTCGACGTACACGAACCCCGACTACGTGAAGTCGGCCGCCGCCTTCCAGGAGATGACCAAGGAGGCCATCGAGAGCGCCCGCCCGAACGACCCCGGCGTGCAGCCGCGCCCCGCGCCCGGCATCCAGTTCGTCGACATCCCCGAGTTCACCGATCTCGGCACCAAGGTCTCCCAGGAGATCAGCTCGGCCATCGCCGGACGGCAGTCCGTCGACTCGGCCCTGAAGAAGTCCCAGCAGCTCGCCGAGAAGATCTCCAAGGAGTACGAGGGACGATGACCGCGACGACAGCCCCCTACGCAGCGACACCCGTACGCGCCTCGCGGCCGCCCTCCGCCCGTCTGCGCGCCTGGGCCACCCGGGCCCCGCTCCTGCCCGCCCTGGTCTTCATGATCGTCGTGACCCAGCTGCCGTTCGTGGCCACGGTGGTCATCTCCTTCTTCGACTGGAACGCCCTCTACCCGAAGGCCCGGCACTTCGCCGGTGTCGACAACTACCGCCAGGTCCTCACCGACGCCGACCTGCGCCACTCGGTCTGGACGACCGTGCTGCTCACCGTGACCGTGGTCCTGGTCAGCCTGGTGCTGGGCCTCGCGCTCGCCCTGCTGCTGAACAACAGATTCCGCGGCCGGGGCGTCGTCCGCACCCTGCTGATCGCCCCGTTCCTGGTGGTCCCGGTGGCCGCGGCCCTGCTCTGGAAACACGTCCTCTACAACCCCGAGTACGGCCTGCTCAACGGCCTGTTGCACTACGTCGGCGGCCCGCAGCCCGACTGGATCTCCAGCACCCCGCTGCTCGCGGTCGAGGCCGCCCTGGTGTGGCAGTGGACGCCGTTCATGATGCTGATCCTGCTCGCCGGGCTGCAGAGCCGGGACCCCGAGCAGATCGAGGCCGCGCGGGTGGACGGCGCCAACGAGTGGCAGATCTTCCGCCATCTGACACTCCCGCACCTGCGCCGCTACCTCGAACTCGGCGCCCTCCTCGGCTGCATCTACATCGTGCAGAACTTCGACGCGGTCTTCACGATCACGTCCGGCGGCCTGGGCACCGCCAACCTCCCCTACACCGTCTACCAGAGCTTCTACCAGGCCCACGAGAACGGCCTCGCCTCGGCCGCGGGCGTCCTGGTGGTCATCGGCTCGATCGTCATCGCGACCTTCGCCCTGCGCGTGGTGTCGTCCCTGTTCCGAGAGGAGGCGTCCCGCGCATGAGCAGCCTCGCCCTACGCGCCAGGAAGCACCGGGGCCTGAGCATCGGCCTGGTGGCCTGGCTGGTCGGCATCGTCTTCTTCTTCCCCATCGCCTGGATGGCGCTGACGTCCTTCCACTCCGAGGCGGACGCGGCGACCAACCCGCCCTCCTTCGGTGCCGCCCTCACCCTGGACGGCTACCGCGAGTTCTTCGGCACGGGCGGCGGCGCGAGCCCCTGGCCGGCGCTGGTCAACTCGGCGGTGGCGTCGATCGTCTCGACCCTGTTCGTCCTGGTCCTCGCCTTCCCGGCGGCCTACGCGCTGTCGATCCGGCGGGTGCGGAAGTGGACGGACGTCCTGTTCTTCTTCCTCTCCACGAAGATGCTGCCGGTCGTCGCCGGCCTGCTGCCGATCTACCTGTTCGCGAAGAACACCGGGATGCTGGACAACATCTGGTTCCTGGTCATCCTCTACACCTCCATGAACCTGCCGATCGCGGTGTGGATGATGCAGTCCTTCCTCGCCGAGGTCCCGGTCGCCGTCATCGAGGCCGCGCAGATCGACGGCGCCCGGCTGCCGACGATCCTCGCGCGCGTGGTCGCCCCGATCGCCCTGCCCGGCATCGCCGCGACCTCCCTGATCTGCTTCATCTTCAGCTGGAACGAACTGCTCTTCGCCCGAGTCCTGACGGGCGTGGTCGCCGAGACCGCCCCCGTCTTCCTGACCGGCTTCATCACCAGCCAGGGCCTGTTCCTGGCCAAGGTGTGCGCCGCGTCGCTCGTCGTCTCCCTGCCGGTGCTCGCCGCGGGGTTCGCCGCCCAGGACAAGCTGGTCCAGGGCCTGTCGTTGGGAGCCGTGAAATGAAGGCCGCCGTCATCGAGTCCGTGGGCCGTGCCGTCGTCACCGAGGTCCCGGACCCGACCCCGGGCCCCCGCGAGGTCGTCGTGGAGGTGGCCGCGTGCGGCCTGTGCGGCACCGATCTGCACATCCTCCAGGGCGAGTTCGCGCCCAAGCTGCCGATCGTGCCGGGCCACGAGTTCGCCGGCGAGGTGGTCGGCGTCGGCTCCCAGGTGACCGAGGTGGCGATCGGCGACCGGGTCGCCGTCGACCCGTCCCTGTACTGCCACGAGTGCCGCTACTGCCGTGACGGCCACAACAACCTCTGCGAGCGCTGGGCCGCGATCGGCGTGACGGTACCGGGCGGCGCCGCGCAGTACGCCGTGGCCCCCGTCGCCAACTGCGTGAAGCTCCCCGAGCACGTCCGCACCCAGGACGCGGCCCTGGTCGAGCCCCTGTCCTGCGCGGTGCGCGGCTACGACGTCCTGAGGGCGAGGCTGGGCGCGCACGTCCTGATCTACGGCTCCGGGACGATGGGCCTGATGATGCTGGAGCTGGCCAAGCGGACCGGCGCGGCGAGCGTCGACGTCGTCGACCTGAACCCGGCCCGCCTGGAGACCGCCCGCCGGCTGGGCGTCTCGGCGTCCGCCGCGAACGCGGACGAGCTGGACCGGCCGCGGGGCTGGGACGTGGTGATCGACGCCACCGGCAACGCGGCCGCCATCCAGGACGGCCTGGAGCGGGTGGCCAAGGCCGGCACCTTCCTCCAGTTCGGCGTCGCGGACTACGCGACCCGGGTGACCATCGACCCGTACCGCGTCTACAACCAGGAGATCACCATCACCGGCTCCATGGCCGTGCTGCACAGCTACGAGCGGGCGGCGGAACTCTTCGCCAACGGGGTGCTGGACCCGGACATCTTCATCAGCGACCGGCTGCCGCTCGACAGCTACCCGCAGGCCCTGGAGCAGTTCGCGGCAGGGGTGGGGCGGAAGATCGTGGTGGTGCCGTAGAAGTCTGTGGTGCCGCAGAAGTTTAAGGGAACGGTAAAGAGAGGTCGTTCGTTCACCCGGCATGACAGCTATGACCCCTGGCTCGAACATCCCTCTCTCCGCCTCCCGGGTGGCGGTGGACGTCGCCGCTCCCGTGCGGCTCGACGTGTCGGGCCTGCTGCTCACGGGCGACGGCAAGGTGCGCTCCGACGACGACTTCATCTTCTACAACCAGCCGGCGGGCGCGGGCGTGACCTACCGCTCGGGCGGTGGCACGGCGCCCGACGCGATCATCGTCGACACCGCGTCGGTCCCGCCGGGCATCGAGAAGATCGTGGTCACGGCGAGCCCGGACGCCGCGGGCCAGACCTTCCAGGGCATCGAGCCGACGGCGACGATCCGCGACGCGGCCGACGGCTCGGTGCTGGCCACCTTCACGCCTCCGCAGCTCGGCACGGAGACGGCCCTGGTGGTCGTGGAGATCTATCTGCGCAACGGCGCGTGGAAGGCCCGCGCGGTCGGCCAGGGGTACGCCGACGGTCTGGCCGGTATCGCCACCGACTTCGGCGTCACGGTGGAGGAACCGGCCGCCGTGGTCGCTCCGGCCCCCGCGGCCCAGCCCGCACCCGCACCCGCGCCCGCCGCCACCCAGCCGGTCCCGCCCGCCGCTCCCCCGGCGCCCCCGGCACCGCCCGCCCCGCCCGCCCCCGGCGCCGGGAAGATCAACCTGGACAAGGGCAGGGTCAGCCTCCAGAAGAACCAGACGGTGTCCCTGGTCAAGGGCGGCCGCCCGCTGCTCTCCCAGGTCAAGATGGGCCTGGGCTGGGAGCCGGCGTTCCGCGGCAAGGACATCGACCTGGACGCCTCGGTCATCGCCTACGGCCCGCAGCGCAACCACATCGACAGCTGCTACTTCGGCAAGCTGTCCATCCTGGGCGGCGCGATCAAGCACTCCGGCGACAACCTCACCGGTGAGGGAGGCGGCGACGACGAGGTGATCGTGGTCGACCTCGGCCGGATCCCCCCGGAGGTCACCGGCCTGGTCTTCACGGTGAACTCCTTCTCCGGCCAGAAGTTCACGGAGGTCGCCAAGGCCTACTGCCGGCTCCTGGACGCCGCGACCGGCGAGGAGCTGGCCCGCTTCGACCTCACCAACGCCGAGGCACAGACGGGCGTGATGATGGCCAAGCTCGTCCGCCAGTTCTCCGGCGAGTGGGACATGACCGCGATGGGCCAGTTCGTGAAGGCCCGCACGGTCCGCAACATGGTGAAGCCGGGGGCGGAGTCCCTCTAGAGGTATCCCGGGAGCGGGTGCGCGGCCGTGGGTGCTACGGCCGCAGCCCCTCCGTGAGCAGCGACAGATACCGCCGGATGTCCTGGCCCTCTCCGTTGGCCAGCTCCGATGCCGTGGCGAGTCCGTGCGCGAGGCGCAGCAGTTCGATCGGCTCGATGTCCGGGCGCAGGGTGCCCTCCTCCTTCGCCGCGTCCACCAGACGGGTGGCCGTGCCGCGCACCAGCCGGCCGCAGGCCGTCAGCGGGGCCGAGCTGCCGTCGGTGACCGCCGAGCCCAGCAGGGCCTTCAGACCGCGTACCTGGATGGTGGCGACGCACAGTTCGTTCAGCCACTCCATGAGCGCCGCCCCCGGCGGCAGCTCCGCGGCGAACGCGTCACCGCTGGCCGCCAGCGCCTCCATCCGGTCGGTCATCGCGGCCTCCAGCAGCGCCTGCCGGGTCGGGAAGTGCCGGTAGAGCGTGCCGGAGCCGACGCCCGCCCGTTTGGCGATGTCGTCCAGCGAGGCGTTCTCCCCATGCTCGGCGAAGGCCTCGACGGCCACCTTCAGCAAGCGCTCGTAGTTGCGCCGAGCGTCCGCGCGCATGGGCCTGACCTGCGTCATCCAGTTACTCCTTGCAAACCGGGGACTCTCTCCGTATCTTGTCGAGCACTAAACGGAGACAGTCCCCGCTTATCGCCGTGTGCTCCACGGGCAGTCGGCCTGCCCGTTCGCGCCGGGGGCGTACAGGGGGACGCACAGACCGGGAGAACCTCATGTCCGCCCCGTCCAGCCCGTCCGTATCCGCCACCCCCGCCGGTGTCCCGCCGGGCTCCCCGCATCCCGCCGGGCTCCGCTCCGCCCTCCTCGTCATCGTCGCCGCCTACATGATGGTCGGCGTCGACTCCACCGTCGTCAATGTCGCGCTGCCCGACATCCAGCGGAGCCTGGGGTTCAGCCGCACCGGCCTGTCCTGGGTGCTCAACGCCTACACCCTCGCCTTCGGCGGCCTGTTACTGCTCGGCGGGCGGGTCGGCGACATCGTCGGCCGCCGTCGTACGCTCGGCGCCGGAGCGCTGCTGTTCGCCCTGTCCTCGTTGCTCGGCGGGGTGGCCGCCGAGGGCGGCTGGCTGCTCGCGGCCCGTGCGCTGCAAGGGGTCGGCGCCGCGCTGATCGCCCCCAGCACCCTGGCCCTGATCACCACCAACTTCCCCCAGGGACCGCGCCGCCACCACGCCCTGAGCGTCTACTCCTCCATGGCCGGCATCGGCGCCTCCGTGGGTCTGGTCCTCGGCGGCATGCTCACCTCCTGGGCCTCCTGGCGCTGGGCGCTGCTCATCAACGTCCCCATCGGCATCGCCCTGTTCCTGGCCCTGCCCCGGTTCGTCGCCGAGACCCCGCGCCACGCCGGCCGCTTCGACGCGGCGGGCGCGCTGACCGGGACCGCCGGGATGACCTCGCTGGTGTACGCGTTCATCCGGGTCTCCGAGGAGGGCTGGACCGACACCCAGTCCCTGCTCGGGTTCGGCTGCGCCGTCGCACTGCTCTGCGGCTTCACCCTGATCGAGTCCCGGGCCGGGCAGCCGATCATGCCGCTGCGGCTGTTCGCCGACCGCGACCGGGCGGGCGGCTACCTCACCATCATGCTGCTGCCCGCCGGCATGTTCGGCGCCTTCTACTTCCTCACCCTCGTCTGCCAGCAGGTCCTGGCCTACAGCCCGTTGCGGGCCGGGGTCGCGTTCCTGCCCATGACCCTGGCCATGTTCACGGTGGTACGGCTGCTGCCGAAGCTGCTGGCCCGCTTCGGGGCCAAGCCGATCCTGCTGACCGGCACCACCCTGCTCGTCGCCGCCGGCGGCTGGCTGTGGCGGCTGCGGCCCGGCGACGGCTACGCCACCGGGCTGCTCGGCCCGCTGCTGTTGCTGGGCATGGGCGTCGGGCTGAGCTTCATGCCGCTCAACGCGACCATCCTCGCCCGCATCGAACCCCGCGAGGCGGGTGCCGCCGCCGGACTGATGCAGACCCTGCAGTGGCTCGGCGGCACCCTCGGACTCGCCGTCCTGGTCACGGTGTACGGCACCGCGACCCGGCACGCCACCGGCACCCCGGCGCAGGTCCTCACCCACGGCGCCGCCCGCGCCTTCGGCATCGGCGCGCTGGTCGCGGCGGTCGCGTTCCTGGTGGCGGCCTTCGTGATCACGAACCCGCGCCGGGAGCAGGCCCGGCCCTGATCACATCTTCGTCGCCCCCGCCGCCAGGTCCCGCAGGAACTGCCGGGCCCCGATCAGGAACACCACGATCAGCGGGAGCACGCTCATCAGCGCGCCCGCCATCACCACCGCGTAGTCGGTGTTGTAGGCGACGTTGAGGTTGGCGAGGGCGACCTGGAGGGTGACCTTGTCGGGGTTGACCATGACGACCAGCGGCCAGATGTAGTCGTTCCAGAGGCTGATGAAGGTGAAGATGCCGAGGAACGCGAGCGCGGGCCGGAACAGCGGCAGCGCCACCTGCCAGTACAGGCGGAAGAAACCGGCCCCGTCGATGCGTCCGGCGTCGAGGAGTTCGTCGGGCAGGGAGTTCTGCGCGTACTGGCGCATCCAGAAGATGCCGAACGCGTTGGCCGCCCCCGGGACGATCAGCGCCTTCAGGGTGCCGGCCCAGCCGAAGTGGGCCATGGTGACGAACTGCGGGACCAGCGAGAGCTGCGCCGGGATCATGTAGGTGGCCAGCAGGATCCCGAACAGGATCTTCCGGCCCGGGAAGGCGTACTTGGCGAACGCGAAGGCGGCCAGGGAGTCGAAGAACAGCACCAGCAGGGTGCCGACGGTGGCCACGACGACCGTGTTGAAGAGCGAGGTGAAGAAGTCGATCCGGTGGATCACCTCCCGCATGTTGTGCAGGAGCTGGTCGCCCGGCAGCAGCCGGGGCGGGTAGGCCAGGATGTCCTGGGTGGTGACGGAGGCCATCACCACCAGCCAGTAGAACGGGAACAGCGAGACCAGCACCCCGAGGAGCAGGGCGATCCGGACGGCGATCCGGGTGCTCCTGCTCCCGGCCCCGATGGCGAGCCCCGCGTTCGAGGCGGTGCGTTCAGCGGCCACGGCCGGTCTCCTTCCCGAGCGGGATGCCGGGGCGGTCGTCGCGGCCGGAGCCGGACACCAGCCGCCAGTTGATGATCGCGAACAGCGCGATGACCGCGAAGAGCAGCCAGCCCATCGCCGCCCCGTAGCCGAACTGGAGGTCGTTGAAGGACTTCTGCCAGAGGTAGAGCACGATCGTCATGCCTTCCTGGCCGGGACCGCCGGCGGTGCCCGGGTCGTCCGAGTAGAAGAGCACCTGCGGCTCGGTGAAGATCTGCAGGCCGTTGATGGTGGACGTGATGACGGCGAACAGGATCACCGGCCGCAGCTGCGGCACGATCACCCGGAAGAGCAGCTGCCTGCTGTTCGCCCCGTCCACCCGGGCGGCCTCGAACAGCTCGGTGGGGATGGCCTGAAGACCGGCCAGGAAGATCAGCGCGTTGTACCCCACCCACCGCCAGATGATCATGAGGGCGATCGCCGACTTGATGCCCAGCGCCGAGGTCAGCCAGCTGACACCGTCCACCCCGACCGCCTTGAGCAGCGAGTTGGCCAGGCCCGCCTGGGCGAAGACCGAGCCGAAGACGATCGTCATCGCGACCATCGAGGTGACGTTCGGGATGAAGTACGCCACCCGCCAGGCCGCGGAGAACCGGGTCTGCGAGTGCAGCAGGAAGGCGAGGACCAGCGCCAGGAACAGCATCGGCACCGTGGACAGGAACCAGATCTCGAAGGTGTTCAGCAGCGCGTGCCAGAACACCGAGTCGTGCAGCAGCCAGTAGTACTGCCGGAAGCCCACGAACTTCATGTCCCCGATCCCGTCCCAGTCCTGGAAGGACAGGTACAGCGAGAAGCCCACCGGGAACGCGCCGAAGACGGCGAAGAGCACGTAGTACGGCGAGATGGCGGCGTACGACGGCAGGTGGCGCCGCCAGCGACCGCGCGGGGCCGGTGCGCGGACCGGCTCCGTGACGTCCGCCGCCGACGATGTCTGTGCCACTGCGGCCATGTCAGCTCACCCCCCGCTGGGCGAGCGCGGTCCGGGACGCGTCCATGGCGTCACGCCACGCCTTGTCGGGGTTCTTGCCGAGCGTCTCCACGTTCGTGAGCTCCTGGTAGACAGGGGTGTTCGCGGTGTTCTCGTAGGCGCTGAAGAAGATGACCGGGGCCTTCTCGGCGGCCGGTCCGAAGACGTCGACGGGGATCTGGCCGCCGAAGAAGGGATCGGGCTTGCGCATCGCGGGCCGGTCGTAGGCGGCCGGGGTGGTCGGGAACAGCGCCATCTCCTGATAGCTCTTCAGCTGGTTCGCGGGGCCGAGCATCCACTTGAGGAAGGCGAACGCGCCTTCCGGGTCCCGGCAGTAGCGGGTGATGCCGACGTACGAGCCGCCGTAGTTCGCCGGGCCGCCCGGCATCGTGGTGAGCCGCCACTTCCCCGCGGTCTTGGGGGCGGTGTCCTTGAGGCCGTTGATGTACCAGACGGCGGTGTTCATCGAGGCGATCCGGCCGCCGCCGAGCGCGGAGTTGAAGTCGGGCGTGCCGTCCAGCACACGGGCGCTCAGTCCCTGCCGGTAGGTCTCCACGGCCAGGTCCCAGGCCCGCTTGACGTGTTCCTGGTCGCCGATGAAGTGGTTGTCGGCGTCCACGAACTGCTTGGGGCTCTGGTACAGCGCCATCCGGAAGACGTACGCGATCTGCGAGATCAGGTACGGCTTGCCGGGCGCCTTCGCCTTGAGGGTCTTGCCGACGTCGAGGTACTTCTCCCAGGTCGAGGTGGCCTCGGCCACCTCGGCGGGCTCGGTGGGCAGTCCGGCCGCCTCGAAGAGGTCGCGGCGGTAGTAGAGCGCGGTCGGGCCGGCGTCGAGGGGGAAGCCGATCATCCGGCCGGACGGGCTGACGCAGCTCTTCCACTTCCAGGCCAGGTACTCGTCCTCGACCGCGTCCGCGCCGAGGTCCCTCAGGTCGAGGAACTCGTTCTCGTCCGGGAAGTAGTCCCCGATCGGGGAGTTCAGGCAGGCCAGGTCCGGCACGTAGGCGCGGGCCGCCATCACCGTGCGCAGCCTGCCCCGGTAGTCGCCGGCGATCGGCGCGCCCTTCACCTTGAGGCCGGAGACCCCGGGAACCCCTCTGGCGGAGGTGGCGAGCAGCTTGTCGCTCAGCGAGCCGTTCCAGTACCAGATGGTGAGGTGGTCGGTGCCCGCGGAGATCGAGCCGCTGCCCGTCCCGCATCCCGACAGCCCCAGCAGCGCGGCACCCGCGCCGCCCAGGGAGGCCCCCAGCAGCCGCCTGCGGGAGATCGTTCGGTGTGGTGCCATGGGCGCGCACCCGCCTTTCCGGAGCAAGGGGAGGACAACGATGTCGAAGGCCCCGTGAACGTTCACGTGAACGTTGCCGACGAGTATTGGGCTGGCCGAAAAGACCAGTCAAGAGACGTGCAAGCGCTATCTGTTGACGTGGTGTCAGAGCTGTTCGGGACCGCCGGGATCCGGTACGACGGCTCAGGCCGAGGCCCGCACCACCAGTTCGGGGATCACCCAGGCGTCCGCGCCGGTCAGCGGCTCCTCGCCGGCCCGCAGCCGGGCGACCTGCTCGACGGCCAGCCGGCCGAGGCGGCGCTTGTCGATGTGCAGGGTGGTGAGCGCGGGCTCCACCAGTTCGCCGAGCGAGAGCCCGTCGAAGCCGAGCACGGCCAGGTCGTCCGGCACCCGCAGCCCCCGGCTCCGGGCGGTCCGGATCGCGCCGATGGCGATCAGGTCGTTGAAGCCGACGACGGCGGTCACCTCGGGGTGCGCCGACAGCAGTCGGGCCATGGCGATCTCGCCGCCCGCCACGCTGTGCTCGGGGCAGAGCACGATCCACCCCTGGTCGACCGGCAGCCCGTGCCGCCGGGCCTCGTCGAGGAAGGCCGCCCGGCGCGGGCCTGGAGCGGAGAGGCCATCGCCGTCCAGCAGCCCGATCCGGCGGTGCCCGGCCGCGACCAGATGGGCGACGCCCCGCTCCATACCGACGGCGACATCGATGCCGACGGCGCCGAACCGGGTCTGCTGCGGGCCGCGTTCGAGCAGCACGAGCGGCACTCCGCCGAGCAGCCGCGCGAGTTCCGCGTCCTCGTTCTTGAAGTAGCCGACGACCGCGTCCGCCTGGTGCGAGAGCACGTCGAGGGCCTCGCGCTCACGGTCCACGTCGGTACGGGAGTCCCACACCACGACCTGCCAGCCGCGCTGCTCGGCCGCCTCCAGCACCCCGGCGGCCACCTCGGGGAAGAACGGGTTCATCAGGTCCGGGATCACCAGACCGGTGGTCACCGCCCCCTTGCGCACCATCCCCCGGGCGAACCGGCTCGGCCGGTAGTCCAGCAGCCGCGCCGCCTCCAGCACGCGTTCCTTGGTGACCGGGTCGATCTCACCCTTGTCGTTGACCGCACGGGAGACGGTCTGCCGGGAGACGCCGGCGAGGCGGGCGACGTCGTGGATCGTGGCCCGGCGCCGGGGGCCGTCCGGCCGCCCGACGCGTGAGTCCTGTTGGTGATCGTCCGCCCGCACGGTGTGCACTGTATCGTCGGCGGGCCCGGACCCGATCGCCGCGTGCCACGGCGGCGACGGTCACGGCCGCGCGACGTTCCAGAACTTGGCCGTCCCGTCCTGACCGCTGGCGGTGACCAGGGTGCGGTCGTCGGCGCTGAACGCGGCGCTGTCGACCGGAGCGCGATGCCCCTGCGTCGGTTTCCCCACGGCTCTGCCGGTGGCCACATCGATGACGATCACATCGTTCGACACCGGGTCGTCGGTGGCGAAGAGTCGCCCGTCCTGGCTGAAGGTCAGTGCCCTGTTGCCCGCGATATCCGCGTAACTGATCTTCCTGCCCGACCGAATATTCCAGAAGGTGTATGTTCCCGATCCGGCCAGAGCGATGACCCGACCGCTTCGATCGATCTTCGTCTCACTCTCCTCGCCGAATGCCGCCGTCTTCAGCAGCTTCCCCGACGTCGTGTCCCATACTTGCCATCCGGCATGCCCGGCGTTCCAGGCGGTGTCCGTCACGGTCGTGAGCGCGTGCCCGCCCGCTTCGAACGCGAGGTCCTGCACGACGCAGTGCGTATGCAGGGTGATCCGGACCTTTCCGGTCTCGGCGTTCAGCACCTTCACCTCGCACGAGTCGTTGAACGTGGCCGCCAGGGTCCGGCCGTCGGCACTGAATTCGAGGAGATCCAGACCCTGCTCCAGCAACTTCTCGACACGGACGGTGCTGACGACACGGGCGGACCTGGTGTTCCACACCTTGATGATCGAGTTCCCGTGGTAGTCGTTCCGGGCGGTGGCCAGTTCCCGACCGTCGGCGCTGATGGTCATGCTGTCCACCCAACCGGTCGGCAGGGTCGTGAGCGCCTTTCTGTGCCTGAGGTCCCACAGCCGCGTCTGCCCGGTACTTCCGTGCACGCCCGCCAGAACGGTGCCGTCGGCACTGATGTCGATCCCCCCGGGATGACGGATGAGCAGCGTCGCCCGGGACGTGTCCACCGGCATGCGGTGGACCAACAGGCTCCCCGCCGACGCGAGTACGGCGGCGGTGGCCGCGACGGCGATCGCGGCGTTGCGCGCCCTCCTCGGCGTGCGGGCCGGGTACGGCTGCTCCACCAGCCGTTCCTGCAGCCGGGCATGGCGGAACTGAAAGGTTCCCCCGGACTGCCGGAGGATCTCCCGGGCCCTGGCGTCCGTGAGAAAGCGCATCGACCGCCACGGCAGCCGGCCGCGAACGGCCAGGACGAAGGTGGTGAGCGCGAACCGGGGCCACGGCCTGGGCAGACAGGTGAGCAGCGCGACGGTGCTTCCCACGAGGCCCGCGATGGTGGCCGCGGTCAGATCCTCGGGCCGGTTCCCCGGCACGATGTCGAGGGCGTAGGAGACGAGTTGAGCCAGGCTCGGCTCCCCCGACCACCCGGTGAGGGCCGCGTTCATCAGGTATCCCGCGACCAGCCCGGCGATGACGGCGGGAAAGGCCAGCAGGGCCGTGATGACGCCCGCCGCCAGTGCGCCGACCAGCGCGGCACGGCGGTCCTCGCGCAACAGGGCGACCGGGTCGGCGTGCGCGGAGCGCACCGGGGCCGCGTCCAGCCAGCTCTGCATCGCGAGACCGAGGCTCACGGTCAGGCAGAGCATCGCTCCCACTGCCACGACCGTGCAGTAGTGGCGGGTCGAGGAGTAGGACCAGCCGCCGCCGACGGAGATCCCGACGGCCGCGGCCACCACGGCGGTCAGGCCCGGCACGCCGGTGACCATCAGGCCGTACCACAGGCCCCGCCGCAGGCGGGACAGAGAACCTCGCGGGGTCAAGGCGAGCCGCCCGGGCCGGCGCGTCGCTCCGGCGTACCAGGTGATGATCACGACGACCCCGGTGCCGGCGCCCGCGAACGCCCCGACGGTGACAGGTCCGGGAGCACCCGGAAGGTTGGCGGTGTCGGGGAACCCGGCCCACAGCAGCCAGGCCGTGACCACGGTCATGACCGGTACCGCCACGGCGAGCCCGAGGGCGGGCACCGTCCAGGTCGAGAAGGCCCGCCCCGGCAGCAGCCACCAGGCGAAGTCGCGTTCCCGCCGGCGGTGCAGATGGCGGGCGAGGTACGTCAGCCAGCGCAGGGCGTCCGAGGTGTCGGGGGCGTGCCGGGCCAGGGCCAGTGGTGCTCCGGACGGGAGCCGGTCGGGTGCGTAGGCCGCCCGGACCAGTTGCCCGAGCAGATGGTCCTCCACGGCGTGCCGGGAGCGGAACATGCTCTGATCGAGGAGCTCCGCCGGGTCACCGCCGAGCCGCTCATGGACCACGCGGGCCAGGGAGATCATCAGCGGCGTGGTCAGAGCGGTCGCCACCGGGCTGTCGGACACCGTACGCAGGTGCGCGTAGACAGGGCTCCAGTCCGTTCCCGGGGGCCAGTGCACGTCGGAGAGATAGGTGATGGCCGCCTCCGCGGGGACCCGGGCCACTTCCACCACCGGGGCGCGCCGCAGCGTGTGCAGTTCCGCGGCCGGTGTCGGTGACCCCGCTGTGATCACGTCCTCGTACTCGGCGGAGCGGCAGGTCACGACGACGGGACGATCCTGCCCGACGGCGTGGTCGATGGCCTTCACCGCGCTGCGGCGGGCTTCCTCGGAGATCTCGTCCAGTCCGTCGACGATCGGCAGCAGCAGCCCTCGGGCCAGCAGCAGCCGTGGCACCTCGCGCTGGCCCCGGTAGTACAGCGCGGCCACCGTCCGTACGATCCAGTCGTCCAGGGGCTCGCTGACGGGATCCCAGCCGGAGGGTGCCAGCAGCACCGGAACCGGTTCTCCCGGCCCACGGACGTCGAGCAGCCCCAGCGTCAGCAGCAGGGCGAGCACGGTCTTGCCGGCGCCCGGTTCGCCGAGGACGACCAGGCGTCCGCTGGGCACCTGGCGGTACGCCGCGGCCAATGCCTCGGCGCTCTCGTCCAGGGTGCCGGTCAGCCGGCCGTCCAGCCGCAGACGCAGCACAAGGGGTGATCCCGGAGGCTGTCCGACGATGTTGTGCGGAGCGTCGCTGACCGCCCGCCCGGTGGCCGCCCATGCCAGGGGGAGCACGCCGGCCCGGCGCAGGCCGCGTGCGACGGCCTCCTCGCGCCAGCTGTCCTGGACGGTCCGTGCCAGGTCGTCGGCGAGCTGGTCGGGGGCGAGGGGAGCGGAGCCGGTCGCGCCGAGGCCGTCCGCCAGGGTGAGTATCAGCCCGCCGAGCGTGAGGAAGAGGCCCAGGACACCGGCCCATGCGCTGGCGGTGGACAGATCTTCCAGCGCCAGCCAGAGCACGGACACGACGAAGGCGACCGACAGCACGGCGAGCAGGACGAGACGTACGCTCCGGCGCTGCCTGGTGGAGAGCGGCGGCATCCCTTTACGTTAGGCAATCGGCCGGTTCGGCTCTGTTGATTGGAAGAAGAGCGGAGTACGAGAAATGGTCGGGCAGGGGCATGATGAGCCCGTCCGTCTTCCGCCGACGATGTCGCGGTCCCGGCCTAGAACAGGGCGCTGTACGCGTTCAGCGCCGGCTGGCCGCCGAGGTGGGCGTAGAGGACCGTGGAGTCGGGGGCGATCTCGCCCCGTTCGACGAGGTCGATCATCCCCGCCATCGACTTCCCCTCGTACACCGGGTCCGTCACCATGCCCTCGGTGCGGGCCGCGAGGCGCATCGCCGCCAGGGTGGCGTCGTCCGGGATGCCGTAGACGCCCGCGTGGTAGCGCTCGTCGAGTTCGACGTCGTCGACGGTCAACTCCCGCTCGACGCCTATGAGTCGGCCGGTGCGGTGGGCGATGCGGGCGATCTGTTCGCGGGTCTCGGTGGGCTTGGCCGAGGCGTCGATGCCGATGACGCGGCGCTCACGGCCGCCCGCCTGCTCCAGCGCGGCGAACCCGGCGACCATGCCGGCCTGGGTCGACCCGGTCACCGAGCAGACGATCACGGTGTCGAAGAAGACGTCCGACTGCCGTTCCTGCTCGGCGACTTCATAGGCCCAGCCCGCGAAACCGAGGCCGCCGAGCGGGTGGTCGGAGGCGCCGGCCGGGATGGCGTACGGCTTGCCGCCGGACTCCTCGACCTCGCGCAGCGCCAGTTCCCAGCTCTCCTTGAACCCGATCCCGAACCCGGCCCGGACCAGCCGTACGTCGGCTCCCGCCAGCCTGCTGATGAGGATGTTGCCGACCTTGTCGTAGACGGAGTCCGGCCACTCCACCCAGCTCTCCTGGACCAGGACGCACTTGAGCCCGGCGCGGGCGGCGACGGCGGCCACCTGGCGGGTGTGGTTGGACTGCACCCCGCCGATGGAGACGAGGGTGTCGCAGCCCTTGGCGAGCGCGTCCGCGACCAGGTACTCCAGCTTGCGCGTCTTGTTCCCGCCGTACGCGATCCCGGAGTTGCAGTCCTCCCGCTTGGCCCACAGCGCCGCGCCGCCGAGGTGGGCGGTGAGGCGCTCCAGGGGGTGCACCGGCGAGGGGCCGAAGAGGAGCGGGTAACGGTCGTACGAGGAAAGGGACATGGGGGGCCTCCTGGAGGGGCGGTTCAGTCGGTGGTGTCGTCGTCGGCCAGGTCGGCGAGGGTGCGCCAGATCTCCGCGGTGACCCGGACCGCCGCCTCCGTGTCACCGGCCGCGCAGGCCCTGATCAGCCCCTCGTGCAGCCCGGCCGAGCGGCAGGAGCCGCCCTCGCCGAAGCGGCGGCGCTCCAGGCGGCGGATGAGCGGGGTGTAGCGGGCGACGGTGGCGGCGGCCGCGCGGTTGCCCGCCACGCGGACCAGGACGTCGTGCAGTTCGTCGTCGGCGCGCAGCGCCTCGTCCACGTCACCGTCCTGTACGGCGCCGGCGAACCGCACGTTGGCCGCGCGCATCTCGTCCAGGTCCGCGTCCCGGAGCCGGGGCACGGCGGCCCGGGTGGCCAGTTCGTGCATGGCGCCGACCACGGCCGCCGCGTCCCGCACCTCGGCGGCCACCACCGGGGTGACCCGGGTGTAGCTCTGCGGCTTGCTCTCCAGCAGCCCCTCGTCGACGAGCCGCGCGAACGCCTCCCGCACCGGCGCCCGGGACAGCCCGAGCCGCTCCGCGAACTCGGCGTCACGCACCACCGCGCCGGGTTCGATCTCCCCGGCGACGATGGCGTCCCGGATCGCGGTGTAGGCGCGGTCGCGGAGCAGGGTGCGGGGCAGGGGTCGTAGGGCCTCCATGAACTGAAATGTTAGATATCAGTGGCGTGGCAGGCAAGAGGGCGCGGCAGGGCGGGCATGGGTGTGACCCGCACCCCCCGTGAAGGTGCGGGTCACGATCGAGGGGCGACGGTCAGGCCGCCGTCGCCCACGGCCAGTCGGCGTCCTGCGCCGCCTCCAGCAGCGGCACCATGCGGAAGGCCGCGTCCGAGAGGCCGCCGAAGGTGTGCCGGCCGGCCTTTCCGGACGGGCCGTGGCCGACCCGGTAGCCGGCCAGGTTCCAGGTGTAGACCGGGACGTGCGCCGGGACCTGCCGGGTCGGGTCGCCGTGCTGGTGGTACGCGTACTGCTCGTCGGTGACGATCAGCACCCGGTCCTGCCCCCGGTAGTGCGCGCGGATCGCCGAGGTGGTGTCGGTGCCGCCCAGGTCGCCGAAGCGGCCGAGGATCTTCAGCACCGACTCGGCCCGGTCGAACTCCAGCCGCCTGCTCGTCGTACCGAACTCGACGAGGTCCGCGTCGGCCGCCCGCAGCGCGAGCGCCGTGCCGAAGATCGCCGCCGCGTCGGCCCGGTTGAGCTCCGAGCGGTCGGACAGCCGCGAGTAGAACATCGAGCCGGACCGGTCGACGAGCACCAGCGTCCGCCCCGGCAGCGCGGGCACGTTGGCCAGCGAGTGGCCGAGCGCCCGCTCCAGCGGGTAGGACCAGCGCAGCGACGGCGCGTGCTGGTACGCGGCGAGGTACCGGAAGGGGAACTGCCGCGACCGCGCCACCTCCGCCGGGTCGCTGATCCGGGCCGCGACCTGGGCGGCGACCTCGTCGGAGACCCCGGCCTCGTCGAAGTTCCGCAGGTTGCGGACGAGCGCCATGGTCCCCATGGAGGGGATCACGGCCTCCCAGGCCGCCTTGTCCATCGGCCCCTGCAGCCAGCCGGCCAGCGCCTCCCAGGTCAGGCCGGCCGACGCGAGCCGCTCGGCGCCGCCCGGCCCGGTGACGACCGCGCGCCGCCGCTCGACGGGCAGTGCCATCAGCTCGCGGTGCGCGGCGAGCACCGGGCTCGACCCGGGCGGTACGGCGGTGTCCGGGTGGTGCCGCCGGTCCAGCGCGTACCGGAACAGCTCGCCCTGCCACGGCTTGTCCGGGTCCGGCGCCGCGTGCACCAGGTTGAGGATGTCGCCGAAGCGGTAGCCCTTGGACGCGGTGTCGTACTTGAGCAGCGACTTGCCGTGGTAGAGCCGCCGTACGGCGTCGGCGATCCCCCGCTTGACGGGCTTGGGGACGGCACGGCCGTGGGTGGCGGTCCAGTAGGCGAGCAGCTCGCCGGGCTCGTCCGGCCGCCGCAGCACGGACGCGACGACCTGCCGGTTCGAGGGGCCGCCGGTGGCGCCCACGGCCAGCCGTGCGTGCACGTACTCGGCGGCGCCCACGAGCGAGGCGGTCCGCATGTTGCCCTCGCCGCGCAGCCAGCCGAGCAGGCCCGCGGTCCACTCCGGGTCGGTGACGGCGAGCTCGCGCACGAGCCCCGCGAACCGGTCGTCGCGGTCGGCGCCGGTCTCGTAGAAGGTCCGCTGCGAGACGAAGTTGGAGACGGCGAGCAGGAAGAGCTCGGAGCGCGCGTCCCGCTCCCGGCCCAGGCCGCCCTGGTAGGTACGGAGCACCCGTCCCGTCGAAGTGACTCGCAAAGTGGGCTGCGCCCGTGCCGACTTGGTGTTGAATCGCGCCATGGTGAATTCCCCCCGAATTCATTGGAGTTTCGGAGGAGGCGCAACAGAAGGAGGGTGTCCGAGTTCAGGGATCGACGACGGGACTATTACCTGGCGCGTCTGCCATTCCGCCACACCGGCCTTTGGCCGATGACGGGATTCGAACCCGCACCCCCTGTCGGGGACCATGCCCTGAAGTAACCGCTGCCTGCGCACCGGACACCCACCATGAGCTGCGCCTCCCGAGTTCACGTACACACGCACCGGGAGGTGCATGAAGTTTTTGGTGTCCAGAGATCGAAGTCGGCGGAACCGACGTAGGTGCTCTAACCCCTGAGCTACACCGGCGCGTTGTACCGGTGGCGGGACTCGAACCCGCGGCCGCCCCATTATCAGTGGAAGTAGGTCCTGCCTTCGCACCTGGACGTGCACAACCTTAGGAGGACGGCCGCGAATCGAGCGAACGAATTAAACTCAGCAGTGCTTCTGGCGCTTCCACGGCCCGGTGATGGCGAGCATGATGCCCGGGGTCTGGATGTTGGCGTAGAGGGTCCGGCCGTCGGGTGAGAAGGTGACGCCGGTGAACTCGCTGTACTCCGGCTCCGCTTCGGTGCCGATGTTGAGTTCGTTGCGGGCGATGGGGTAGGTGCGGCCGGTGTCGGTGGCGCCGAAGAGGTGCTGGAGGCCTTCGCCGTCCTCGGCGATGACCAGGCCGCCGTACGGGGAGACGGTGATGTTGTCCGGGCCGTCGAAGGCGCCTTCCGCGGACGGGTCCGGGTTGACGCCGATGAGGACCTTCAGGGTGAGGGTGCGGCGCTTGGGGTCGTAGAACCAGACGGCGCCGTCGTGCTGGACGGGGCTCTCGTCACGGGCGTAGGAGGAGACGATGTAGGTGCCGCCGTCGCCCCACCACATGCCCTCCAGCTTGCGGGCGCGGGTGACCTGGCCGGTGGTGAACTGCTTGCGGACGGACGTGGCCTTCGCGTCGCGGTCCGGGACGTCGATCCAGTCGACACCGTAGACCGTGCCGATCTTGGTGGCGCGGGAGAGGTCGTCGACGAACTGGCCGCCGGAGTCGAAGCACTTGAAGGCCTGGAGGACGCCGGCGTCGTCGGCGAGGGTGCGGAGCCTGCCGCGGCCGTGGCGGAAGCCCTCCGGCGGGCTCCAGCGGTAGAGCAGGCCGTTGGGGCCGGAGGCGTCCTCGGTGAGGTAGAGGTGGCCGCGCCTGGGGTCGACGACGACGGCCTCGTGGGCGTAGCGGCCGAGCGCCTTGATCGGCTTGGGGTCGCGGTTGGCCCGGCGGTCCTCGGGGTCGACCTCGAAGACGTAGCCGTGGTCCTTGGTCATGCCGCCCGCGCCGGCCTTGTCCTCGGTCTCCTCGCAGGTGAGCCAGGTGTCCCAAGGGGTGTTGCCGCCCGCGCAGTTGGTGGAGGTGCCGGCGATGCCGACCCACTCGGCGACCTGGCCGCCGGGGCGGACCTCGACGACCGTGCAGCCACCGGAGGCGGCGGGGTCGTACACGAGGCCCTCGGTGAGCGGCACCGGGTACTCCCAGGCGGACCGGGGGCCCTTCAGCTCGTGGTTGTTGACGAGGAGGGTGGCGCCGCGCGGGCCGTCGAAGGTGGAGGTGCCGTCGTGGTTGGAGGGGGTGAACTCGCCCGACTCCAGCTTGGTCCTGCCGCTGTACGTGATGATCTTGTACTTGAAGCCGGCGGGGAGTGCGAGGATGCCGTCGGGGTCGGCGACCAGCGGGCCGTAGCCGACCCCGCCGTGCGCGTCGGCCGACGCGGCGTCGGCGGACTCGGTGGCGGCGAGGGCGTTCGGGGCGGTGGCGAGGGCGCCGACACTGCCCGCCAGCGCGACGCCGGCACCGGTGATCGCGGATTTCCTGGCGAAGTCCCTACGGGTGAGCGACATGGTGTCTCCTGTGACGGTCGGGAGTGCCGTGGAGGGTGGCGGACCTCAACTCGGCGCACACGCTCGCGCCCACCCCTGAACACCGGTTGAACACCAGGCGACTTCGACGACGCCACTTCCATGAATCCGTATACACCGACCCACAGCATCCAAAAGACCCGCCCAAGAACACACCCCGCGGTTCCCCGGTTCCCTCCCGCCGCAACGGCGCCCGGCCCGGACAGGCGCCGACGACGGCGAGCCTCCAGGGCCCCCGCCGCGGTCCGTCTCTCCCGCCGCGGTCCGTCCCGCTCCCCCCGGTCGGCCGCCCTACCCCCCGTGCTGCGACCGCGCCTTGAACGCCGCCTTGCGGGCCTCCTTCGCCACCCGCTTGTCCGGGTGCAGGCGGCCCATCGCCTCCAGGACGTCGGCGGTGTCCGGGTGGTCCACGCGCCAGGCCTCGGCGAAGAAACCGGCGTGCTGCTGGGCCAGGCCCTCGACCAGGGCCTGGAGTTCCTCGGAGTTGCCTTCGGCGGCCAGCTGGGCGGCGACCGTGTCGATGGTCAGCCAGAAGATCATGTCCTGGGAGGGCGCCGGCACATCGGCGGCGCCGCCCTCGGTGAGCCAGACCCGGGCCAGGCCGCCCAGTTCGGGGTCGCCGAGGACCTCGCGGAGCGCCGGCTCGGCCTCGGGGCCGACCAGGGACAGGGCCTGCTGGCAGCGGAGGCGGCGCAGCGGCGCGCCGGCGTCCTCGCCACGGGCGGCGGCGAGCAGCTCCCGCGCCGCGGACAGGGATTCACGGCCCGCCAGCCACTGCTCGGTCTCGGCCTGCGCGGCCCCCTGCGGGAACGCGGCCGTACCGTCGAGCAGCGCGTCCGCGCCCTTGTCGGCGAGGTCCCCGACCGCCGGCGCCTCGAAGCCCGCCTCCAGCAGCCGCGCCCGCAGCCCGTAGGCGCCCAGCGGGGTGAGCCGCACCATGCCGTACCGGGAGACGTCGGCGTCGTCGACCGGCCCCGCCGCGGGCTCCTCCTCGGCGTCGGCCATGAGTGCCTCGTCGACCGGCTGGTACTCGACGAGCCCGACCGGCTCCAGCATCCGGAACTGGTCGTCGAGCCGCATCATCGCGTCGGAGACCTGTTCGAGGACGTCGTTGGTCGGCTCGCCCATGTCGCTGGGCACGATCATCGAGGCGGCGAGCGCGGGCAGCGGCACCGGCGCCTCGCCGGGCCCGCCCTCGCTCACCGTCAGCAGGTACAGGTTGCCGAGGACACCGTCGAGGAAGTCCGCCTCGGCCTCGGGGTCCCAGTCGAGTGACGAGAAATCGACCTCGCCGCCCTCGCCCAGCGCGTCGACAATTCCGTCCAGGTCGGGCACGCCCGCGTCGGCGATCACTGCCTCCAGCGCGGCCTGCCACACCGCGAGGACGTCGTGCGGCGAGCCGGCGGTGAGCAGCGCCAGCTCCTCGCCCGCCGCCACGGTCCCGGCGTCCTCGTCGACGATCTCGACGAGCCCGGCGTCCAGGGCGACCCGCCAGGCCTCGGCGGCGTACCCGGCGGCGTCGTCCCCGGTGAGGCCGAGCAGCTCGGCGGCGGCCGGGAGCTGCTCCTCGGCCAGTCCCCCGCCTGCGTCGACGCGGGTGTCCGGCCCCGCCCAGCGGGCGAGCCGGGCGGCCCGGGAGAGCAGCGGTGCGGCCAGCGCGGCACGCGCCAGCTCCGCTTCGGAACGCAACCGCACCGGGGGCAGGGGCGAGCTGTCTGACATCGGCGGGTTCTCCTCGGACGCCTCAAGGGTCGTACGGCGACATGGACACCGTACCGACGGCCGTACGACCACCTGGACGCCGTACGGCTCAGCCGCTCAGCCTAGACGGATTTCCACCCATGCCGCCCGGTTCATCTCCCCGCCGGACCGCGCACATGGCTGAAACCTTGACAACTCCCGTGACCAGGCAGGAGATTGACGCGCGTAGAAAACGGGGAGACAAGTGTTCACTCGTTGTCTACGCGCGTCACACCCGCGTCGCATGTCATACACGCACATGACATGCGGCGTCGCATCACCTCGCATATGTCATGCACGCTCCATGTTCACCCTCGTCCCGGCACGTCCGTATGTCCCCGGAGGGATTCCCTTGCCGAGCAGGTCTTCCGCGCGTCTCGCCGCGCTCACCGTCGCCGCCGTCTGCAGCGCGGCGTCCACCGTCGCCCTCACCTCGCCGGCGCAGGCCGACGGGCTGCGCATCCACGACGTCCAGGGCACCACGCGCACCTCCCCGTACGCCGGCCAGAAGGTGACGGACGTCCCCGGCATCGTCACGGCCACGCGCACCTACGGCTCCTCCAGAGGATTCTGGCTGCAGGATCCGACGCCGGACGACAACCCGGCCACCAGTGAGGGCGTCTTCGTCTTCACCAGCTCCACCCCGAAGGTCGCCGTCGGCGACTCCGTCACGGTGACCGGCACGGTCTCCGAGTACGTCCCGGGCGGCGCCTCCACCGGCAACCAGTCGCTGACCGAGATCACCAAGCCGACCGTCACCACCGTCTCCACCGGCAACGCGGTCCCGGCGCCGGTCGTGATCGACGCGAAGTCGGTGCCGGCCGCGTACACCCCCGCGGGTGACACGGCGGCGAGCGGTTCGGTCAACGCCCTGACCCTGGAGCCGAAGAAGTACGCCCTGGACTACTACGAGTCCCTGGAGGGCATGAACGTCCAGGTCTCCGACACCCGCGTGGTCACCGCCACGGACCCGTACAGCGAGCTGTGGGTCACGGTGAAGCCGCACGAGAACCGCACCCGCCGCGGCGGCTCGCTGTACGCCTCCTACGACGACCAGAACACCGGCCGGCTGCAGATCCAGTCCCTGGGCGCGACCGCCGACTTCCCGGTGGCGAACGTCGGCGACACGCTGACCGGCACCACGACCGGCCCGCTGGACTACAACCAGTACGGCGGCTACACCCTCGTCGCGAGCAGCCTCGGCACGCTCAAGAGCGGCGGCCTTCAGCGCGAGACGACGCAGAAGCAGTCGCGCGGCGAGCTGGCGGTGGCGACCTACAACGTCGAGAACCTCGACCCGTCCGACGCCACGTTCGACGCGCACGCCGCCGCGATCGTGAACAACCTGCAGTCGCCCGACATCGTGTCCCTGGAGGAGATCCAGGACAACAACGGCGCGACGGACGACGGCACGGTCGCCGCCGACGTGACGGTGAACAAGCTGATCGACGCGATCGTCGCGGCCGGCGGCCCGAAGTACGACTGGCGCTCCATCGACCCGGTCAACGACCAGGACGGCGGCGAGCCCGGCGGCAACATCCGCCAGGTCTTCCTCTTCAACCCGGAGCGGGTCTCCTTCGTCGACCGCGCGGGCGGCGACTCCACCACCGCGGTCGGCGTCACCAAGGTGCACGGCAAGGCCCAGCTGACGGCCTCCCCGGGCCGTGTCGACCCGTCGAACTCGGCCTGGACGAGCAGCCGCAAGCCGCTGGCCGGCGAGTTCGTCTTCCGCGGCAAGACGGTCTTCGTGATCGCCAACCACCTGAACTCCAAGGGCGGCGACCAGGGGCTGACCGCGCAGTACCAGCCCCCGACGCGCAGCTCGGAGGTCCAGCGGCACGCGCAGGCGGCGCTGGTCAACGCGTTCGCCAAGAGCATCCTCGACGTCCAGAAGAACGCGGACGTCATCGCGCTCGGCGACATGAACGACTTCGACTTCTCCGACACCACCAAGATCCTTCAGGGTGACGGCGAGCTGTGGTCGGCGATCCAGTCGCTGCCGAGGAGCGAGCGCTACACCTACGACTACCAGGGCAACCAGCAGGTCCTGGACCAGATCCTGATCAGCCCGGCGATCCGGCGCGGCTGCGACTTCGAGTACGACAGCGTGCACATCAACTCGGAGTTCCACGACCAGATCAGCGACCACGACCCGCAGGTGCTGCGCTTCCGCCCGTGACGACGCCCGGCTCAGGACTGGCTGTACACGCCGTTCAGCCAGTCCTGCCAGGCGGTCTCGTTCGCCCCGGCGTCGGCGTCCGGCGCGAAGTCGTGGACGCTGATGCCGACCGGGGCGCCCCAGTGGTTGCGGCCGAAGAACCGCACGAGGGCGTCGTCGGTGCGCAGTCCGATGAAGTAGGGGTTGCGGTAGTCGAGCACCGCGTCCACGGCCCGGCCGCCGGGTCCCCGGACGCTCACCTTGGCGCCCTCGGCCGCCTCGTCCGACAGGCCGAGGGCCCGCCCCACGGCGGCGAAGGCGTCCGGCGCCTGGGACGCCTCGGGCCCGCCCAGCTGGGCGAAGGTGACCGGGCGGGGCGCGAAGTGGGTGAGGTACTCGCGCAGGGTGTGCAGATAGAAGTCGTTGTGCTTGCTCGCGCCGTCGTACTGGTTGTCCCACTCGTCGGTGAAGATCCCGCTGTGCACGAAGCGCACCCAGGCGCGCCGGCCGCCGTCGCGGGGCTCGATGACGTGCTCCAGCTGGTTGGCGCTCTGGGTCGGGAAACCGACGTTCTCGCTGCGGACGACCAGGTGGTGCGGCGGGTCGTACGCGGTGACGGTGGAGCCGAAGGCCGCCGCGCCGCCGACCCGGGGCTCGGGCGGCTCCATCGGCCACAGATAGGCACCGGTGGCGTTGGTGATCGCCTCCCACACCTCCTCCGGCGTGGCGTCGACCTCGAACTCGCGGGCGATCTCGAATTCCTTGTCCTCGGACATGTCGGGGCTCCTGCTGCCTACTGATCCGGTTCGGGTACGGGCTGGTCCTTGACCGTGGGGTGAAGCGCGACGACGATCCGGTGGTCCCGGCCGCCCTCCGCGTCGGGTGCGTCGTACTTGCGGATGAGCGCGCTCACCCCCGCCGTCAGCTCCTGCGCGAACGCCGCGCGGTCGGCGGCGGAGGCGAAGCGCACCTCGCCGTCCAGCGCGTACGTCGCCAGCCGCTTACGGGCCTTGGTGGCGCCGGTGATCAGCGTGCCCACGTCACGCACCAGACGGGCGCCGAGCGCGAGCAGCCACCGCGCGGAGAGCTGGTCACGGAAGCGGTCCGGGTCCGGCTGCACGGCGGGCAGCGCGGCCGGGGAGATGACGTACGACGCCGCGGTCGCGCGCATCAGCCGCTCGGTGACGTTGCCCTTGCGCCGCTCACCCGCCAGCTCGACCAGGCCGTGCCGCTCCAGCGCCTTCAGGTGGTAGTTCACCTTCTGCCTGGGCAGCCCGACCTTGCCGGCCAGCATCGCGGCCGACGCGGGCGCGGCGGCCAGTTCGGCGAGCAGCCTGGACCGTATGGGGTCCAGCGTCACGGCCGCCGCCTCGGGGTCCTCGATCACGGTCACGTCCAGCATGGCTCCACCCTCTCACCGAAAACTTTTCTTGTCCAGACGGATCAAGTTTTCGGTGAGAGGGTGTGGCGTACCGCGGTCAGTGTTGGCGAAGGGGGATCTCGGCGCTCGGCGCTCGGCGCTCGGCGCTCGGCGCTCGGCGCTCGGCGCTCGGCGCTCGGCGCTCGGCGCTCGGCGCTCGGCGAGGAACCGTATCCGGATCTCAGCCGCGCGGGCTCCGGCGCAGCACGCGCGCGACCACGGCGGCGACACCGGCGGCAAGGGCCGCGCCCCCTGCCAGCGCCCGGCGCGGGTGCCGCCGGGCGGCCCGGACGACCGCGCGCCTGGACCGCGAGGTGCGCTCCTCGGCGGTGCGTCCGGCCCCGGCGGCCTTCTCGGACGCCAGGTGCCCGGCCCTCCCGGACCGTTCCCGCACCACGTGCCCGGCCCGCATCGCCCGTTCCCGCACGGCGTGCCCGCCCCGCATCGCCCGTTCCCGCACGGCGTGCCGGACCCACACCACCCGTTCCCGCACGACGTGCCCGGCCCTCGACGCCCGTTCCCGCAGCGCGTGCCGCGCCTTCAGGAGTCGCTCCTGGGCGGTGTGACCGCCCTTCGCCGCCCGGTCCTGGGTCTGGTGACCCGCCCTGGTCGCACCCTCGCGCAGATGTACGGTCAGCACGCCAGCCTTGTCCTTCAGCCCGGCGGCACGGGCCCGGGCGCGGCCCTCGAGACCGGCCTTCGCCGTCAACGCGCCCGCGGTGTCGGCCAGTCGGGCCCCCGTCGCGTGTGCGGTCCTCTTCGTCATCGCTGCCGCCCTCCTGGGTGTCGTCGGCGTCCGCTCTGTTCTGTCTCCAGACATGCGGCTACCCCGGCCGACGGCGCTCAGCCCTGTTCCCCGCGCTCCTCACGCTCGCCGAGCCGGGCCAGCCGGCTCTGGAACCAGTCCAGACGGGCCTGCAACAGGGCCGCCTCCGCCACAAGTTCGGGCACCCCGAACCCCTCGCCCGGCACCGCCCCACCGGGCGGCGCACCCCCGGCGGGCGCCCTCGTGCCCCCGGCGATCACCCGCAGCCGCTCCCCGGCCAGCCGCGCGAACCCGGCGAGCGAGACGGACGTACGCGTGGGCGCACAGCCCCCTCAGACCGCCGCCAGGGCATGCCAACCGGGCCTGCCCCAGCCCGCGTCGGCGAGCGCGACGGCCGGCGCCCCGCAGGCGCACGGGCCCACCGTGGCCGTGCGCACCCGCTGCCGGGCGTAGCGGAAGCCCCGCTCGAAACGGATGTAGGCGCCGAGGACGGAGACTTCGAGCAGCACGGCCGCCCGGTGCTCGGCGGTGCACAACAGGGCCTCGGCGGTCTCGCGTTCGTGCACGCAGTGGAAACCGCAGTCGCACAGCCGCGCGGGCGGGCGGTGCCGGCGGCCGTAGACGCAGGACGCGTCGTCCAGCACTCCGTACGGCAGCGCGCCGCCCAGCGACACACCGGTGAACCCGGCCCGGGTGCCGTCCCCGGACAGCATCGGGTGGGCGATCTTGTAGCCGGTCGGCGGCTCCGCCGGACGTTCCGCCGGGAGCCGCAGCCTCATCGGGCGGCCGGGACCTCTTCGGGCACGGACTCGGCCTGGGGCTCTTGGATCTCTTCGGGAAGTCCGGGTTCTTCGCCGTGCACGAGCGGCCGCTCCTCGGCGACCCCCTTGGCCACTGCCCTGCCGAGCCTCATGACGCCTCCCATGACCTGCCGTCGGTGACCGTCCGGCCCATAGTGGCCCATGAAGGGCCGAGTTGGACACAGGGCCTCGGCCCGCCGAGCAACCAACAACTTAGCGCTGCTAAGACATATCCCGTAGAAGAATTAAGTGGAGCTAAGTCGTCGCGCTGCCGAGACTACCCCCATGACGAACCCACGCGACACCGCCCGCCCGTCCCGCCCCTTCGGCCGGACCCTCTGCGCGATGATCACGCCCTTCACCGGCACGGGGGCGCTCGACCTCGACGGCGCGCGGCGGCTGGCCGCGCACCTGGTGGCGAAGGGCTGCGACGGTCTGGTGCTGAACGGCACGACCGGGGAGTCGCCCACGACGACGGACGCCGAGAAGGCGGAACTGATCACGGCCGTCCGGGAGGCGGTGGGCGACCGCGCGGCACTCGTCGCGGGGGTGGGCACGGCGGACACCCGGCACACGGTCGAGCTGGCGCTGGCGGCGGAGAAGGCGGGCGCGGACGGCGTGCTGGTGGTGTCGCCGTACTACAGCAGGCCTCCGCAGGACGCGCTGGAGGCGCACTTCCTGGAGGTGGCGGACGCGAGCGGGCTGCCGGTCATGCTGTACGACATCCCCGGCCGCACCGGCACCCGCATCGAGCCGGAGACGCTGATCCGGCTCGCCGCGCACCCCCGGATCGTCGCCGTGAAGGACTGCTCCTACGACTTCCTCGGCACCCAGAAGGTGCTGGCCCGCACGGAGCTGGCGTACTACGCGGGCTGCGACGAGCACATCCTCGCCCTGTACGCGGTGGGCGCGGCGGGCTGTGTCAGCACGGTGGCGAACGTCGTACCCGCCGAGATCACCGCGATCCTGGACGCGTTCGACGCGGGCGACACCGCTCGCGCCGCGGAACTCCAGCTGCGGGCGACCCCGTTGATCGAGGCGGTGATGGCCGCCGGCCTGCCCGGCACGGTCACGTCGAAGGCGCTGCTCACCGCGCTCGGTCTCCCGTCCGGACCGGTACGGGCCCCGCTGCGGCCCGCCGGCCGGGAGGCGGCCGACGGACTGCGGGCGGTGTACGAGGAGTTCGTGGCCGGCTGATCAGCGGCGGACGAAGACGGGCACCCACGCCTTCAGCTCGTCGTACATCTGCCGCTGGACCCCGCTCAGCGGCACGATCCTGTCGCTGCCGATCGTCACCAGCACCAGCCGGGCCCGGTAGGGCTCGTCCAGGCCGGTCACCCGCTCCCAGGCGACGAGCCGCCGGTCGTCGACCCAGGCGAGCAGGTCGGCACCGCGGACCTTGGTGATCTCCTTGCCGGTGCGGGGATCGCGGATCGAGGAGTACGACTTGCCGGGGGCGACCTCCTTCGTCAGGCCGAGCGCGGCGAGCCGGCCGTTCGGGGACAGCCGTGCGTCGACGTCCACGCGCAGGTACTTCTCGTCCGCCGGTGCGGCGGTCCGCTCGCCGTCGAGGTCGTAGAACTGCTCGGTGCCGTCATGGTCGCCCAGGACCTGCGCGTACACCTGACGGCCGGTACGGCTGTAGGAGAAGTCCGCGCGGGCGAGGGTGTCGCGGTCGTTCGCCACCGCCTTCCAGGTGCCCTTGCCGGAGGCCACGGAGAAGTCGTAGAAGCCGGTCCGGGTCGACGCCTCGAACGCGGGTCCCCAGTCCCAGCCGCCCTCGACGTTCTGGGCCTTGGACCGCACATCGGGGTTGCCGGTGTACGTCGTGGCCAGCAGCCGGGTCCCGTCGTAGGAGAACGCGAGCCCGGCGACCGCGTGCTCGACCGGGATCCACCGCTCGACCTTCCTGGTGGCGAGGTCGAGCAGGCCGATCCGGTGGACGGGCTGGTTCTGCTCCAGCACGGCCGCCGTCCGCAGGCCCGGCGCGACGGCGACGAAGGACCACCGGGAGTCCTTCACATACGTTCCGGTCCCGGGGTCGAGCAGCCGGTAGGTGCGTACGCCGATGCCCTTTCCTCCCGGCTGCGGCACGGTGCGCCAGGTGTAGTAGGCGGCGAGCGCCGTCTGCCCGGCCGCGATCAGTTCGCGCGGCGGCGACTGGTGCGGGTGCCCGGTGATCCCGTCCTGCCGCAGGATCCCGGACGGGCGCACATCGCTCTTCCCGGAGTCCAGCAGGGGCACCGCCACCGCGACGGCGACCACGGCGGCCGTCGCGGCGGCCATGGAGGCGAGCCTGCGGGTGCGGCGGCGCCGGCGCACGGCCAGCACCCGTTCGGCGAAGCCCGGTCCCGCCGGGGTCTGTTCCGCGGCCAGCTCCCGCAGGGAGTCGCGCACGAGTTCCTCGACGTTCACGGCCGCACCTCCACGGGCGAGTAGTCACGGGACGGCGGCTGGGCGCGGCCGGGGTCCGGATCGAGGGCGGCCAGTTCGGGCGCGAGGGTGCGCAGCCGGGCCAGCGAGCGGTGGGTGGTGGAGCGCACGGTGCCGACGGAGCAGCCGAGCAGCCGGGCCACGTCGGCCTCCGGCAGGTCCTCGAAGTAGCGCAGGACCAGCACGGTGCGCTGGCGGGCGGTGAGCCGGGACAGGGCGGCGCGCAGCACGAGCCGCGCCTCGGCGGCGGACGTGGCGTCGGGCGCGGGCGGGCTCTCCGGGGGTTCGGCGACGGTGAGTTCGCGCCGTCGCCACTTCAGCCGCCAGCGGCTGATCTGCTGCCGGTAGAGGACCTGCCGTACATAGGCCTCGGGTTCGTCGATGCGCTGCCAGCGGCCGGCCGCCTTGATCAGGGCGTTCTGCAGCAGGTCCTCGGCCGCGTGCCGGTCGCCGCCGGTCAGCAGCACAGCCGTCCTCAGCAGCGCCGAGGACCGGCTGTCCACGAACTCCACGAAGCTCTCCTGCAGTTCCGCATCCATCGTCACCTTCTCTTCCCCCGGGCCCACCTCGTGTCCGGGCCCTGTATTCCCTGGTGACGCGCGCGGAGCGGCCCCACTATGCCTGTCCGGCACGGAAAAATCACCGGAGCCGGCCGCGCCCTGCCGTACGTTGGCCCCGTGAGCCGCCCCCTGCTGTTCCTGGACGTCGACGGCCCCCTCAACCCGTACGCGGCCCAGCCCGAACGACGCCCCCCTGGCTATACGACAATTCGCGCGTCCGTACGCCCCGGCCGCCCCCTGCGCGTCTGGCTGAACCCCCACCACGGCCCGGCCCTGCTCGCCCTCGGCTACGAACTCTGCTGGGCGACCACCTGGATGGCCGAGGCCAACCGCTGGATCGCCCCGGTCCTCGGCCTCCCCGAGCTACCGTACGTCGACTTCGGCCACACCCTGCTGACCGAGCGACCGGACGGAGTCCACTGGAAGACCGAGGCGATCGTCGCCTACGCCGACGGCCGCCCCTTCGCCTGGGTCGACGACGAGCAGAGCCCACCGGACACCCTGTACGTCCGCACCCACCATCCCGCCCCGGCCCTGCTGCACCACGTCGACCCCCGACTCGGCCTGCGGGACACCGACTTCACCGCACTGACAGACTTCCGGGCCTCCCTGCCGCCCGACGACTGAGCACCCTCGTGTCGGCCGTCGCCGGGCACACCCTGAGGAAGGCGCTCTCCCGTGGCCGACTGTGAAATTGCAGGAAGGAGCAGGAGGACGTCGAACAGAACCTGCTGCACCGACTTCTCCGCACACTGACACCTGCACCACATGTGCACCAGATCGAGTGGGGAACAGCGTGACACCACGTAAAGCCGATGGTTCCGGTAGGGCACAGTTCGGCCGGCTCGTTGCCGTGGCCGAGTCGCGGAGCACGCGGCCGGCGGCTCCTCGCAGAACGAGCCGGCTTGAAGCTTGAAGACTGTCCGACAGATCCTCCGCGTGGGTGTCGGGTTGGATGGTGAGGGGTTGTGCGGGGGTCCCGGGGGGAGCTGGTCAGCTGGTCAGCCCGGGACCCCTGTAGATGGCGGAACAGTATGCGGCGGGCAGGCGTGGCGATCATGGTGGTGGTGACGGCTTGGCGGTGCGGGTGCTGGTGCGACTACCGGGTGAGATCGGCCGGTTCGTCGAGTCGGGTCAGCTTCTGTGGGTTGGAGGTCGCGTAGATCCGGGTGATGCGCCCGTTCTCGATCAGGAAGCTGACCGTGGCGCCTCCGCTGTCGGCTGCGATGCGGATCGCGGGGGCGCCGTTGAGACATACCGTCGTGGTTCTGCAGGCGGTCCGGTCGGTGGCGGCGAGCATCGTCGCCACGAGTGCGGCGCCGTGGACGGGGGCCGGGGCGGCGGCTGTGATCCCGCCTCCGTCGGCGACGAGGACGACGTCCGGCGCCATGATCTCCATGAGGTCCTGGATGCGCCCGGTGCGCAGCGCGGCGACGAAGCGGTCCACCACGGCCTTGTGCTCCGAGCGGCTCACCCTGACGCGTGGCTGTCTGGCGGCGACGTGATCACGGGCCCGCCGGGCGACCTGCCGGACCGCGGCGGAGGTCTTGCCCACGGCCCCGGCGACCTCGTCGTAGGGCATGTCGAAGACCTCGCGGAGCACGAACACCGCGCGTTCCACGGGTTCGAGCGTCTCCAGGACGGTCAGCATGGCGATGGAGACGTTTTCCGCGAGTTCGACGTCGTCGGCCACGTCGGGGTGGGTCAGCAGAGGCTCGGGCAGCCACTCGCCCACATAGTCCTCACGACGGCGGGCGAGGGTGCGCATGCGATTGAGGGCCTGCCGGGTGACGGCCCGGACGAGGTACGCCCGCGGGTCGTGCACCTGTGCCCGGTCGACGCCGGCCCACCGCAGCCAGGTCTCCTGCAGTACGTCCTCCGCGTCGGCGGCGGAGCCGAGCATCTCGTAGGCGACGGTGAACAGCAGGCCGCGGTGGACGACGAACGGGTCCTCCGTCATGCCGTGGACCCCGCACGGGACGCCGCCGGGCGCTTCGCGAGCGGGATCTCGCAGGCGTCGGAGAAGCCCTGTGAGGTGACCCCGTTCGCCACGTTGGCCCTGGTCGCCAGGTTGACGTAGGCGATGAACGCGGTGAGTTCCACCATCGCCCCCGTCCCGAGCCGCTTCAGCAGGGCGGCGTACTGCTCGTCGGTGACGGTCGGCGGCGTGTTCGTCATCGCCTCGGCGTACGCCATGACGTCGCGCTCCAGCGCTGTGAACACCTCCGCCTCCCGCCAGCGCGGCACCTGGCTCGCCTTGGCCAGGTCCAGGTTCTCGTTCCGCGCCTGGAAATAGCCGACGTCCAGGCACCAGCTGCAGCCGACCTGCGACGCGACGGCCATGTGCGCGAACGACTTCAGGCCGGCGTCGGCCCCCTCCCACACCCCCACCTTGGCGCCGAACTCCAGGTTGTCCTGGGCCACCCGGGGGCTGTGCCACAGCACCTCTACGTTCTCGGGCACAGCACCCAGCTGCTTGATCATGTTCTCCCGGAGCTCGGCGGGAAGCTCGGCCTTCGGCAAGCGCAGTGTCATGATGACCCTCCTTGTACGCGTCCCCGTGGGGCTGTTCGGCATGAAGACACCGCCCGGTCCCCGCGCGTGACACCCACGCCTGCCTCGGCCCGTCAGATGTAGGTCCAACGCCAGGCGTTCGAGCTGTAGGCGCACTCGATCTTCACGCCGCCCGCGGTGGTGGTGACGGCTCCGTGATCGCTGTTCCGGCAGAACTGTCCCGCCGAATAGCAGTTCCCCGCGTTGGAGACGATGGTGCAGGTGCCGGCGCTGTCCTGACCGCTACTGCCGCTGCCACTACCGCTGCCGGCGGCCTTGGCGGTGGCGGTCTTGGTGACCGTGACCGTGGGGCCGGGCTTCGCCTTGGCCTTGACGGTCTCGGTGACAGTCGGGCCGGGCTCGGGGGTGGCGGTGACAGTCGCGGTGATGGTGGTCGAGGGTTTGACCTTGGTCTCGACGGGCTGCTGCCCGTCGTTCCCGGCGGAGCCGATGAGCGCGCCCGTGACGAACAGGGCCGTGCCGCCGACCCATACGAGGACACGTCTGTGGAGCGGGCGCGGTGTCGGCGGTATGGGCGCGGTGTACGGGTTGGTCATCTCGTCCCCCCAGGGTGTTTCGGGTGGAGTGACCGTAGTGCCCGTCAGAACCCTGCGTGCAGAGCGTGTGGGATGGGTGGCCATACTGTGACCCGCGCTGGTCGGTGCGCTGGTGCGGGATTCAGGAACCGGAGGGAGGCGTCATCAGCGTGGGTACCGCCGAGCCCGTGGGGCTCCTGGGTGTGGTGATCGTGTACGAGCCGATCTCGGCGCACAGAGTGGTCTGTCACGCCCGCTGCATCAGTGTGGGGCGGAGCGTCTTTCCCGGTGATTCGGTGCTCCCACTCGACAGCCCACCGGATGGCCCGGCTTCCCCGGCCCAGGTACTCCGGATACACCGGGGGCCGCTCTTTGGGGAGTTCACCGAACTCACCCCCGGCTGGAGCGCCGTCGTCGAACTCGAAGGCGTGGACCTGTCCTGGGTGCAGCCCGAAGCGACCCTTCGAGTGGTCCCGACGGAGAGCCCTGCCGAGGTGTCGACGCACGGGCCACGGGTGAACCTTGACCGTGAACACCCGTGAGAGGAGGATCCCCTCCTCGATGAAGGAGTGGGGATGCTGCGGTTCATGGACTGGTCCGTGGTCGCGATGGGATGCGCGCTGGTCCTCATGAGTCTCGGCATCCGGTGGTGGGAGCGGACCGAGGTCCGGAGGGGAAAGAGCCCCGATCAGGACATGCGGTTCTTTCGCGCCTGGCTCCCGCTCCTCCTGGGCCTGGGGATGATCATCGCCAGAGTGCCCGGCCTGCTGCACGCGCCCCACTCCGTCGTCATGATCATGGACACGCTCAACTTCGCACTGGCGGTCACCGTGCTGGTCCTGGTGCTACGAGCGGCACATCGCGGCTTTCGGGCGCGGAGCCCTCGCATCACCGACTAGACACCCCTAAGGACGGCCCCCCTCAAGCCGCGAGCGCCCTTCCACGGTCCGAGGACGGTGGAAGGGCGCTCGGTGATGACCGGCATCGACGGGGCGGCCGCAGCAGGTCACGGCGGCCGTCGTACGTCAGTTGTGGCTGTGCAGGATCTCGTTCAGGCCGCCCCAGACCGCGTTGTTGGGGCGGGCCTCGACGGCGCCGGAGACCGAGTTGCGGCGGAAGAGGATGTTGGAGGCGCCGCTCAGCTCGCGGGCCTTGACGATCTGGCCGTCGGGCATGGTGACGCGGGTGCCCGCGGTGACGTACAGGCCGGCCTCGACCACGCACTCGTCGCCGAGGGCGATGCCGACGCCCGCCTCGGCGCCGACCAGGCAGCGCTCGCCGATGGAGATGATGACGTTGCCGCCGCCGGACAGCGTGCCCATGGTGGAGGCGCCGCCGCCGATGTCCGAGCCGTTGCCGACCACGACGCCGGCGGAGATACGGCCCTCGACCATCGACGTGCCGAGCGTGCCGGCGTTGAAGTTGACGAAGCCCTCGTGCATGACGGTGGTGCCCTCGGAGAGGTGCGCGCCGAGGCGGACGCGGTCGGCGTCGGCGATGCGCACGCCCTTGGGGGCGACGTAGTCGGTCATCCGCGGGAACTTGTCGATCGAGGTGACCTGGAGGTGCAGGCCCTCGGCGCGGGCGTTGAGGCGGACCGTCTCGATGTCGTCGACGGCGACCGGGCCGAGGGAGGTCCAGGCGACGTTGGCGAGGAAGCCGAACTGGCCGTCCAGGCTCAGGCCGTGCGGCTTGACCAGGCGGTGCGAGAGCAGGTGCAGGCGCAGGTAGACGTCGTGCGCGTCGATCGGCTTCTCGTCGATCGAGGCGATGACCGTGCGGACCGCGACGACCTCGACATTGCGGCGGGGGTCCGGGCCGATCGCGCCGGCCGCGCCCGCGCCGAGGAGTTCCACGGCCTGCTCGGCGGTCAGGGTCTCGGTGCCGGCCGGGCCGGGCTCGGCGACCAGTTCGGGAGCGGGGAACCAGGTGTCGAGAACGGTGCCGTCGGCGGCGATGGTGGCGAGGCCGGCGGCCGCGGCGCCGGTGGTGCGAGGAGCAGTCGTGTCGGTCATGAGGGAAACCTAACCGGCCGGGGCCCGCGCAGGCCAACCAGCGACAGCGGTGTCTCGGGTGGCGGGCGGCCCGCACTCCCCACGTGGTGCGGGCCGCCCCGGTCCGGAGGTGTCAGCCGCGGTCGCCGGCCTCGTCCACCACGGCCCTCGCGACGGTCGAGTCGCCGCCGACGACCTTGCCGCCCTGGACCATCCGCATGCCGACGATCCGGTACGTCTGCGGATCGATCAGCCACTGGTCCTGCATCGACTCCCCGCTCTTGGGGTTGTCCTCCCGGCCGTAGCTCACCGCGACCACCCGGCGCCCCGCGGCGGTCTCGACCAGGTGGTCGGTGAGCCGCCCGCCCGGCACCGTGGCGAGGGCGCGGTAGAGCGAGGCCAGCCCCTTGGACGGCATGACGTCGGCGGTCAGCAGGACGCTGATCTCGACGTAGTCGTCGTGCGCCCGGGACGCTCCCCTGCCGTCGGCGATGGCGTTCTTCTCCCGCAGGACCTTCAGCGTCTGCTCACCGCCGGCCGGCAGGGCGGCCAGTACCCGGTACATCTCGCGCGGCGAGCGGTCGTCGCCCTCCCCGCCGTTCTCCAGGTGCATCTTGGTGACGTTGAGCTTGCGGTGCTTGCCGGTGGTGTCCAGCCCCAGGTCGGCCATCGCGGTGCCGTCGTACCTGAGCCAGCTCTCCTGCGGGCCCAGCAGCGCCTTCATGGGGCCCGTGGCGTTCTTGGCCTGCTCGGTCAGCGGTTCCTGCACGCTCTTGGTGTAGATCCACTGCTTGGCCGTGGGTACGGTGCCGTCCGGCTCCGTACCGAGCACATCGGCCGCCCGGCGCAGGAACTCGGCCGCGCTCATCCCCTTGAGGCGCAGGCTCGGGGACCCGGTCGGCGAGGACGCCGGCCGCACCTTCCGCCCGGTGCCGCCGCCCAGCAGCAGCGACACGGTGACGGCGACGGCGGTCACCGCGGCCACCACCCCGGCGATCACGAACCCCCTCCGCCGCCACAGCGACCCGCGCCGTTCCCCGGCCAGCGCCGCTTCGGCCAGCTTCGCCCGCCCCGGCGCGAGCCGCGCGCGGTCGGGCACGAGTGCGCCGGACCGCAGTTCGCGCACCTTGGTCATCTCGTCCATCGCTACGCCACCTCCGTCGCGTCGCCCACGAATGCGGGATCGGCGCCCAGCGCCGTACGGACCTTGCGCCGCGCCCGGTTGAGCCGGGAGCGGACCGTGCCGACCGGGATGTCCAGCGCCTCGGCGACCTCCTGGTAGGTGAGTTCGGCCCAGGCGACGAGCAGCAGGACGTGCCGGTCCCCCACGCTCAGCGCGGCGAGGGCGCCGGCGAGCGGCCCCTGTGCGGCGATCCTGCTGTCGGTGTCCTCGACCCAGGACGCGCCCCCGGACTCGCCCCAGGAGGCGGCGACGGGGTCCTGGCCGGTGCGGGCCAGCGCCTTGAGCGCGCGCACCTCGGTGCGGCGCTGCCTGCCGATGAGGTTGCCCGCGATGCCGTACAGCCAGGGACGGGCGTTGGGGCGCGTCAGGTCGTAGCGGGACCGGATCCGGAAGGCGGTCAGGAAGGTGTCCGCCGATGGGGGTCCCCCCGCGCGAGCGCATTCGAGCGTGGGGGAGTCGTCGGCCGCCGAGTCGCCCAGGCGGCGGGCCGCGTAGCGGTGGATGTCGGGTGCGTACCGGTCGTAGAGCAGGGCGAACAGTTCCGGCTGCTCCAGCGACTGGGCGACGATCTCCGCGTCGTCCTCCGTCCGGGTCGTGGACGGCGGTGGTCCGCTCACAAGGCTCCCCCTGGTTCGTCGGTGCGTGCGTGTCACCTCCTGTTGCCCGGTGGGGACCCGGGAGTTCACGGTTTCCGGCAGAGGTTTCCACGATCCCGGGAAGCGGCCGTACCGCGGCGGACCGGCGAGGGGATCAGGGGATCACCCGTGCCAGCGCCTCCCGCGCGTACTCCTCGTCGTACGGGACGCCGGTGAGCAGCACCTGGAGGCAGATCCCGTCCATCAGCGCGACCAGCGCCCGCGCCGTGCGGGTGTCGGTACGGCGGGCGAGCCGGGCGGCGAGGTCCTCGGCCCACTCGGCGGCCACCGGGCGCAGGGCGGGGCGGCGCAGCGCGGCGAGGTAGAGCTCGTACTCCAGCTCGACGCCGGTACGGTCGCCCGCGAGCCATTCGCCCATCAGTCCGGCGAGTTCGGTGGCGAGGTCGGCCCGGGGATCCTCCAGTCCGCCGCGCGAGGCGACCACCTTGGCGAAGCCCTCGCTGGCCTGGCGCAGCGCGGCGACGATCAGCTCGTCGAGGGTCTTGAAGTGGTACGTCGTGGAGCCGAGCGGCACATCCGCCGCGGCGGCCACGGAGCGGTGGCTCAGCCCGGCAAGCCCCTTCTCGCCGACCACCCGGATCGCCGCCTCGATGATCCGCTGCCGGCGCTCGGGGTCGTAACGGCGTGGCATCAGTGCGCGCCTCCCAGGTTCAGGACCACCACTCCCCCGATGATCAGCACGATTCCGGCGACCTTGACCAGGCTCAGCCCCTCGCCGAACAGCATCAGGCCGAGCACGGCGATGGTCGCGGTGCCGGCGCCGGACCAGATCGCGTACGCCGTGCCGATCGACACGGTCTTCAGCGTCTGGGCCAGGAGCAGGAAGGAGACGACGTAGCCCAGCGTCGTCAGCAGCGTCGGCCAGAGTCTGCTGAAGCCGTCGCTGTACTTCATCGCCGTCGTCGCGGCGACCTCGGCGGCTATGGCGCCGGCGAGCGTGAGGTATCCCATGTGTACGAGTGTACGCACCGTTGTGTACGACCGTACGCATCAGCGCTCCCACGGACCGCCGGGGTCTGTGTCGCTGCGGCTGCGGCTGTCGCTGTCGGCGTCGGTGTCGGTGTCATGCCGTGACCTCGTAGCCGGACCGGGCCGCCGCCACCGGGCCCGGTTCGCGCAGCCGGGTCAGCCGGTCGAGCAGCCGGCGCTTGGCGTGGGCCGCGCGGCGCAGGGCGAAGACGCGGCGGTAGCGGAGGAGTTCGGCCGGGTCGGGCCGGACCGCTCCGCTCGGTTCGTAGCCGTACCGGGCGAGGCGGTCACCCAGGACGGCGTCGGCGAGCCGGATCTGATCCGGTGTCAGCCGTTGCTGCCAGCTGCCGGCGCGGGAGGTGTCGAGGGCGCCGCGGGTGCGGCGGTGCCAGGTCTTGCGGGCCGGTACGGCGGTGCGGGCGAGGCGGTGCGGCCGGGTCATGGCCGGGTCGTACTCCTCGCCCAAGTAGGCGCAGATCAGCCGGAGTTGGGTCTCGGGGTCGGCGACCAGGTCCTCGAAGCGGACCTCGTGCCAGGCGCCCGGGCCGAGCCGGCCGGCGTAGCGCCGGGTCACGTCCATCACCTGGGCCCAGGTGGCCACCGCCTCGTGGAAGCCGCGGTGCCACCAGGGCATGCCGAGCAGTGAGGCCGCGCAGTCCCGGCCGTCGCGGACCAGGTGCACGAACTGGGCGTCCGGGAAGAGCCGCAGGATCTCCTCGACGTGCAGGGCGTAGGCGGGCCGCTTGTCGCCCCAGCGGGCCTTGCCGTGGCTCTCCGCGTACGCCTTGAGGGCGATGCCGAGGGCCGAGCCGAGGGTGGGCGGGCCGTCGGCGATCCGGCCGGCGACGACCTCGGCGTCCAGGCCCAGTTCATGGAAACGGGTTTCCCTGCGGCCGGTGATCCACTGGGCGAGTCCGGCCCGGTTCAGGGGCTCCCGCAGGTCGCCGAAGCTGAGCCGGCGCTCGTACGCGGGCAGCACGAAGCGGGTCTCCGGCGGCAGGGCGATCCGCGGGTGGGCGTGCAGCATCAGCTGGAGCAGGGTCGTACCGGAGCGGGGGCAGCCGACGACGAAGACGGGGCGAGCAGGGGAAAGCGCTGAGGTAGCCATCCACGTCAGGCTGCCGTCGGGCGATGAGCCGGCACTGGGAGGGCGCTGAGAATGACGTTTGAACTCCCGTGCGCCACATGAGGATGTTTAATGCTCACAGAAACCGCTCGCTGAAACGGCTCCCCGCAGCCCCGCGACTCCACTAGTCTGTGCACCTCTGTGATCCATCACTGTTTCACATGTCACTCACCTCACCTTCACACCCCCGGCTGCCGCTGCCTTGGCGCCGCTGGAGGAAACGCGCATGCCAGAAACCACCCCCCAGCCCCCGCCGCACCCCTCCTGGGAGAACGGCTGGGCCCCCGACACCTCACGGGCTCCCGGAACCCGAAGACTCTGGCTGGCCGGCACGCTGGCGATCGCCACGATCGTCGCCTGCGTCACGGCGATAGCCGTCAGCCGCACCACCCCTGACCAGGCGTCATCGGCTCCCCCGGCGACCGACGCACACACCGACAACGGCCCCGGCCTGCTCTCCTTCGCCTCGCCCACGACCACGGGTGCGACCGCCCCCGCCAAGGACAAGTCGGGCATGGCGTCCACCGGGCCGACCGCGTCGGCCTCCGCCGCGGCCTCGGCGCACGGCACCACCCCCAAAGCCTCGCCGACCGGCGCGAAGCCGTCCAAGTCCTCGTCGTCCACAGGCGGTTCGAGCGGCTCGGGCAGTTCGAGCGGCTCAGGCGGTTCGAGCGGCTCGGGCGGTTCGGGTCAACAGACCAGCAGCGCCCGCAAGTCGGTCCGCTCGGTCAATTACCCCGACCGCTACTGGCACGTGAGCGACGGCCTGGTGAAGCTCGACGCGCCACGCGGCTCGGAGTCCCGCGAGGACTCCTCCTTCACCGTGGTCAAGGGCCTCGCGAACAGCTCCTGCTTCTCGTTCAAGACGGCCGACGGCAGGTACCTGCGGCACCGCAACTTCATCCTGCGCGCCATGAGTGACGACGGCTCGTCCCTCTTCAAGCAGGACGCCACCTTCTGCGCCCGGGCCTCCTCCTACTCCGGCGCGGTCATGCTGGAGTCGGTGAACTACCCCGGCCGCTATCTCCGCCACCAGAACTTCCAGCTGAAGCTGGACCCCTACCAGAACAGCGACCTCTACCGCGCGGACTCCGCGTTCCGGTTCGTGGACCCGCTGGACTGAGCGCACAGACGAAAGCGGCGGCACCCGGAGGTGCCGCCGCTTTCCCGTGTCCGGTCTCAGACGTTGAACCCGAGCGCCCGCAACTGCTCGCGGCCGTCGTCGGTGATCTTGTCGGGGCCCCACGGGGGCATCCAGACCCAGTTGATGCGCAGTTCGTTGACGAGGCCGTCCGTGGCGGACTTGGCCTGGTCCTCGATGACGTCGGTCAGCGGGCAGGCCGCCGAGGTCAGGGTCATGTCGACGGTGGCGATGTTCGCGTCGTCGATGTGGATGCCGTAGATCAGGCCGAGGTTGACGACGTCGATGCCCAGCTCGGGGTCGACGACGTCGTACAGCGCCTCGCGGAGTTCTTCCTCCGAGGCCGGCTTCATCTCTGCGGTCTCGCTCATGCCGTCTTCCTTTCGGCGTCGGCCGCGCCGCCCAGCGCCTGGGCCGTCGCGTCCTTCCACGCCATCCAGCTCAGGAGGGCGCACTTGACCCGGGCCGGGTACTTGGAGACCCCGGCGAACGCGACGGCGTCCTCCAGGACCTCCTCCATCGCGTCGTCGGGCTCGATCCTGCCCTTGGACTGCATCAGCTCCAGGAAGGTCTCCTGGATCTTCTGCGCGTCGGCCAGCTCCCTGCCGACGAGCAGGTCGTTCAGTACGGAGGCCGAGGCCTGGCTGATGGAGCAGCCCTGGCCCTCGTACGAGACGTCCTCGATGGTCGTGCCGTCGTACTTCACTCGGAGGGTGATCTCGTCGCCGCACGTCGGGTTCACATGGTGCACCTCGGCGTCGCCGTCCCGGAGACCACGCCCGTGCGGGTGCTTGTAGTGGTCCAGGATGACTTCCTGGTACATCGAATCCAGCTTCACGGTCTCAGCCCACGCCCTTCAGCCGAAGAAGTTCCGTACATGCTCCAGTCCCTCGACCAGAGCATCGATCTCGGCCGGAGTGGAGTACAGATAGAACGACGCTCGCGTGGTCGCAGGAATTCCGTACCTCAGGCAGACCGGCCGCGCGCAGTGGTGGCCGACCCGGACCGCGATGCCCTGCTCGTCGAGGACCTGGCCCACGTCGTGCGGGTGGATGTCCCCGAGGGTGAAGGAGATCGCGGCGCCCCGGTCCTCGGCCGTGGTGGGGCCGATGATCTTCAGGTCCGGGACCTCGGACAGCCGCTTCACCGCGTACTCGGTGAGCGCGTGCTCATGGGCGAGGATCTTGTCCATGCCGATGGCGTTGAGGTAGTCGATCGCCGCGCCGAGGCCGACCGCCTGGGCGATCGGCGGGGTGCCCGCCTCGAACTTGTGGGGCGCCGGGGCGTACGTCGAGGAGTGCATCGAGACCGTCTCGATCATCTCGCCGCCGCCGAGGAACGGGGGCAGGTCCTCCAGGAGCTCCTGGCGGCCCCAGAGGACGCCGATGCCGGTCGGGCCGCACATCTTGTGGCCGGTGAAGGCCACGAAGTCGGCCTGGAGGGCCTGTACGTCCAGCGGCATGTGGGGCGCGGCCTGGGAGGCGTCGATGCAGACGAGCGCGCCGACCTCCTGGGCGCGGCGCACTATCGCCTCGACCGGGTTGACCGTGCCCAGGATGTTCGACACCAGCACGAAGGAGACGATCTTCGTCTTCTCCGTGATGACCTCGTTGATGTTGGACAGGTCGAGCCGGCCGTCGTCGGTGAGGCCGAACCACTTCAGCTTCGCGCCCGTGCGCTGCGCGAGCAGCTGCCACGGCACGATGTTGGAGTGGTGCTCCATCTCCGTGATGACGATCTCGGTCTCGTGGTCCACCCGGTAGGGCTCGTCGGCCCAGCCGAGCATGTTGGCCACGAGGTTCAGCGACTCGGAGGCGTTCTTGGTGAAGATCACCTCGTCGCGGCTGGGCGCGTTGATGAACTCGGCGACCTTGTCGCGCGCGCCCTCGTACAGCGCCGTGGCCTCCTCGGCGAGCACATGCACACCGCGGTGGACGTTGGCGTTGTAGCGCTCGTAGTACTCGCTCAGGGCGTCCAGTACCTGGCGCGGCTTCTGGCTGGTCGCCGCGTTGTCCAGGTACACGAGCTTCTTGCCGTCGTGGACCAGCCGGTCCAGGACGGGGAAGTCCTTGCGGATCGCCTCGGTGTCGAGGAGGCCCGGCAGCTGTGTCACTCGGATGCGCCACCCTTCGTGTAAGCCTCGTAGCCCTCGTTCTCCAGCTTGTCGGCGAGCTCGGGACCGCCGGACTCGACGATCTTGCCGCCCGCGAAGACGTGGACGTGGTCGGGCTTGATGTAGCGCAGGATGCGCGTGTAGTGCGTGATCAGCAGGGTGCCGACCTCGCCGGTCTCGCGGACGCGGTTGACGCCCTCGGAGACGATGCGAAGGGCGTCGACGTCGAGGCCGGAGTCGGTCTCGTCGAGGATCGCGATCTTCGGCTTGAGCAGTTCGAGCTGGAGGATCTCGTGGCGCTTCTTCTCACCGCCGGAGAAGCCCTCGTTGACGTTGCGCTCGGCGAAGGAGGGGTCCATGGAGAGGCGCTCCATGGTCTCCTTGACCTCCTTCACCCAGGTACGCAGCTTGGGGGCCTCGCCGCGGATGGCGGTGGCGGAGGTGCGCAGGAAGTTGGAGACCGAGACACCGGGGACCTCGACCGGGTACTGCATCGCCAGGAACAGGCCCGCGCGGGCGCGCTCGTCGACGGACATCTCCAGGACGTCCTCGCCGTCGAGCAGCACGGTGCCGCCGGTGATCGTGTACTTCGGGTGACCGGCCAGCGAGTAGGCGAGGGTCGACTTGCCGGAGCCGTTGGGGCCCATGATGGCGTGCGTCTCGCCCTGCTTCACGGTCAGGTCGACGCCCTTGAGGATCTCCTTCGTGGCGTTGTCGGCCTCGACGGTGACGTGCAGGTCTCGGATTTCAAGCGTTGCCATGGGTGCCTCAGGACTCCTGGGTGAGGGAGACGAGCACGTCGTCCCCTTCGATCTTTACGGGGTAAACGGGGACGGGGCGCGTGGCCGGGAGGCCGGACGGCTTGCCGGTGCGCAGGTCGAAGCTGGAGCCGTGCAGCCAGCACTCGATCTGGCAGTCCTCCACCTCGCCCTCGGAGAGCGAGACGTTGGCGTGGGAGCAGATGTCGTGGATCGCGAACACCTCGCCCTCGGTCTTCACGACCGAGACCGGCGTGCCGTCGAGTTCCACCCGCTTCGGGGTGTCCTCCTCCAGCTCGCTCAGCCCGCAGGCGCGTACGAAGGTGCTGGTCATGCGACCGAGGCCTCCAGCTCCTCCTCGATCTTGGCGAGCAGGCGCTCCTCGATGTCGGCGACACCGATCTGCTGGACCAGTTCGGCGAAGAAGCCGCGGACGACGAGGCGGCGGGCCTCGTGCTGCGGGATGCCGCGGGCCATCAGGTAGAAGAGCTGCTCGTCGTCGAAGCGGCCGGTGGCGGAGGCGTGGCCGGCGCCGACGATCTCGCCGGTCTCGATCTCCAGGTTCGGCACCGAGTCGACCCGCGCGCCGTCCGTGAGGACCAGGTTGCGGTTCATCTCGTAGGTGTCGGTGCCCTCGGCCTTGGCCTCGATGAGGACGTCGCCGATCCACACCGCGTGCGCGTCGTCGCCCTGGAGCGCGCCCTTGTAGGCGACGTTGGACTTGCAGTGCGGGGTGTTGTGGTCGACCAGCAGGCGGTGCTCCTGGTGCTGCCCGGCGTCGGTGAAGTACAGGCCGTACAGCTCGGCCTCGCCGCCGGTGCCGGCGTAGGCGACGCGCGGGTGGAGCCGTACGACGTCGCCGCCGAAGGTGACGACCACGGACTTGAAGCTGGCGTCGCGGCCGACCAGGGCGTTGTGCTGGGCGACGTGGACGGCCTTGTCGTCCCAGTCCTGGACGGAGACGACGGTGAGCTTGGCGCCGTCGCCGAGGACGTACTCGACGTTGGCGGCGGTGACCACGTCACCGGTGTGGTCGATGACGACGACGGCCTCGGCGAAGGCACCCAGCTCGATGACCTGGTGGCCGAAGGCGACGCCGCCCTGGCCGTGCACGCTGATCCGGATCGGCTCGGTGAGCACCGTCTCCTTGGGGACGGTGACCACGCCGGCCTGCTCGAAGGCGGAGTACGCCTGGGCGGCGACCCGGTCCACGGGGGCGCCGGCCCGGCCGAGCCGGGGGTCGTCGCGGCCGACCAGCTCGACGGTGACGCCCTCGGGGGCCTCCACCGCGACCTTCAGGCTGTCGCCGGTGGCGACCGCCGTGCCGTCGTGCAGCCCGCGCAGGCGCTCCAGCGGGGTGAACCGCCACTCCTCCTCGCGGCCGTGCGGGACCGGGAAGTCCGCGACGTCGAAGGACGGGGGCGCGCTCATGCGCGTCGCGACGGTCGACTCGGCGGCCACCGCGATGGCGCCGGCGGTGGTGGAACCCACCGGTGGGGGTCCCCCCGCCGAAGCGAAGCCGGAGGTGGGGGAGTTCTGAGCCTCAGCCATGGCTGTCGGTCTGCTCGCTTTCTTACGTGAGTGGCTTGACGGGAGCGGCGGTGGCGCTTAGCCGACCGCGCCCTCCATCTGGAGCTCGATCAGCCGGTTGAGCTCGAGGGCGTACTCCATGGGCAGTTCCTTGGCGATCGGCTCGACGAAGCCGCGCACGATCATCGCCATCGCCTCGAACTCGGTCAGACCGCGGCTCATCAGGTAGAAGAGCTGGTCCTCGGAGACCTTGGAGACGGTCGCCTCGTGGCCCATGGACACGTCGTCCTCGCGGACGTCGACGTACGGGTACGTGTCCGAGCGGGAGATGGTGTCGACCAGCAGCGCGTCGCAGAGCACGTTGGACTTGGAGCCGGCGGCGCCCTCGCCGATCTCGACGAGACCGCGGTAGGACGTGCGGCCACCGCCACGGGCGACGGACTTCGACACGATGTTGGAGGAGGTGTTCGGCGCCATGTGGACCATCTTGGAGCCGGCGTCCTGGTGCTGGCCCTCGCCCGCGAAGGCGATGGAGAGGGTCTCGCCCTTGGCGTGCTCGCCCATCAGGTAGACGGCCGGGTACTTCATCGTCACCTTGGAGCCGATGTTGCCGTCGATCCACTCCATGGTCGCGCCCTCGTAGGCGACGGCGCGCTTGGTGACCAGGTTGTAGACGTTGTTCGACCAGTTCTGGATGGTCGTGTAGCGGCAGCGGGCGTTCTTCTTGACGATGATCTCGACCACGGCGCTGTGCAGCGAGTCCGACTTGTAGATCGGGGCCGTACAGCCCTCGACGTAGTGCACGTAGGCGCCCTCGTCGACGATGATCAGGGTCCGCTCGAACTGGCCCATGTTCTCCGTGTTGATCCGGAAGTAGGCCTGGAGCGGGATCTCGACGTGCACGCCCTTCGGCACGTAGATGAAGGAGCCGCCCGACCACACGGCGGTGTTCAGCGACGCGAACTTGTTGTCACCGACGGGGATGACGGTGCCGAAGTACTCCTTGAAGAGCTCCGGGTGCTCCTTCAGCGCGGTGTCGGTGTCCAGGAAGATGACGCCCTGCTCCTCCAGGTCCTCGCGGATCTGGTGGTAGACGACCTCCGACTCGTACTGGGCGGCGACACCGGCGACCAGGCGCTGCTTCTCCGCCTCCGGGATGCCCAGCTTGTCGTAGGTGTTCTTGATGTCCTCGGGCAGGTCCTCCCAGGACTCCGCCTGCTTCTCGGTGGAGCGCACGAAGTACTTGATGTTGTCGAAGTCGATGCCGGAGAGGTCGGAGCCCCAGTTCGGCATGGGCTTCTTCTCGAAGAGGCGCAGGCCCTTGAGACGGAGCTTGGTCATCCACTCCGGCTCGGACTTCTTCGCGGAGATGTCCCGGACGACGTCCTCGTTGATGCCGCGCTTGGCAGAGGCGCCGGCCGTGTCGGAGTCGGCCCAGCCGTATTCGTACTTGCCCAGGCCTTCCAGCTCAGGGTGGGCAGTCTCCGTGGGGAGAGTCATGCGGGGTTCCTCCCGGCCGTGCTTGCGGATGCGTCAGTGGAAATCTTGGGGATGAACGTCGTGCAGACGCCGTCGCCGTGCGCGATGGTCGCCAGTCGCTGGACATGTGTTCCGAGCAGCTCGGCGAAGATCTCCGTCTCCGCCTCGCACAGCTGGGGGAACTGCTCCGCGACATGGGCGACCGGGCAGTGGTGCTGGCACAGCTGTTCGCCGACCGGTGCGCTGCGCGCCGTGGCAGCGTACCCGTCCACGCTCAGCGCCCTGGCCAGCGCCTCGGCCCGCTCGTCGGGGCGCACGCTCTCGATCGCCTTGCGGTAGGCGCGCGCCTGGGCGGTGATCCGGGCCCGGGCGAAGGCGGCGACCGCCTCCTGGCCGCCCCCCTGCTCGGCGATCCAGCGCAGCGCGTCGGCGGCCAGCTTGTCGTACGACTGGTCGAAGGCGTCCCGGCCGCAGTCGGTGAGGGCGAAGACCTTGGCGGGGCGGCCACGGGTCCGTGCGCCGTACACCCGCTGCTCGCGTGCCTCCACGACATCGTCGGCGACCAGCGCGTCCAGATGCCGGCGTACGGCCGCCGGGGTCAGGCCCAGGCGTCCGGCCAGCTCGGTGACGGTCGACGGGCCGTGGTCCAGGATCGACCGCGCGACCCGGTTGCGCGTCGAACGCTCACCGGTCGCCAGCTCCTCCTGCGGGACCCCGATGGGGGTCTCCCGAGCCTCGTCGACGTTTTTCACAACGCCATTGTTGCGTAATTCCTCAGAGGCAGGCAAGCCGCGTCCGGGCGACCGGACGGTGCCCTGCGTCACTTAGGCATACCTAATCTGACCTGCGGAAACGATCTTTGATCGATCATCCCTCGGCCAAACCGGTGGCGCGCGACCGCCCCCTCCGCAAGACTCCGGAACCATGCCCACACCCCCTCCGACCGGCCCTCTTGTCACGCGGGACACCCTCGCGCAGCAGCTTCGCGCCCTCGGTGTCAAGCCCGGCGAGACCCTCCTCGCCCACACCTCCCTCAGCTCCCTCGGCTGGGTCAACGGCGGAGCCGTGGCCGTCGTCCAGGGGCTCCTCGACGCGCTCGGCACGGACGGCACCCTGGTGGTCCCCACCCAGACCGGTGACCTCTCCGACCCGGCGGTCTGGCAGCACCCGCCGGTGCCCGAGGAGTGGTGGCCGACGATCCGGGCGACCATGCCGGAGTACGACCCCCTGCGCACGCCCTCGCGCGGGGTCGGGGTGATCCCCGAGACCGTACGGAACTGGCCGGGCGCCCTGCGCAGCGCGCACCCGCAGACCTCCTTCGCGGCGATCGGCCCCCGCGCGGCCGAGATCACCGAGGGGCACGCCCCCGACTGCCGGCTCGGCGAGCAGAGCCCGCTGGCCCGGCTGGAGAAACTGGACGCGCGGGTGCTGATGCTCGGCACCGGCTACGCCACCTGCACCACCTTCCACCTGGCCGAATACCGCATCCCCTCGCCGCGCGTCGCGGTCGGCAGGCCCGCGCCCGGCGGCGGCTGGGAGGAGGTGACGGAGGTGTCGATCACCTCCGACCGCTTCGACGAACTGGGCTACGACTTCGAACGCGACCGCCCGGTCGTCGTCCGCGGCACGGTCGGCGCGGCCGAGACCCGGCTGTTCCCGATGGCCGAAGCCGTGGCCTACGCCGAGCGGTGGCTGGCCGTACACCGACCCCGTGAGGAGGAGATCTAGCACCCGGCCGTCCGGGTGACGCCGGGCGTCCTTAGACTCTGTCACCATGCGAAGTGAGCCCGTGGTCCAGGTGCGGGACCTGGTGAAGCGGTACGGCACGAAGACCGCCGTGGACGGCCTCGACCTGGTGGCCCGACCCGGGGTGACCGCCGTACTCGGCCCCAACGGAGCGGGCAAGACGACGACGATCGAGACCTGCGAGGGGTACCGCCGGCCGGATTCCGGCTCGGTGCGCGTCCTGGGCCTCGACCCCGTACGCCAGTCCGCCGAGCTGCGCCCCAAGGTGGGCGTGATGCTCCAGTCCGGCGGCGTCTACTCCGGCGCCCGCGCGGACGAGATGCTGCGGCACGTGGCCAGACTGCACGCGCATCCGCTCGACGTGGACGCGCTGATCGAACGGCTGGGCCTGGGAGGCTGCGGCCGGACCTCGTACCGGCGCCTCTCCGGCGGCCAGCAGCAGCGCCTCGCGCTCGCCATGGCCGTGGTCGGCCGCCCGGAACTGGTCTTCCTCGACGAGCCGACGGCCGGCCTCGACCCGCAGGCCCGGCGGGCCACCTGGGACCTGGTCCGGGACCTGCGCACCGACGGCGTCTCGGTCATCCTCACCACCCACCACATGGACGAGGCCGAGCAGCTCGCCGACGACGTCGCGATCATCGACGCCGGCCGGGTGATCGCCCAGGGCTCCCCCGAGGAGCTGTGCAAGGGCGGCGCCGAGAACACCCTGAGGTTCACCGGCCGCCCCGGCCTCGACGTCGGCTCGCTCCTCAAGGCGCTCCCCGCCGACAGCTCGGCCGCCGAGCTGACCCCGGGCTCCTACCGGGTCATGGGCAAGGTCAACCCGCAGCTGCTGGCCACGGTGACCTCGTGGTGCGCCCAGCACGGGGTGATGCCGGACCGCATCTCGGTCGAACGCCACACCCTGGAAGACGTCTTCCTTGAGCTGACCGGCAAGGAGCTGCGCTCATGACCACCGCGACCGACACCGGCACCGGCACGTACACCCCCCGGCCGGGCGCCGCCCCGCTGCTCCGCATGATCACGGCGCAGGCGGCCCTGGAGACGCGGATGCTGCTGCGCAACGGCGAGCAGTTGCTGCTGACGGTCGTCATCCCAACCCTCCTGCTGGTCCTGTTCAGCTCGGTGGACGTCGTCGACACGGGCGCGGGCAAGTCGGTCGACTTCCTCGCCCCCGGCATCCTCGCCCTCGCCGTCATGTCCACGGCCTTCACCGGCCAGGCCATCGCGACGGGCTTCGAGCGCCGCTACGGCGTCCTCAAGCGGCTCGCCTCCTCCCCGCTCCCCCGCTGGGGCCTGATGGCCGCGAAGACCGCGTCGGTCCTGGTCACGGAGATCCTCCAGGTGATCCTGCTGACGGTGATCGCCTTCGCCCTCGGCTGGTCCCCGCACGGCAACCCCCTCGCCGTCCTGCTCCTGCTGGTCCTCGGCACGGCCGCCTTCTCCGGCCTGGGCCTGCTGATGGCGGGCACCCTGAAGGCGGAGGCGACCCTGGCCGCCGCCAACCTGGTCTTCCTGCTGCTGCTCGTGGGCGGCGGGGTCATCGTCCCGCTGGACAAGTTCGGCGGCGCCCAGGACGTCCTCGGCCTGCTGCCCGTCTCCGCCCTGTCGGAAGGGCTGCGGGACGTGCTCCAGCACGGGGCCGGGACACCCTGGGGCGACCTGGGGATCCTCGGCGTGTGGGCGGTGCTGGGGCTGGCCGCCGCGGGCCGTTTCTTCCGCTGGGAGTGACCCTCGTGAACGCATGCACAAGCGGCCCCCTACGATGGTGCGCGTGCCAAAGCTGACCCCCGCCGACGCCGTAGCGGCGCTGCGCAACCCGCTCGCCTTCATCGCCGACCGCTGGACTCCGCAGCCCCGGACCGTCCGGCGGGCGGCGCTCGCCGCGCTCGTCATGTCGGTGGTCATCGTGGTCACCGGCGGTGCGGTGCGGCTCACCGGCTCGGGCCTCGGCTGCCCGACCTGGCCCGAGTGCACCGCCGGCTCGCTGACCCCGACGAACGCGCTGAGCTACCACAGCGCCATCGAGTTCACGAACCGGATGCTGACGTACGTGCTGTGCGCGGCGGTCGGCTGGGCGATCATCGCCGCCCGGTCCGAGAAGCCGTACCGGCGCGGCCTGACCCGGCTGGGCTGGGCGCAGTTCTGGCTGGTGATGAGCAACGCGGTCCTCGGCGGGATCGTGGTGCTGGTCGGGCTCAACCCGTACACCGTCGCCGCCCACTTCCTGCTGGCGACGGCCCTCATCACGGTCGCCGCCGTGATGTGGCAGCGCACCGGCGAGGGCGACGGGGAGCCGCGGCCGCTGGTCGGCAAGGCCGTGCAGCAGCTGGTGTGGGCCCTGGTGGTGGTGTCGTTGCTGCTGATCGCCGCGGGCACCGTGGTGACCGGCGCGGGACCGCACCCGGGCGACTCCGGCGATGTCGAGCGCATCGACGTCAGCTGGTCGGGCGTCGCCGAGCTGCACGCGGTGCTGGCCTGGGTCGTGGTGTCGCTGACCTTCGCGCTGTGGTTCTTCCTCAAGGGCGTCGGCGCGCCCCAGGGGCCGCGCGACCGCGTCCGCGACCTGTTCCTGATCCTGCTCGGCCAGGGCGTGATCGGTTACGTCCAGTACTTCACCCACCTGCCGACGGTCCTGGTCGGCCTCCACATGTTCGGCTCCTGCCTGGTGTGGATCGGCGTGCTGCGGGTCCTGCTGTCCCTGCGGGAGCGCGCCGACGTGACGGCCGGGCTGCCCGCTCAGTCGTACGACGCGGTGAGCGCGTCGATCGCCGGGACCAAGTAGTCCCGGGTGAGGCGGGCCCGGTCTGCCGTCCACTGCCCGGTGGGCGGCGCGGGGGTGTCGTAGCGGCGGCTGCGTACGTCCTCGACGACCTCGGTGGGGGCGCCCAGGCCGGGCAGCAGGTCGAGTGCCTCGCGTTTGGAGATCAGCCGGCCCTCGCGGGCGGTGACGGTGGCCCGGGCGAAGGTGATCAGCCCCAGGTCGACCCAGACGTCCCGGGTCCACAGCGGGGCGTTGTCCAGGGCGGGCCGCCAGAAGTCGCGCTGGTCGCGGACGACGAAGTCGGTGAGCTCCCGGTCCTCCACCGGCGGCAGCAGCCCGGCGGGCGGGCGGCCGTGCAGCACCCGTCCGAAGGCGTGCAGCTCGCGCCGGGTCACCGGGGTGACCGTCCGTCTGAACAGCTCCTCGTGCGCCCAGGTCAGATGGCGACGGCCAGGGTCGGCCGCCGTCGACGGGGTCAGATAGGTGCAGTGCAGCCCCGCGGCGAGCGGGAGTTTCCGCAGGCGGGCGTGGGCGGTGGCGATCCGCCATACGACGCCCGGGGTCAGCGGGCCCGGCAGCACCGCGATCAGGTCCAGGTCGCTGCGGCCCTCCTGGTAGTCACCGGCGGCGAGCGAGCCGTGCGCCCAGACGGCGACCGGGTCCAGTGACGACAGCTCGCGGACGAAGCGGGCCAGTAACGTCTCGGTGTCCATCCGCCCAGTCTGTACAGCTCAGTCCAGGCGGTACACCCGTTTCGCGTTCCCCGCCGCGATCAGCTTCGCCACCCGCTGGGCGTCGCCCAGCGACCAGGCGCCCTCGGCGGCCCAGCCGCCCAGCACCCGGGCGAGCGACTCGCGGAAGAGCCGGGCGCCGACCACGTGCAGTTCGGGCAGGCCGTGGGCGCCGCTGGAGAAGAGGATCTTGCCGAAGGGGGCCAGTTCCAGGATCTCGGCGAGGATGGTCGCGGCGCGGGCGCCGGTACGGACCAGGGCCGCGCCGGAGTCGGCGTAGACGTGCGGGAAGACACCGGCGAGGTGGGCGGCGTGGCGGTGGTAGGGGTAGCCGTGCAGCAGGACCAGGTCGGTGCCCAGCCCTGCGGTGGCCCGGACGAAGTCGGTGAGCAGGACCGGGTCGGTACGGTCGATCCGGGCGCCGGGTTCGCCGAGGCCCGCGTGCAGCTGGAGGGGGAGGCCGGAGGCCACCGCGATCCACAGCAGGTGCCGTAGCAGCACCGGGTCGGACAGCTCGCCGCCGACCCGGCGGGCCGCCAGCCAGCGGCCGGCCGCGCCCCGCACCTCGCCGGGGCCGGGCGGCTCGGGGGCCAGGGCGAGGCCGTGCCGGAGACCGGCGACCGAGGTGAAGGCGACCGCGTTCGCCGCCGCGCCGTGCACCGACTCGGCGAGGTTGGCGAGGAAGGACTCGACGGTGCCGGAGGTGTCGGCGACCTGCTCCGCGAGGAGTTCCAGGCGGACGATCTCGCGGGCCTCCGCGTCACCGGCCGAGGCCATCTCGGTGGGGCCGGTGAGGTCGCCGGGCAGGCCGGTGTCGACGAGGTAGGTGGTGATGCCGCTGCCGCGCAGGAGCCGGCGACCCGCCTCCAGGACGCCGAGTTCACGGCGCCGGGCGAGGTAGCGGGCGGGCGGGCAGTGGGGTTCCAGGCCGAGGAGCGGGGGGCACCAGCGGCGTACCGCGAAACCGGTCTGGGTGTCGAAGAGGGTGGTGCCGGGGGCCGGGGGGCCTTCGGTGCGGGCGAGCTGGGCCTCGAAGGTGCCGAGGCCCAGCTCCGTGCGCAGCACTCCGTGGCAGTACTGGTCCACCAAGGACGGCGTTTCGATCATCCTGGCTCCCGTGTGGACGGCTACTTGACCGTCTTAACGGGTGAACCGGGATGGAGGTCGCGGTCCGGGGTGGGTGGTACCGGTTGTACGGCGGGTGCGGGCCGTGTGTGGCTGGTCGCGCCCACGCGGCGGAGCCGCATATCAGATGCAGCCCCGCGCCCCCAAGGGGGCGCGTTGTTCAGCCGCCGATCTGGATGCCGGCCATGCGCTTCCACTCGTACGGGCCGGTCTGGACCTTGGCCGCGAACTCGCCGTCGAAGGACTCGTGGACGGTGATGCCCGCCTTCTCCACCGCCTGCTGGGCGATCTCGGTGCTCGGGGCCACCAGGTCGCCCCAGCCGCCGTCCGCGCCGACGAGGACGATGCGGGCGCCGCGTTCGCCGATGTAGGCCACCTGGCCCTCGGCGCCGCCGTGGGCCTTGGCGAAGGTGCTGATCTGCTTGGCGAGGCGCGCGACCTTGCGCTCGGCCTTCTGGTCCGCCTCAACCTGCTGCGTGTCTGCCATGGACAGGATGCTACCGACGGGTAGATCGATTGGCGACGGAGGGGCGGAGTGACCCCTGCCTCAGGAACCCCTACCTCAGGAAGGGGTCGACCGCCACGGCCACGAAGAGCAGGGAGACGTAGGTGATGGACCAGTGGAACAGGCGCATCTCCTTGAGCTTCCCGCCCGACACCTCGGACTTCGCGCGGTGCTGTAGGGCGTGTGCCTCCCACAGCCACCAGCCGCCCGCCGCCAGGGCGACCAGGGTGTAGAACCAGCCGGTGTAGCCGAGGGGGGTCAGGAGGAGGGAGACGGCGACCATCACCCAGCTGTAGATGACGATCTGCTTGGCGACCACCTTGTTGGAGGCGATGACCGGCAGCATCGGCACGCCCACGCGCGCGTAGTCGTCCTTCACCTTCATGGACAGCGGCCAGTAGTGCGGCGGCGTCCAGAAGAAGATGACGAGGAAGAGGATGAGCGGCGCCCAGGAGAGCGAGTCCGTGACGGCCGACCAGCCGATCAGCACCGGCATGCAGCCGGCGATCCCGCCCCACACGATGTTCTGCGAGGTACGGCGCTTGAGGATCATCGTGTAGACGACGACGTAGAAGAGGAGCGCTCCGAGTGACAGCCAGGCGCTCAGCCAGTTGACGGTGAGGCCGAACAGCAGCGTGGAGACGACCGCCAGGCTGATGCCGAAGGCGAGGCACTCACGCGGGCTGACCATGCCGGTCACCAGCGGACGCTGCGAGGTGCGGTCCATCAGCGCGTCGATGTCCCGGTCGATGTACATGTTCAGCGCGTTGGCGCCGCCCGCGGACAGGTAGCCGCCGACGCAGGTGAGCAGCACCAGCGTCAGATCGGGCACGCCCTGCTGCGCGAGGAACATCACCGGAACGGTGGTGATGAGCAGCAGCTCGATGATCCGTGGCTTGGTCAGCGCCACGAAAGCTTTGACACGGGCCCCGAACGGCCGGTGACTCGGGCTCTCGCTCGCACCGAGTACCCCCGCTGGACGGGATTCGACGGCCGTCACGCACACCCCTGACAGAGACTCCCAGCGAGCCCCGCCGTGTGAACTCACGGTAAAGGCTCGCGCGTACCACGCCACTTTAGACGTTGCCCATACCCCGACCTTCGCGGGGGTGGGGTCGTGTTGGGGGGCGTCTCGGGAGAGGGGCGGGGTGGCTCGATTGAGCAGTCAGATGAGCGGCTCCGTATTCATGTGCCGAATGCCTTCCCGGCCAGTCGGGAGGCGGATCCCCGCAAGGCCCGGCAGTCTGGAAACACTCGAAAAAATGCACGTCCTTACGGGGGTAGGCTCGACAACGGCCGGTGGGCACCCAGGCCACCGGCAGCCGGTGTGGGCGTATGCCCGAGGACCGGTATCCGAACATGTGGAGAGGAGCCCTGACTCAGGGTGAGCACCAAGCCGACCACCACAGACCTCGACTGGACCGAGTTGGACCAGCGGGCCGTAGACACCGCCCGCGTCCTGGCCGCCGACGCCGTACAGAAGGTCGGCAACGGCCATCCGGGTACGGCGATGAGCCTGGCGCCGGCCGCGTACACCCTCTTCCAGAAGGTGATGCGGCACGACCCGTCCGACCCCGACTGGGTGGGCCGCGACCGCTTCGTGCTGTCCGCCGGTCACTCGTCGCTGACCCTCTACACACAGCTCTACCTGGCCGGTTTCGGTCTGGAGCTGGCGGACCTGGAGGCGTTCCGCACCTGGGGCTCGAAGACCCCCGGCCACCCGGAGTACGGCCACACCAAGGGCGTGGAGACCACCACCGGTCCGCTGGGCCAGGGTGTCGCCAACGCCGTGGGCATGGCGATGGCCGCCCGCTACGAGCGCGGTCTGTTCGACCCGGAGGCCGCGCAGGGCGAGTCGCCCTTCGACCACTTCGTGTACTGCATCGCGGGTGACGGCTGCCTCCAGGAGGGCATCTCCGCCGAGGCGTCCTCGATGGCCGGCCACCAGAAGCTCGGCAACCTGGTCCTGCTGTGGGACGACAACCACATCTCGATCGAGGGCGACACCGAGACGGCCGTCTCCGAGGACACCGTCAAGCGGTTCGAGGCGTACGGCTGGCATGTCCAGCGCATCGCGCCGAAGCCGGACGGCGACCTGGACCCGCACGCCATCTACAACGCGATCGAGGCCGCGAAGAAGGTGACGGACAAGCCGTCCTTCATCGCGATGCGCTCGATCATCGCCTGGCCCGCCCCGAACGCGCAGAACACCGAGGCCGCCCACGGCTCGGCGCTCGGCGCGGACGAGGTCGCGGCCACCAAGCGCGTCCTCGGCTTCGACCCGGAGAAGAACTTCGACGTCGCCGAGGAGGTCATCGCCCACACCCGGCAGGCCGGGGAGCGCGGCGCGGCCGCCAAGGCCGAGTGGGAGAAGTCCTTCCAGCTGTGGCGGGACAACAACGCCGAGCGCGCGGCCGAGTTCGACCGCATCGCCGCGGGCGAGCTGCCCAAGGGCTGGGAGGAGAAGATCCCGGTCTTCGAGCCCGGCAAGGGTGTCGCGACCCGCGCGGCCTCCGGCAAGGTGCTCCAGGCCCTCGGTGCCGTGATCCCTGAGCTGTGGGGCGGTTCCGCCGACCTCGCCGGGTCGAACAACACGACCATCGACAAGGACAGCTCGTTCCTGCCGGCGGACAACCCGCTGCCGGGCGCGAACCCCTACGGCCGCACCATCCACTTCGGTATCCGCGAGCACTCCATGGCCGCGGAGATGAACGGCATCACCCTGCACGGCAACACCCGTGTCTACGGCGGTACGTTCCTCGTCTTCTCCGACTACATGCGCAACTCCGTGCGCCTGTCGGCGCTGATGCACCTGCCGGTGACGTACGTGTGGACCCACGACTCCATCGGCCTCGGCGAGGACGGCCCGACGCACCAGCCGGTCGAGCACCTCGCCTCGCTGCGCGCCATCCCCGGTCTCAACGTCGTGCGCCCCGCGGACGCCAACGAGACCGCGATCGCCTGGCGCGAGATCCTCAGGCGCTACACCAAGGTGTTCGGCAAGGGCGCCCCGCACGGCCTCGCGCTGACCCGCCAGGGCGTGCCGGTGTACGAGTCCAACGAGGACACCGTCAAGGGCGGTTACGTCCTCTTCGAGGCCTCGAACGGGGCCCCCGAGGTCATCCTCATCGCCACCGGTTCCGAGGTGCACGTCGCCGTCGAGGCGCGCGAGCAGCTGGAGGCCGACGGTGTGCCCACGCGCGTCGTGTCCATGCCGTGCGTGGAGTGGTTCGAGGAGCAGGACCAGGGGTACCGGGACAGCGTTCTGCCGCCGTCCGTCAAGGCTCGTGTCTCGGTCGAGGCGGGTATCGGTCTCACGTGGCACAAGTACGTGGGCGACGCCGGCCGCATCGTTTCCCTGGAGCACTTCGGTGCTTCCGCCGACGGCAAGGTGCTCTTCCAGGAGTTCGGCTTCACTGCCGAGAACGTGGCCGACAAGGCCCGGGAATCCATCGCCGCCGCCCAGCGCTGACGCTCATAACGACACGTAGGAGATGTAATTCCATGACAGACGCACTCAAGCGCCTCTCCGAGGAAGGCGTCGCGATCTGGCTGGACGACCTGTCGCGCAAGCGGATCACGTCCGGCAACCTCGCCGAGCTGATCGACCAGCAGCACGTCGTGGGCGTCACCACCAACCCGTCGATCTTCCAGAAGGCGATCAGCGGCGGTGACGGATACGGCCAGCAGCTCGCCGATCTCGCCGCCCGCAAGGTGACCGTCGAAGAGGCCATCCGCATGATCACGACGGCGGACGTCCGTGACGCCGCCGACATCCTGCGCCCGGTGTTCGACGCGACCGACGGCCAGGACGGCCGGGTGTCGATCGAGGTCGACCCGCGCCTGGCGCACAACACGACGGCGACCGTCGCCGAGGCCAAGCAGCTGGCCTGGCTGGTCGACCGCCCCAACACCCTGATCAAGATCCCGGCCACCCAGGCGGGCCTGCCGGCGATCACCGAGGTCATCGGCCTCGGTATCAGCGTCAACGTCACGCTGATCTTCTCGCTGGAGCGCTACCGCGCGGTCATGGACGCCTACCTGGCCGGTCTGGAGAAGGCCAAGGAGCGCGGCCTCGACCTGTCGCTCATCCGTTCGGTGGCGTCGTTCTTCGTGTCCCGGGTGGACACCGAGATCGACAAGCGCCTGAACGACCTGGGCACCGACGCGGCCAAGGCGCTGCGCGGCAAGGCCGCCGTCGCCAACGCGCGGCTCGCCTACCAGGCGTACGAGGAGGTGTTCTCCTCGGCCCGCTGGACCGCCCTGGAGAGCGCGGGCGCCCGCAAGCAGCGTCCGCTGTGGGCCTCCACCGGCGTCAAGGACCCGGCGTACAAGGACACCCTGTACGTCGACGACCTGGTGGCGCCGAACACGGTGAACACCATGCCGGAGGCCACCCTCGTCGCGGTCGAGGACCACGGCGGCATCACCGGCGACACGATCACCGGCACGTACGAGCAGGCCCGCGCCGACCTGGACGCCGTCGAGGCGCTCGGGATCTCGTACGACGACGTGGTCCAGGTACTGGAGGACGAGGGCGTCGAGAAGTTCGAGGCGTCCTGGAACGACCTGCTCAAGTCGACCCAGGCGGAGCTGGAGCGCCTGGCTCCCTCGGAGGGCTGACATCTTGTCCCCCTTTTCCGGTTCCGGAGCGAACCCGCTTCGTGACCCCGCGGACCGACGGCTCCCGCGTATCGCGGGGCCGTCGGGCCTGGTCATCTTCGGCGTCACGGGCGACCTCTCCCGCAAGAAGCTCATGCCCGCCGTCTACGACCTCGCCAACCGGGGTCTGCTGCCGCCGGGCTTCTCCCTGGTCGGCTTCGCCCGCCGTGAGTGGGCCAACGAGGACTTCGCCGCCGAGGTCCACGACGCCGTCAAGGAACACGCCCGCACCCCGTTCCGCGAGGAGGTCTGGCAGCAGCTCATCCAGGGGATGCGCTTCGTCCAGGGCACCTTCGACGACGACGACGCGTTCGAGCGCCTCCGCTCCACCATCGAGGAGCTGGACAAGGCGCAGGGCACCGGCGGCAACTTCGCCTTCTACCTCTCCGTGCCGCCGCGCTCCTTCCCGGTCGTCATCCAGCAGCTGAAGAAGCACGGTCTGGCCGACCAGACCGGCGGCTCCTGGCGGCGCGCGGTCATCGAGAAGCCCTTCGGCCACGACCTGAAGTCGGCCGAGGAGCTCAACAAGGTCGTGCACGAGGTGTTCGAACCGGACCAGGTGTTCCGGATCGACCACTACCTCGGCAAGGAGACCGTCCAGAACATCCTGGCGCTCCGCTTCGCCAACACCATGTTCGAGCCGATCTGGAACCGGTCCTTCGTGGACCACGTGCAGATCACCATGGCCGAGGACATCGGCATCGGCGGCCGGGCCGGCTACTACGACGGCATCGGCGCCGCCCGTGACGTCATCCAGAACCACCTCCTGCAGCTGATGGCGCTGACCGCCATGGAGGAGCCCGCCTCCTTCGACGCGGACGCGCTGGCCGCCGAGAAGGAGAAGGTGCTCGGCGCCGTACGGCTGCCGAAGGACCTGGGCACCTCGACCGTGCGCGGCCAGTACGCGGCCGGCTGGCAGGGCGGCGAGAAGGTCATCGGCTACCTCGAAGAGGACGGCATCGACGCCCAGTCGAAGACCGACACCTACGCGGCCGTCAAGGTAGAGGTCGACAACCGCCGCTGGGCGGGCGTCCCCTTCTACCTGCGCACCGGCAAGCGCCTGGGCCGCCGGGTCACCGAGATCGCGGTGGTCTTCCAGCGGGCCCCGCACTCCCCCTTCGACCACACGGCGACGGAGGAACTCGGCCAGAACGCGATCGTCATCCGCGTCCAGCCCGACGAGGGCATCACGGTCCGCTTCGGCTCCAAGGTGCCGGGCACCTCGATGGAGATCCGGGACGTCTCGATGGACTTCGCCTACGGCGAGTCCTTCACCGAGTCGTCGCCGGAGGCCTACGAGCGGCTGATCCTGGACGTGCTGCTCGGCGACTCCAACCTCTTCCCGCGCACGGCGGAGGTCGAGCTGTCCTGGAAGATCCTCGACCCGATCGAGGAGTACTGGGACACGCACGGCCGGCCCGCGCAGTACAAGTCGGGCACCTGGGGTCCCGCCGAGGCCGACGAGATGCTCGCACGAGACGGACGGAGCTGGCGCCGGCCATGAAGATAGACCTCACGGACACCACGGCCGGCAAGGTCAACAAGGCGCTGGTGCAGGGCCGCCGGGCCATCGGCACGCCCGCCGTGGGCATGGTGCTGACCCTCGTCATCGTCACCGACGAGGAGAACGCGTACGACGCCCTGAAGGCCGCCGGCGACGCCTCGCACGAGCACCCCTCGCGCACGCTGCTCGTCATCAAGCGCGTCTCCCGCTCCCCCCGCGACCGTACGACGTCCCGCCTGGACGCCGAGGTCCGGGTGGGCGCGGACGCGGGCTCCGGCGAGACGGTGATCCTGCGGCTGCACGGCGAGGTCGCCGACCACGCCGACTCGGTCGTGCTGCCGCTGCTGCTGCCGGACGCGCCCGTCGTCGTCTGGTGGCCGGTGAACGCCCCGCTCGACCCGGCGAAGGACCCGCTGGGCGCCCTCGCCCAGCGCCGGGTCACCGACACCTACTCCTCCGAGCAGCCGGTACGGGAGCTGTCCGCCCGCGCGGACACCTACACGCCCGGCGACACGGACCTGTCCTGGACCCGGATCACGCCCTGGCGCTCGATGCTGGCGGCGGCCCTGGACCAGGTGGTCTGCGAGGTCAAGGCCGTCGAGGTGGAGGGCGAGGAGTTCAACCCGAGCTGTGAGCTGCTGGCGATGTGGCTCGCGGACCGGCTGGACGTCCCCGTCCGGCGGTCGCTGTCGGCCGGTCCCGGTCTGACGGCGGTCCGGCTCGACACCAGCGAGGGCGCGATCGCGCTCGACCGCGCGGACGGCTCCCTCGCCACCCTGTCCATCGACGGTCAGCCGGACCGGGCGGTGGCGCTGAAGCGGCGGGAGACGGCCGAGCTGATCGCCGAGGAACTGCGGCGGCTCGACCCGGACGACACCTACGCCTCGGCGCTGCGGTTCGGGGTGGAGCGGCTGAACGCGTCGGCGACGGCGGTGCTCCCGGTCCCGGACTCCTCGCCCAAAGGAGCACCGGTCACCGTCGGATCCGAGCTCGTCGGAGCAGAGCCCGTCGCCGAGCCCGGAGCAGAGCCCGAAGCCATTGCCGAGGCTCCCGCGGCAGAGGCGGCGCCGCAGGAACCGGCACCGCTGAAGAAGAGGGCGAAGGCGACATGAGCACTCCCCAGCTGGTCGTGCACCACGACAAGGAGCTGATGGCGCAGGCCGCCGCGGCCCGTCTGATCACGAAGATCGTGGACGCCCAAGCCTCCCGGGGCGAGGCGTCCGTGGTCCTCACGGGCGGCCGCAACGGCAACGGCCTGCTGGCGGCCCTGGCGGCGGCCCCGGCCAGGGACGCCATCGACTGGGGCCGGCTCGACCTGTGGTGGGGCGACGAGCGGTTCCTGCCCGAGGGCGACCCGGAGCGCAATGTCACCCAGGCCCGCCAGGCCCTGCTCGACCAGGTTCCGGTGGACCCGAAGCGCGTGCACGCCATGCCCGCGTCGGACGGCCCCTGGGGCACGGACGTGGACGCGGCGGCCGAGGCCTACGCGGCGGAGCTGGCCGCCGCGGCCGACCCCGAGAACCACGGTCCGGTGCCGACCTTCGACGTCCTGATGCTGGGCGTCGGCCCGGACACCCACGTGGCCTCGCTCTTCCCGGAGCTCCCCGCGGTCCGCGAGACGGAACGCACGGTGGTCGGCGTCCACGGCGCCCCCAAGCCGCCGCCGACCCGGGTCTCCCTCACCCTCCCCGCCATCCGCTCGGCCCGCGAGGTCTGGCTGCTCGCGGCGGGCGAGGACAAGGCCGAGGCCGTCGCCATCGCCCTCTCGGGCGCGGGCGAGATCCAGGCCCCGGCAGCGGGCGCCCAGGGCCGTCGGCGCACCCTGTGGCTGCTGGACTCGGCCGCGGCGGCCCAGCTGCCGAGGTCGCTGTATCCGCCGGCCTCTCCGTGAGACGGTGACGCACCACCACCGGGGCGGCGGGAACTCTCCCGCCGCCCCGGTGTCGTTCGTACGGCGTCCCCGCCCGCGGGCCGACGGCCCGGCCCGCCGCCACGCTCCGTGACCGCGGTTCCCCCTTCCGGGTGGCCCGGGCCCCGAGCGGAATGGGTCCCACCGCTCCTGGAACATACGCTCCGGTCGTAACTGTCCTCAGACACACGGGAGTTGATGGTGACGACGGCAGTGGTGGTCGGTGCGGGGCCGGGGATCGGCAAGTCCGTCGCGGACCGGTTCGCGCGCGGGGGGCTGGCGGTCGCCGTGATCGCGCGCCGCGAGGAGACCGTGACCCGGGTGGCCGCGGAGATCGGGCAGGGCGGCGGGAAGGTCCTCGCGCTCACCGCGGACAGCACGGACGAGACGGCGCTGCACACCGCGCTGGACACGGCCGCGGCGGAACTCGGGCCGATCGACGTGGCCGTCTACAACGCGGCACTGATCCGCCGGGACGCCCCGGGCGAACTGGACGCGCGCGGCCAGCTGGACGCCTGGGCCGTCAACGTGGTCGGCGCGCTCAGCACCGCGGCGCACGTGGCTCCGGCCATGGCCGCGCGGGGGCACGGATCGATCCTGGTCACCGGGGGCATGCCGCGCCCCGACCCCGGCTACGTCAGTCTGGGTCTCGGAAAATTCGGGGTGCGCACCCTGGTCAGCCTGCTCGACGCGGAGTACGGTCCGGCGGGTGTCCATGTGGCCTCGGTGACCGTACCCGGCGCCGTCGCACCCGGTACCGCCTACGACCCCGACGAGATCGCCGAGCACTACTGGCGGCTGCACAACCAGCCCCGTACGGCGTGGGAGCACGAGGTCGTGCACGGCGGCGGGCCCGTGGCGTAGCGGGCGGCCTCCTGCACCGGCAGGGCGTGACGTCAAGAACGGCTTTCCGGTCGTCCTGTCACGTCGTGCCGGTGGCCGGCCGCGCCGACCGGCGCGAACCGGGACCCGGGACCGCCCTTTCGGCCACGCCGGCCCGGGGGCATCCGACAGCGAGCCGTCGGTCGTGTTTCGCGTCATGAAATCTGTGTGAACTACCCAGTGCACAGGGCCGGTGCCGACACGGCCACCAGGAGGTACACAGTGTCAACAATTGCGACTTTGACCATGGCGTAAACGTTACTGCCAGCCCGGCCGGACACTGGCACAGAATGTCACCGAGAACTACTCCTACCGGTTTGTATGGCAAGGAAAGGAGTTTTCATGCCCCGCCCACGACGAGGCACTGGCATACCCGGGTCCATTCCGGCTGGGCACCGGTCATGAAGACCGCGCTCATCGACACGGGGGAACCGGTGCGGATTCTGCGTACGCGGGATTCACATCTGCACCACAGTTTCCATACCTGGGGGGAGATGGTGGCCGACGCCTGCGGGCCGCTGCACGTCTACCGGACGGATCCGGGCGACTTCCACGGGGCCATCGCCTCCGGCACCTTCGGCACCGTCCAGCTCGCCACCGTCCAGGCCGGCCCGCACTCCGTCGAGCGCACCGAACGCCTGGCCGGCCAGGCCGCCTTCACCCCTCTCTATCTGACCTGCGTCCTCGACGGCGAGGTCCAGGTCAGCCAGGGCGGGCGCACCGCAGTCGCCCGGACCGGCAACCTCTTCTCCCACGACAGCTCCCGCCCCTTCCGGATGAGCATGCGGCGCCCCATCCACATGGTGAGCGTGAAGTTCGACCACCGTCTGGTCGACCTCAGGGTCGGGCTGGAACATCCGCTGCGCGCGGCGACCTGGTCCGGCGCCAGGGGGGCCAGCGTGCTCCTCGCCGGCCTGCTGCGCAGCGCGGCGCTGCACATGACCGAGCTCGACATGACGGTCGCGGACCAGCTGGGCACCAGTGTCGCCAGCCTGGTCACGGCCGTGTGCGCGGAAAAGCTCGGCAGGGCGGGCGACGATCCCGCGGCGGCCCGCCAAGCGCTGCTGCACCGCGTCAAGACGTTCGCGCGGGCCCGGCTGGGCTCCGCGGAGCTGAGCCCGAGCGTGCTGGCCAGGAGCCACAACATCTCGTTGCGCTATCTCCAGCTGCTCTTCCAGGACGAGAACACCAGCCCCGCCCTGTGGATCCGCAACGAGCGGCTGGGGCGCTGTCGTGACGATCTGGCCGATCCGCGCACCGCGCATCTGACGGTCGCCAACGTCGCCGAACGCTGGGGCCTGGACAGCGCGTCGCACTTCAGCAAGCTCTTCCGGGAGCGCTACGGGCTGACGCCCCGTGAGTGGCGCAGGCAGGCTTCGCCGGCCCGCGTCTGACTCCTCCTTCCCCGGATTCGCCCGCCATGCGCGAATCCGCCATCCCGTATGCGTGCACGCGCCACGGACAACGTCCGGATTCCACAACAATGAAGCCGTGTTTTCCGGGTTTTCCTGCGGTACGCATTTCGGTTCGCCGTACGGTACGGCCGATTTCCGTCGGCCGATTCCATCGGGCGCAGAAAGCCGCCCGCACGAACGGGGGTCTCGCATATGCCAATTCCGACGAGAATCGGGGTGATCGGAGGAGGTGCCTCCGCGGTATGCCTGCTCGACGCCCTGAGCCGGCAGGAGGAAGTCCCGCAATCCGTCACCGTATTCGATCCGTCCCCGCACCTGTGGCGGGGACGTGCCTATCAGCCCGACTCGGCGGTCCTGCGGGTGAACGCCCCGCCCGAGGACATGACCGTGCGGGCGGGCGACCCGACCCACTTCTCGCGCTGGCTGGAAGCACGGTCGGTGGTGCTGGGCCCGCCCGCGGACCACACGGACATCCGCTCGGGCATCCCGTTCCCGCCCCGCGCCCTCTACGGCGACTATCTGGAGCAGTGCGCCCGCGGCGCCCTGACCCGGCTGGCGGCCCTGGGCAGCCGGATCCGGCTGGTGCGCGCGGCAGCCACCGATCTGACCCGCGAGGACGGCTCGCTCCTCGTGCGCACCGCCGACCGCGCCGCCCACGGCCTGGACCACGTGGTGCTGTGCGTCGGCACCGGGGTGCCGGCCGACCCGCACGGGCTCTTGGGCGCGCCGGGCTTCGTTCCCGATCCCTACCCGGTGACCCGGCGGCTGGCCGGCATCGGCGAGCGGGACCGGGTGGTCGTGCTGGGCAGCGGACTGACCGCCGTGGACGTCGTGCTGGCCCTCACCGCGAACGGGCACACCGGGGAGGTCGTGATGGCGTCCCGGCGCGGTGTGCTGCCCGGTGTCCGGCAGCGCCCGGTCGAGCACGAGCTGCGCTTCTTCACCGCGGCCCGCTTCCGCGCCCTGGCCGCGCGGGGCGAGCGGCTGCCCCTGGCGGACGCCGTCGCCCTGATGCGGACCGAACTGACCGCCGCGGGTTCCCGCTTCGACACGGTCGCCCGGGAGATCGCGACGGGCGGCGGCGAGGCACCGCTCGCCCGGCTGCGCCGCCAGCTCGGCCGGGTGGACGACCCCGATCCGGGGCTGCGCATCCTGCAGCGCGCCGTCCCCGACACCGGACCCGACGTGTGGCCGCTGCTGCCCGAGCAGGACCGGACCGGGCTGCTGCGCGACCACTACCGGACGATCATGAGCCTGTGCTGCCCCATGCCGCCGGCCAGCGCCGCGGCACTGCTGGCCCAGGCGGACAGCGGACGGCTCGATGTCCTGCGCGGGGTGGAGCGGGTCAGCCCCGGGCCCACCGGGGGCTTCCGGGTGTACGGCGACGGTGGCGTCCGCCCCGCCGATGTCGTCGTCAACGCCGTGAGTCCGCCCGCGCACCGGGTGCCGCCGGCCGCCGCCGCGCTGATCGACTCGCTCACCGGCCGGGGCCTCGCGTCCCGGCACCCTCGCGGCGGGGTCGGCGTGGCCCGGGCCACCAGCGGCCTGCTGCACGCCGGCGGGACCGACCGGCAGGTCTACGTCCTGGGCGACCTCGCCGCCGGATCGCTGTTCTTCACCTTCGGGGTGCCCTCGCTGGTGGACCGCGCCGTCGACATCGCCGAGGCCATCCACCGGGACGCGGCCCGCAGCACCGCCGGGTTCGCGGACTCCAGGCAACCCGTGTGAACGCCGGTCCGGCCAGGACCCGGCCGGTACCGACCACCGACCACCGACCACCGACCACCGACCACCGACCACCGAGGAGTTATCTGATGAGTGACATCGCCACGCGCGAGCGGGCCGGGTATCTCGCGGACACCCACACCGGGCTCCCGCTGCCCACGGAGCCGGTCTTCGACTCCGTGGCGGACGAGCGCAGGCACCGCAAGCAGCGGCTGACCGCCGCCCTGCGGCTGTTCGGCAAGTACGGCTACGGGGAGGGCGTCTCGGGGCACATCTCGGTGCGCGACCCCGAGGACGCGGACCGGTTCTGGGTGAACCCGTTCGGCGTCTCCTTCAGCCGGGTGAAGGTCCGCGACCTGATCCTGGTGGACGGGGAGGGCCGGGTGGTCGAGGGGCACCACCGCGTGAACCCCAGCGCGTTCGTGATCCACTCCGCCATCCACCGGGCCGGTCCCGGCGCCACCGCGGCGGCCCACGGGCACACGCCCCACTCGCGGGCGCTCGGCGCGCTCGGCAGGCTGCTGGAACCGCTCGACCAGGAGTCCGCCGCCTTCTACCAGGACCAGGTCCTCTACGGCGACTACGAGGGCCCCTCCATCAGCCTGGCCCAGGGCGAGGACATCGCGGCCAGGCTGGGTGACCGGCGGGCGATCCTGCTGCGCCACCACGGGCTGATCACCGTCGGCGGCTCGGTGGACGAGGCGGTGCACTGGTTCTTCACCTACGAGGCCGCGGCCCAGGTGCAGTTGCTCGCGGCGGCGGCCGGCCGGCCCGAACCGATGAGCCACGAGCAGGCGCTCGCGGCCCGCGACGGCTTCGGGGACCGGCAGCTCGGCTGGTTCAGCTTCCAGCTGCTGTGGGACGAGATCGTCCACGAGCAGCCGGACCTGCTGGAGGAGTGACCGCACGGCACGACGACGAGGCCGCCCCTCTCCCGAGGGGCGGCCTCCTGCCGTAGCGGACAAGCCCGCGGATCAGCCGGCGGAGCGGCCGGCCGACTCGGCCGTGCGTTCCTCCCCGACGGCCGGCGCACCCGGCGCGGCCGGGGTGGCGGCGCCGGTCCGCAGCCGGGCGGCCAGCGCCGCGACGGGTACCGCGAGAGCCGACACGGCCGCGATGAGGATGATCACCCAGGTGCCGTGGTGGTAGCCGGAGAGCAGGGCGGGCCGGTCGGCCGCGTCGTCCTCGTCGCCCATGCGCACGGTGACGACGGCGAGCACCACCGCGGCGCCCACCTGGTAGCCGGTCTGCAGGATGCCCGCGGCCAGGCCCTGTTCGGACTCGTCGACGCCGTTGGTGGCCTGCACGTTGGCGGCGGTGAAGGCGAACGGGAAGCCGATGCCGATCAGCACCATGCTCGGCAGGACCATCGTCCAGTACGAGGAACCCTCGCCGACCCGCAGGAAGAGCAGGAAGGCGACGGCGTAGGCGAGCATGCCGCCGAAGATCGGCCAGCGCAGTCCGGTGCTGCCGAGCCAGTTCCCGGCGCGCGGGGCGAAGGTGAGGATCAGCAGGCCGATCGGCAGGAAGGCGAAGGCCATCTCCAGCGGGGACCAGCCCCGGTAGGTCTGTAGGTAGAGGCTGCCGACGAACTGGTAGCTCATGTAGGTGCCGAGGATCGCGGCGGCGATCAGGCTGGCGCCGACCAGGGACTTGTTGCGCAGCAGGCCGAGGCGGAGCAGCGGCTGCGGGGCACGTGACTCGATGACGGTGAAGGCGGCGAGCAGCAGGACCGCGGCCGCGAAGACGCCCAGGGTGCGGCCGGCGAGCCAGCCCTCGGCCGGTGCCTGCACGATGCCGTAGACCAGCAGCAGCATGGCGGCGGTGACGGTGACGGCGCCGGCGGCGTCGTAGTGGCGCTTGGTGCCGTCGTGCGCGGGGTCCTTGGGGACCAGGGTCAGGGCGCCGACGAGGGCGGCGACGGCGACCGGCACGGAGAGCATGAAGGTCCAGCGCCAGCTCGCCTGGGTGAGGGCGCCGCCGACCACCACGCCGATGGAGTATCCGACGGCACCGCAGGCCGTGTAGATGCCGAGGGCGCGGTTGCGCTGCGGCCCCTCCGGGAAGTTGCCGACCACGATGGACAGGGCGGAGGGCGCGGTCAGCGCGGCGCCGATGCCCATCACCAGCCGGCCGACGATCACCAGGAAGCCGCTGGTGGCCAGACCGCCCGCGAGTGAACCGGCCGCGAGGACGGTGAGGCCGGTCAGGAACACCCGCCGCTTGCCGAGCAGGTCGGCCATCCGTCCGCCCAGCAGCAGGAAGCCGCCGAAGCCCAGGACGTAGGCGCTGACCACCCACTGTGCGGCGGACGTGCTCATGTTGAACTCGTCCTTGATCTGGGGAGTGGCGATGCCCACCATGATGTTGTCCAGGGCGTCCAGCGAGAAGGCGCCGCACACCACCACGAGCATCAGCCACTCGCGCAGGCCCCAACGCACGCGAGCGTCCGGGACGTCGTCCGCGATAGCCATGAAACCGGGTCTCCTTCGGGGTTGAACCATAGAGTCGACGCAGGACGAAGTGGCCGTACGCCCGCTCCCGCCAGGGACTGTGGGCGACACGACTTCTGTACTAACCTCTACAGATGAAGCTAACGATCGGCTGATCCGCCGTCAAGGAGGTCAAGTGGCCCGCACCGGGCGCCCCCGCGCCTTCGACCGGGACGCGGCACTGCACACCGCCATGCTGGTCTTCTGGGAGCGTGGTTACGCGACCACCTCGACCACCGACCTCAGTGCCGCCATGGGCATCAACCCGCCCAGCCTGTATGCCGCGTTCAAGAACAAGGAAGAGCTGTTCAGGGAGGCCATCGGGCTCTACGAACGCACCGAGTCACAGGCCTCGCGCCGGGAGATGGACGCCGCGGCCACCGCCCGCGACGCCGTCGCCGCGCTGCTGCACACGAGCGCCGACCGGTTCACCATGCAGGACCGGCCGCGCGGCTGCATGATCGTGCTCGCCGCCACCAACTGCACCGAGGACCACGAGTCGGTGCGTGACTTCGCGCTGCGCTGCCGCGCCCGCACCAAGGACATGATCAGGGAGCGGCTGGACGGCGCCCGGGACGCCGGGGAGCTGGCCCCGGACACGGACACGGACCGCATCGCCGCGTTCTACGCCACGTTCCTCAACGGCCTGTCGATCCAGGCCCGCGACGGGGCGGAGCGCGCGCAGCTGCACGAACTCGTGGACATGGCGATGGGCGCCTGGAACGCGCCGGCCGGCCCCCTCGTCGGCGCCTCACCGGCGCCTTGAGGGAGTCCGGCCGACCGGCACTCAGGCCGACTCAGGCCGCGGCCGTGACGCGCTCCAGCCAGGCCCCGGTGGCCTCGGGCGACCTGACGGCCTCCCACATGTCCGCCGGGTGGTTGAAGTTGGTGACGAACGCGTCCGCCACCCGCTGGTCGCCGGTGGCGGCCACGAAGATGCCGCCCAGGTGCTCCGGCGGCGGGCCGATGTTGAGGTTGGACCAGGCGACGACCGGCTCGGCGATCCGCCACAGCAGCTCGCTCGCCCGCTCGGCGAACGCGGTGTCGAACGGCCCGCCCGCCACGATCAGCCCGGCCAGCTCGAAGGCGCACCGCGAGCCGAGGTTGGCGCCCTGCCCGGTCAGCGGGTCGTTGAGCACCCAGGCGTCCCCGACGGCCAGGGCCGGCCGGCCGGAGGGCAGCGTGGTCCAGCCGCGGCGCACCGTCGGGGTGAGGCCGCCCTGGATCACGTCGCCGGGGCGGACGATCCCGAACTCGCTGTCGGTGACGCGCTCGCGCAGCTGGGGCGCGTACTCGCCGACCAGCCCGAGCAGGGTCTTCGCGAAGCCGGCCGGGTCGCCGAGGTGGTCGTAGGAGGCCAGTTGCTCCAGCGGGCCGCCGGGCAGGGCCTCCACCACCATGCCGTGCACCGGGCCGTCGGCGGTGAGGATCCTGGTGGAGAAGATCTCCCCGGCCTCGGAGACCTGGAAGTGGATGTGGCCCGGTTCGACGGGCGCGATGCCGTGGAGGAGACCGGCGGTCAGGATCCGCTGCGGCCCGGCGTACGGCGATCGCTCCGGGTCCCGCGGGAACAGTCCCGTGCGTGCGGCGCGCCCGCTCGCGACCACGACCAGGTCGTGGTCGCCGGAGACCCGGTCGATCTCGGCCGCGTCCGGCGCCAGCACCTCCAGGCGGCCGCCGCGCTCCAGGTAGTCGGCGGTCAGACGCGGCAGGTAGAGCCGCAGGTCTACGCCGCTCGCGGGCTCGTCGAGACGGCCGAGGAAGTGGATGTCCGGGTCGCCGGGCGCGACCAGACGCACGCCGAGGGTGTGGTTCTCCGGCTGGTCCCAGTGCGCGACGCCCAGCTCCCGCTCGCGCCGGACGGTGTGCCCGAAGCGCACCGGGAGGCTGAGCGGGCGGCCCGCGGCGACCTCCTCGGGAGCGCGCTCGGCGTAGACCGTGGTGCTCACCCCGGCCTGCTGCAGCCGCAGGGCCAGGTGCAGGCCGGATACGCCGGCGCCGACGATGGCGATGTCTGGCATGGTGCTGGTGCTCCTTCGTGACGGGAGGTCGTACGACGGGATGGGCGGGCCGCGGCGACGGGCGCCGCCGTCTCACCCGAACTGCGGGACGACGTGCTCGGCGAAGAGGCGCAGCGAGCGGCGGGCCCGGTCGGCGGGCAGGCCGGGCGCCCGCCCGAAGAAGACGACGCGCTCCACGTCGCCCAGCGGCTTGACCCGGTCGCGCAGCCCCTGCGCGACGGTGTCGGGCGGACCCACCAGGAACAGGTCGCGCGGCAGGTCGTCCACGGACGGCAGGCCGGGGTTGCCGAACCACTCCTGGAACTTGTTCAGCAGGTACCAGTAGTGCTCCTTGATCTCCTGCCAGCCCTCCTCGGCGTCCTCGCAGACATACACGCCGGGGGTGACGATGGCCGTGACGCCGAAGCGCGCGGGGTCGTGGCCGTGTTCGGCGAGGGTGCGCCGGTACAGGTCGAGGATCTCCGGCGGGGTGCCGAGGTCGGGCAGGAACCGCAGGCCGTGCCGGCCCGCCCGCAGCGCGGCGGCCTTGCCACCGCCGCCGATCCACAGCGGCGGATGACGGTCGGGCACCGGGGTGACCACGACGTCGTCGACGCTGAAGTGCCGGCCGGTGTAGGAGAACGGCTTCCCGTCCCAGGCCCGGCGCAGGATCTCGACCGTCTCCTCGGTGCGGGCGCCGCGCTCGGCCCGCCCCACGCCGAGTGCCTGGAACTCCTTCTCGCGGTAGCCGGGCGCCAGGCCCAGCTCCAGCCGGCCGCCGGCCAGCAGGTCGGTGACGGCCGCGTCCTCGGCGAGCCGCAGCGGATGGGTGAGGCTCGCCAGCAGCATCGCGGTGCCCAGCCGGACCCGGCTGGTGCGGGCGGCGATGGCGGCCAGCACCGGGAAGAGGGAGGGCAGGTAGCCGTCGTCGGTCAGATGGTGCTCGGAGAGCCAGACGGACTCGAAGCCCAGCTCCTCCGCCTCGGTCGCCAGCGTGAGGTTCTCCTCGTACACCTCGGCCCAGGGCTGCCGCCAGCGCTCGGGGTTGCGGAAGTCGAGCCAGATGCCGAATTTCACGGTTCCTCCTGGGGGGTCGGATCGGGTGGGATCGCGTGGGACCGGGTCGGTGTACGGCGGCGGGTCAGGCCTCGGAGAGGGCGCGCAGGGCGCCGTTGACGGAGACCAGCGGGGGGCGCCGGTGCCGGCCGCCGGTGGCCAGCACCTCGCCGATGAGCACGGTGTGGTCGCCGGTGTCATGCCGGTCGTACAGGCGGCACTCCAGCCAGCCGGGGGCGTCCAGGACCAGCGCCCCGGTACCGGGTCCGGGTGAGGTCGCGCAGGTCAGCAGGGCTCGGGCCCGGGTCTCCCGGTCGCCCTCCAGCGCCTGTGCCAGGTCCACACCGGCCACGTCGAGGATCGACACGGCCCAGAGCCCGGTCGCGAGCAGCGTGGTGAGGACGTCGGAGTCGCGGCGGACGGCCAGGGAGACCAGCGGCGGATCCAGGGAGACGGAGGTGAAGGAACGCACCACCGCCGCGTCGTGGCGCCGTCCGCCGTCCGTCGGGTTCACCGTCCCCGCCGGTGCGGCTGCCGCTGTCTCTGCCGCTGCCTCCGGAGCCGTCTCCGTCTCCGGTGCCGTCTCCGGCTCCGGCTCCGCGAAGGTCGTCACGACGGTGAGCCCGGTGGCGAACGTGCGCATCGTCGCGCTCAGGTCCAGGGACACGTCAGGCCTCTCGTTCGGGGCGCCGCGGCCGGGGCCGGGCACCGGGCAGCCGGGCGGCCAGCACCGACCGGCGGAGCTTGCCGGTGGCCGTCCTGGGCAGTTCGTCCTCCGCCAGTGCCTCCACCCGGGCCGCGTCGGCCCCGAACCGGCCGCGCACCCGCTCCCGCACCAGCTGCTCCGCCCGGCCCGGCGCGGTCCCCGGCCGGGCGCGGAAGAACACCGCCAGGCCGTCGGCGACGGGGCGGGCGACCGCCGAGGCCGGCAGCACACAGTCCAGTTCCTCGACCGCGTCCTCGATCTCGTGGCCGTACCAGGCGGCCCCGTCCAGCCGGACGAGTCCGTCGGCCCGGCCGGTCACCACCAGCTCGCCGTCGGCCACGAGGGCGAGGTCGTCGGTGACCAGCCAGCCGTCGGCGGAGTGCGGGGCCGGCCGCACGCCGCCGCCGTCGAGGTAGGCGCGGACCACCGGTGCACCGGTCACCTGGAGCCGGCCCACCCGGCCGGCCGGCAGCACCCGGTCCTGTTCGTCCACGACCCGCACGGAGACCCCGGGATGCGGAACGCCCACCGGCACGAACCGCCGCGGCGGGCCGTCGCCGGGTCGGAAGACGCTGTCGACGACTCCCGAGGCGGTCTCCGGCATGCCCCAGCCGGGATGCACCGCGCCCGGCGGCAGGCCGTACGGAGCGAGCGCCGCGACGAACCGGCGGACCACCCGGTCCTTGACCGGCGCGCCCCCGTTCATGACGTACCGCAGCCGGCTCAGGTCCCAGTCGCGGTGCGGTCGCCGGTCCAGCCGGTCGGTGACGAGGGCGAAGGCGGGGTTCGGCGCCCAGGTGGTGTCGATCCGTCCGGCGGAGGCGAGGTCCAGCCAGCGCAGCGGGTCGGCCCGGACCCACGCGGTGTCGGCGTGCACCTGGTGGCAGCCGAGGAAGACGTCGCGCACATGGAACATGACGATCCCGCTGACGTGGTCGAGCGGCATCCAGTTCAGGCTCCGCGTGCGCTCGTCGAGGCCGCGGGCGAGGGCCGTGCCCTGGGCGCGGGCGATGAGGTGGCGGTGGGTCAGCGGTACCGCCTTGGGCCGGCCGCCGCTGCCCGAGGTGAGCGTGAGCACCGCCAGGTCGTCGGGCTGGGCGGCGACCGGGGGGACCGTCCCGGGGCCGGCCGCCCGCAGCGCGCTCACCGGCCCGGCCGGGCGTACCCCCGGCGGCGGCCCCGCCGGGAGGTCGTCACCCACCAGCCACGCCTCCCCCACCGCGTCGACGGCCTCGGCGAGTCCGTCCGCCGGGGTACCGGACGGCACCGGCAGCGGGACCAGTGCGCCGAGCGCACACGCCCAGAAGGCGGTGAGCAGATCCGCGGCGCTCGACGTCCGCAGGATCACCCGTGCCCCCGGCCGTGCCCCGGCGGCGGCCAGTCCCGCGCGGACCCGGTCCGCGTCCTCGTACAGCGAGCGGTAGGACCGGCTCGTCGAGACACCCTCCCCGTCCACCAGCACCACACCGCGCGCACCACGCGCGGCCCGCTCCAGCACCTCCCCCAGCGTGCCGACCGACGCCCCGGGCAACTCCCCGCCGTGCAACACCGCCGGGGCGTCCGGGGGCGGGTGGCCGGTTGATGGGTGGCCGGTGGGCGGATGGCCGGTGGGCGGGTGGGTGGTCATGCCACGATGCCCAGGCTGAAGGGGTTGTGCGGGGTGCCGCCGAGGAGGTGGGCGCCGGCCGACTGGAGCACCTGGTCCTGGGCGATGACGTGCTGGCGCATCGTGGTCAGGTCGCGCAGCCAGCGGTCCAGCGGCGACGGACGGTAGACGGCCGTGGTCGCCACCAGGTCGTACAGCCGGCCGACGATGGTGCGGGCCACCCGGAACGCGTTGACCCGGGCGAGGACGGTGTCCACCCGGTCGTCGCGGCCGAGTTCGCCGCCCGAGTCGATGAGCTGCGCCTGCCTGCGCAGGCTGCCGTAGACCGCGTGCCGGGCCGCGCCCAGTTCCATCTCGGACTCGGCGACGGCCAGTTGCACCCGGTAGGTGTCCGCCCAGGGTGTGTCGGTGGCCCGGTCGGTGCGCCCGGCGGCGAGTTCGCGCACATGGTCCAGGGCGGCCCGGGCCACGCCGAGGGGCACTCCGGGCATGTTGCGCAGGATGGCCTCGGGGGTCGCGTGCGGCCCAGGGGTGCGGGGGTGGCCCAGGCTGAAGGTGTGCTCTTCCGGTACGAACAGGTCCTGGGCCTGGTAGTCGCAACTACCGCTGCCGGCCAGTCCGGTGGTGTGCCAGGTGTCGAGGATCTCGAACTCCTCGCGGCGCGCCAGCATGATGCGCCAGTGCCCCGGTGCCCCCTCCGGTCCGGGTTCCGGCCGGCCGTCCCGGTGGACGAAGCAGCCGGCCACCACCCAGTCGGCGTGGGTGATGCCGCTGCCGAACTGCCAGCGCCCGGTGACCCGGTAGCCGCCCGGCACCCGGTCCGCCCGGCCCAGGGGCAGGATCAGGCCGGCGGTGACGATGTCCGGGTCGCCCAGCTCGTCACGGGCGACGGACTCGGGCAGGAACTGGGCGTACAGCGGCGTGTCCATGCCGATCATGGCGCACCACGCGGCGGAGGCGTCCCCGCGGGCGAGGATCTCCACGACTTCCGTCTGCTGGACGGAGTCGAGTCCCGGCCCGCCCTTCTCGGCCGGCACGCCCATCCGGAAGACCCCGGCGTCGCGGAGCTGTTCGACCACCGCGGCCGGCAGCCGACGGGCCCGTTCGATGTCCTCGGCGGCGGCCCGCAGCACCGGGACGAGGTCCTCGGCCCTGCGGAACAGTTCCTCCGCCGTGACGGGCGCGACGGGCCGGGAGGTGGCGGGGCGCCTGACGGCAGCCGCCTGTGATGTGGTCATCTGCGAAGTCCCCTGTCTCACTCGGGTCCGGCGGCGTCCCGCGGTCAGCGGTAACGCCCCGGAGCGATGGCGTTGTTGGGGTCGAGCACGGCCTTGAGCCGACGGACGAGGGCCACGGCCGCGGTGTCCACGGCCAGCGCGTCCCGCTGTCCCGCGTGGTCGACGTCCAGCCGGTACGGCGTGAAACCGGCCTCGGCGAAGGACTCGTACAGGAGGTCCAGCGCCCGATGGGCCCGCTCGGCCGCCTCCTCCTCGTGGGGGAACTTCATCGCCACCACGCAGTCGACGAGGTCGGCGCCGAGCAGGTGCAGGGTGGACGAGAGCCGTACGCCGGTGGCCGCCGCGGCCTCCCGCAGCAGTCGGTCGGCGCGGGCGACCGCCTCGCCGGTGAACGGCAGCAGCGGCAGGAAGAAGAGGAACCCGGCCGACGTGTCGATCTTGTCGGCGCCCACGCCCATCTTGGCCCGGAAGAGCGTGTCGGTGATGTCCGGGTCGCCGGCGTACGCGCGTTCCACCAGCCGGGTCACCTCGTGGTTCGGGTGCGCGGGGTCGGCGCCCTCGGCGGCGGAGACCTTGCTGAACAGGCCGGAGCGGCGGGCCTCGGCGGTCAGGATGCCGGTGAGCGCCTCGACCGACTCGGCGGTGCCGTCGACCGCGAGGTGCACGGTGTACTCGCCCTCGGTACCGCCGTAGGAGAGCCCGGCGGCCGGGTCGTAGATCCGCGGGACGCCCCGGGTGAGTCCCTGGGCGACCCAGCGGCGCACGGTGTCGGTCACCTCGGCGAGCGCCGGGGCCGGGAAGCCGAGGCGGGTCACGCGCACCGCCTCGGGCCGGGCCGGCAGCCGGATCACGGCCGCCGTCACCACCCCGAGGTTGGACTGCACGAACAGCGGCAGCGCGGAGGGGCCCAGGCCGTGCGGGTAGACCGGCGCGGTGCGCCCCGGTGCGGGCCACCAGCCGACGCGGACCGTCTCACCGCCCGGCAGGACCACCTCCAGGCCGGCGAGGTCCTCGGTGCGCTGGCCGCGCAGCCCGACGCCGCGGTCCAGGGCGTTGCCCACGACGCTGGTCGCCGCGGCGGAGACGGTGACGTTGACCATCCGGGGGGTGTGGGCGAGCAGCCGGGACAGCTGTCCCTGGGTGACGCCCGGTTCGACGACGGCCCAGCCGGCCTCCAGGTCCAGCGCGCGCACCCGGTCGAGACCGCCGAGGTCCAGCACCACGGCGTCGTCCCGGGCCGGTTCGCGGGAGCCCAGGCCCCAGTTGCGTCCGGTGCTGACGGCGTGCAGGCTCCCGGAGTCCGGCTCCTGCGAGAAGAGCGCCACGATCGCGCCGACCTGCTCGGCGGTGGCGGGCCGCAGTACGGCGTCGACCCGACGGGAGCGGAACAGGCTGGTGTTGGGCCCGAGGAGCCGGGTCCGCCCGGCGTCGCCGTCGGCACCCACGACCCGGTTCTCGCCCAGGATCCGACGGGCCGCGTCCAGCGCGGCACGCGACGCGGCGGACCCGGAGACGGGCCCGGAGACGGTGCCGGAGGCAGACGCGGGGGCGGGCCCGGTGGCGGCGCCGGAGGTGGGTGGGGCGGCGGCCGGGCTGTCTGTGGCGGTGGACAGTTCGGACATGCTGGTCTCCCTGGACGGTGTGGGTCCTGGCCGTGCGGTCGCTGGTGGGTCGGGCGGCGGCGGGTCGGGCGGCGATGGGTCGGGCGGCGGTCGGTCAGGCGGCGGTGGCCGGGGTGAGCGAACCGTGCAGGAACACCAGCGGGTCCCGGGGCGCGCGCACCCCGGTGGCCAGCACGGTGCCGATCACCATGAGGTGGTCGCCGACGGTGAACGAGTCGGCCAGCGCGCACTCCAGCCAGCCGGTGCCGTCGAGCAGCAGGGCGCCCGTGTGCCGGCCCGGTACGGCGGGCAGGGTGCGCAGCGCCTCGGCCCGGTTCTCCCGGGACCGGGCCAGCGTCCGCGCGGTGTCCGCCCCGGCCGCGGCCAGGATGGACACCCCCCAGGCCTCGGCCGTCAGCAGGTCGGCCAGGAAGGCGGACCCGTGGCGCAGCGAGAGCGCGACGAGCGGAGGCTCGAACGACACCGGGATCAGCGAGTTGACCGTGATGGCGTCATGGCGCCGCCCGCCGGGCGCGGCCGGCTCCTCGGTCCAGGTGCTGACCACACCGACGCCGGTCGCGAAGTGCCGCATCACCGCACGCAGATCGAGTTCCACTGAGCGTCCTCTCCGTCGTACGGACCCGGACGGGCCTCGGGCCAGACGAACGTACGAACCGCGGCGGACGCACGGTGCCGTGCTCGCGCATGTGCTCTGTCGCATTCGCGAAAGCCGGGACATGCGCGGATGCGGCACTCGCCATGCGCGGCTGGCCGAGTCCCGGGCCCCGGCCGCGGGTCACACTGCGACGGTCGCGGGCGTACGGCGGTGACCGCCGCGCCCGCGCACGGCGGGGCGCACCGCCCCGCCCACGGATGATCCGGGCAGAAGGGGGAACCAGTGATCCGCACCGCGGCAGTGGTGGGAACCGGGCTCATCGGCACGTCCGCCGGCCTCGCGCTGAGCCGCCGCGGCGTCCATGTGCGCCTGCTCGACACGGACGAGTCGGCGGCCCGGGTGGCGGCCGCCCGCGGGGCCGGTTCGGTCGGTCCGCCCGACGGCCCCGTCGACCTCGCCGTGCTGGCCGTGCCGCCCGGCGCGGTCGCCCGGGTGCTGGCGGAGCAGCAGCGGCGCGGGCTGGCCAGGGCCTACACCGACGTGGCGAGCGTCAAGGCGCCCACGGCGCTGGCCGTCGCGCACGGCACCCCGCAGCCGCGCAGTTTCGTCGGCGGTCATCCGATGGCCGGGAGCGAGCGCTCCGGTCCGCTGGCCGCCCGCGCCGATCTCTTCGAGGACCGTCCGTGGATCCTGACGCCCGGACCGGAGACCTGCCCGGGCGCGCTCAACCGGGTGCTGGCCGCAGTGTCGCTGTGCGGGGCCGTGCCCGTGGTGATGGATCCGCACGCGCACGACCGGGCGGTCGCCCTGGTCTCGCACGCGCCCCATCTGGTGGCGTCCCTGATGGCGGCGAGACTGGCCGACGCGTCCGGGGAGGCGATCAGGCTCGCGGGCCGGGGGATCCGGGACGTGATCCGGGTCGCGGGCGGCGACCCCGGGCTGTGGACCGACATCGTCCGGGCCAACGCCCCGGCCATCGTGGAGATCCTGGAAGCCCTGACGAAGGACCTGGAGGCGCTCACCCGGGCCCTGCACGCGCTGGAGGTGTCCCCCGGCACCGAGGGAGCCGAGGACGCCCTGGCCTCGCTCGGGGAACTGCTGGCCCGGGGCAGGGACGGCTGGGCGGCCGTGCACCGGCCGGGCGGTGCCGGCACCGTCGGCGCGGTGACGCTGACGGTGCCGCTCGCGGGCCGGCCGGGCGAGGTGGACCGGTTGCTGCACGCGGCCGAGGAGTCCGGCATCGGCGCCCAGGACATCCGGCTGTCCTGGTCCGGGGCGTCCACGGAGCTCTCGGCGAGCCTGGCCGCATCCCGGATCACCGCGGAGTCCGTCCGCCGCAGGCTCGCCGACGACGGCTGGCGGGTGTCCGTGGCCACCGCTCCCTGATCCCGCCCGACACGTGGGCAGGGCCCTGGTCCCGCCCGACACCCGCGCAGGGGCCTGGTCCCGCCCGGAGCGGGACCAGGGTCCTGCGGTGTGCTGTCAGCCGTCTTCGGGCGCGCCGTCCGGCAGCCCGTAGGCGCCGGCGACCAGCTCGTAGGACCGGACCCGGAAGTCCAGGCCGTGCGAGTTCATGGCCGGCATCAGCTCGTCGGCGCCGGTCCTCTTGCACAGGTCGTCCAGGCCCGCCGTGACCTCGTCGGCCGTGCCGTACAGGGCGCGGTCGAGCCGGCCGCCGAGGACGGCCGTCTCCCGCTCGGTGAAGACGTGTGCCTCGGCCTCCCCCGGCGTCGGGATGAGCCCCGGCCGGCCGCCGCGGCGCGCGCCGGCCGTCAGTCGCGCCCGCGCAGCTCCCGGTACTTGGCGACCAGCGCCTTCGTCGACGCGTCCAGGCCCGGTACCTCCGCGCCCTCGGTCAGCGCCGGTTCCACGCGCTTGGCGAGGACCTTGCCGAGTTCGACGCCCCACTGGTCGAAGGAGTCGATGTTCCAGACGGCGCCCTGGGTGAACACCTTGTGCTCGTACAGGGCGACGAGCTGGCCGAGGACCGACGGGGTGAGTTCCCTGGCGAGGATCGTGGTCGTCGGGCGGTTGCCCTGGAAGGTCTTGTGCGGGACCAGTTCCTCGGCGACGCCCTCCGCGCGGACCTCCTCGGCGGTCTTGCCGAAGGCCAGCGCCTGGGTCTGGGCGAAGAAGTTCGCCATCAGCAGGTCGTGCTGGGCCCCGAGTTCACCGCTCAGCTCGGCGACCGGCTCGGCGAAGCCGATGAAGTCCGCCGGGATCAGCTTCGTGCCCTGGTGGATCAACTGGTAGTAGGCGTGCTGGCCGTTGGTGCCGGGCGTGCCCCAGACGATCGGGCCGGTGGTCCACTCGACCTCCTTGCCGTCCCGCGCCACGTACTTGCCGTTGGACTCCATGTCCAGCTGCTGGAGGTAGGCGGTGAACTTGGAGAGGTAGTGGCTGTACGGCAGCACCGCGTGCGACTGGGCGTCGTGGAAGTTGTCGTACCAGATGCCCAGCAGGCCGAGCAGGAGCGGGACGTTGGCCTCGGCGGGGGCGGTGCGGAAGTGCTCGTCGACCAGGTGGAAGCCGTCCAGCATCTCGCGGAAGCGGTCGGGGCCGATGGCGATCATCAGGGAGAGGCCGATGGCGGAGTCGTAGGAGTAGCGGCCGCCGACCCAGTCCCAGAACTCGAACATGTTGGCCGTGTCGATGCCGAAGTCGGCGACCTTCTCGGCGTTGGTGGAGAGGGCCACGAAGTGCTTGGCGACGGCTTCCTGACCGGCCTTCAGCTCGCCGAGCACCCAGTTGCGGGCCGAGGTGGCGTTGGTGATCGTCTCGATGGTGGTGAACGTCTTGGAGGCGATGATGAAGAGGGTCTCCGCCGCGTCCAGGTCGCGGGTGGCCTCGTGCAGGTCGGCGCCGTCCACGTTGGAGACGAAGCGGACCGTGAGGTCGCGGTCGGTGAAGCTGCGCAGCACCTCGTAGGCCATCGCCGGACCGAGGTCGGAGCCGCCGATGCCGATGTTGACGACGTTCCTGATGCGCCTGCCGGTGTGACCGGTCCACTCGCCCGAGCGGACCCGGTCGGCGAAGGCGCCCATCTTGTCCAGGACCGCGTGCACCTGCGGCACCACGTTCTCGCCGTCGACCTCGACCACCGCGTCGCGCGGGGCGCGCAGCGCCGTGTGCAGCACCGCGCGCTGCTCGGTGATGTTGATCTTCTCGCCGCGGAACATGGCGTCCCGCAGCCCGAAGACGTCGGTGGCGGCGGCCAGCTCACGCAGCAGCCTCAGTGTCTCGTCGTTGACCAGGTGCTTCGAGTAGTCGATGTGGAGATCGCCGACCTGGAGGGTGTAGCCCGTGCCGCGTCCCGGGTCGGCGGCGAACAGGTCCCGCAGATGAGTCTCGGCGAGCTCCTCCCGGTGCTTGGCGAGCGCGGTCCACTCGGGCGTCTGGTTGAGCCTGGTACGGCCGTCTGCGTTCATTCGGACTTCAGCCTTCTTCCTTGCACCTGTCCTGTTGCGTGCCTGCGCCGCTGCCGTTCCAACCTAGTTGATCAGCTCGGGGCACGGCCTGCCGTCGCGCTGTCCCGTGGCGCAACAACAGGTACGTCCGGCCGGCGCACCGGTATCAACGAGGTGACGGCCAGCCCGAACAGGGCGGCGGCGAGCAGCGCGGGCCCGTTCAGACCGTACGCACCGGCGACCGCTCCGCCGAGGAGGGCGCCGAGCGGTGCTCCGGACGTCGAGGAGGTGCGGAAGGCGGCGGCGATCCGGCCGGTCATCGACTCGGGGGCGCGTTGCTGCATCAGCGTGACCTGGTTGACGTTCCACACCATGTTCATCGCGCCGAGCAGCAGCATGCCCGCGGCCAGGGCGCCGAGGTGCCGCACGGTGCCTATCAGGACCAGGGACGAGGTCTGGACGGTCCCGGCGACGAGCAGGGCCCGGACCCGGCCGGTGCGGCGGGCGATGCGCTGGGCGAGGAAGCCGCCGGCGATGCTGCCGGCCGAGTAGGCGGTCATGGCGGCCGCGTATCCGGCGGTGCCGGCGTGCAGCCAGCGGGTCACGTGCAGCACCAGGGTGGCGATCAGGGCGCCCATGCCGATGTTGCAGAGCAGGGTGGAGACGCAGACCGCCCGCAGGGCCCGGTCCTGCCACAGGGCGCGCAGGCCCTCTCCGATCTCGGCGCGCAGGGTGCTGCCGGCCGGGCGTGGCGCCCGCTGCGGGGGCCGTGTCCGCAGGGAGGCGACCAGGGCGGCGGCCGCCAGGTAGGTGCCCGCGTCGGCCGCGAAGGGCATGAACGCGCCGGCCGTGAGCAGCAGCGGCACCAGCGGGGCGCCGAGCAGGCCGCCGGCGATCTGCTGCCCGGTCATCAGCCGGGCGTTGGCCGCGCCCAGGGCCTGGCGGTCCACCAGGGAGGGCAGCAGGGCCGTGGAGGCGTTGTCGAAGAGCGTCTGGAGCGTGGTCAGCGCGAAGGCCAGCAGGAGCAGCAGCGGGATCGAGGCGTGACCGAGCGCCACGGCGAGCGCGAAGGCGGCGACGAGCAGCCCTCGTACCGAGTCCACGGCCCACATCGCGCGCCGCTGGTCCACCCGGTCCGCGACGGCTCCGCCGACCAGCCCGAACAGCAGCCACGGCACATAGCCGCAGGCGGTCACCGAGGCGATGGCGAGGGGGTCGTCGGTCAGGCGCACGGCCAGCAGGGGCAGCGCGGACGTCCGTAACGCGTCCCCGAACCGGGAGACCACGGCAGCCGTCCACAACCGTCCGAATCCCCCGCGCCACGCCGGCGCCCGCTCCCCCACCGTCACCGCCGCCCCCTCACGATTCGTCGATACACAAACCGTAGAGGGCACCACTGACAACGGGCCCGGGGCCGGGCCGCGGAGACAACTCCGGCCAGGCGCCCTCGGGCACCCGGCCGACCTCAACTCCTAGATCTCGCCCCGCAGTTTGGCGAGCGCCTCGGCGAGGATCGCCTCGCCGTCCGCGTCGCTGCGCCGCTCCCGTACGTACGCGAGGTGCGTCTTGTACGGCTCGGTGCGCGGCGGGTCCGGCGGGTTGTCCCGGTCCTGACCGGCCGGGAAGCCACAGCGCGGGCAGTCCCAGGTCTCGGGCACCTGCGCGTCGCTGGCGAAGCTCGGCTGCGTCTCATGCCCGTTGGAGCACCAGAAGGAGATGCGCAGACGCGGCGCGGACTCGCCGCGCTCGGCCTCGCCCATCGGCCCCGCCCCGACCCGGCTACCTCGGATCGCGTTGCCACTTGCCACGGTCGTAACTCCCTGCGTGATGGTGCCGCGAAGCGAGTCGGCGTGTCGCTTCGTTGCGAGCGCCTCAGTCTACGTAAGGCCCAACGCGCGTCCAGTGGTGGGAGTTACCGCCCCCGCACCTAGACGCAAGCCCCATGATAGGCCGCGCTCAGGTGCGCGTACCGAACATGGGGCCTTACGTGCGGAATGTGCGTGTGTGCGAGTCGCGGCTCAGCTGTTCGTCTTCATCAGCATGCCGAGGACGATGATGCACGCGAACCACAGCAGACCGATCACCAGGGTGATCCGGTCCAGGTTCCGCTCGGCGACCGAGGAGCCGCCGACGGAGGACTGCATGCCGCCACCGAACATGTCGGAGAGACCGCCGCCCTTGCCCTTGTGCATCAGCACCAGCAGCATCAGCAGCAGGCTGAAGACGATCAGGGCGATCGAGAACCCCAAAACCACGGCTGGACCAACTTCCTCGGATACGGATGGACTGCGGGGCCGGAGACCGTCTGAGGCTTCACGCTCCTGACGACAAACAGCCTCGGCCCCGCAAGGGTACGACGGATCGCCGCTACCGCCTACTCACGGTCTGCTCACTGATCGCGGAAGCGCACGATCTTGACGAATTCGTCGGCGTCCAGCGAGGCACCGCCCACCAGGGCGCCGTCGATGTCGGCCTGCGCCATGATCTCGGCCACGTTGCCGGCCTTGACGGAGCCGCCGTACTGGATGCGGACCTGGTCGGCCAGCTCCTGGCTGTACAGCTCGGCCAGCTTGGCGCGGATCGCGGCGCAGACCTCCTGGGCGTCCGCCGCGCCGCAGACCTTGCCGGTCCCGATGGCCCACACGGGCTCGTAGGCGATGACGATCGTCTCGGCCTGCTCGGCCGTGACGTCCTTCAGACCGCCCTCGACCTGGGTGAGGGTGTGGGAGACGTGGTTGCCCGCCTCGCGGACGTCCAGCTCCTCGCCGACGCACAGGATCGGGGTCAGACCGTGCTTGTAGGCGGCCTTGACCTTGCCGTTCACGACGGCGTCGGTCTCGTTGTGGTACTGGCGGCGCTCGGAGTGGCCGATGACCACGTACGTGCACTTCAGCTTGGCCAGCATCAGGCCCGAGATCTCGCCGGTGTAGGCCCCGGAGTCGTGCGCCGAGAGGTCCTGGGCGCCGTACTTGATCTTGAGCTTGTCGCCGTCGACCAGGGTCTGCACGGAGCGCAGGTCGGTGAAGGGCGGCAGGACGGTGACCTCGACGGCCTCGTAGTCCTTGTCGGCCAGGGCGAAGGCGAGCTTCTGGACGTGCGCGATGGCCTCGAGGTGGTTGAGGTTCATCTTCCAGTTACCCGCCATGATCGGCGTGCGAGTGGTCATGCGGGGTCAGTCCTCCAGTGCGGCAAGGCCGGGGAGCGTCTTGCCCTCGAGGTATTCGAGGGAGGCGCCGCCACCGGTCGAGATGTGTCCGAACGCGTTCTCGTCGAAGCCGAGGATGCGCACGGCGGCGGCGGAGTCACCGCCACCGACGACGGTGAAGCCCTTCGAGTCGACGAGGGCCTGGGCGACCACGCGGGTGCCCTCGGCGTAGTCGGGGTGCTCGAAGACGCCCATGGGGCCGTTCCAGAAGACGGTGGCGGCGTCGGCGAGCTTCGAGGCGTACAGCTTGCGGGTCTCCGGGCCGATGTCCAGGCCCATCTGTCCGGCGGGCATGGCGTCCGCGGCGACCGTGCTCGGGTTGGCCGGGGCCTTGCCGGACAGGTCCGGGAACGCGGGGGCGACCAGGGTGTCCACCGGCAGGACGAGCTCGACGCCGGTCTTCTCGGCGCGCTCGATGTACTCGGTGACGGCCGCGAGCTGGTCCTCCTGGAGGAGGGAGCTGCCGACCTCGTAGCCCTTGGCCTTCAGGAAGGTGTAGACCATTCCGCCGCCGACGAGGATGCGGTCGGCCTTGCCGAGCAGCTGGTCGATCACGGCGAGCTTGTCGGAGACCTTGGCGCCGCCGAGCACGACGACGTAGGGCCGCTGGACGTCCTCGGTGAGCTTCTTCAGGACGCCGACCTCGGTGGCGATCAGGTGGCCGGCGTAGTGCGGCAGCCGGGCCGGGAGGTCGTAGACGGAGGCGTGCTTGCGGTGCACGGCGCCGAAGCCGTCGCCGACGTAGACGTCCGCGAGGGCGGCCAGCTGGTCCGCGAACTCGCCGCGCTCGGTCTCGTCCTTGGAGGTCTCGCCGGCGTTGAAGCGCAGGTTCTCGATGACCGCGACCTGGCCGGGCTCCAGGCCGTTCACGGCGTCGTGGGCGGCGGGGCCGACGGTGTCCTGGGCGAACGCGATCGGGGCGTCGAGCAGTTCACCGAGCCGCTCGGCGGCCTGGAGCAGGGAGAACTGCGTGTCCGCGGCGCTCTTGGGGCGGCCCAGGTGGGAGGCGACGACCACCTTGGCGCCCGCGTCGGCGAGGGCCTTGACGGTGGGCAGGACGGCGCGGATCCGGCCGTCGTCGGTGATGAGGCCGTCGGCCATCGGCACGTTGAGGTCGGCACGGACGAAGACCCGCTTGCCGTCGACCCCTTCGGCGAGGAGTTCGTCGATCGTCTTCATGTGTTGGGGACTCCTACAGGAGGGCTCTTGATCGTACGAGGACAGATCGAACCGTAGACGGGCGGGTCGATCCTTACGTGCGTCAGGGCTCGGGCGGCGCGACCGTGCGCTGCCCGAGCCCTGCTACCGCATCGAGGTGCCTGCTCGGCCGATCAGAGCTGGTCGCCGACGAAGACCGTGAGGTCGACGAGGCGGTTGGAGTAGCCCCACTCGTTGTCGTACCAGCCGAGGATCTTCACCGTGTTGCCCTCCTGGACCATGGTCAGGGAGGAGTCGAAGGTGCAGGAGGCCGGGTCGCCGACGATGTCCGAGGAGACGATCGGGTCCTCGGTGTACGCGAGGTAGCCCTTCAGGTCGCCGTCGTCGGCGGCCTTCTTGAACGCGGCGTTGACCTCGTCCTTGGTGACCTCGCGCTGGAGCGTCACGACCAGGTCGGTGGCGGAGCCGGTCGGGACCGGGACGCGCATGGCGATGCCGTCCAGCTTGCCCTTGAGCTGCGGGAGGACCAGCGCGGTGGCCTTGGCGGCACCGGTGGTGGTCGGGATGATGTTCTCGGCGGCGGCCCGCGCGCGGCGCAGGTCCGAGTGCGGGAAGTCCAGGATGCGCTGGTCGTTGGTGTACGCGTGCACCGTCGTCATCAGGCCCTTGACGATGCCGAAGTTCTCGTCGAGGACCTTGGCCATCGGCGCCACACAGTTGGTGGTGCAGGAGGCGTTGGAGATGACGTGGTGGTTGGCCGCGTCGTACTTGTCCTGGTTGACGCCCATCACGATGGTGATGTCCTCGTCCTTGGCCGGAGCCGAGATGAGGACCTTCTTGGCGCCGCCGGCGATGTGCTTCTCGGCGTCGGCCTTCTTGGTGAAGATGCCGGTCGACTCGATGACGATGTCGACGCCCAGCTCGCCCCACGGGATGTCGGCGGGGTTGCGCTCGGACAGCACCTTGATGGTGTGACCGTCGACGGTGATCGTGTCGGCGGTGTGCGTCACCTCGGCCTTGAGCCGGCCGAGGATCGTGTCGTACTTCAGCAGGTGCGCGGTGGTCGCGGTGTCACCCAGGTCGTTGACAGCCACGATCTCGATGTCAGCGCCCTGCTCCAGCAGCGCGCGGAAGTAGTTGCGACCGATACGACCGAAGCCGTTGATGCCTACGCGGATCGTCACGAACCGATCTCCTCGTTGGTACGCCGGCCATGCGGTGCCGGCGAGCTGTATTTGGGATGTCCCCGACCACCCACGACCCTACCTCCCTGAGGCTCCCGTGGTGACATCCAGATGCCCCATACACGGCGAGGCGGTCCGTACCCGCCAGTAGGGGTACGGACCGTCTCGGATCGGGGGTCGCATCGCCCCTTTTTGTCAGGTAATGCCGACCCGTGTTTACGGCCCTTTCACTCGTTCGTGAGCGGGTCGGCTCACTTGTCGAGTGCCGTCGGCGTCAGTTGTCGAGTGCTGTCAACGCCTTCTTCACCAGAGCGGCACGATCGGCGGCCGAGGTGACCTGTTCCAGGCCGAAACCGAGCAGCACGGTGCGGTCGGTGGTGACCGCTCCGTACGTCTTGAACAACGCCCCGGTGCGCTCCCAGTCCTTGAGGACGGCCGGGCTGCCCGCGGGCGGTCCGGCGACGCTCCAGGAACCGAGTGAGGTCTCGAAGCCCTCGGTCTCGGTGGCCGCGCCGCCGACGACGAGCGAGGCGTCGTCGACGAGGACACCGTGGCCGCCGGTGCTCGGGTCGGTGATGTAGGAGATGGACAGCTCGACGGACTTGCCGGCGTAGGCGCCCAGGTCGAAGCTCACCGACTGCCAGCCCGCGGAGCTTCCGGTGAGGCTGTGCCAGGAGCCGCTGGTGCCGGACGAGGTGCACTGGTTGTTGTCGATGGTCAGGTAGTGCTTGAGCCAGGGGTGCTCGGCGATCAGGAAGCCGGCCCCGCACTCGGACGGTACGGCGTCGGTGGTGGCACCGCCCTTCTCGGGCAGCGTCGTCCAGTCGTCGGAGCCGACGACGTGCGCCTCGACGACCGCGTGGTCGTAGCCCGGCTCGGTGTCCCAGAGCAGCTTGGTGCTGAAGGTCGGCTGCTGGGACGCGGTGACACCGGTGAGGTCGATGGTGCGGGTGAGGCGCTTGTAGGAGTCGTCGGTGTGCACCGCGGCGGCCATGTACGACCCGGAGTACGGCCCGTACGGGTTGACGGTCCCGGCGAACTGGCCCGCGCCCGCGCTGGCGAACTGGGGATAGGTGTCGGTGGAGAGCTCGTCGGAGGTGACGGCGTAGGTGCCGGCCTTGTCGAGCGGGTTGGCGGAGGTACCGCTCAGGGCTCCGGTGAAGCCGTCCAGGGTGCCGGAGCCGGTGAAGCCGGTGGCCCCGGGAGTGGACGTACGGGAGTAGGCGCCCAGGTAGTACTGGCTGAAGTCGTTGGACGGGGTGCCGTCGCCGAGGTTCACGCTGCCGCCGGCCAGCTCGCCCGCCTCGATCAGCTTGCCGCCCTCGTTGAGGTAGGCGCGCAGCTGGAGCTGGGTGTCGTTGCCGGGGCCGCTGGTGCCCGAGTAGTGGACGACGTTCCTGAAGTGCTTCAGCACGCCGAGCGCGTCGGGCGCGCCCTGGGTGGCGACGTCCCAGACGACGGCCTTGTGCCCGGCCGCCTTCAGCGCGTCGACGTAGGTCTGCGCCTGGGTGGCCTTGGCGCCCTCCTCGGCGACCACCAGGGTGTCCGCCTTGGCCCGCTCGGCGACGGTGTACGTGAAGTGCGCGCTGGAGGCCTTCTTGCCGCCCTTCGCCTCACCGGTGAACCACACCTCGACCTTGTCGCCCGGTGCGCCGTCCTTCACCTTGGCCCGGTACTGGTCGAAGTAGAGGTTGTCCGCACCGCCGTAGGTCTCGCCGCCCCGCCAGGGCCGCAGCGCCGTCTCGTGGGTGCGGCCGCCGTTGACGCGGTACTTGAGCTCCTTGTCCCGGACCGCCTTGCGGACGACGACGGAGACCTCCTGGTCGGCGCCGCGCGAGTACGACGTGGAGAACGTGGCCGGGGTGAAGTCGGCGGCGCTCAGGCCGACCGAGGAACTGGGCCGGTCGGGGTGGGCGGCGGTCTCGGCGACGGAGAGCGCGAACGGGATGTTCTTCGCGAACTCGTCCTGGATCAGCTTCTCGTCGTCCGGGAAGTTGAAGACCGACTGGCAGTCGGCCGCCTTCCAGGCGTCGTTCGGGTCGATGTCCGACGCGGTCTGGCAGGTCGACATCTCCGGGGTGAACATCGCCATGCCGTTGACGTTCGACGCGTGGCCGTCCGCCTCGCCGTTGGTGGTGTAGAGCTCCGAGGAGACCTGCGGGTGGTAGCCCGGGACCGCCGAGTTGTCGGGCGTGCCGGCGAGCGCCTTGTACAGGACGTCGTCCGGGGTCGGGGTGGCCACCTGCCAGCCGACGCCGTAGAGGAGGAGTTCGGCGGCGGAGTGGTAGTTGATGCCGTACGTGAACCCGACCCGCTTCTCGAAGGAGTCGAGCGCCTTGGTCTCGGGCTCGGACTCGGGGCTCGCGCCGCGGTAGGTCTCGCTGGTGGGGTTGGGGGACGAGCCCTCGTCGTCGTAGCCCCACTTGTAACCGAAGTTGCGGTTGAGGTCGACGCCGTCACCCGTGCTGATGACACCGTCGCCGTTGACGTCCCGCAGGTTCTTGCGCCACAGCCGGGTGTCGGAGTTCTGGAAGGTGTAGTCGTAGCCGTCGGGGTTGGCGGACAGCACGAACCACAGTTCGGTCGAGTCGACGATCTTCTTGATGCGTTTGTCGGTGCGGTAGTTGTCCAGGTAGTAGTGCATCAGCCGGCGGGTCATCTCCGGCGTGATCCACTCGCGCGCGTGCTGGTTGGACACGTACAGCACGGAGGGCTTGGAGCCGTCCTTCGACTTCTTCGCGCCCTTGGTCAGTTTGAGCGCGAGGATGTCCTGGCCGCCCAGCGTCTTGCCGATGGACTCGACCTTGGTGAGGCCGGGGTTGGCCTGCGCGGTCGCGAGGATCTCCTGTTCGAGCCCGCCACTTCCGCTGTACGGGCGGAACACCCCCTGGGAGGCGTCCTCGACGCGGGTCTCCGCCTTGGCCGAGAGTGTGTGCTCGGTGAGGTCGACGCCCTGCTTCTCCAGCTTCTGCGCCTGCTGGTCGGTGAGGTACAGCTCGACTTCCGTCTTCCCGGATCCGGTGACCTGGTCGCCGAGTTCGTGGCCGTCCTGTCCGGCCTTGAGCAGCAGCGGGATCTGCTGCTTGGTGACGTCCGCGCGGAAGACCTTGACCTCGTCGGGGTCGGGCTTCGGCGCCGCGCCGGTCTGTGCCTGGGCCACGGGTGCGAGCGCCGCTCCGCCGATCAGGAGCGCGCCGACAGCGAGGATCGATCTCGCTCTGTGTCTCATGAACCCCCCTAGCAGTGGTCCGCCCCGGCGGCGAACTCATGCCAGGCTCATGACACTCCTTGATCGAGTCAAGGGCGACTCACAGACAGCTCATGAGTAATTCACGGACTTGCAAACGCCGGTGCCGACGACCCCCGATCGGCCGTCGGCACCGGTGAGGTGACGACGGCTCAGCCGACGAGGTTGTCCGCCAGCTCCTCGGAGAGGTTGGCCTCGGTGCCCGGGATGCCCAGGTCGGACGCGCGCTTGTCGGCCATCGCGAGAAGACGGCGGATCCGGCCCGCGACCGCGTCCTTCGTCAGCGGCGGGTCGGCGAGCGCGCCCAGCTCCTCCAGGGAGGCCTGCTTGTGCTCCATGCGCAGCCGACCGGCCGCCGCGAGATGCTCGGGAACCTCGTCCGCGAGGATCTCCAGGGCCCGCTGCACCCGCGCGCCGGCCGCCACGGCGGCCCGGGCGGAGCGGCGCAGATTGGCGTCGTCGAAGTTGGCGAGGCGGTTCGCGGTGGCCCGGACCTCGCGCCGCATCCGGCGCTCCTCCCAGGCCAGCACCGACTCGTGCGCGCCGAGCCGGGTCAGCAGCGCGCCGATCGCGTCACCGTCACGGACGACCACCCGATCCACGCCACGCACCTCACGGGCCTTCGCGGCGATGGACAGCCGACGGGCCGCGCCGACCAGGGCGAGGGCGGCCTCGGGGCCCGGGCAGGTCACCTCCAGGGAGGACGAACGGCCGGGCTCGGTCAGCGAGCCGTGCGCCAGGAACGCGCCGCGCCAGGCCGCCTCCGCGTCGCAGGTGGCGCCGGAGACCACCTGCGGGGGCAGCCCGCGGATCGGGCGGCCCCGGCCGTCCACGAGCCCGGTCTGGCGGGCGAGCTGGTCACCGCCCGCGACCACCCGCACCACATAGCGGGAGCCGCGGCGCAGCCCGCCGGGTGCCATCACGATCAGCTCGGAGCTGTGGCCGAAGATCTCCAGGATGTCCCGCTTGAGGCGCCGGGCCGCCATCGCGGTGTCCAGCTCCGCCTCGATCACGATGCGCCCGCTCACCAGGTGGAGGCCGCCCGCGAACCGCAGGATGGCGGAGACCTCCGCCTTCCGGCAGCAGGTCCGGGTGACGGGTAGCCGGGAGATCTCGTCCTTCACCGCTGCCGTCATCGCCATGGGCCGATCCTTCCATGCATCCGAAAAATACGGTCGTACGCGGCGGCCAACAGCTCCGGATCATGCCGGGGTGAACCGTCGGTCCGGGCCACGGGGGCCAGCTCGACCGCGGCTCCGAGCCGCTTGGCGGCCTCGGTGAGCGAGTCGCGGTCGGGCACGGCGGCCTCGTCGGCCAGCACCACGTCCAGGGCGAGTTTAGGGGCGTGTCGCCCCAAAACCTCCAAATGACGCTGCGGGGAGAAGCCCTCTGTTTCTCCGGGCTGCGGTGCCAGGTTCAAGGAGAGAACCTTACGGGCCTTCGTCTCGGTGAGCGCGTCGATCAGATCGGGGACCAGCAGGTGCGGGATCACCGAGGAGAACCACGACCCGGGGCCGAGCACCACCCAGTCCGCGTCCTGCACCGCCGCGACGGCCTCCGGCACGGCCGGCGGGTCGTGCGGCACCAGGTGCACCGACTGCACCTCGCCCGGGGTGAGCGCCACCGTGGCCTGCCCCCGGACGATGTCCACCTCGTCCGGACGCTCCGGGTCGTGCCCCTTGACCAGGGCCTGCAGCTCCAGCGGCACGGCGGACATGGGCAGCACCCGCCCGTGCGCGCCGAGCAGCTTGCCGACCAGGTCCAGGGCCTGGACGTGGTCGCCGAGCTGCTCCCACAGGGCGACGATCAGCAGATTGCCGACCGCGTGCTCGTGCAGGTCGCCCTTGGACTGGAAACGGTGCTGGATGACCCGGGCCCAGGTCTGGCCCCAGTCGTCGTCCCCGCACAGCGCGGCCAGGGCCTTGCGCAGGTCACCGGGCGGCAGCACACCCAGCTCGTCACGGAGGCGGCCGCTGGAGCCGCCGTCGTCGGCCACGGTGACGACGGCGGTGAGGTCGCCGGTGATCCGGCGCAGGGCGGCGAGCGAGGCGGACAGGCCCATGCCGCCGCCGAGGGCGACCACCTTGGGCTGGGCGCCGCGACGGCGCGGCCGGGCACCACGGGGCTCGACAGGACGGCCGGCAAGGCTCTCGGGCGCCATCCGGCGCAGCCTGCTCAGCCGTGGAGTGCGGTCGGTCACTCGCGCCCCATGTCCCGGTGCACGACTACGGTCTCCACTCCCTCGGCGGCCAGGCGGGCGGCGAGCTTCTCGGACACGGCGACGGAGCGGTGCTTGCCGCCCGTGCAACCGATGGCGATCGTCACATACCGCTTGCCCTCACGCCGGTACCCGGTCGCGATCAGCCGCAACAGCTCGGCGTACCGGTCGAGGAACTCCTTGGCGCCCGGCTGGTTGAAGACGTACGCCGACACCTCCTCGTTCAGGCCGGTGTACGGGCGCAGCTCCGGCACCCAGTGCGGGTTGGGCAGGAACCGCATGTCGGCGACCAGGTCGGCGTCGACCGGCAGGCCGTACTTGAACCCGAACGACATCACGGTCGCCCGCAGCTCGGGCTCCTCCTCGCCGGCGAACTGGGCGTCCATCTTCGCGCGCAGCTCGTGCACGTTCAGGCTGGAGGTGTCGATCACCAGGTCGGCGTCGCCGCGGAGCTCGCGCAGCAGTTCCCGCTCGGCGGCGATGCCGTCGACGATCCGGCCGTCACCCTGCAGCGGGTGCGGGCGGCGCACCGACTCGAAGCGGCGGACCAGGGCGTCGTCGGAGGACTCCAGGAACACGATCCGGCGGGTGACGCCCCGGCCGTCCAGGTCGGCGAGGGACTCGCGCAGGTTGTCGAAGAAGCGCCGGCCGCGCACGTCGACGACGACCGCGATCCGCGCCACGTTGCCCTGGGAGCGGGCGCCCAGCTCGACCATGGTGGGGATGAGGGCCGGCGGGAGGTTGTCCACGACGAACCAGCCGAGGTCCTCCAGGCACTTGGCCGCCGTCGAACGGCCGGCCCCCGACATGCCGGAGATGATCACCAGCTCGGGGATGGCCGCCTCGGGGACCACGGCCCCAGTGGCATCCGTACTCACTTCTTCTGCTCCGTTTTCCTGGACCGCTACCGCTTCCTGCGGCTGATCCTGGCCCGCCTCGTTGTGCGTTTGCTGGGGCTCGCCCGGTGTTTCGCCGACCGCAGGATCTCGCTGTGCTGTGGGCTGTGTCTCGTGCTCGGTCATCTCTCCTGCCCCCGTCGATCGTCCGGGGCACCCGCGGGTACGGGCTCCCCCGAGGCGTCCGCCGTCGTCCCGGGCGCCTCGTCTTCCCTGTCATCCATGATCTCTCCAGTGGCCGTGTTCACGGCGGGAGCGGCCGGGGCCGCCTGTGCGAGGGCCACGGCGATGGTCTCGGCCGTCTTGCGGCCTATCCCGGGCACTTCCTGGATCTGCTCGATTGTGGCGGACCGCAGCTTCTTCACCGAGCCGAAATGCTTGATCAGCGCCTGTTTGCGAGTCTCGCCGAGGCCCGGCACGTCGTCCAGGGGGCTGGAACGGAAGCGCTTGGCCCGCTTGGTGCGCTGGTAGGTGATGGCGAAGCGGTGCGCCTCGTCACGGACCCGCTGGAGCAGGTACAGCCCCTCGCTGCTGCGGGGCAGCACCACCGGGTCGTCGTCCTCGGGCAGCCAGACCTCCTCCAGACGCTTGGCGAGACCGCAGACGGCGATGTCGTCGATACCGAGCTCGTCGAGCGCCCGTTTGGCGGCGGCGACCTGGGGCTGGCCACCGTCGACCACCACGAGCTGGGGCGGATAGGCGAACTTCTTGGGACGCCCGTCGTCGTCCTTGAAACCGTCGGCCGTACCGCCGTCGGTGTCGGTCCCGGTGTCGTTGTCGTTGTCGGTCCCGGTGTCCGTGTGGGCCGCGGTGTCCGTGAGGGCGTCTTCGGTGCCCTCCTCCACCCACTCGCCGGTCTTCTCCTTCTCTGCGAGGTAGCGGCGGAAGCGGCGGGTGATCACCTCGTGCATGGAGCGCACGTCGTCCTGGCCGGCGAAGCCCTTGATCTGGAAGCGGCGGTACTCGCTCTTGCGCTGCAGTCCGTCCTCGAAGACGACCATGGAGGCCACCACGTCGTCGCCCTGCAGGTGCGAGATGTCGTAGCACTCGATGCGCAGCGGGGCGCTGTCCAGGTCCAGGGCGTCGGAGATCTCCTCCAGGGCCCGCGAGCGGGTGGTGAGGTCGGAGGCCCGCTTGGTCTTGTGCAGGGCGAGTGCCTGCTGGGCGTTGCGCTGCACGGTCTCCATCAGGGCCTTCTTGTCGCCGCGCTGCGGGATGCGCAGCGAGACGTTCGACCCGCGGCGGCCGGTGAGCCACTCCTGGACCGGCTCGACCGGGTCGGGCAGGGCCGGGACCAGCACCTCCTTGGGAACCGCGTCGCCGGTCTCCTCGCCGTACAGCTGCTGGAGCGCGTGTTCGACCAGCGCCGCGGTGGTGACGTCCTCCACCTTGTCCGTGACCCAGCCGCGCTGGCCGCGCACCCGTCCGCCGCGCACGTGGAAGATCTGGACGGCCGCCTCCAGCTCGTCCTCCGCGACGGCGATGAGGTCGGCGTCGGTCGCGTCGGCGAGCACGACCGCGTTCTTCTCCATGGCCTTCTTCAGGGCCTCGATGTCGTCGCGCAGCCGGGCGGCCCGCTCGTACTCCATCTCCTCGGCGGCGTCCCTCATCCGCTGTTCCAGCCGGCGGAGGTAGGTGCCGGTGCGGCCGGCCATGAAGTCGCAGAACTCCTCGGCCAGTTCGCGATGGTCCTCCGGCTCGATCCGGCCGACGCAGGGGGCCGAGCACTTGCCGATGTAGCCGAGCAGACAGGGGCGGCCGGTGCGGGTGGCGTTCTTGAACACCCCGGCGGAGCAGGTGCGCACCGGGAACACGCGCAGCAGCAGGTCGACGGTGTCCCGGATGGCCCACGCGTGGCCGTACGGCCCGAAGTAGCGGACGCCCTTCTTCTTGTGACCGCGCATCACCTGGACCCGCGGGAACTCCTCGTTCATCGTCACCGCGAGGTACGGGTAGCTCTTGTCGTCGCGGTACTTGACGTTGAACCGGGGGTCGTACTCCTTGATCCAGGAGTACTCCAGCTGGAGGGCCTCGACCTCGGTGGACACCACGGTCCACTCCACGGACGCGGCGGTGGTGACCATCGTCCGGGTGCGCGGGTGCAGGCTCGCCAGATCCTGGAAGTAGTTCGCCAGGCGCTGGCGCAGGCTCTTCGCCTTCCCGACGTAGATCACCCGTCGGTGCTCGTCACGGAACCTGTACACCCCGGGAGAGTCCGGGATCTGTCCCGGCTTGGGGCGGTAGCTGGAGGGGTCGGCCATGTCTCACACCCTACTGGCGAGCACCGACACCGCGACGAGCCTGTGGACAACCCTCGGCGGAGCGGGCGGGGCGGGCAGGAGCGGCGGGAGGAGGGGAAGATTCCCCCGGGATCCGGGGAGGTCGGCGGCCGGGGCCGGGGCCGGGGCGGGGCCAGTGACACCCAGCGCGCCGAGCGAGGCGGCCGGGCCCGCGGGCCGCCTGGACAGCGGATCCGGAAATCGGCCACCTCGGTGACGATCCGGACCGGTGCGGCACGCCACCCGCGCAGGCCGGCTCCACGGCCGCGGCGGAGCCCCCGGCCCGATACCGAAGGATCCTGCGCGGCTTCCTCCCCGAATCGGCACACTTCGCACGACCGATCCCAGGCATCCGGGGCAATCACGCCACTGCCGCGCCCTCCCGGTCCCGCCGGTGACGGGGGCACGCCTCGGCCAGGTGGGCGCCCTCGGCCGGACGAAGGTGTTGTCGGGGATTGGTCAACACGCTTCAATGCGGGGGAACTCGGGGCCGTGAGCCACGGCGCCTGCGGATGCGGCGTACCCAGGTGCGGCCGCCCCGGCGCCGACGGGGTGGCCCCGAGCCCGCGCCAACGGCCTGACCAGCCGTTGCACCCCCCAAGAGAAAGGCCCCTGCATGCGGCACGGCATACAGCACGCGGACGTCGCCACCGCGGAACTGGACTCGGCCCTGCGCGGCGGCCCCTTCCATGTGGCCCTGCGCGCCGCGATCGCCGCCCGCGGGCTGCCGCTCCAGCGCGTGCAGCACCACCTGTCGCGCTACGGGGTCAAAGTGGGCGTCACCAGCCTGAGTTACTGGCAGCAGGGCGCCCGCCGCCCGCAGCGCCCGGAGTCGCTACGAGCCGTCCGCGCGCTGGAGGAGATCCTCCAGCTCCCGGACGAGTCCCTGATCCGGCTGCTCGCCGAGGCCGACCAGGGCCCTTCCGTGCGCCGCCCCGCGACCCGCTCCTACCGCTCGCTGGTCGAGGCCTCCGACGTGCTGGAACAGCTACAGGCCGAGCTCGGCTGGTCCCTGGACGGCGGCCTGCACACGCTGGGGCACCACGAGCGGGTGCGGATCGGCGCCCACCGCGAGCTGGCCCTCCGCGAGTCGCAGTACATCGTGCGCGCCCACCGCGACGGCGTCGACCGCTTCGTGGCCGTGCACCACGGCGACCCCGGCTGCGCCCCGCAGCACATGGCCGTGCACGCCCTGGAGAACTGCCGCACTGGACGCGTCCGCGCGGACCACGAGACCGGCCTGCTCGTCGCCGAGATCCTTTTCGGCACCCGTCTGCGCTCCGGCGACACCTTTCTCTTCCGCTACGCCGTCGAGGACGGCACGGCCGGTGCCTCACGCGAGTACGTCCGCGGTTTCGGCTTTCCCGGAGGCCAGTACACCCTCCAGGTGCGCTTCGCCGCCGACGCCCTGCCGACCCGCTGCCACCGCTTCGCCCAGCACTCGGCGGCGGCCCCGCGCAGCGGCCGGCAGTCCCTGCCGCTCAGCGGGCTGCACCGCTCCGTCCACCTGGTCGAGCCCCGGGTACGGCCGGGCCTCCTCGGGATCGGCTGGGACTGGGAGTAGCCGGGGCCGAGTCCGCGCGTCGGATCAGGCGCCGGGCCCCGCCACGATCCGGCCCTTCACCGCCTTGACCGGGAGCTCGTTCAACGGTTCGGTGGCCGGTGACCGCACCACCTTCCCGCTCACGGCGTCGAACTCACTGCCGTGGCAGGGGCAGACCAGCGTCGTGCCCTGGAGCTTGTTGATCGGACACCCGGCGTGCGTGCAGATCGTGCTGTACGCCTGCAGAGCGCCGTCGGCGGTCCGGCTGACCACCATGTTGTGCTCCCGGTAGAGCTTCGCGCCGCCCTTGGCCACCTCGCTCTCGGCCCCGAGATCGACGGGCGCGGTCGGTGTCGCGTCCGCCGAGGTGCCGCCGTCGGGAGCCGTGCAGGCGGCCAGCCCCAGCGCGGCGACCGGTGTGACCGCCGCCCCGCGCAGGACGGTACGGCGGCTCGCGGAGGGACGGGCGGGCATGAGGGCTCCAGGTGGGTCGGGCGGTGCGGGGTGTTCACGGGGGCGGGCGACGATAGAGGGCGACGATACCTGGACAGATCGCCCCGCTTCGGGGCGGGTCGGGTAGGGCAGGAGCAACGTGCGGGACGGCCGGTCGGCCCAGGGGGACGTAAACGCTTACGCAAGCGTTTACGCGAGGGTGTCGGATGAGGTAGCTTCCCGGCCGAGCCTTGCCGTAGAGCGGGAGACGAGGACGGGAGCCCCATGCCCACGATGGCCGACGTGGCCCGGAGTGCCGGTGTCTCCGTGGCGACCGTCTCCCATGTGCTGAACGAGACACGTCCGGTGCTGCCCCACACCCGTCAGGCCGTGCTCGACGCCATCGAGGAGCTGGGCTACACGCCCAACACCCTGGCCCGTTCCCTGGTGACCTCCCGCACCCGCTCGATCGGGCTCGCGGTGTCGGCGATCAGCAACCCCTACTTCACGGAGATCCTCCAAGGTGTCGAGGCCGCCGCTCTGGAGAAGGGCTACAGCCTCCTGATCGCCGACCCGCACGACGACCCCGGGCACGAACGGAAGGTCGTCCAGCTCCTCCACGAGCGCCGCGTCGACGGCATGATCGTCGCCCCCTCCGCCGACCCGCGCGAACTCCTCGCCTACCTCGGCCGCCATGCCGTACCGGCCGTCCTGCTCGACCGGGTGATCGACGGGCATGTGGGCAGCGCCCCGCGCTTCGACCAGGTGTGCGCGGAGAACACCGAGCCGACGGCCCGGCTCGTCACCCACCTCGCCGGTCTCGGGCACCGCCGGATCGGCCTGGTCGCGGGGCTGCCCGGACTGAGCACCACCAACGAGCGCGTCGCCGGCTACCGGCAGGGGCTGGCGGCCGCCGGCCTGCCCCTGGACGAACGGCTGGTCGTCCCCGGCAACCCCGAGTCCGACGGCGCCGGAGAGGCGACCGCCACCCTGCTGTCGCTGCCCGTCCCGCCCACGGCACTGGTCACCGCCAACAACGCGATGACCATCGGCGCCCTGCGCGCCCTGCACGCACGCGGCCTGTCCGTACCGGACGACATCGCCCTGTGCTGCTTCGACGACTTCACCTGGGCCGATCTGTTCTCGCCCCGGCTCACCGCCATCGCCCAGCCCAGCAGGGAGATCGGCGCCGAGGCGGTCCGGGTGCTGCTCGAACGGCTCGCCTCGCCCGACCGGGCCGCCCGGACCGTACGGCTCCCGTGCGCCTTCGTGCACCGGACGTCGTGCGGATGCCGGGAGGAGGGCGCCGGCAAGACCCGCAATCCAGGTACCACGAACTCCCCGAGCACTCCGAGTACTCCGCCCCCGAGCACCTCGAGAAAGGAACCCTCTCGTGATCGTCGTCGCCGGTGAGGCACTGATCGACCTGGTACCGCAGGGCACGGGCGCCCTCGCGGCCCTGCAGCCGGCGCCCGGCGGCGGCCCGTACAACACGGCCGTGGCCCTCGGCCGCCTCGGCTCCCCCACCACGTTCTGCTCCCGTACCTCGTACGACGCCTTCGGGGAGGCCCTGCTGGACGGGCTGCGGCGGGCGGGGGTGGATCTCTCGCTGGTGGAGCGTGGCGCGGAGCCGACCACGCTCGCGGTCGCCACGGTCGACGCGCGGGGCTCCGCGTCGTACTCCTTCCATGTCGACGGCACCGCCGACCGTCTGTTCGCCGCCCCCGCCGACCTCCCCGCCACGACCCGCGCCGTGTCCTTCGGCACGCTGTCGCTCGTCCTGGAACCGGGGGCGAGCGCCTATGAGGAGCTGATGCGCAGGGCGGCCGAGCAGGGCCTGTTCACCGCCCTCGACCCCAACATCCGGGCAGGTCTGATCCCGGACCCGGACGCCTACCGGGCGCGCTTCAAGAGCTGGCTGCCCTCGGTGACTCTCCTCAAGCTCTCGGAGGAGGACGCGCTGTGGCTGGGCGGCACCCCGCGCGAATGGCTGGCGGCGGGACCCTCGGCGGTCGTGATCACTCACGGCGGGGACGGTCTGAGCGCCTTCACCCGTGACGGCACCGTGTACGCCGTCCCCGGTGAGGAGGTCGCCGTCGTGGACACGATCGGCGCCGGTGACACCGTGAACGCGGCGCTGCTGCACGGGCTGGCCGCGCAGGACGCCCTGTCGGCCGAGGCGCTCCGGGGACTGGACGCCGACGGCTGGACAAGGCTGTTGCGGTTCGCGGCGCGGGCGGCCGCGATCACCTGTTCCCGGGCGGGCGCGGAGCCGCCGTACGCCTCGGAACTCGGGAATCCGTGAGGGACGTTCGGCACTCCCCACCGGTTCGCCACCATCGCTGATCTCGCTGTTGAGGAGTCAAGGTTCGCCGTGGCCGCGGGGATCGGGCGGCTGATCTTGCAACGAGCGGCGCCCCGCGGGAAGTTCCCGCGGGGCGCCGCACTTTTCTGGATTTGTCGGAGCAGATGCCCCGGAGCACTCAGGCCTTGCGGGCCCGCGTGGTCTTCTTCGCGGGCGTCGCCTTCTTCGTGACCCCGGCGGCCTTCTTCGTCGCCGTGTTGTTGGTGGTCGTGGCGGTCGCCGTCCGCTTCGCCGTGGACTTGGCCGCGACCGTCTTCTTCGCCGCCGTCTTGCGCGGGGCCTTCACCGAGCTGGCGTCGCTGACGCGGTCGGCGCCGAGGATCTCGCGCAGGAACTTGCCGGTGTGGCTGGCCGGGACGCCGGCGACCTCCTCGGGCGTGCCCTCGGCTACGACGAGTCCACCGCCGGCACCGCCTTCGGGACCCATGTCGACGACCCAGTCCGCGGTCTTGATCACGTCGAGGTTGTGCTCGATGACGATGACCGTGTTGCCCTTGTCGACGAGGCCCGCGAGGACCTTCAGCAGCTTGCTGATGTCCTCGAAGTGCAGACCGGTGGTCGGCTCGTCCAGGACGTAGACCGTGCGCCCCGTGGAACGCTTCTGCAGTTCGCTGGCGAGCTTCACGCGCTGCGCCTCACCGCCGGAGAGGGTGGTGGCGGACTGGCCGAGGCGGACATAGCCGAGACCGACGTCGTTCAGCGTCGTGAGGTGACGGTTGATCGCCGGGACGGCCTCGAAGAAGTTCATGGCTTCTTCGATGGGCATGTTCAGGACCTCGGAGATGGACTTGCCCTTGTAGTGGACCTCCAGGGTCTCCCGGTTGTACCGGGCGCCGTGGCAGACCTCGCACGGGACATAGACGTCCGGGAGGAAGTTCATCTCGATCTTGATGGTGCCATCGCCCGCGCAGTTCTCGCAGCGGCCGCCCTTGACGTTGAAGGAGAAGCGGCCCGGCAGGTAGCCGCGGACCTTCGCCTCGGTGGTCTCGGCGAACAGCTTGCGGACGTGGTCGAAGACACCGGTGTACGTCGCCGGGTTCGATCGCGGGGTGCGGCCGATGGGCGACTGGTCGACGTGCACGACCTTGTCGACGAGGTCGTCGCCGTCCACGCGGGTGTGCCGGCCAGGGACGTTTCTCGCGCCGTTCAGTTCGCGGGCGAGGTGGGTGTAGAGGATGTCGTTGACCAGCGTCGACTTGCCCGAGCCGGAGACGCCCGTGACGGCCGTGAACACGCCCAGCGGGAAGGAGACGTCGATGTCCTGGAGGTTGTTCTCCCGGGCACCGTGCACCGTGAGCCGGCGGGACGGGTCCTGCGGGCGGCGGATGTCGGGCAGCGGGATCGACTTCTTGCCGGACAGGTACTGGCCGGTCTGCGACTCGGCGTTGACCAGCAGCTCCTTCAGGGAGCCGCTGTGCACGACCTTGCCGCCGTGCTCACCTGCGCCGGGGCCGATGTCGACGACCCAGTCGGCGACCTTGATGGTGTCCTCGTCGTGCTCGACGACGATGAGCGTGTTGCCCATGTCGCGCAGCCGGACCAGGGTCTCGATCAGCCGGTGGTTGTCGCGCTGGTGCAGGCCGATCGACGGCTCGTCGAGGACGTACAGGACGCCGACGAGGCCGGAGCCGATCTGGGTGGCCAGGCGGATGCGCTGGGCCTCACCGCCGGAGAGGGTGCCGGCCGCGCGGTTCAGCGAGAGGTAGTCCAGGCCGACGTCGACCAGGAACTTCAGCCGCTCGTTGACCTCCTTGAGCACGCGCTCGGCGATCTTCTTGTCACGGGCGTTGAGCTTCAGCTCGCCCAGGAAGTCGGCACAGTCGCTGATGGACATCGCCGAGACCTCGGCGATGGACCTGTCCATGATCGTGACCGCGAGGACGATCGGCTTCAGGCGCGTGCCCTGGCAGGTGGGGCAGGGCACCTCGCGCATATAGCCCTCGAAGCGCTCGCGGCTGGCGTCGCTCTCGGCCTCGCTGTGCCGGCGCTTGACGAAGGGCACCGCGCCCTCGAAGGGCGTGGTGTACACGCGCTCGCGGCCGTACCGGTTGCGGTAGCGGACCTCGATCTGCGTCTTGTGGCCGTGGAGCAGGGCCTTCTTGGCGCGCTGCGGCAGCCCGGCGAAGGGGATGTCGGTGCGGAAGCCCAGGGCGTCGGCGAGGGCTCCGATCAGCCGGCCGAAGTAGTCCTTGGTGTGCCCGTGCGACCAGGGGTGGATGGCGCCCTCGTCGAGGGACTTGTCCTCGTCCGGGACGATCAGCTCCGGGTCGACCTCCATGCGCGTGCCGATGCCGGTGCACTCGGGGCAGGCGCCGAAGGGCGAGTTGAAGGAGAAGGAGCGGGGCTCCAGCTCCTCGAAGGACAGGTCGTCGTACGGGCAGTACAGGTGCTCCGAGTACATGCGCTCGCGCTCGGGGTCGTCCTCGGGGAGGTCGACGAAGTCGAGCACGACCATGCCGCCGGCGAGGCCGAGCGCGGTCTCCACGGAGTCGGTGAGACGGCGCTTGGCGGTGTCCTTCACCGTGAGGCGGTCGATGACCACCTCGATGGTGTGCTTCTCCTGCTTCTTCAGCGCCGGCGGGTCGGAGAGCTGGATCGTCTCGCCGTCCACGCGCGCGCGGCTGTAGCCCTTGGTCTGGAGGTCTGCGAAGAGGTCGACGAACTCGCCCTTTCGCTCGCGCACCAGCGGCGACAGCACCTGGAAGCGGCTGCCCTCCGGCAGCTCCAGGACCTTGTCGACGATGGCCTGCGGCGACTGGCGGGAGATCGGCCGGCCGCATTCGGGGCAGTGCGGCTTGCCGATGCGCGCGAAGAGCAGCCGCAGGTAGTCGTAGACCTCGGTGATGGTGCCGACCGTCGAGCGCGGGTTGCGCGAGGTGGACTTCTGGTCGATGGACACCGCCGGGGACAAGCCCTCGATGAAGTCCACGTCCGGCTTGTCCATCTGGCCGAGGAACTGGCGGGCGTACGAGGAGAGCGACTCCACGTAGCGACGCTGGCCCTCGGCGAAGATCGTGTCGAAGGCCAGGGAGGACTTGCCCGACCCGGACAGGCCCGTGAAGACGATGAGCGAGTCACGAGGCAGGTCGAGCGAGACATTCTTCAGGTTGTGCTCACGCGCGCCACGGACGATGAGACGGTCGGCCACAGCCGGTCCGCACCTTTCTTGAGAGAAGTGACAGGGGCAGGGCCCCGTGCTTCTTCAGACTAGGGGGAGCCACTGACAACGCCGGTCGGATTCCTGGATGCGTAAACAATCCCGGACCATCCAGCATGCCCGACGCCGCCACTGACGATATAGCACGCGCATTCGATTTACGGAGCCCGCGCGAAACCTTCACCCGAAGGTGTGGCGGGGCTACTGTCAGCCCCATGATTGATCACGCCCATGACCTGGCGTCTGTACAGGAAGCGACGGAACGGCTGCTCACCGCAGTCGCCGCACTGGACAACGCGTCCGTCGCGCGACCGTCACGGCTGCCCGGCTGGACGGTCGGTCACGTCCTGGCCCATCTCGCCCGCAACGCGGACGCGCTCACGAACGTCCTCGACGGACGCCTCATGTATGTCAGCGGCGAGGCCCGGGACGCCGACATCGACCGTGACGCACCGCGCGCGCTCGACGTCCACCTCGCCGACCTGCGCGACAGCGACGCCAGGTTCCGGGCCCGCGGCGCCGAGCCCGCGGACTGGACGCGCACGGTGGAGCTGCGCAACGGGGTGACCGACTCGGCGGCCCGGGTGCCGTTCCGGCGCTGGTCCGAGGTCGAGCTGCACCATGTCGACCTCGGGATCGGGTACGACCTGGAGGAGCTGCCGAAGGAGTTCACGGAGCGGGAGATCGACTTCCTCGCGGAGCGCTTCGGCGGACATCAGGACGTCCCGTCGACCGGGCTGCGCAGCGACAGCGGCCGCGTCTGGACGACGGGCGGTGGCGCGCCGGGAGGCCCGGTCTCGGTCGAGGGCACGGCCGCCGACCTGCTCGGCTGGCTCGCCGGCCGCCGCGACGGCTCGGCCCTGAAGGTGACGGGCGGAACACTGCCCGCCCTGCCACCGCTGTAGCACGCGGCACCTCGCCGGCCACTCCCCGCTATAGGCTGACCGCCATGACGTACAGCGGAGAGGTGACGGTCGGCGGACCGGCGGACGTGCACGAGCTCAAGGACCTGATGATCACCAAGATCGCGGTCGGGCCGATGGACAACAACGCCTATCTGCTGCGCTGCCGCGCCACGGACGAGCAGTTGCTGATCGACGCGGCCAACGACGCGGAGACTCTGCTGGGCATGATCGGTGACGACGGCATCGCGTCCGTCGTCACCACGCACCAGCACGGCGACCACTGGCAGGCGCTGGCCGAAGTCGTCGCCGCCACCGGCGCGCGGACCTACTCGGGCCGCGAGGACGCCCCCGGCATCCCGGTCACCACCGACGTCCCCGTCGACGACGGCGACGTCATCCGGGTCGGCCGCGTGGAACTGACCGCCCGCCATCTCGTCGGCCACACCCCCGGCTCCATCGCCCTGGTCTACGACGACCCGCACGGCCACCCGCACGTCTTCACCGGGGACTGCCTCTTCCCCGGCGGCGTCGGCAACACGCGCAAGGACGCCGAGGCCTTCGCCAGCCTGATCCACGACGTCGAGACGAAGATCTTCGACGCGCTGCCGGACGAGACCTGGGTGTACCCGGGGCACGGCAACGACACCACGCTGGGCACCGAGCGCCCGCACCTGCCGGAGTGGCACGCGCGCGGGTGGTGAGTACGGGGGCGGCCGAGCCCGAGGCGTGGGCGCGGGGCGTGAGCGCACGGCGTGCGTCCACTGGCGTACGCCCATGAACTGCCCCGCACGCCCGTGAACTGCTTCGCGCGCCCCGTGTGAACAGTTCGCACACGCCGGAGCCCAGCGCACGCTCCCGGCGTGCGCGGTCGCGCAGTCAACTGGTGGCAGCCCCGCACAGGATGACGGCTCCTGCGCGGTACGGGCCGCCGGTCATCATTCCCCGCCCTCGACCGGCGGCCCCGGCGCGCTCACCCGCATCCACGGCAGTGTTCACAAGACCGCAACACCCGTTCCCAGTATGCGGACAAATACCCTCTTGACCTGGACAAACGCGGCCTTCGCTGTCACTCTCCCGCCATGCACCCTGCCCCGAGCGCACTGCGTCGCGCTGTCGCCGCCGCCACCATAGCCCTGCTCGCCACCGCTGTCGGCTGCGCTCCGCAGCCGGACGACAAGGCGTCCGGGAGTTCCTCCTCGTCGGCCGGAACCACCTGCGCCAAGGGCAAGTTGGCCACCCAGACCTCCGGCAAGCTGACCATCGCGACGGACGAACCGGCGTACGAGCCCTGGTTCAAGGACGACAAGCCGGCCAACGGCGAGGGCTTCGAGTCGGCGGTCGCGTACGCCGTGGCGAAGCAGCTCGGCTACGACAAGAGCGCGGTCGTCTGGCAGAGCGTGCCGTTCAACAAGGCGTTCGCGCCCGGTGTGAAGACCTTCGACTTCGACATCAACCAGGTGTCCATCAGCGCCGAACGCAAGAAGGCCGTGGACTTCTCGTCCGGCTACTACGACGTGCGCCAGGCGGTCATCGCGCTCAAGGGCAGCAAGGCCGCGAAGGCGACGAGCATCGCGGGCCTGAAGGGCCTCAAGCTGGGCGCCCAGGTCGGCACGACGAGCCTGAACTACATCAGCGACGTCGTGAAGCCGTCCCAGGAGGCGGCCGCGTACTCCAAGAACGACCAGGCCGTCTCGGCGCTCAAGAACGGCCAGGTGGACGCGATCGTCGTCGACCTGCCGACCGCCTTCTACATCACCGCGGCCCAGGTGACCAACGCCGAGATCGTCGGCCAGTTCGAGAACCAGAGCGGTACGCCCGAGCAGTTCGGGCTCGTCCTGGACAAGGGCAGCGCCCTCACCTCCTGCGTGAGCTCGGCCGTGGACGCCCTGCGCAAGGACGGCACCCTCGCGGCGCTGGAGAAGCAGTGGCTGTCGGACGCCGTCGACGCGCCGGTGCTCAAGTGACGGTCGCGAAGGCCGAGTCCGGGGAGGACTCCGGCGAAGACGGAATGCGCGACGCGTACGTCCCCTCGCAGCGGCGCCTGGACCGGGAGCGCCACAAGCGTGCCCGGGCCCGGCGCGCGACCGCGATCGCCGCGCTGTCGACCCTGGTCACGGCCGTCGTCCTGTACCTGGTCGTGGTCAGCGCGCCTGGCTGGGAACGCACCAAGGAGACCTTCTTCGACGGGCAGTACGCGCGCGAGGCGCTGCCCAAGGTCCTCGAAGGTCTCTGGCTCAATGTGCGGCTGCTGCTGATCTGCGGTGTGCTGGTGCTCGTCCTGGGCATGCTGATCGCGATCGCGCGCACCCTGCCGGGGCCGGTGTTCTTCCCCGTGCGGGCGCTGGCGGCGGCGTACACGGACTTCTTCCGAGGTCTGCCGCTGATCATCAACCTGATGATCGTGGTCTTCGGCGTGCCCGCGCTGCGCCTCCAGGGCGTGACCGTCGATCCCGTGCTGCTGGGCGGTACGGCGCTCACCCTGACGTACTCCGCCTATGTCGCGGAGGTGTTCCGCGCGGGCATCGAGTCCGTGCACCCCTCGCAGCGTGCCGCGGCCCGCTCGCTGGGGCTGACCAACCGGCAGGCGCTGCGCCACGTGGTGCTCCCCCAGGCCGTGCGCCGTCAGGTGCCGCCCCTGCTGAACGACCTGGTGTCGCTGCAGAAGGACACCGGGCTCGTGTCGATCGGCGGTGCGATCGACGCCGTACGCGCGGCCGACATCATCGCCCAGCGCAGTCTCAACTACACGCCCTACATCGTCGCGGGGCTGGTCTTCGTGGCGCTGACCATCCCGATGACCCGTTTCACGGACTGGGTGACCGCGCGGATGGACCGGCAGCGGGCCCAGGGAGGATCCGTATGAGCGACGCACCTGTGCTGCGTATGGAGTCCGTCCGCAAGACCTTCGGCGACTCGGTGGTGCTGCGCGATGTCGACCTGGAGGTCGCCCCGCACACGGTGACCGCGCTGATCGGCGCCTCCGGCTCCGGCAAGTCGACGTTGCTGCGCTGCGCCAACCTCCTGGAGGAGATCGACGACGGCGCGATCTGGCTGGACGGCGAGGAGATCACCGACCCGCGGGCGGACCAGGACGCGGTACGGCGCCGGATCGGCGTGGTCTTCCAGGCGTACAACCTGTTCCCGCACATGACCGTGCTGGAGAACATCACCCTGGCGCCGCGCCGGGTGCACGGCGTCTCCCGCGCGGAGGCCGAGGAGCGGGCCGGGGAGCTTCTCAGGCGCCTCGGACTCGGTGACAAGGCGAAGGCCTATCCGGACCGGCTCAGCGGCGGTCAGCAGCAGCGTGTGGCGATCGTGCGCGCCCTGGCGGTACGGCCGCGGCTGCTGCTGCTCGACGAGATCACCGCCGCCCTCGACCCGGAGCTGGTGGGCGAGGTGCTCACCGTGGTCCGCGACCTCAAGGACGAGGGCATGACCATGGTGCTGGCGACGCACGAGATGGGCTTCGCCCGGGACGTCGCCGACCAGGTCTGCTTCCTGGACGGCGGTGTCGTCCTCGAACGCGGCACGGCCGAGCAGGTGTTCGGCGACCCGCAGCAGGAGCGCACCCGGCGCTTCCTGCGGCGGATCGTGGAGGCCGGACGGCTCTGAAGGACCCTGAACCCCTGAAGGCCCCTGAAGGCCCCTGGAGCCCCCTGCCGGCCCCTGAGAGCTACGCGTCGGCGGTGGCGGCGCCCACCAGCGCCGCCACCCGCTCCACGCCGAACACATAGCCCTGTACGCCGCATCCGGCGATCACACCGTCGGCGCGCAGGGAGACGTAGGAGTGGTGCCGGAACGACTCGCGCTTGTGGATGTTGGAGATGTGCACTTCCAGCACCGGCATCCCGTCACAGGTGTTGAGGGCGTCCAGGATCGCGACCGAGGTGTGCGAGTACGCGCCCGGGTTGATGACGATCCCGCAGTGGTCGAGCCGGGCCTCGTGGATCCAGTCGACCAGTTCGCCCTCGTGGTTGGACTGCCGGAAGTCAACGGTCCCGCCGTGCGCGGCCGCCGCCTTGGCGCACAGTGCCTCGATGTCGGCGAGCGTGTCGGAGCCGTAGATCTCGGGCTGGCGCTGGCCCAGCAGGTTCAGGTTGGGCCCGTTGAGGATCATGATCGGGGCGTTGGCCAGGGTGCGGGGCACGATTCCTCCGGTCCGTTGGGACGACGAGCGGCCCTCGGAGGACCGCAGCTCAGACCGGTTTATCACGGTGCGCCGGGGCGCCTCCGAAGGAGGCCGTGCGCCCCCGTAACTCGTGATCACCGTGGGTAGTTGACGCGGCATGAGCGATGTACGCACCGTGAGGGCCCCTTCGATGCTGCGGCTGGCGGCCGCCTCGCTCGCCGGGACGGCGATCGAGTTCTACGACTTCTTCGTCTACGGCACGGCCGCGGCGCTCGTCCTGGGGCCGCTGTTCTTCCCGACGTTCTCGCCGGTGGCGGGGACGCTGGCGGCGTTCGGCACGTTCGGAGTGGGGTTCGTGGCCCGGCCGCTGGGCTCGATGCTGTTCGGGCACATCGGGGACCGGCGCGGCCGGCGTCCGGTCCTGGTCATGTCCCTGTGGCTGACCGGCGCCTCGACGGTCGCGGTCGGGTTCGTGCCGACGTACGACCGGATCGGCGTCGCCGCTCCCCTGCTGCTGCTCCTGCTGCGCTTTCTGCAGGGGCTGGGGCTCGGCGGGGAGTGGGGCGGGGCGGTGCTGCTGACGGCGGAGCACGCGCCTGCCGGACGGCGCGCCCTGTGGTCGAGCTTTCCGCAGATCGGTCCGGCCGTCGGCTTCCTGCTCGCCAACGGCGTGATGCTGGCCCTGTCGGCGACCCTGACCGACGCGCAGTTCGCCCAGTGGGGGTGGCGGGTGCCGTTCTGGGCGGCGGGCGCGCTGGCGCTGGGCGGGCTGTGGCTGCGTTCCTCGCTCGCCGAGAGCCCCCGGTTCCTGGAGATCGACGACCACGCGCGCGTGCCGCTCGTCGAGGTCGCACGGCACCACTGGCGGCTGGTGCTGCTGACGGCGGGGGCGCTCGCGGTCGGGTACGCGGTGTTCTACGCGGTGACGACCTGGTCGCTGGCGTACGGGACCGAGCGTCTCGGGGTGAGCCGTACCGTCATGCTGACCTGCATCATGGCCGCGGTGGTGGTGAAGGGCTCGCTCACCCCGGTGATGGCCCTGCTCGGCGACCGCTACGGCCGCAAGCCGCTGTGTCTGGCGGGGTGCACGGCCTCGGCGCTCTGGATGTTCCCGATGGTCGCGCTGCTGGCGACCGGCCAGCCGCTGCTGATGTTCCTGGGGTTCACGGGTGCGCTGGTCGCCTTCATCACGATGTTCTCGGTGATCGCCGCCTATCTCCCGGAGCTGTACGAGCCCCGGGTGCGCTGCACCGGTGCCGCCGTCGGCTACAACCTCGGCGGGGTCCTCGGGGGCGCGCTCACCCCGATCGTGGCGACGGCGCTGGCCGAGCACGGCGGGCGCGTGCCGTGGGGTGTCGGGGCGTATCTGACGACGATCGCACTGCTGAGCCTCGGCTGCTTCGCGCTGCTTCCGGAGACCCGTCCGGTGCCGGTGGCGGCGGCCGAGCCGGTCACCGGGTGAGGGCCTCCGAGCCCGCTACGGGTTGATCGCCAGTTCCAGGTACGCGGCGAACAGCACCAGGTGCACGCCGCCCTGGAGCGGTGTGGCCCGGCCCGGCACCACCGTCAGGGAGCTGACCACCACGGTGAGCGCGAGCAGCAGCATATGGGTGGCGCTCAGGCCGAGAATCAGGGGTCCGGACAGCCAGATGGAGGCGAGGGCGACGGCGGGGATGGTCAGGCCGATGCTCGCCATGGCCGAGCCGAGCGCCAGGTTGAGACTGGTCTGCACGCGGTCCCGGCGGGCCGAGCGGAGTGCGGCGATGGTCTCGGGGAGCAGCACCAGCAGGGCGATGATCACACCGACGACGGCCTGGTGCAGGCCGGCCGCCGCCACGCCGGACTCGATCGTCGGCGACACGCCCTTGGCCAGTCCGACGACGCCGACCAGGGCGAGGCCCAGCAGGCCGAGGCTGATCGAGGCGGTGCGCGCGGACGGGGCCGCGGCGTGGTCGTCGATGGTGATCACCTCGCCCTGTCGGGTGATGGGCAGGAAGTAGTCGCGGTGCCGGACGGTCTGGGTCGTCACGAACAGGCCGTACAGGATCAGTGAGGACAGGGCCGCGAAGGTGAGTTGGACGCCGGAGAACTCGGGTCCGGGTTTGCTGGTGGTGAAGGTCGGCAGCACCAGGCTGAGTGTGGCCAGGGTGGCCACGGTCGCCAGGGCGGCGCCGGTGCCTTCGGGGTTGAAGACCGCGGTGCCGTGGCGTAGTGAGGCGACCAGGAGACAGAGGCCGACGATGCCGTTGCAGGTGATCATCACCGCGGCGAAGACGGTGTCCCGGGCCAGGGTGGAACTCTTGTCGCCGCCGTCGGCCATGAGCGTGACGATCAGGGCCACTTCGATGATCGTGACGGCGATGGCGAGGACCAGGGAGCCGAAGGGTTCGCCGACCCGGTGGGCCACGACCTCGGCGTGGTGGACCGCGGCGAGGACGGATGCGGCGAGGACGACGGTCACCAGCGCGACGACCGCGCCGGGCAGATGGCGGCCCCAGGTGAACAGGAGCAGGACCACCGCGAGCACCGGCACGAGGAACGTCCACTGGGTGGTGAGCGACCTGAGCCGAATGATCATGCAGCGATGGTGGCAGAGGCGTACAGGGTTCGCATTCCGGTCCTTTCGTTCTCCGGGGGCCGGTCGCCGGTACGGCACGGCCCCCGGGTCGTTCAGGTGCGGTCGGTCGAGCGGTTACGTGAAGTCGGTCAGGTCCACGACGTCACAGTCGGTGAAGGACGGCGGCCGGGTGCACAGGGCGGCCATCCGCTCGGCGAACTTGCTCGTCTCGGGGTCGCCGCTGTTCCGCATGGCCTCCTCGTAGGAGTTGAACTCGATCACGCCGAGGTAGCGGCCGGGCCGGTCCCGGTCCCTGAGGATCAGGCGGCGCGTGGGACCGTCCTCGCGGCCGGCGAGCTGGTTGCCCATCTCGTCGGCCAGGGCCTTCAACTCGTCGATGCGGTCGGTCTCGAAGTCGATGATCTGGACGAACGTCATGGCTGCCTCCACCGGGTGGCGGCGTCCCCGGACGGGGGGACGCTCGCCACTCAAGGAAGCATCGGGAGCGGTGGGTCGGCAATGCGCTTCGCACCGCTCCACGGGGTGGTTGTTCCTACGTCCGACGTGGTCAGACGTCGATGTTGTCCTTCGGAGCGCCTTCGCTCCGAGCCTGCGCCGCCTCGGCCGCCGCCTGCTTCCTGGAGGCCCTCAGGCTGGTGATCGTGGTGACGATCAGGACCCCGCAGATGACGCCGAGCGAGACCGGGATGCTGATCTCCGGTACATGGACGCCGGACTCGTGCAGGGCGTGCAGCACCAGCTTGACGCCGATGAAGCCGAGGATGATCGACAGGCCGTAGGAGAGGTGGACCAGCTTCCTCAGCAGTCCGCCGATGAGGAAGTACAGCTGCCGCAGCCCCATCAGTGCGAAGGCGTTGGCCGTGAAGACGATGTACGGGTCCTGCGTCAGGCCGAAGATCGCGGGGATGGAGTCCAGCGCGAACAGGACGTCGGTCGTACCGATGGCGAGCATCACGACCAGCATCGGGGTCATGACCCGCTTGCCGTTCTGCTGGATCCACAGCTTGGTGCCGTGGTAGCGGTCGGCCACGCCGAACCTGCGCTCGGCGGCCTTGAGCAGCCTGTTCTCCTCGAACTCCTCTTCCTCCTCGTCGGCCCGGGCCTCCTGGATCAGCTTCCAGGCGGTCCAGATCAGGAAGGCACCGAAGAGGTAGAACACCCACGAGAAGCTGGCGAGGATCGCGGCGCCGGCCGCGATGAAGATGGCCCGCAGGACCAGGGCTATCAGGACGCCGACGAGCAGCACCCGCTGCTGGTACTGCGAGGGCACGGCGAACTTCGCCATGATCAGGACGAAGACGAAGAGGTTGTCGACGCTCAGCGACTTCTCGGTGATGAAGCCCGCGAAGAACTCTCCCGCGGGCTGACCGCCGGAGAAGACGAGCAGGCCGAGGCCGAAGAGTCCGGCCAGGGCGATCCAGACGACGGTCCAGATGCCGGCTTCCTTGATGGATACGTCGTGCGGCTTGCGGCCGATGAAGAAGTCGACCGCGACGAGGGCGGCCAACCCCACGATGGTGAGGACCCACAGGGTCACGGATACATCCACTACTGCCTCCGGTTAGTGAACGGCAAAGTTTCGGCGTTGCGCTACCGGAGGTCTCTTCCACCCGAGATGGGCCGACGCCCCGGGATCCGGTCGGATCCGTATTGACGGGGTCGCCGCAGCAGACAGGGAGTACTCCCCTCCGTGAGGAAAACAGTACCCCAATCACCAAGGAAAGGTAAAGTGATTGGCAAAGAAAGGATCAAAACACCTGGTCAAGAGACTTTACATGCGCTTGGTACGGGCGGCCGCGACCTGGGTGAGCACCTGCTGGAGCACCTGGCTGCCCCCCGGCACGAGGCAGGGCTCGTACGTCCAGGCGTGCCCCACCCACGGATCGGCCAGATGATCGTCCGGCACCGGCGTGAGTCGCATCAGTGAACGCCAGAGCGGGTCGAGCAAGGGGCCGTAGGCGGCGGCGTCCTCCAGGTCGGCGACCAGCAGGAGATGGACGCCGACGCCCGGGCCCTCGTCCGCGAGATAGCGCAGCTGGGTGACGGCACGGTCGTCGAAGCCGTGCGGGAAGTCATTGACGATCAGCAGCTGCCGTGAGGTGTCCAGACCGGGCGGCAGGGCGTCGGGCGCGCCGCCCCGCACCGCCATCTGCACCAGATCGACGCGCTCGGTCAGCCGCCCCAGCACGTCCGCCACACCGGCCGCGCCCGCCGCCGGCGGCCCGGCCAGCACACCGGTGCCCGTCAGCGGGGCCAGCGCGGAGGCGGCGGCACCGGCGGGATCGATGACCTGTACGCCGAACTCGTCCACCGGATGAGCGGCGAGCAGCCGGGCCGCGAGCTCCACCGCCGTCCGCAGGGCGAGGTGCCGCAGCTCGCCGGAGTCGGAGAAGTCGTCGTCCAAGGTCGCGGTGCGGCCGCTGTCGATCCACAGGCCTCGCTCCAGGGGCAGCCGGACCAGCATCGGGATGCGCAGCGGGACGCTCTCGGGTAGGTGGAGGTCGCCCAGTCGTACGGCCATCGGCGGCTCGGTCGGCACCTGGTAGCCGTGCCAGACGGGGTTGTCCCAGCGGGCGTACGCCGGTGGCAGGGCGGGCTCGACCACCTCGGACTCGGCGGTGAGCTGGGCGAGGTCACGGTCGAGGACCGCCCGGGCCTGGTCGACGAGCTGGGCCTGCCGGGCATGGGCGGCCTCGCGCGCGGTGTCGCCCACGGAGCCCAGACGGCTGCGCGGGTCGGAGAGGACCTGGTCGAGTTCCTTCTCCATGCGCGACTCGGCGAAGTCGACGGCGCTGCGGTAGGCGGCGGTGGTGCGGGCCAGGTCCTCGAACATGCCCCAGACCTGGTTGTACAGCCGCTCGTCCAGGGACCAGCCGACCGCGTCCCCCGCGACGGGCGGGGCGGGCCCGTCGGCCGGAGCGGAGGCCGCCTGGGCCGGCGGAGCCGGGGGCGGCGATGTCCGGCGGCGCTTCGGGTGTGTGTAGTCGACGGGGCCGCCGGTAGGTGTGGCGGCCCCGGTGGCGGCGGGCGCGTCGGGGGCCGGGGGCCGGACACCGCCGGGTGCCGGCGTCGCTTCGCCGAGTCCGTCGGAGGAACCCGACCGGGCGCTGCCGGTGTCGGGTGCCTGCAGGTCGTACGGGGACCCGGCAGCGGTGCCGGGGTGCTCGCCGGCGACGGACGCTGCCGCACGGCGGGAGCGGTCGGTGTCCGTCGTACGCGCCGGGACCGAGCGGGCCATTCCGCGGGCCACCGCGTCCTCGATCGCGCGGGCGAGTTCGGCGGCCTGGGGCAGCCCCTGGTCGGTGAGGAGCGCGGTGAGGCCCGCAGCGTAGCCCTGGCCGACCGCGCGCATCTTCCAGGCGCCTTGGCGCCGGTAGAGCTCCAGGGCGACGACCGCCGACTCGGCGTCCAGGCCGGCGAGGGTGTAGCCGGCGACCTCGGTGCCGTCGAGGCCGGTGACGGCGGCGCGAGGGGCGGCGACGGCGCCGAAGCGGGACGGGCCGCCGGGCGCGGCGGGCAGGGCGATCAGAACGCTGACCCGGTGCACGGTGTCGGGCAGGGCGTCGAGGTCGACGGCGAGGCGGTGTTCGGCGGCCGCCTGCCGGGAGACCTCGATCCCGGGCAGGGTGGGCGCACCCGGGTGGGCCACCCGGTCGGCGCCGTCCACCCGGCCGTTCTCGTCGGCGAGGGTGGCCCCGGCGACGACCGGCGCCTGGGCCGAGATCCGGATCTCGATCCGGTTCCGCGGGAGCGGATGGTTCTGCCCGCGCACCAACTCGGCCGCCATAGCCCATGTCCCCCTGTGTGTCGTGCTCGTCGTACCCCGCGAGGCCCTCTGAAGGGCCGTCAGGCTAGAGGACCGGCAGGATGGTGGGCACCAGGTCCTGGAAGGTGCGGCCCCTGGCGGGAACGCCCAGGGCCGTCAGCGTCCAGCCCGGGCCCGAGCGGTGCACCTTCGCCATGATCTGGGCGGTGTACTCGCCGCCGCCGTCGAGCGTGTAGCGGGCGAGTTCCTGGCCGTTGGTCTCGTCGACCAGCCGGCAGAAGGCGTTCTGCACCTCCTGGAAGGTCTGGCCGGTGAAGGAGTTGACCGTGAAGACGATCTGGTCGATGTGGACCGGGACGCGCGCGAGGTCGACGAGGATGGCCTCGTCGTCACCGCCCTGGCCCGCGCCGCCGACGAGGTTGTCGCCCGTGTGGCGGACGGAGCCGTCGTCGCTCACCAGGTGGCGGAAGAACACGACGTCGACGGGCTGCTTGTCGGCGAAGAGCACCGCCGAGGCGTCCAGGTCGATCTCACGGGTGCGCGAGCCGAACAGCCCGCGCCGGGGCGCCGCCTTCCAACCAAGACCCATCCGGACGGCGCTGAGGGAGCCTCCGTCCTTCTTCTCCAGGCTGATGGCCTGACCCTTGGTCATGTTGACGGTCACGGCTGCTTCCCCTCGTCGGATGTCCCCGGTTGCCGCGCAGTGCGCGGTTGACCGAAACCCTATGCAGCGCCACTGACAGTGCCGAACCCCGGCCCGCGCTTTGTGTCGGTCTTGCAACACTTCGCGCCGTTGCCGGGGTCCGGCCGCGGCCCAGGGGTCAGGCCAGGCCCGCTTCCCTCATCTGGCGCAGTTCCTTCTTCATCTCGGAGACCTCGTCCCGCAGCCGGGCCGCGATCTCGAACTGCAGGTCGGCGGCGGCGGCACGCATCCGCTCCGTCATCTCCTCGATCTGCTCGGCGAGTTCGGCGGCGGGGCGGTCGGTGGGCACCGTTTCCCTGGCCTTGCCCTTGGCGGCCTTGCCGGCCTTCGCGCCCTTGGCCGCCTTGTCACCCAGGGACGGAACGGGTGCCTTGGCGCCCTTGCCGTCCTTGAGGTTGCGGTAGCCCGAGCCGAGCAGTTGTTCGGTGTCGACCTCTTCGCGGGCGATCTGCGCGACGATGTCGTTGATCTTCTTGCGCAGCGGCTGCGGGTCGATGCCCCTGGCCTTGTTGTAGGCGACCTGCTTCTCCCGGCGCCGGTTGGTCTCGTCGATGGCCTTCTCCATCGCCGGGGTGATCTTGTCTGCGTACATGTGGACCTGGCCGGAGACGTTGCGCGCCGCGCGGCCGATGGTCTGGATCAGCGAGGTCCCGGAGCGCAGGAAGCCCTCCTTGTCGGCGTCCAGGATCGCCACCAGGGACACCTCGGGCAGGTCGAGGCCCTCACGGAGGAGGTTGATGCCGACCAGGACGTCGTACTCGCCGGCGCGCAGCTCGCGCAGCAGCTCCACACGGCGCAGGGTGTCGACGTCGCTGTGCAGATAGCGCACCTGGATGCCGAGTTCCAGGAAGTAATCGGTGAGGTCCTCGGCCATCTTCTTGGTGAGCGTGGTGACCAGGACCCGCTCGTCCTTCTCGGTGCGCTTGCGGATCTCGTGCACCAGGTCGTCGATCTGGCCCTCGGTGGGCTTGACGACGACCTCGGGGTCGACGAGGCCGGTGGGGCGGATGATCTGCTCGACGACGCCGTCCCCGCGGGACAGCTCGTACGCGCCGGGGGTCGCCGACAGGTACACGGCCTGCCCGATCCGCTCCTGGAACTCCTCCCACTTCAGGGGGCGGTTGTCCAGGGCTGAGGGCAGCCGGAAGCCGTGGTCCACGAGGGTGCGCTTGCGGGAGGCGTCGCCCTCGTACATGGCGCCGATCTGCGGCACGGTGACATGCGACTCGTCGATGACGAGGAGGAAGTCGTCCGGGAAGTAGTCGAGCAGGGTGTTGGGCGGGGAGCCGGGCAGGCGGCCGTCGAAGTGCATCGAGTAGTTCTCCACGCCGGAGCAGGTGCCGATCTGGCGGAGCATCTCCAGGTCGTACGTGGTGCGCATGCGCAGGCGCTGGGCCTCCAGCAGCTTGCCCTGCTTCTCCAGCTCGGCCAGGCGCTCCCCCAGCTCCTTCTCGATGTCGTTGGCAGCCCGCTCCAGGCGCTCGGGGCCCGCGACGTAGTGGGAGGCCGGGAAGACGTACAGCTGCTGGTCGTCGCTAATGATCTCGCCGGTGAGCGGGTGCAGCGTGGACAGCGCCTCGATCTCGTCGCCGAACATCTCGATGCGGACCGCGAGCTCCTCGTAGACCGGGAAGATCTCGATGGTGTCGCCGCGGACGCGGAAGGTGCCGCGGGTGAAGGCCAGGTCGTTGCGCGTGTACTGGATGTCGACGAAGCGGCGCAGCAGGTCGTCGCGGTCGATCTCGTCGCCGACCCGCAGCGGGACCATGCGGTCGACGTACTCCTGGGGCGTGCCGAGGCCGTAGATGCAGGAGACCGAGGCGACCACGATGACGTCGCGGCGGGTGAGGAGGGAGTTGGTGGCGGAGTGGCGCAGCCGCTCGACCTCCTCGTTGATCGAGGAGTCCTTCTCGATGTAGGTGTCCGACTGCGGGACGTACGCCTCGGGCTGGTAGTAGTCGTAGTACGAGACGAAGTACTCGACCGCGTTGTTCGGGAGGAGCTCGCGGAACTCGTTGGCCAGCTGGGCGGCCAGCGTCTTGTTCGGCGCCATCACCAGGGTGGGGCGCTGGAGCTTCTCGATCATCCACGCGGTGGTGGCGGACTTGCCGGTGCCGGTCGCGCCGAGGAGGACGACGTCCTTCTCGCCGCCTTCGATGCGCTTGGCCAGGTCGGCGATGGCCGTCGGCTGGTCGCCGCTGGGCTGGTACGGGCTGACGACCTCGAAGGGCGCCACCGTGCGTTCGATGTGGGAAACGGGCCGCATGGACTCCACCGTACGACCCCGCACTGACAACCGGTTCTGATCAGCGGTTCTGCGGGGTGCGCGAGCTGTGGTGGCTCTGCTGGCGGCCGACGCGCGGCGACGGGCGGCGGCTCGGGTGGTGGGTGACATCGGCGGCCGGGACGCCCGCCTTGTGCTCCACGCGGAGCCGGTCGGGCTTGCCCGTGACCATCAGCGGATCGAAGATCACGACGACGGCGGCGAGGCAGAGGAAGGCCAGCGGGCCGATCAGCATGGGGGCGAGCAGGGAGGCGGGCGAGTCGCCGGGGCCCGTCACGTCGGAGCCGTGGAGGTGGACGCTGAGGGCGGCCATCCCGGTGTAGTGCATACCGCTGACGGCGAGTCCCATGACGAGGCTCGCGCCGACGCTCCACAGGAAGCCGCGGATCTGCCCGGCCGCCCACAGGGCCGAGGTGGCGGCCACGACCCCTATCACGACCGACGCGGCCACGGTGAGCGTGTTGTACTCCAGCGTCCCGTTGAGGCGCAGGCCGGCCATGCCGAGGTAGTGCATCGAGGCGATGCCGAGGCCGGTGATCGTGCCGCCGGTGAAGAGTGCGGTTCCGGTAGCGCCCCGGTAGCCGACTATGAAGATCCCGACGCCCACCATGACGATGGCGAGGCCGAGACTCGCGTACGTGAGCGGCTTGTCGTAGTGGATCGGTGTCTCCTTGACGCTGAACCCCATCATGGCGACGAAGTGCATGGTCCAGATGCCGGAGCCGATCGCCGCCGAGCCGAGGGCCAGCCAGGCGGGCCGCCAGGAGTGCGCCACGAGCATCGCTCTGGTCGTGCAGCGCAGCCCGAGAGCACCGCCGAGGCAGGCCATCAGATAGGCCACCAGCGGGGTGACCACCCCATAGCTGAATCCGTCGACCGTGCCCTGCATACGCGGCTGCCCTTCACCCTTTGCGTCCCGGAATATTGGAATTGCGCCCCCGTCCCAGGACCGCCCGAGCGGTCAGGGTTGACGCAGAGAGTATGACCCGCACCGGAATGGTCGAACGATTTTCCGGCAAAGAAACACGGCCTTGCCGCAGTTGTGCGGCACCAGTGAGTGGACTTGGGCAACTCCATTCAATCTGTGGCCATCCCGTACCCAGCCGCTGTTGACTCCCTGCTGTCACTCTTGTGCTGTCCGTATTCGTTCGACGTGAGGACGACGCATGCACGCGCGCGCCGTTGCCGCCGTGACCGCCGCGCTCCTGGGCACGGCGGCCCTGCTGAGCCCGGGCCCCACCGCCCGGGCCGGCGATGCCGCCGAGCCCACCGTGCTCGCTCATCGGGGGGCCTCCGCCTACGCGCCCGAGAACACGCTGGCCGCCATCGACAAGGCGGCCGCGCTCGGCTTCACCTGGGTCGAGAACGACGTCCAGCGCACCAAGGACGGCCGTCTGGTGGTGATCCATGACGACAGCCTCCGGCGCACCACCGACGCCGCGCGGGTCTTCCCCGGCCGGGCCCCCTGGAAGGTGAAGGACTTCACCGCCGCCGAGATCGCCCGGCTGGACGCGGGCAGCTGGTTCTCCCCCTCGTGCGCGGGCACGCGCGTGCCGACACTGGCGCAGTACATGCGCCGGGTCGAGCACAATCACGAGAAGCTGCTCCTGGAGATCAAGAACCCGGAGCTGTACCCGGGGATCGAGCGGCAGATCCTCAAGCAGCTGGGCGACGAGCACTGGCTGGACCGGGGGCACCTCGACCGGATCATCGTGCAGAGCTTCAGCGCGGACAGCCTGCGCATCGTGCACGATCTCCGGCCGGCCGTGACGACCGGCTACCTCGGCACACCGTCCGTGTCGTCCCTGCGCCGGTACGCGGGCTTCACGGATCTGATCAACCCCTCGGTGGACTCGATCTCCGCCGATTATGTGAATACCGTTCATTCGTTCGATGGTCCGCACGGCAGGCCGCTGCGTGTCTTCACCTGGACGGTGAACGACGCGCTCACCACGTGGAAGGCCGTGGGCTACGGCGTGGACGGGATCATCACCAACAAGCCGGACGTGGTGCGGGCCGCGCTGCGCGCGAGCTGAGCCCGGCCGGACGGCGGGCGTTGTCAGTGGCGGGCCGTACGGTGGGGCGCATGGACAGCGAAGGGCAGTACGAGCAGCGGGTGGTGTGGGCCGTCATCGGCACCGACATCGGCCCGCTGCTGCTGGCGGCGACCCGCGACGGCCTGGTCAACGTGGTGTTCCACGCCACCGACGCGGTGCGGGAGCGGGCTCTGGAGCGACTGGGTGCCCGGCTGGGCACCGAGCCCGTCGAGGATCCCGCGGCCCCGGTCCTGGCCGAGGCGATACGCCAGCTGCGGGCGTACTTCGCGGGCGAGCGGCAGGACTTCGACCTGCCGCTGGACTGGTCACTGATCTCCGGCTTCAACCGCCAGGTCCTGCGTGAACTGGCCGCCGGTGTTCCGTACGGCGCGGTGGTCGGGTACGGCGATCTGGCCGGGCGGGTCGGGCAGCCCGGCGGGGCGCAGGCGGTCGGCGCGGCGATGGGCGCCAATCCGCTGCCGGTCGTGGTGCCCTGTCACCGGGTGGTGGAGAGCGACGGCGGCCTGGGCGGGTTCGGGGGCGGTCTGGAGACCAAGCGGAAGCTGCTCGCCCTGGAGGGGGTCCTGCCCGAGCCGCTGTTCTGAGCCGCCCAGGCGGCGGGAGCGGCGGTCAGCCGTAGTGCCGGGCCTCGACGATGTTGCCGTCGGGGTCCCGGAAGTAGAAGTTGCGCGGCGCCTTCCCGCGGGCGCCGAAGGAGTCGTGGCCGATGTCGGTCATGGGGACCGTGTGGTCGGCGAGGCGGGCGCGCAGGGCGTCGAAGGCGTCGGGCGGCAGGGCCAGACAGATGTGGTTGACGGGGTGGCCCGCGCTGCCCGTGGCGCCGGGAAGCGCGGGCATGCGCTCGGCGAGGGTGTGCGGCGCCAGGTCGATGATGGTCCCCTCGTCGACCCGTACGGAGGGGAAGGGCACCTCTCCGGCCACGAACTCGGCGACCCGCAGCGGCTCCAGGCCGAGCATCCGCCCGTAGAAGCCGGCCGCCGCGACCGGGTCGGTGACCCAGAGGACGACATGGTCCAGACGTACCGTGGGATTCGTCATGCGGCCCAGGCTGGTGGCGTCCCCCACAGGCCGCAAGCGTTTGGGCGGGTGTGCCACCCGCCAGAGATGAGGGAAGACCGACAGACAGGAGGCGGGCGCGTGGTGCTGGTGGTGTCGGAAGAGGTACGGGAAGCGTTCGACGCGGGTCGCGCGGTGGTCGCCCTGGAGTCCACGATCATCGCGCACGGGCTGCCGCGCCCGCGCAACCTTCAGGTGGCGGTGGAGCTGGAGGACGCGGTACGGCGGGAGGGCGCCGTGCCCGCGACCATCGCGGTGCTGGACGGCCGGCCCCATGTCGGCCTGGACAAGGACCAGTTGGAGCGGGTCGCCAACGAGGACGGGATCCGCAAGCTGGGCCACCGCGACCTGCCGCTCGCCGTGGCGGCAGGGGCGAGCGGGGCCACCACCGTGTCGGCGACGGCGCAGCTGGCCGCGCTGGCCGGCATCCGGGTGTTCGCGACGGGCGGTCTCGGCGGGGTGCACCGGGAGTGGACGGTGGTCCAGGACGAGTCAGCCGACCTGGGTCTGCTGGCCCGCACGCGGATCACGGTGGTGTGCGCGGGCGTGAAGTCGATCCTGGACGTGCCGGCGACCCTTCAGCGCCTGGAGACCCTGGGTGTGGCCGTGGCCGGATTCGGCACGGATCGTTTCCCCGGCTTCTACCTGTCCGACTCGGGACATCCGGTCGACTGGACGCTGGAGACCCCCGAGCGGGTCGCGGACGTCATGCGGGCGCAGGACGCGCTCGACGCGGCGGACACGGCACTGATCGTCGCCAACCCCGTCCCGGAGGCGGAGCAGCTCGATCCCGAACTGCACGCGCGCGTGCTCGCCGACGCGCTGCAGGCGTGCGACGCGGAAGGGATCACCGGTCAGGCGGTCACCCCGTTCCTGCTCTCCTATCTGGTGCGGCACACGGACGGCGCCTCGCTGGAGGCCAATCTGGCGGCCGTGCGGGGCAACGTCCGGCTCGCGGCGCGGATCGCGTCGGCGTGGGCGACGGGGTGACGGCGGGCCGCGCGGCGGCGCCGGGCGGGAAGGCGGCACTGTCGGGCGGAACGGGGGCGTCGTCGGGCGAGGAGGGGGCGTCGGGCCCGGGCGGGGCGTTGCTGGTCGTCGGTGACGTCGTCACCGACGTCGTCGCGCGGCATCGGGAGCCGCTCGCGGCCGGTACCGACACCGCCGCCGTCATCCGGACCCTGCCTGGCGGGGCCGGCGCCAACGTGGCCTGCTGGGCCGCCCGCACGGGCTGCGCGGACGTCCGGCTGCTGGGGCGGGTCGGCGCGGACGCGGCCCAGTGGCACGAGCGGGAGCTGGCCGCCGCCGGGGTGCGGCCACGGCTCGTGGTGGATCCCGAGGCCGCGACGGGGACGGTGATCTGCCTGGTCGACGGCGGCGCCGCGGCCGAGCGCACCTTCCTCACGGACAGCGGGGCGGCCCTGCGGCTGGAACCCGACGACTGGTCGGACGCGCTGCTCGACGGGGTGGCCCGGCTGCACCTCTCCGGCTATCTGCTGTTCTCCGGGCCGAGCCGGGCGCTGGCGGCGGTGGCGGTGGCGTCGGCCCGCGCGCGGGGCGTTCCGGTGAGCCTGGATCCGGCGTCGGCCGGGTTCCTGGCGGCGCTGGGCGTGGACCGCTTCCTCGCGCTCGTCGAGGGCGTGGACGTCCTGCTGCCGAGCCGGGACGAGGCCTGTCTGCTGACGGGACTGCCCGACCCGGCGGACGCGGCGGCCAAGCTGAGCCTCCAGGTGCCGCTGGTGGTGGCCAAGGCGGGGGCGGACGGTGCGCTGATCGCCAGGGCGGGCGAGATCCTCGCCCGGATCCCCGCCGTGCCGGCGACGCCACGGGACACCACGGGTGCGGGTGACGCCTTCACCGGGGCGTTCCTCGCCGCGTCGGTCGCCGGCGCGACTCCCGAGGAGGCGGCGGCGCGGGGCTGCCGAGCAGGCGCACGAGCGGTGGAACAGGTGGGCGCAAGACCGCCCACGCGCGCCTGACACGACGCCGTGACCGGACGCGACGGAACGGTGGCGGGCCAACGCCCGCCCGGCGGGTCCAGGTCCGCGGCGGTTCTGCATCCGCCCGGCGGGCCAACGTCCGCCCGGGGGGTCCACGCCCGCCCGGCGGGTCCACGTCAGACCGGCGGGTCCACGTCAGACCGGCGGGTCCACGTCGGACCAGACAGGGCCGTGTCGGACCCGGCAGGGCTACGCCTTGTGTCCCCATGCCGAGATCATCGGGGCCGTGGCCAGGTCCATGCTGCCTGCCGCCACGTTGGCCAGGTGCTGGTCGATGTCCGCGTCGGTGGCCAGGCCGGCCGTGACGAGCCGGTCGCGGATCTGCCGGACCGTGGCCGACTCCAGGGCGGTGCAGGCGGGCGAGGCGACGGGGAAGTAGGCGTCGGCCTCCACGCTGTGCAGCCCGGACTCGCGGAGCAGCCGCGGAAGCTTGCGGCCGTACGACAGGTCGGCGCCACGTTCGGCGAGGAGCTTGCGGAAGCCCTGGCGCAGGCGGTTGGCGAGCTGCTGCTCGGAACCGTACTCGTAGGGGCAGGTGAGCGGCTGGAGGGCGGGGTCGGCGTCCTCGATCAGCAGCCGTCCGCCCGGGCGCAGCGCCTTGATCATGGACCGCAACGCCCGCTCCCGGTCCGGTACATGGACCAGCACGAGCCGCGCGTGCACCAGGTCGAAGTCCTCCCCCGGCGGTTCCTCGGCGCCGACGTCGTGGGTACGGACCTCGACGGGTGCGTGGGCGACCGCGGCGAGCAGCGAGGTGTCGATGTCGGTGGCGACGACCTGTCCGGCCGGCCCCACCTTCTCGGCCAGCCAGGACACCACGGAGGTACCGCCCGCGCCGACCTCCCAGCAGCGCCCGCCGGGGCCGAGACCGAGCGCCTCCAAGTGCCGGAAGGTGGTGGGGTCGAACAGGGTGGCGAAGGCGTCGAAGCGCTGTCCGGCCTCGCTCTGCCGGTTGTCGAGGAGGTAGCCGTCGGCTTGTGTCATGAAGCGATGATCCCAGTTGCCCTGCTTGTCCGGGACGGCCGACGCTCCGGTTGTCCACAGGGCGGAACCAACCGGAATCCTCCGCTCCCACAGGCTTACCCGCGTCTCACACCGGGCTGGCAGACTTGCCCAGCAGGGCGCGGAAGCGTTGCGCGAGGGGATGCACGCAAGGAGATCCGGATGACGATGGCAGGGAATCTGCGGAAGGTCACGGGGCTGGGCAGGGCCGGCGGCCTGCGCAAGGTGGCGCGGCTGGCCCGGCGGCGGCCCCGCGTCGACCTGAACCATCACGCGCGGTCCCCGCTGGGCTCCTCGGTGGTCAACTGCGTGACGTACGAGGACGGGGTGCGGGTGCCGGAGTGCGCCGACCTGTTCTCCGCCGTGGAGCGGGTGCGCAAGAAGGGCGAGGGGTTCGTCTGGCTGGGGCTGCACGAGCCCACGGACAGCGAGTTCGCGGGCATCGCCGAGTTGTTCGACCTGCATCCGCTGGCCGTGGAGGACGCGGTCGAGGCCCATCAGCGCCCGAAGGTGGAGCGGTACGGCGAGACGCTGTTCGCGGTGTTCAAGACAGTCTGCTACGTCGAGCACGAGAAGCTGACGGCGACCAGCGAGGTGGTGAACACCGGCGAGATCATGGTGTTCGTCGGCGAGGAGTTCGTGATCACGGTGCGGCACGGCCGGCACGGCTCGCTGGGGCCGCTGCGCGAGGAGTTGGAGGCCACGCCGAGCCAGCTCGCCAAGGGACCGGCGGCGGTGCTGCACGCGATCGCGGACCATGTGGTGGACGACTATCTGAACGTCACGGACTCGGTGCAGGCCGACATCGACCAGGTCGAGGCGGACGTGTTCGCGGAGAACGGCGCGCGGGCCGACCCGGGGCGGATCTACCAGATGAAGCGGGAACTCCTGGAGCTGAAGCGGGCTGTGGTCCCGCTCGGCAGGCCGATGGAGGAGCTGACCGCCCGTCCGATACGGGTGATCCCCCCGGAGATACAGACGTACTTCCGGGATGTGCTCGACCATCTGATGCGGGCCAAGGAGCAGATCGCGGCCTTCGACGAACTGCTCAACTCCATCCTCCAGGCACATCTGGCCCAGGTGACGGTCGCGCAGAACGAGGACATGCGGAAGATCACGGCCTGGGCCGCGGTGATCGCCGTGCCGACGATGGTGTGCGGGGTCTACGGCATGAACTTCGATCACATGCCGGAGCTGCACTGGCGGTTCGGCTATCCGCTGGTCATCGGCGTCATATCCGTGGCGTGCCTGACGCTGTACCGGGGCTTCCGGCGCAACGGCTGGCTCTGAGCCCGACGTCGGATCCCCGGGTCGCCTCAGGCCGAGAAGGTGACGACCCTCCGCGGGACGATCCTGATGATCACGCGGGTCTCGTCGTCCTTCTCCGCGGGCGGGTCGATGCCGAGGTACTTGTGGGAGAGCTCGTACGGGAGCCGCTTGGAGTCGTCCGGGAGGATCTCGGCGGTGCCGCGGATCTCGGCCGAGTGGTAGGGGTTGGCCAGGTCGAAGACCGTGAGGCTGACCCGGGGGTCACGGCGGAGGTTGCGCACCTTCTGACGGCCGTCGGTGGAGGAGAACAGCACGGTGTCGCCCTCGCGCCGGAACCAGACCACCGAGTTCTGCGGGGAGCCGTCGGGGCCGAGGGTGGCGACGCTGGCGAAGTTCTTGCCGTCGAGAAGGGCCAGGACCGAGTCGTCGAAGGTGACGGGAGCGTTCGAGGAGGTCGTCATACGGTCAGACTAGTTACATGCATACGCATATAAAAAAGGTTCGGTGGATCAGCCTCCGAGGACGGTCCCACCGGCCGGTCACTGACGCTCAGCCGCTCCACGCCGGATGCCGCGGGTCGTCGGCGCGGACCAGGACATCGGCCGTGCCGGCGGGGTCGGTCTCGGCCGCGTAGCGCTCGAAGGCGGGCAGGGTCCAGTGGTCGCCCTCGGGGGTACGGCGGCGCAGAGCGCCGGGAGTCAGCAGGAGGTGGACGGTCAGATCGAACGGGAACCAGTGCCGCAGCAGAAGCGGTCCGTGCAGCAACAGCAGTCCACCGGGCGGTAGTTGGACATAGGGGCTGCGGGTGGCGCGGTCGGTGGCCGGGTCCCACAGGTCGGGCAGGACACGGCCGGTCCCGCCGGGGTCGAGAGGGCCGAAGACCTCTCGCCACAGGGCGTTGGTGTCGAACCAGCCGCCGTAGTACGACTCCGCGTCCCGGTGGCCGTGCTCCAGGCGCAGCGAGGCGGGGCGCAGGAAGCCCTCGGTGCCCGCGACGAGCGAGGGCCGGCCCCGTACGCGCAGCGCCTCCGCGACGCGCTCCGCGAGGTCCCCGGGCCTGGCGGCCGGGGCGCCGTCGAAGGCGACGCGTGGCCAGGCGCCCCCGTCGGCGGGCTTCAGTTCGGCCAGCCGCTCGGCGAGACGCTCGGCGAGCCGGTCCCAGGTGATCGCTTCGAGTCGCACGGGATCATGATGCCGGGTCGACCGCCCGCACACGTCCGGGTGGTTCCGGTGCCGCCGGGCGGGCCGGTCCAACACCGCACGCGGGGCTCGGCGCCGGTCTCGGAGTCGGTGTCGGTGCAGATGCCGGTGTCGGTGTCGGTGTCGGTCTCAGAGTCAATGGCGATGTCGATGGCCGCCTTCCGCAAGGAGGCGGGGACGGCGTGGGATCAGTGCGGGTAAAGGGGAAGGAACCACCTATGACGCGTCTCGCAACTCCCCGTCACCACAGTGGACTTCTGGTTGTGCAGCCCGTTCGGCGCGACAAGCGGTGTGCGGCCTGCCGGCGGGGGCCGTTGTCGTTGCTGGTGCTGGAGGACGGGGCGCCGCGGTGTCTGGAGTGTGCCGATCTCGCGCATCTGGTGTTCCTGCCGCGTGGGGACACGGCGCTGACCAGGCGGTCGCGGGAGGAGAGCGCGCTGTCGGCGGTGGTGGTGCGGTTCAACCGGCGCAAGGCCCGGTACGAGCGGCAGGGCGTGCTGGTCGAGGAGGCCGCGCTGGCCCGGGCCGAGGCGCGGTGTCTGGCGGACGCCGAGGCGCGGCGGCGCCGCAGAGCGCGGGACGCGAAGCGGCGGGCGGCCGCGGACGTCCGGTTCACGGAGGCGTTCGCGGCGGAGATCCGGCGGCTGTTTCCGGGGTGTCCGGCGGAGCGGGCCCGGGCGATAGCGGCCCATGCGTCGGTGCGGGGCAGCGGGCGGGTGGGGCGGACCGCGGCCGGGCGGGCGTTGACGGAGGGGGCGGTGATCTCGGCGGTGGTGGCAGGGGTGCGGCATGTGGACACGCCGTACGACCAGCTGCTGATGAGCGGGGTGCCACGGTACGAGGCGCGGCGGCGGATCGCGGGGACGGTGGAGGCGGTGCTGCGGGAGTGGGAGGCCGGGGCGGCGGTCCGCTTGACCGGGTGACGCCGGGCGCCGCCGGGTGACGCCGGGCGATGCGACCGAGGCATCGATGGCGTGGGGGGTGTTTTTGGACGGATGCGTATGTGGACGCGCTTCACAGCCATGGGACGGGGGCGCGGATGGGCATTGACTTCAGTGGCGGAGGTGTCCAGGGCGAGAGTGGGTGTGGTGGTCGTGATCGACGGGCCGTATTACGTATTGGTGCTGATGGGAGTGGTGGGGACCGGGCTGGTGGCAGGGGTCTTCTGCGGGTTCTCGACCTTTGTGATGCGCGGTCTGGCCTCGTTGCCGGCGGCGCAGGGGGTCGCCGCGATGAACGCGGTCAACCGGGCCGCCCTGACGCCGGCGTTCATGCTGGTGTTCGCCGGGTCGGCGGTGGTGTGCGCGATGATCGCGGTGGTGACGTTCGTGGTGTGGCCGGACGAGGGGAAGGCGGAGCTGCTGCTGGGCAGCGTGCTGTATCTGTTCGGCTCGTTCGGGCTCACTCTGGTGGCCAACGTGCCCAGGAACGAGGCACTGGCCAGGCTGGAGCCGGGCACCGCGGAGGCCGCGACCTACTGGCCGGTGTACGTGCGGGAGTGGACCCAGTGGAACCACGTGCGCACCCTCCTGTCGGCCGTGGCGGCCGTCGTGTACGTACTCGCGCTGTCCTGAGGGGGACGTGGGAGAAAACTGGCTGCCTACTGACCGGCCACTGGCCGCCGGCTGGCCTGTGACTGGCTTCCGGCTGAGGAAGCCCCGGTGGAAAGGGCGGTCAGCCACTCTGCGGGCGTCACCGAGGCGACGTATCGTGGCCGAAAGAGTGCCGCCCGATGGCGCACGGCCTGTGGTAATCGCACGCGAGGAAGACGACCATGGCCGATCCCAAGGGTTTCATGACCACGCCGCGCCAGGAGTGGCCGCGGCGGCCGGTCGAGGAGCGGGTGCGGGACTGGGACGAGGTGTACGTCCCCGGGGCGCTGCTGCCCATCATCAGCAAGCAGGCCGACCGCTGCATGGACTGCGGGGTGCCGTTCTGCCATGACGCGTGTCCGCTGGGCAACCTGATCCCCGAGTGGAACGACCTGGTCTCCCGGGAGGACTGGCGGGCGGCGAGCGACCGGCTGCACGCGACGAACAACTTCCCCGAGTTCACCGGACGGTTGTGTCCGGCGCCGTGCGAGGCGGGGTGTGTGCTCGCGATCAACCAGCCGGCCGTCACGATCAAGAACGTGGAGTGTGCCATCGCCGACCGGGCCTGGGCGGAGGGGTTCGCTCCGCCGATGCCGCCGGAGCGGCTGTCCGGGCGGACCGTGGCGGTGATCGGTTCGGGGCCGACCGGGCTCGCGGCGGCACAGCAGCTGACCCGGGCCGGTCACACGGTCGCCGTGTACGAGCGGGACGACCGGCTCGGCGGGCTGATGCGGTACGGCATCCCCGAGTTCAAGATGGAGAAGGCGCATCTGGAGCGGCGGCTGCGGCAGATGCGGGCCGAGGGGACGAAGTTCCGTACGTCGGTGGTGGTCGGGCGGGACGTCCGGGCGGCGGAGCTGCGGGCGCGGTACGACGCGGTGGTGATCGCGACCGGGGCGACGGCGTGGCGGGAACTTCCGGTGACGGGTCGGGAGTTGGACGGGATACACCAGGCGATGGAGTACCTGCCGCTGGCCAACCGGGTGTGCGAGGGGGATCTGGCGCAGTCGCCGATGTCGGCGGCGGGGAAGCACGTGGTGATCGTGGGCGGGGGTGACACGGGGGCGGACTGCCTGGGGACGGCGCTGCGGGAGCGGGCCGCGTCGGTGACCCAGCTGGACATCTACGCGCAGCCGGGAGAGGAGCGGGACGAGGACCTCGAGCCGTGGCCGACGTATCCGAAGCTCTATCGGCTGTCCGCGGCGCACGAGGAGGCGCGGGACCTGGAGACGGCGCCCGCGGCGGACGCGGACGCCCGGTTGTTCGCGGCGTCGACGCTCCGCTTCGAGGGCGACGGCAGCGGGCATGTGCGGTCGCTGCACCTGGTGGCGGTGGACGCGGCACGGCAGCCGATGCCGGGGACCGGGCGGACACTGCCCGCCGACATGGTGCTGCTGGCGCTGGGCTTCTCCGGGCCCGACCGGGAGGACGGGCTCATCGACCAGCTGGGGCTCGCGATGCAGCCGCGCGGGACGATCAGCAGGGACCCCGGCTTCGCGACCAACGTGCCCGGGGTGTTCGCGGCCGGGGACGCCGCACGCGGGCAGTCGCTGATCGTGTGGGCGATCGCGGAGGGACGGGCGGTGGCGGCGGCCGTCGACCGCTATCTGACGGGGAGTTCGCGGCTGCCGTCGCCGATAGCGCCGCACGACCGGCCGATGACCGTGTAGGAGGCCGTGCAGTAGGGCGGGTGCGGGGTCGCGGGGTGCAACGGCGGTGGATGCCGGGCGTAGGAGGCGTGTCCCGGTCGGCCCGGAACGGCCGCCGCGTGGGTCAGCACGATCGGGTCGTTGTCGCCGTGCACGACCGGGGAGCAGGAACTGCCGTACGCCCTGCTCCGCCGGTCACCGGCACCCGGGGTCAGTCGTAGATCCGCGCCGGGTGCGGCTTGCCGGTGTCGGTCACGGGGCACTCCGTAAGCGTCGGACTCGGCCGATGATCAATTCAGCACCATTATCAAGAAGTTGAATAAGAGGAAAGAAAAGGGGACAAAGCAGTTTCAGGAGAGCAGGAAGTCGGCCTCCCCCGCCTTGGCGCCCTCGATGAAGGCGGTCATCTCGTCCGTGGTGTAGATCAGCGCCGGCCCGTCGGGGTCGGTCGACTGACGGACGGCTATCCGGCCGTCGGCCAGCTTCATGGCCTCCAGGCAGTTGCCCCCGTTGCCGCCGCTCCACGGCTTGTGCCAGCCCTCGCTGCCCAGTTCCCTGGCGGGCATGCCGTTGTAGATCCGCTCGGTGCGGTTGCGCGGCCCGGACTGGGGCTTGATGCGATCCATTCACAGCTCCTTGCGGAGATCCCGGAGGATCTCCTTCGTGCGTTGTGCCGTAGCGGCCTGCGCCGCCATGCGGTCCATGACCTCCAGGTGGGTCGCCACCTCGGTGCGCGCGTCCAGGTAGACGGCGCCGGTCAGGTACTCGCTGTAGACCATGTCCGGCAGTTCGGGCATGGCGAATCGGAACAGCACGAAGGGCCCGTACGTCCCCGGGTGCGGCCCGCTGGAGAACGGGGCGACCTGGAGCGTCACATTGGGCAGCTTCGTGACCTCTAGCAGTCGGTCGATCTGCGCGCGCATCACCTCCGGACCCCCGACCGGGCGGCGCAGGGCGGTCTCGTCCATCACCGCCCAGAACCGGGGGGCGTCGGTACGGGTGAGCAGTTGCTGGCGTTCCATGCGCAGGTCGACATGGCGCTCGATCTCCTCCGGCTCGGTCTGGCCGATGGCGCCCGACCTCAGCACCCCGCGCGCGTAGTCCTCGGTCTGCAGCAGCCCGGGCACGAAGTGCGGCTCGTAGGAGCGGATCAGGGCCGCCGCGCCCTCCAGGCTGACGTACATGGAGAACCAGCTCGGCAGGATGTCGTGGAACCGCTGCCACCAGCCGGGCCTGTTGGCCTCTTCGGCGAGCCGGACGAAGAGGTCGGCCTCGTCGTCGCTCACCCCGTAGGCCTTCAGCAGCAGTTGGAGGTAGGGGATCTTGAGGGCGACCTCGGCCATCTCCATACGACGGACGGTGGCGGGTGCCACGCGGAGCACCCGGGCGGCCTCCTCGCGCTTGAGGCCGGCGCGTTCCCGCAGGTCAAGGAGGCGCCGACCGAGGACCACCTGGCCCACCGTCGGCGCGGACCGCGGCTCGCTCACGCTCCACCTCCACGAAAGTTCCCCGGCCGCGCCACCACTTGGGCTCGCCGGCGTCACGGCCGTCCGCACATACAGGTGTCACCCGGCATGCTGACAGCCCAGCGGCGCCGTTCGAAGACTCATTCGAAGATCTGACGGAACGACCGGGCCGGCCAAGGCAACCGAGCGCGCCCGGAACGACCGTTCATCGGACGGTTCGGCCACTTCGGTCACTTTGGTCGGATCGGCCCGCCGGATCCTCACTGATCCCAACTGGCGCCGCTCGACATGCTGTTGCGAGCAGTGTGCCACGGCCCTTCACCGCGTCACACAGCACTCTGCATTTTTCAGAGTGACACTTGCCAAGTGTTCACGGCGGGGCGATAGTGGCAAGCGTGATTCCGTCCGCGCCCTTAGGAACAGACGCCGCCGCAGACCGTCTCGGTCTCGGTGCCGCCACGGGAGTTGCCCCAGGTGAGGGCACTGCCGAGCGCCGGTTCCGGTTCGAGCTGGCCGCTCATCCGGGTTCCCCCGCCCAGGCGAGACGCCTGGTGCGTGCCCGGCTGACCGGCTGGTCGGTCTGCGCGGACACCTGTGACACCGCCGTGCTCGTCATATCCGAACTGGTCACCAACGCGATCGTGCACACCGCGAGCAGTCGCGTCGTGTGCGAGCTGCACGACCACGACGACACGGTGCGCATCGCCGTGCACGACGAGGGCTGCACCCCCGACGAGCCCCACCCGTCCCCGCAGCGGCCGGAGGAGGAGCACGGGAGGGGATTGCTCCTCGTCGACGCGCTGTGCCAGGCCTGGGGGGCTCAGGAGCACGGGCCGGGGCTGCTGGTCTGGGCGGAGCTGCCGCGCCAGACCGACGCCGCCCGGGACACCGCGGAACCCCGCAACGACCTGGGCTGGGGCGCTCGCCCCGAACCAGGGCCGCCGCACGGGCCCGCGCACCGCCCGGTACACCGTCCCTCTCCCGGTTCCGGGGAGGAGGGGCAGTCGGAGGCGGCGCTGCGCCAGGTGCCCCGGCGGAGGCAGGCGTGAACGGCGTCCGCGGCCCCGGCCGGTCGCTGGGGCTCGAAACACTGGTCCGGCTCAAGCGCGGCCACCGGTCCATGGCGGGCGAGGGTGGCACGGCTGCCCGCGGGCTGCCGCTGCCCGAGGGCATGACGGCACCGCTGGGCTGCGACGCCGTCGCCGTACCGGCGCGTCTGGGACCGCTGGTCGTGCCCCGGCTGCCGCGCGTGGGATGCGTGTACGCCGATGGCACGCACTGGTGGTGGATCGTCCCGTCGGACTCCGACTACGCCCTGCCCTGGCCCGCGCCGGCCCACTACAGCCCGGGCGCCCCGCTCCCCGGCACCGCCCGCCTGATCCACCGCCCCGACGGGACGGTGCCGTACACCCCGCCGATACCGCTGTACCTCGCACTGTGCCGGGTCACGGGGACGACGCCGGAATGGAGCCGTCCGCTGTCCGCCTGATCGCCGTGCGATCGCTGCCTGATCACCGCGCAACAGCCGCCCGATCGGCGTGTGATCGCCGCGCGGCCGGGCGGACGCTCGGCGGACAGAGCCACCTCTCCCCCTCCTCCTCGGCCCGCACCCCCGGCGCACTCCCCCGCGCCCCGCGAGCCCCGTCACGCGCCCTGCCCGGGGACCGTCGTACCCCGCGATAGTGGCCGTTCGTCGACGGCCCCGGGGAGGAACGCGGTGACGAAGAGGCGGGATGCGGCAGCGCCCGAGGTGTCGGAGTCGGAACGGCTGCTGTTCGGGGGGCCGCTCCGCTACGACATGGGGTGGAACCAGCACCGGAACGCCTTCCTGGAGCTCGACTTCCGCGCCATGATGACCCGCCTGCCCGGCATGCTCGCGTCGAGTCTGCGGCTGGCCCGGCAGGCGGACGCCCGGGCGGCGCGGACCGTACTGGCCGCCCAGGTGGGCGTCGGTGTGGCCCAGGCCGTGAGCCTGCTGGCGGTGAACAGCGTGCTGGGCCGGCTGATCGGTACCGGCACCATCGAGGAGCGGCTGCGCAGCGCCGCCCCCGCCCTGGTGATCATGGCCGCCGTGATGTTCGTGGCGGCCCTGCTGCGGGCCGCGTCGACGTATGCCACGGGCCGCCTGGAACCGAAGGTCGAGCGGGTGGCGACCGAGCAGTACCTGGAGCGGGCGGCGGCCGTCGAGCTGTCCGCGATCGAGGACCACGCCTTCCACAAACTGCTGGACACCGCGCAGTACGGCGCCTCCTCCGCCCGCCGCATGATCAGCTACGGCACCCGCGTGGTGAACGCGCTGATCTCGCTGGCCGCGGCGGCCGGTGTGCTGACCGTGCTGCACCCGGCGCTGCTCCCGCTGCTGATCACGATGACGATCCCGAGCGCGTGGGGCGCGCTGACCAACGCCCGGCGCCACTACGAGTCGTTCCACATCTGGGTGCAGCACGCGCGCGCGGGGCGGCTGATCGGCAACCTGCTCACCGAGCCGGAGGCGGCGCCCGAGATCCGGGTGCACGGGGTCGGCCCGTTCCTGCTGCGGCACTTCCGTTCGATGGCGGAGACGGCGGAGGAGGAGCAGGCCCGGTTGGCCCGGCTGGCCGCCCGCACCGGCCTGATCGCGGCGGCCTGGACCGGCCTCGCGACGGTCGCCACGTACGCGACGCTCGGCGCGCTGCTGCTGAGCGGGGCGATGGCCCTCTCGGTGGCCGGTACGGCGGTGATCGCGATCCGCACCGGTTCGTCGAGCCTGAACACGCTCGTGCTGGAGATCAACGCGTTGCACGAGGAGGCGCTGTTCGTGGGCGATCTGGAGCGGCTGTACGTCGAGGCCGCCGAGCGGGAGATCCCGCTGGGCGGCGACCCGCTCCCGGACGACCCCCGGGAGATCCGGTTCGAGAACGTCACGTTCACCTATCCGGGTGACAGCACCCGTCCCGCCCTCGACGACGTGAGCCTCACCCTCCCGCTCGGCCGGATCGTCGCCCTGGTCGGCGAGAACGGCTCCGGCAAGACCACCCTGGTCAAACTGCTGGCCGGGCTGTACCAGCCGGACCGGGGCCACATCCGGTGGGACGGGGTCGACGCGGCGAAGGCCGACCGGCACCGGCTCGCCGAGCGCATCGCGATGGTCGCCCAGGACTTCAAGCGCTGGCCGTTCACCGCCAAGGTCAACGTGGCCGTCGGCCGCTCGTCGGCGCCGCTCACCGAGGAGCGGCTGGAGAAGTCGGTCGCGGAGGCGGGCGCGCAGGAGGTGGTCGAGGATCTGCCGCGCGGTCTGGACACCCTGCTGGCCCGCAACTTCAGCGGCGGGCACGAGCTGTCCGGCGGCCAGTGGCAGCGGCTCGGCATCGCGCGGGCCGCCTACCGGCGCGGGCACATCCTCATCGTGGACGAGCCGACGGCCGCCCTGGACGCGCGGGCCGAGCTGGAGGTCTTCGAGAAGATCCGCGCCCTCGCGGGCAGCGGCCAGACCGTCGTACTGATCACCCACCGCCTGGCGTCGGTCCGCCACGCCGATCTGGTGCATGTCCTCGACCAGGGCCGGGTCGTGGAGTCGGGAACCCCCGACGAACTCATTGCCAGCGGCGGCGTCTACGCCGAGCTGTACGCGCTCCAGGCCGACCAGTTCACGGCCAAGGTGCCCGCCCGGAAGGCCGCCGGGCAGGTGGGCTAGCTCTCGGCCCCGTCGCGCACGATCACCAGGAACGTGTCCGTGGTCAGGTCCATCACGACCTCCGCGGGCAGGCCCTCGAGTCGCCGCGCGTGCGCGAACTCCTCCGCCGGCCATGATCCTCGCGGTCCGCCTGCGGAAAAGCGTTCGAGCACGGTTCGCCCGTTCACCATCCTGCACCTCCAGAAAGCGTCTTACTTGTAGGAGTTAACGCTCTGGAGAACACCGATGGCTCGCCCGGTGACGGTACTGAGACATAGCCGACACGCCACCGGCGCGGAGGGTGAGGATCCGTTGACTTTCGGCCACTTCTGTGACCGTCCGCGTCAGTCCTCGTACTCGTCGTGATAACGGACCCGGTCGCTGCCCTCGGGCACCCGGCCCAGTGCCGTCAGGTCGAGCAGGGAGGTGGTCGAACCGAGTCCGTCGAGGCCGCGGTCGTAGGCGGAGTAGGTGTGGAAGACCCGGTCGTGCTCCCGCAGGAAGCAGCTGATGCCCGGCCGTTCGACCGGTTCGTCGTCCACCACCAGGGTCGCCTCGAAGTCGCGGTTGAAGTCGCTGTGGTACGACGAGTACCAGGGCAGGGTCCAGCCCATCCGCGCCTTGAACGGCAGGATCCTGGTGAACGGCGCCCGGGAGACCGCCGCGAACGAGGTGCCGCGTGCCCGCAGATGGGCGAGGTGGCCGATCTGGTCCAGGAACGCGGAGCAGTTGGGGCAGCCGCTCTCCCACTCCGGCGCGAACATGAAGTGGTGGACGATCAGTTGGGCCCGCCCGTCGAAGAGGTCCCGCAGGGTCGCCTTGCCGTCCCCGCCCTCGAAGACGTACTCGGCGTCCACCTCGACCATGGGCAGCCGGCGCCGCTCGGCACCCAGCGCGTTCCGCGCACGCGTGAGCGCCTCCTCCTTGAGCAGTAACTCCGCGCGCGCGGCATGCCACCGCTCACGCGAGACGATCTCCGGAAGCGACATGGGCCCTCCTGTCCGACGGTCGGTTCCGGGTGGTGACCGCCGGAGGAGAGAGAACTCATCGGCGCGACCGAAGTTTTTTTCCGCGTCTTCCCTTCCCGCCTCTTCGTCAGGTGTCGTACCGCTGGACGCGCCGTCCGTGCCCCCGGTCGACGAGGCCCGGCAGGCGCTCCCCCAGCTCCCGTACGACGGCGGGCACATCGAGGGTGAGCAGCTCGCGGTCGCGCATCAGGACGCGGCCGTCGACGATCGTCGTGCGGACGTCGGCGGAACGGGCGCTGTGCACGAGCGTGGCGGCGAGGTCGTGGACGGGCTGGGTGTGCGGCCCGGTGAGGTCGACGAGGACGATGTCGGCGCGGCGGCCCGGGGCGAGGCTGCCGACGCTCGCGCCGAGGCCGACGGCCCGCGCGCTCTGGAGCGTGGCGTGGTGCAGGGCCTGCCGCGCGGTCAGCCAACGCGGGTCGCCCTCGGTGGACTTCTGGACGAGCGCGGTGAGCGCCATCGACTCCCAGACGTCGAGGGAGTTGTTGGAGGCGGCGCCGTCGGTGGCGAGGCCGACCGGGACGCCGGCCGCGCGCAGGGCCCGTACCGGAGTGGTGGTGGGCCAGCCGAACTTGAGGTAGCCGCGGGGCGCGGTCGCCACGGCGGTACGGCCGCCGGTCCGCTCCAGCAGGGGCAGGTCGCGGTCGAGGATGCCGGTGCCGTGGGCGATGAGCAGGTCGGTGTCGAGCAGCCCGGCGCGGTCCAGGATCTCGATGGGGGTGGCGCCGTGCCGGGCGAGGCTGGTGTCGGTCTGGTCGCGGTTCTCGGCGGCGTGCAGATGCACGGGCAGGCCGTGGGCGCGGGCCAGTTCGGCGGTGGCGGCGAGGTCCGCGTCGGTGACGGTGTAGGGGGCGTGCGGGGCGAGGGCTGTGGTGATACGGCCGTCCGCGCCGCCCCGCTGCCGTAGCGCGAACTCCAGTGACCGCTCGCGGCCTTCGGGCCCCTGCGAGGAGAAGTAGGCCTCCCCCAGATGGGCCCGCAGTCCGCACTCGGCGACGACGGCGGCGACCGTGTCCATGTGGAAGTAGTGGTCGGCGAAACAGGTCACGCCGCCCCGGATCAGCTCGGCGCAGGCGAGCCGCGCCCCCAACTCCACGTCCTTCTCGGTGAGGTTGGACTCGACGGGCCAGACGACGTCGTTGAACCACGCCTCGGTCGGCAGGTCCTCGGCGAGGCCGCGCAGCGCGACCATGGGCGCGTGCGTATGGCAGTTGATCAGCCCGGGCATCGCGACCTGCCCCCGCCCGTCGATCCGCTCGACGGCGTCGACATCGGGGTCGGCGTCGGCGTCGCCCCGTACCTCGACGGCCTCGATGACCCCTTCCCGTACGACGATCGAGGCGTCCGCCAGGAACCCGATCCCTTCCCGTTCGTCGTGGGTGAGCACGGTGCAGCCGGTGATGACGAGGTCGGCGGGAGCGGAGCCACGGCCGGCGGGAGCGGAGCTCATCGCCCCAACGTAGGGCACGGTCCTCGGCCCGCGTGAGCCGAACCGCGCATCCTGCCCCGGCCCTGTCGCCCGGCGCCTGGGGCGAGCACGCTGGCCGCACCACCTCCTGGAAGGAGCCGGGCATGCTCCTCGGCACCTGGAACCTCGAGAACCTCTACCGACCCGGCAGCCCCTACGGCCCCAAGGACAAGTCCGCGTACGAGGCGAAGCTCGCCGCCCTCTCGACCGTGATCACCGGACTCGACCCGACCCTGCTCGGCGTCCAGGAGGTCGGCGACCCCGACGCCCTGGCGGACCTCACCGAACTGCTCGGCGCGAACTGGCGGTTCACGCTCTCCGGGCACCCCGACGGCCGGGGCATCCGGGTCGGTTTCCTGGCCCGCGCCGAGCTGACGACGGTGTCCGACACGGCGGCACTGCCGGCCCGGCTGCGCCCGGTGCAGACCGACGATGCCGGGGAGACCACCGTCGAGGCCGGCCGCGGCTTCCTGGCGGTGACGGTCGTGACCCCGGGCGGGCCGCTCACGGCGGCGGTGGCCCACCTCAAGTCCAAGCTGCTCAGCTATCCCGGCGACCGCTTCTACCCGCACGACGAGGGGGAACGGGCGCGCTACGGGGCGTACGCCCTGTACCGGCGGGCCGCCGAGGCGACGGCCCTGCGGGCGCTGGCCGACCGACTGCTCGCCGGACAGGGCACGACCAAGGACGTGGCGGTCCTCGGCGACCTCAACGACGAGGTGCGGGCGGCCACCACCCAGATCCTCCTCGGCCCGCCCGGCTCCGAACTGGGCACCACCGGCTACGACCATGCCGACAAGGGCGACGCCGTACGGCTGTGGGACATCGCCCCGCGCATCCCGGCCGACCAGCGTTACTCCCGCATCGACTCCGGCCGCCGTGAACTCATCGACCACCTCCTCCTCAGCCACCACCTCGTCCACCGCCTGACGGAGGCCGGCACCGGCCTGCCCGGCACCACCGCGCCACCGAAGCTGCCGTCGGTGGGCACGGACCCAGCGGCGCGACGCGGGGCCGCGGCCTCGGACCACGCCCCGGTATGGGCCCGCTTCACCGACTGAGAAGCCCGACGGAGACCACCACCCTCAGCCACCACCCACAGCCACCACCCGCAGCAGCCACCGGCGCCGGGCACCGGCGCCCGACCGGCGGAGCTACGCGGCGACCGGCATCCGTGGTACCGCGAGCCCGAGCCGCTGCCCGCCTTGCTCCAATTCGGCGGCGAGGGCTTCGAGTTGGCGGGTGTGGCGGGGGGTGAGCCGTCCGGTCTCGTCGAGGTGGACGGCACATGCCGTGGTCGTGTCCACGAGCCGTTCGAGTACGGCGGCCACCGCGTCCGTGCCCTCGGTGTGCCGGGCGAGGGCGGGAAGTTCGGCGGCGGCGAGGGCGATGGCGGTGCGGGCCTCGGCGAGGGTGCGGTAGGCCTCCCGGCGCAGAGCCCAGCGTTCGCCCCGGTCGCCGGACTCGCTCAGCACGTGGTCCAGATAGAGGTGCGCGGCCCGCCCGGCGGCGGCGAGCCGGGCCCGCACTCCACCGCCCCGCCTCCCCGCCATCGGCAGATGCCCGACGAGCAGGACGATCGCGCAGGCCAGCAAGGTCTCGCCGATCCGGCTGACGGAGGCCTGCGGTTCGCCGCCGACCATGACCAGGGCCAGCACCAGGACGGTGACGACGGCGGTCTGGGCGCCGAAGTGCCGGGTGGACACCGGGATGACCGCCCCGCAGACGGCCACCAGCACGATGAGCCCCTCGGGCCGGGGCAGCACGGCCGCGAGGCCCGCGAAGACGAGGGCGCCGAGCACCGTGCCCGCGGCCCGGCACAGCACCCGGGAGGCGAGCGGCCCGAGGTCGGGCTTGACGAGGAAGACGGCGGTGGCGGGCAGCCAGTACCAGTGCTGGTGCTCGCCGTACCAGCGGGCGTGGTGCAGGGCCTGCGCGATGCCGGCGCTGGCGCCGAAGCAGAGGGCGACCCGCAGCCCGTACTCCCGTCCGCCGCTGCCGAGCGCGGCCCGCAGCACCTCCTTCGGGCTGCGCCGCCGGGCGGGCGGCCGGTGCTCCCGGCCCGCGCCGCGGTCGAAGGCCTCGGCGGCGCGCAGCAGCGCATCGTCGAGTGCGCGCAGCGCGGGCGCCGACCGGGACGGGGCGGGCAGCGGCCCGGTGCCGTCGTTGCCCCGGACCGCGACGGCGAGCCGCCGGGGCCCCTCGGCCGCCCGCGCGGAGACCGGTTCCCCGGCCCAGGCCAGGGCGGTGGCCGCCTCGGCGAGGGGCAGGGCGGCGGCGTACTGCGTGTGCAGCCGGCGCTCGGCGGCGGAGCTGGCGTACCGCCGCAGCCGGGGACCGGTGAGGGCGTCCTGGGCGTGGTCGAGGGCGGCGGTCAGGGCGGCCCGCCTGCGGGAGGCGGCCTCGGTCCCGACGGCGTCCAGCAGGCCGGCGACCGCGTCGTACACGGCGGCGACGGCGTCCCGTTCCCCGTCGAAGCGGTAGTCGCCGGCGAGGGCGCCCGGGGTGGGCAGGGCGAGCCGCAGCACCACCAGCCATCCGGCCCCGGCCAGGAACGCGAGGGCCCGCTGCCAGCCTGCCTCGGCGACCGGCATCCCGGCGCCGATGGCGGCGGCGACCAGCAGCTGCGTCCCGGCGCCGGACGCCACGGGCCCGACGGCGCTCATGCCGCCGGCGACCAGGCCGAGCGCGGTGAGCAGCAGGGTGAGGGGTACGGCGGTGAGGTGCTCCCCGCCGTACGTCCCGACGAGCAGCCCGACCGCGCCGGCCGCCGCGGGCACCCCGAGCCGCCGTACGGCCGACCGCCTGCTGCCGGGCCGGTCGTTGATCCCGGCGAGCATGGCGGCGATGGCGGCGACGACCCCGAGGGAGGTGTGCCGCGCCAGGACCGCGGCGAGCAGCAGCGGCCCGGCGGCCAGCGCCCCTCGTGTCACCGCGCTCCAGGACACGGGTCCGCGCTGGGCGCGCAGGGCGTGGGCGAGCCAGGGCGGCAGGGCGATACGACGGGACACGGGGCTCCTGTCCGGACGAGGGCGGGGTGTGCCTTCGGGCGACGGTGGCCGGGCTGTTGGCTTCGTCGTCCACGGTAGATCGCGTTCCCGTACGGAAAGGTCCGTTCGCATTTCGCGGATGTGACAAGTGTCCCGAATGACCGCGTTCTTTATGAACGCAATTCTCCGCACCCCCTGTTCGGGGCCGGAAACGGGAGCGGGCCCGAGGGCGTAGCCTGCCCCCGGGCCCTGGAAAGCCGCCCATCGTCACACGCCGGCACACTTGAGAACCCGGGTCAGTCGTGAGGTCGCCGCGTCCTTCCTTTGGACCACCACGCATCGAGCTGCGCGGGCAGGACTTGAACCTGCATTTCGACGTGCTGGGGCCCGGGCCCGTTCGATCCGGCGATCGGCGGCGAATGCTGAGTCTGGAGCGAGAGTCTGAGATTCAACGCGGCCCGCCCCGTGTTCTGTGGGGTACGGCCGCTCGTCACGACAAGCCTCAGCTTCAGCTTGCGCTCCTCGCGCACCCCGGCCTCAAGGGACCGGGGGTCCTTGGAGGCTACCCGAACAGGTAGCCGAACACCGCGTCCCCGACCCGCTGGTCGACGACGTCGGCACCGTTCGCCTCCTCACGGGCGAACTTGACGGCCTGCTGCAACTTCTCGACCCGGTCGAGGAGTTCGTTGACCCGCCGGGCCGGGAGGGCTCCCGAGAACTTCACGGTGGTCCAGTACCCCACCGGAATGTCCTCGTAGTAGACCTCGACCTGGGCCGGATGCTTCTCGGTCGCCTCGGCCTTCACATGGTTGCGGGGCACCTTCTTGGTCCGCAGGGTCCGCACCGGTTCGGTCTTCCAGGCGTCGGTGGACGGGTCCTGCACCCACGACTCGGAGGCGTCGAGCACGGGCAGCTTGCGCACGAAGGTATTGAGGTCGACGAGCTGCTTCTCCAGGAACAGCAGATAGGACACGGGCACACCGGCGACCAGCACCCGCCCGTCCACCTGCACATCGGCTCTGGCCTCGCAGTTCGCCCAGTCCTTGGTGGCGGTCACGTCGAAGAGCCGTGTCAGCGTCGCCGAGGTCTCCCGCAGCACGTCCTCGGCCTTGACCTGGACCCGCGTGGACTCGGGCGGCAACTGCTCGCCCTCCTCGTCCTTCGGCTGGTACGTCCGCGAGATACCGGCCAGCAACGCGGGCTTCTGCAGCCCGTGATGCGCCGACGTCAGGTCCTGATGAGCCTTGGACTTGATGCCCTTCTCGACCGCGATGATCTGATTGAGTTTCGCCACGTGAAGGACGGTAGCAGCGCCAACTGACGCATTCCCAAGCATTTTTCGCGCGGGACGAGGAACAGGGGAACCGGAAAATTCAGATGCGGACCACCGGTGCGAGGGCGGACGATCGGTCGGTTGTCCGTCGTTGAATTCAGGAGCCCTTGTGATACAGCGCGTCACCGCCCCGGCTCTCTTTCCACCGCCCGGTTACTCCCACGCCTCCGTCGTCGAGGCCGGCACGAGGCTCGCGTTTCTGGCGGGGGCCGTTCCGTTGGACGGCGAGGGGAAGCTCGTCGGTGAGGGGGATCCGCCGCGCCAGGCCGAGCAGGTGATCGCCAATCTGCGGGAGCAACTGCGGGCGGTCGGGAGCGACCTGGAGCATGTGCTGTCGACCGATGTGTACGTCGTGAGCGGTGAGCCCGCGGTGCTCTCCGGGGTGTGGGAGGTCGTCGAGGCCTCCGGGCTCAGCGCCGGGCCGCACTCGTCGACGCTGATCGGGGTCGCCTGCCTCGGGTACACCGGGCAGCTGGTGGAGATCACGGCCACGGCCGTCGTACCCGACGAGGGGGCGGGGGCGTGAGCGCCGGCGTCGTGCTGCGCCGGGCCGGCGGGCCGGACGCCGACGCGGTCGCCGAGGTCTGGCTGCGGTCGTACTCCGCGGCCCTGCCCACCGTCGTGCGGGCGCACTCGGACGACGAGGTGCGCGCCTACTTCCGGGATGTCGTGGTGCCGTCGCGGGAGACCTGGCTCGCGGAGGCGGGCGGGCGCGTGGTGGGGATGATGGTGCTCGCGGACCGGCTGGTGTCGCAGTTGTATCTGGACCCCGAATGGCGGGGACGGGGGGTCGGGGACCTGTTCGTCGCGCTGGCCAAGGAGCGCTTCCCGCAGGGGCTCACGCTCTGGACGTTCCAGGTGAACACGCCCGCCCACCGGTTCTACGAGCGGCACGGCTTCGTCGCCGTCGAGTACACGGACGGCAGCGCCAACGAGGAGCGCGAGCCCGATGTGCGCTACGTGTGGCGGCCGCTGCCGTAGGTCACGCGTGCACCCCGGCGACCGGGCCGCGTTTCAGGCACTCCCGGCACGACCCCCTACTCCTGGCCCGCCCCCCACACCCGCCGCTTCGCCAGCGGTTTGCCGTAGCTCCCCGCCCGGCTGGTCGTGAGCCCCAGGGCCACCAGCGACTCCGCCAGCTTCACCGCCGCGCCGACCCCGTCGACCACGGGAACGCCGAGCTTCTCCCCCACCGCCCGCTGCAGTCCCGTCATCCCGGCGCAGCCGAGGACCAGGACCTCGGCGCCGGCGTCCCGGACCCGTTCGGCCGCCGCGAGGAACGCCGCCTCCGTGCGCCCCGGGTCCTCGGCGAGGTCGAGGACGCCCAGTCCCGTGCCCGCCACCGCCACGCAGTTGCGGGCCACCCCCGCGGTCTCCAGGCTGTCCTCGATCTGCCCGCGCGAGCGGTCCAGCGTGGTGACGACGCCGTAGCGGCGGCCCAGCAGGCAGGCGAGATGGGCGGCGGCCTCGGTGATGTCGACGACGGGTACGTCCACCAACTCCCGTACGCCCTCCCGCCCGTGCTCGCCGAAACCGGCCATGACCACCGCGTCGTACGGCGGACCGTCGTATGTCCGCAGCGCGTCGAGGACCGCCGCGGCCGAGAGGTAGCTGTCCAGCCAGCCCTCCGCCGACTCGGGCCCCCAGGCCGGGGTCAGTCCGGTCACGGCGGTGCCCGGGCCTGCGGCGGCCCGGGCACCTCGTACGATTTCCTCGGTCATCTCCTGCGTGGTGTTGCAGTTGGTGACGACGATCCGCACGTCCGTCAGACCTCCTCGGTCACGGGGGCTCGGTCGCGGCGGCACAGCGCCAGGTACAGGCCCGCGGCCAGCGCCGTGCCGATGAACCAGGAGTACGGCGCCACGTCGCTGAACGTCTTCACCAGCGCGAGCACGGCCGCGACCGCCGCCGAGGGCAGGAATGCCCACAGGGCCTTGGGGTTGACGCCCTTGCGGTAGTGGTACGGCGAGCCGGGCGCCGCGTTGAAGAGCTGCTGGACGTCCACCCGGCCGCGTTTGATCGCGTAGTAGTCGACCATGATCACGCCGAACAACGGTCCCAGGAAGGCGCCGAGGCCGCCGAGGAAGTAGTTGACGACGGTCGGGTTGGAGAAGAGGTTCCAGGGCGTGACGACCAGGGCCGCGACCGTGCTGATCATCCCGCCGACCTTGAAACTGATCTTCTGCGGCCAGACGTTGGCCAGGTCGTACGCCGGTGAGACGAAGTTGGCGACGATGTTGACGCCCATGGTGGCGACCGCGAAGGTCAGCGCGGCCACGACCAGGACCCAGGTGTTGCCGACCTTGGCGACCAGTTCGGCCGGGTCGGTGATGGCCTCGCCGAAGACCTCCAGGGAGCCGGCCGTGACGATCACCGAGACGACCACGAACGCCGTGGAGTTGATGGGCAGGCCCCAGAAGTTGCCGCGGCGCACGGTGCGGTAATCGGGCGCGAAGCGGGAGAAGTCGCAGAAGTTGAGCATCAGCGTGCCGTAGGTGGCGAGGATCAGGCCGATCGCGCCGAACCACTGCCGCCACTGCTCGCCGGTGGAGACCGGGTGCGGGGTGGAGGTGAGCGAGATGGTCCAGTGGGCCTTGGCGAGGATCCAGACGGCGAGGGCGATCATGACCAGCCAGATCGCGGGCCCGCAGAAGTCCTGGAACTTGCGGATCGTCTCCATGCCGCGGCTGATGATCGCCGCCTGGACCAGCCAGAGCGAGACGAAGGAGATCCAGCCCAGCGCGTCCAGGCCCAGGAAGGAGCTCTCGGTGAGGGACTTCAGGTCCGGCCAGGCCGCCAGCAGCATCACGTTGACGGCGACGGAGGCCAGATAGGTCTGGATGCCGTACCACATGATGGCGATCACGGCCCTGATCAGCGCCGGGATGTTGGCGCCCCAGACGCCGAAGCTGATCCGGCTGACCACCGGGAACGGCACGCCGTGGCGCTGGCCGATCTTCCCCATCCAGTTCATGCCGACGTAGATGAGCACGAAGCCGACGAGGAGGGAGGTGAAGACCTGCCAGACGTTCATGCCGAGGACCAGCAGGCCCGCGGCGAAGGTGTAGTTGCCGAGGTTGTGGACGTCGGACATCCACATGGCGAAGAGGTCGAAGACCTTCCAGTTCCGCTTCTCGGCGGGGGCGAGGTCTTCATTGGTGAGCCGGGGATCGGGGACGAACGCGGCTGCGCCGATGACGTCGGCGCGGTCGGCCAGGGACACGGGGCCTCCAGGGAACCAACCGGTGTACCAACTTTTGGTATACCAAACTCCCGTCATGGTGCTCCCGTCAAGCGTTCCGACCGATGTCCGTCCCGTTACGGCTCCGTAAAAGGCCCCCGGGTCGGCGAAAATGACCTCATGGGCTCCCCCACCACGAAGATCGAACCCCTGGGCGCGGTGCGCGAACGCGTCCTGGCGACACTGCGGCAGGACATCATCGAGGGCCGCCTCGGCCCGGGCGACCGGCTGGTCGAACGCGAGCTGGCCGAGCGGTTCGGGGTGTCCCGGGTACCGGTCAGAGAGGCGATCCGGGCCCTGGTCGCCGAGGGCTTCGTCCTCTTCGAATCGGCCCGCCGCACGGTCGTGCGCCGGCTGACCCCGACCGACGTCAAGGAACTCTTCGAGCTGCGCGAGGCGTTGGAGGTGTACGCGGCCGGGCTTGCGGCGGCCCGGGCGACCCCCGAGGCACTGGCGGAGCTGCGGGAGCTGCTCGACCGGGCGGCCACCGCCACCGAGGCGGACGACGCCGAGACGATCACCGACATCAACACCCGCTTCCACGACCGGATCCTGGCCCTGGCCGGCAACAGCCTGCTCATCTCGGTGATGGAACCGGTCGACGGGCGACTGCGCTGGCTCACCCGGCGCAACGAGGAGTGGCCCCAACTCCTCACCGAACACCGCGAGCTGTACGACGCGATCGCCTCCGGCGACCCGGACCGGGCCCGCGCCCGCTCCCTGGGCCACGTCCAGGCCAACTACCGGTCGACCGTGCGGCACCTCTTCGGGGACTTCGAGGAATTCGGCGACTCCGGAGGCTCCAGGGGCTCCAGGGGCTCCAGGGGCTCCAGGGGCTCCGGGGACCAGGAGGCCGGCCGCTAGCCAAGGGTCCGGCCGGCCAGGGGAACGCCTGTTCCCACAGGAATCTCCTAGAGTTCTCGTCGCCGGTGAAGACCGGATCACCGGCGAGGATCGGAACGGGGAGGGCATGACCATGGTGAGCAGACGGGGGCTGTTGAGCGGAGCCGCACTCGTGGGGGTGGGCGCGATGGCGGGGATGGCGGCCGGCACCGGGACCGCCGCGGCCGACACCCCGCTGGACACGCCGTTCACCCCGGTCGCCGCGCCGCATCTGGCCGAGGCCGAGCGGATGGTGCAGTACCAGCGGATGCTGGCCGCCGGCCACCTGCCGACCGGGCTCGCCGGACACTGGCCGCTGGACGGCTCCGGCACCGACCGCTCCGGCCTGGACCACCCCGTCACCCTGGGCTCCGGGGCGAGCTGGACCGGTCTGCGGGCGGGCGGCGAACTGAGCCTCGACGGCACCTCCGGGGCCTACGCCGCCACCGCCTCCGTCCTGGACACCACGGCCCCCTTCACGGTCTCGGCCTGGGTCCGGCTGGCCGACGACGCCGCCCTGACGAACATGTACACGGCCGTCAGCCAGGACGGCGGCAGCGCCAGCCGCTTCCTGCTCCAGTACGACGACACGGCCGGGACCTGGGCCTTCAAGGTGCGCAGCGAGGACCAGACCACCAAGGTCTCGGCGCTCGCGACCACGCCGGTGACCAAGACAGGCGTGTGGACCCATCTGGCGGGCGTCTGGGACGGCACCAGCCTCAAGCTGTACGTGAACGGCGTACAGGAGGGCAGCGCCGACACCACCCTCTCCTGGGCCGCCACCCAGGGCTTCAACATCGGCCGGGCCCGCTGGGACGGCGGTTACGTGAACCGCTTCAAGGGCGCGGTCGACGACGTCCGCGCCTACGGCCGCGCCCTCACCGCCGATGAGATCGCCCTGGTCAGCGGGCGTACGGCACGCGCCAACAACGTCTACCTGATGAACACCGCGGCGACCGTGACCTGGGGCCGGCCGGACGACCTCGCCAGCTGGGTGGCCCGGGCCCGCTGCTCGTCCTTCGTCACGGCGGTGCTCAGGCACACCTACGGCTGGGCGACCGACGACTACTTCCTCCAGTACTTCCAGGAGAAGGGCCCGGAGGCCGCCGACTACTGCTCGGCCTTCCTCGGCGGCACGGCGGGCCCGCGTTTCCGCCGCATCCGCAAGGTCACCGACCTGCGTCCCGGAGACCTCGTCGCCGTCGACTACAGCGGGCAGGACGCCGACAACACCGGGCACATCGTGATGGTCCGCGAGGTCAAGGGCGTCTTCAGCGGCGTCGCCGACTTCACCGGCGAGACCCAGTACGCCGTCGAGATCGTCGACTGCACCTCCGACCCGCACGGCGTGTACGGCCTCTCCCGCTACCCGCAGTACCCCGACACCCGCATGATCGGCAGCGTGGACGGCGAGAACCTCCAGGGCGTCGGCATCGGCCACATGATGTTCTACGCCTCCGACGCCACCGGCGAGTTCTCCCGCTACCGCTGGAGCGTCAACTCGTCCGCGTCCACCGGCACCCACACGGTCGCCGACCGCCCGGTGGCGGCGGCCCGACTCGTCTGACCCCGCCCCCCCTCAGGGCAGCCCCGCCACATCCGCCGCCGTCCGCAGCACCTCGCGGAGCATCCCCGGGGTGAGGCGGCCGGTGAAGGTGTTGCGCTGGCTGACGTGGAAGCAGCCGAAGACGTCCAGGCCACCCAGGTCGACGCGGGCCCCGTGGGCGAAGGCCGGGCGGGGCCGGGGCACGGTCCAGCCCGCCTGGGCGAACGCCGGCAGCGCGGCCTGCCAGCCGAAGGCACCGAGCACGACGGCGGCACGCACCGTCGGCCGCAGCAGCGCCAGCTCCTCGACCAGCCAGGATCGGCAGGTGTCACGCTCCTCGGGGGTCGGCTTGTTGGCGGGCGGAGCACAGTGCACGGGCGCGGTGATCCGCACGCCGTACAGTTCCAGCCCGTCGTCGGCGCTCACCGACGTCGGCTGCGAGGCGAGCCCGACGTCGTACAGCGCCTGGTACAGGACGTCACCGGAGCGATCGCCGGTGAACATCCGGCCCGTGCGGTTGCCGCCGTGCGCGGCCGGGGCGAGGCCGATGATCAGCAACCGGGCGTCGGCCGGCCCGAAGCCGGGTACGGGCCGGCCCCAGTACGTCCAGTCGGCGAACGCCGCCCGCTTGCTACGGGCCACGTCCTCCCGCCAGGCGACCAGCCGGGGACAGGCCCGGCAGGCGCTGACGCGCTGGTCGAGACGGGCGAGGGGGCTGCTGGTCATGGCTCCACGGTAGGCCCAGGAAATCGGCTCCGTTTCTCTCGGCCCTGGGGGCTAAGGTCAGGGCATGGCTTCTGAGGACGCGGTCGAGCGCGACGAGAGCGGGGAGCGGGCGAGCGGTGGGACCGGAACCCCCACTCCGGCCGAGCCCGCCGAAGGCACCGAGGCCGCCGCCGCCCAGGCACCCGATCCCGCCGCCCAGGTCCTCGACCCCGCCGCCCTGGCCGCGGCCGTCGCCGCCGCCGAGGCCGCCGGGCCCGCCCCCGGTGAGAACGTGCGGATCGACAGCTGGATCTGGGCCGTGCGCCTGATCAAGACCCGCTCCATGGGGGCCACCGCCTGCCGGGGCGGGCATGTCCAGGTGAACGGCGAGCGGGTCAAGCCCGCCCACTCCGTGCGCGTCGGTGACGAGGTGCGGCTGCGTCACGAGGGGCGGGAACGGGTCGTCATCGTGAAGCGGCTGATCCGCAAGCGGGTCGGCGCCCCCGTGGCCGCCCAGTGCTTCATCGACAACTCCCCGCCGCCCCCGCCCCGCGAGGCCGTCGCCCCCATCGGCATCCGCGACCGCGGCACGGGCCGCCCCACCAAGCGCGACCGCCGCGAGCTGGAACGACTGCGCGGATTCGGCGGGATGGGCGGAACGGGAGGCTTGGGCGGAGCCGGAGGCATGGGCGGAGCCGGAGGCATGGGCGGAGCCGGAGGCATGGGCGGAGCCGGAGGCATGGGCGGAGCCGGAGGCATGGGAGGCGGGGGCACGGGAGGCGGGGGCACGGGAGGCGGAACGGGTCGGCCGCGCGGTGGGCGCCCCGGCGGTCGGTGATCGGACCTCGGACGACCGCGTCCGGATGACTGCCTTCGGGCGAACGCCACCGAACAACTGCCGCGGAACAACCGCCCAGGACAAACGCCCAGGACGAACGCCACCGAACGGCCGCCTCTGGACGACCAGCCCCGGACGACCGGCCCCGGCTACGCCGTCGGTACCGCCCTCACCCATATCCCGTCCTCGGTCAGATACTCGGCCACCTCCAGTCCTCCTTCCGCGAGTGCGTCCTCGAACTGTTCCCGGGTGAGCGGTCGGGCCAGGAACGTCTGGGTCCAGGCCGCGTCCGGGAACTCGTACTCCGCGCGCACCGAGTTCACCCCGTCCCCGACCGGTTCGACCGACGCGATCCGCACGGTGTAGCCGCTGGGATCGACCCGTTCTCGTGGCACGTTGGTGTGGTAGTCCGCGCCCTCGCGCTGGATGAGCACACAGCCGCCGCTCCCCACGTGCGCCGCGCAGGTCCGCAGCATGCCCCGGCGTATCTCCGTGTCCCCGGTGTTCACCAGGAACGACGCGAGCATCACCACGTCGAACTTCTCGCGCAGGTCGAGCCCTTCGATGGTGCTGCGTATCGTGCGTGCCCCGCGCACCTTCGCCAGCATCTCCGCCGACTCGTCCACCGCCGTGACCCGGAAACCACGCTCCAGCAGCGGGTGCGTCATCCGCCCCACACCGCAGCCCAGTTCCAGGATGTGGGCGCCGGCCGGGACCGCCGCCTCGATGATGTCCGGTTCGCCGCCCGCGGCCAGGCGGGTGTAGAGCTCCACCGCGCAGCCGTCCGGGGTGATCGCACCGGGCCCTGTTCCCTCGTGCCCCTCACGCATTTCAACCGTCATGCCCGAACAACGGTCCGCCGCCGCACGGCCGTTCCCGTCCCTCGATGGTTCACTCGTTCGAGTAGTTCGAGGGCCGACGGGAACTTCGATCACCTCACCGCGGCCACGGGACCCAGCCGTGGCCGACGTACCAGTGGCCGCCCGCCCTCAGATGGTCGCCGACCGTCCGCTCCAGCGAGGTACGCCGGGGCAGGTCCGCCACCGGAAGGTCCGGGTCGCCGAAGACGAAGCCGACCGGTGTGGTGTCGGCCGGTTCCGGGTCCTCCCACCCGGGCCGGAACCGCTCCTGGAAACGGACGATGTTGGAGTGCGCCGGGAGGAGGCGGCGCAGCTGCGGATCGAGCAGCCAGGAGTGGCAGGTCGCGACGGCCGGGGACTCCTCGGGGAAGTACCGGGTGAAGAAGTCCCTGGCGCGCGCCAGGGAGTGGTCGCAGGCGGCCGGGGTGAGCGGTCCGAGGAAGTCGGGGATGTGCAGGTCCAGGCAGGGCTCGCCCGCGGTCACGCCGGTGCCGGCCGCAGTGACGGCCCGTGCCGTGCGCTCGCCGAGTCCCGTCCGCTCGTACTGCAGTCGTCCCAGCTGGTAGAGGCGGCCGCCGAAGTGGCGGGTGAGCCAGTGCGCCTGGCGGGTGCCCAGCCCTCCGCCGCCGTACCGCCTGCGGTGCAGTGCCATGCCGCGGCCGAGGTCGGCGAGCGTGTGCCGGGAGATGTCGTCGGGGATGCCGAGTGCCCGGTGCCGGGCGCGGGTGTCCGGCACCGCGGCGAGGAAGACGTACACGAGGAAGTAGTCGCCCAGCGCGGCCGGGGCCTGGGCGGCCCGGGCGCCGAGACCGTCGGGGTCGTCGACCTCCCGTACGGCACCGGCCGCGTCCTCGGCGCACTCCGCCAGCAGCCGCCGCAGGCCGGGGTCGGCGGTCACGGCGCGCCGCAGCGCCACCACCTCGTTGATGTCCTCGTGCGGAACGGCCAGGTCGAGCAGCAGGCCGGGCAGGTCGTCGGCGTCGGGCAGCACGGTGGGTCCCCCCTCGGTGGACGTCCTGCTGAACGTCCTGCTTGGTGAACGTCCTGGTCGAAGAGTACGTTGCAAGGAGGAGCGGTGATCCGGGATGCGTACGGGCAGTGAGCCGGCGACCGCCCGCAGTGCGCTGCGGGCGCGGCTGTGGCTGAGCCTGTGGGGTCTGTTCTGGGCGATCTTCGGCACGGCGGCGTTCGCGCTGGTGGGGCGTCCCGGCTGGGCGGCCGCCTGCGGGGTGCTGTGGCTGGTGGCCACCGTCGACCTGATGATGATCCTCCGGCACATCAGGCAGGGCCCGCACTACCAGCCGGGCCGCGATGTGCCGCCGTACCCGCCGGCCGACGGCGGCCCGCCGCCGTTCAGACGGCCGCCCCGGCACGGGCACCCGTGAGCGAGCGGCCGCTCACGCACCGCTCTCGAAGCGGGCCGCCTTCAGGTACTCCGGGTTCGGGTCCAGGGCGGCCGCCAGCCGGAAGTGGCGTATCGCGAGGTCGGCACGGCCCTGGCGCTCATAGGTGCGGGCGAGCGCGAAGTGGGCGAAGGCGTTGTCCGGTTCGCGCTCCAGGACGATGGTGAACTCCAGTTCGGCGGGGCGTAGTTGCGCGGCCGCGAAGAAGGCACGCGCGCGCAGCAGCCGGGCGGCGGTGTTCTCGGGGTGCGCGGCGATCACTCCGTCGAGCAGTTTCACCGCGCCTCGCGGGTCCCGTGCGTTGAGCAGTTGCTCGGCGGCACGGAAATCGATCACATGCGTCTCCGGAGTACGTCCGGTCGAACCGCTGGTCTCGGGCACGGCAAAGTCCTTCCCTCACTGAAGCGGTTCAACGCCCGGACGGCTGCCCGCTATTTCGAAGACGGCTTCCCGCTAGTTCGAGCCCGACTCCCGCGCCCGGCGCACGAGGTCGGCCCACACCTCCGCGACCCGCTGTTCGAGCACGTCGAGGGGTACGTCGTTGTCGATGACGATGTCGGCGATCTCCCGGCGCTTCTCGCGCGTCGCCTGCGCGGCCATGCGCGCGCGTGCGTCCTCCTCCGTCATCCCGCGCAGCCGGGTCAGCCGGTCGAGCTGGGTCTCGGGGGCGGCGTCCACGACGACCACGACGTCGTAGAGCGCGGCGAGGCCGTTCTCCGCGAGCAGCGGGACGTCGTTGACCACCACGGCGTCGGCGGCCGCCGCGCTCTCCAGTTCGCGGGATCGGGTGCCGACCAGGGGGTGCACGATCGAGTTCAGCACGGCCAGTTTCGCGGGGTCGGCGAAGACGATCGAGCCCAGCTTCGGCCGGTCCAGGCCGCCGTCGGCGGCGAGCACCTCCGGGCCGAAGGCCTCGACGACCGCCGCGAGGCCCGGGGTGCCGGGCGCGACGACCTCCCGTGCGATCCGGTCCGCGTCGATCAGCACGGCGCCGTGCCCGACGAGCAGCCGTGACACCGCGCTCTTGCCGGCGCCGATCCCGCCGGTGAGGCCCACTTTCAGCATGCCCCGAAGCTTAGGGCCTGGGACCGACACCGGCCCGGACGGGGCTCGTTCTCCCCGTCCGGGCCGGTACCCGCCGCTCGCGCGGACCTCTGCGGTCGTTCTCGCGGACCCCTGCCGTCGCTCGCGCGGCCTTCCGACGTCGCTCGCGCGAACCTCTGCCGTCGCCCGCGCGGCCTTCCGACGTCGCTCGCGCGAACCTCTGCCGTCGCCCGCGCGGCCTTCCGACGTCGCTCGCGCGGCCTTCCGGCGTCGGCTGTGCGGACCCGTCGTCGCCCGCGCGGGCCTCAGTTGTCGCCCTCGCGCTCGGCGAGGAAGCGTTCGAACTCCAGGCCGATCTCGTCCGCCGACGGGATCTCCACCGGCTCGGCGAGCATGTTGCCCCGGGTCTCGGCGCCCGCGGCCGCGTCGTACTGGTGCTCAAGACCCTGGACGAGGGCGGTGAGCTCCTCGTCGCCCTCCTGGATCTGGCTGTCGATCTCCGTCTGGGTGCGGTGGGCGTCCGTGCGCAGGGCGTGCGCGATACCGGGGAGCACCAGGCCGGTGGCGCCCGTGATGGCCTCCAGGACGGTCAGGGCGGCGTCCGGGTAGGGCGAGCGGGCGATGTAGTGCGGGACGTGCGCGGCGACGCCCAGGACGTCGTGGCCGGCCTCCATGAGGCGGTATTCCAGCAGCGACTCGGCGCTGCCGGGCACCTGGGCCTCGTCGAAGGGGCTGCGGTGGCCCGGGACGAGGTCGGTGCGGTTTCCGTGCGGGGTGAGGCCGACGGGCCGGGTGTGCGGGACGCCCATGGGGATGCCGTGGAAGTTCACGGACAGGCGGACGCCGAGCCGCTCCACGACCTGCTGGACGGCCGCGGCGAAGCGCTCCCACTCGACGTCCGGCTCGGGGCCGGACAGCAGCAGGAAGGGCGCGCCCGTGGCGTCCTGGACCAGCCGGACCTCGATGCTGGGCTCCTCGTACTCGGTCCAGCGGTCCCGCTTGAAGGTGAGCAGCGGGCGGCGGGCCCGGTAGTCCACGAGCCGGTCGTGGTCGAAGCGGGCCACGACCTGGTGGGGCAGCGAGTCGAGGAGCCGGTCGACGATCTGGTCGCCGGTCTCACCCGCGTCGATGTATCCGTCGAAGTGGTAGAGCATGACAAGACCGGCCGACTCCTGGGCGAGCGCCATGTCCACCACGGCGAGGCCCTTCGGCTCCCATGCGTACAAACCCTGCGGATCAAGCACTGTGACCGCTCCTCCTCGTGTTCGTACGGCTCAACGCGGCACAGTCCACAGGCATTCCCGCCGGAGGCCCTGAACAGGCGGGCTCTCACCGCCTTCTCATGCCGGGAGGGCGGCACGCGCGCGTGCGTCCGCGACGGACCCGCCCACGCGCGCGTGCGGCACTCAGAGGATCAGGGGCTCAGGACGACAGCACGCGCGCGTGCAGCGCCGTGACCGCCTTGCGCGCGGAGCTGAACGCGCCGTGCTGCCAGGCGTCCGTGTAGCTGAGCCAGTCACCGGCGAAGTAGACCCGGCCGGTGGGCTGGTTCAGGGGCTTGTAGCGCACGTCGTCCGGGCCGCCGGGGGTGTCGTGCCAGGCGGCCTCCAGGTGGGGTGTCTGGCGCCAGTGGTGGGAGAAGGAGGAGACCAGCTCGGTGCGGTACTTGTCACCGTAGATCTTCACTCCGGCGGCCACCGCGCGCTGTTCCCGCGCGGCGGGGCTCAGCTCGGCGTACGAGTCCGCGTCGTCGCCGTAGTTGTAGTAGCCGATGAGGACGCCCCGTTCGCCGTGGAAGCCGTACGAGGGGTGCCAGATGTGGGTGACGTCCTGGTCGGTCTCGGTGATGCCGCCGTAGATGCGGTGGTCCAGCTCCCACCAGCGGGAGCGGTACTCGAGGCCGATCTTGGCCGCGGACGACGGCGTGACGGCCTCCAGGGCGCTCTGTACGCCGGAGCCGAGGTTGTGCGGCACCTTGGCGAGGATGTTGGGCGGCATGGCGGCCACGCAGTAGTCGGCGTCGACGGTCCTGGTACGGCCGCCCTGGGTGTACGTCACGGTGACGCCGTTCCCGGTGTCGGTGATCTTGGAGACGGCGGCTCCGGTGCGGACGCGGTGGGCTCCGATCGCCCGGGTGAGCGCGCGCGGTATCTGATCCATGCCGCCGACCGGCTGGAACATCAGCATGGCCTGGTCGAAGCCGAACTCGAAGGAGAAGTAGCGCCCGACACCGCTCGCGAACACCTCGGAGGCGGTCGGAACGTCGCCGAGCAGCACCCCGGGGGTGCCGGCGGCGGCCGGTACGGTCGTGTATCCGCGCCGCTCGCCTCCCTCGTAGGTCAGCTTGTCGCCGAGTTCGCCCCAGTCCTTGAGGAACTCGACGAGCCGCTCCCGGTCGGTGGCCGTCAGCGCCTCGTCCAGCGCGCCCTTGTCGCTCGCCTTGGCGAGCAGCTCCGAGACATGGCCGTACACGTCCGCCTTGGCGGTGCGGTAGCGCTCGGGCTTCGTCATGCTGGCCGACTCGTTGTAGAGGTACGCGTCGGCGTTGACGTTCGTGAAGACCTGGATGGGAACGCCGAGTTCGCGACAGTAGTCGAGGGTGATCATCCACTGCGGAATCCGGGCGGGCCCGGCGTTCATGTAGTGGCCGTCGGCGAACCGCGCGGTCTGCGTGTTGCCGTAGAGGTCGGTGGTCGTGTCGCCGCCGCGCACGGTGAAGTTGCGTCCGCCGGTACGGTCCCGGGCCTCCAGGATCGTACAGTCGTAGCCGGCCTTGCCCAGTTCGTACGCGGTCGCCAGGCCGGCGATTCCGCCGCCGAGGACGACCACCCGGGCCGCGGCGCGTCCGGTGAGGGTGAAGTCGCCGGTGCGGGGAGCCTGGAAGGGCTCCGCCCGGGCGGTGGGAGCGAGGCCGAGGGCCCCCATGGTGGCGAACATGGCGCCGGCGCCGCCGGTGACACCGACGTTCCGCAGGAACGCCCGCCGACTCGTCCCTGACCTGTCCTGAGGCTGTGCCATGACGGGACTCCCCTTCCGATCTTGAACGAAGACCGGGGAAGCGTCCCAGCGCCGCGTTACGGCGCCACGGTGACTCGTGTATCCCACACATTTCCGCGAACGCGAAGGGGAGCAACTCCCCACAAGGCGCTCGGAGCCGCCGGGCCGACGGCGGCGAGGACTCCCCGAGGGGCGCGGGGAACTGCGCGCTCGGCCCCCACCAGCCGTCGGCCGAAGGAGAGCCCAGGACGGACGCACAGCACTGAGGGCCCGCACCTCGAAAGGTGCGGGCCCTCAGTCATCGGCTAAGCCGAGTGGCGAGCGGTCAGCTCTGGCCACCCGCGAGCTTCTCGCGAAGCGCGGCCAGCGCCTCGTCCGAAGCCAGCGCACCGGAGGTGTCGGCACCCTCGGAGGAGTACGAACCGCCACCGGCGGCCGGAGCGGCACCCGCGGCGTCGCCACCCTCCTCGGCAGCGGCAGCGTCGGCCTCGCGGCTCTTGATGACCTGCTGCTGGTGCTGCTCGAAGCGCTGCTGCGCCTCGGCGTACTGGTGCTCCCACGCCTCGCGCTGGGTCTCGTAGCCCTCGAGCCAGTCGTTGGTCTCGGGGTCGAAGCCCTCGGGGTAGATGTAGTTGCCCTGGTCGTCGTAGGACGCGGCCATGCCGTACAGGGTCGGGTCGAACTCGACCGTGGCCGGGTCGGCACCGAAGGCCTCGTTGGCCTGCTTCAGCGAGAGGCTGATGCGGCGGCGCTCGAGGTCGATGTCGATGACCTTGACGAAGATCTCGTCGTTGACCTGGACGACCTGCTCCGGGATCTCCACGTGGCGCTCGGCCAGCTCGGAGATGTGGACCAGACCCTCGATGCCCTCGTCCACGCGGACGAACGCACCGAACGGAACGAGCTTGGTGACCTTACCCGGGACGACCTGACCGATCTGGTGCGTACGGGCGAACTGCTGCCACGGGTCTTCCTGGGTCGCCTTCAGCGACAGGGAGACACGCTCGCGGTCCATGTCGACGTCGAGGACCTCGACGGTGACTTCCTGGCCGACCTCGACAACCTCGGACGGGTGGTCGATGTGCTTCCAGGACAGCTCGGAGACGTGGACCAGACCGTCGACGCCACCCAGGTCCACGAAGGCACCGAAGTTGACGATCGAGGAGACCACACCGGAGCGGACCTGACCCTTCTGGAGGGTCGTGAGGAACGTCTGGCGGACCTCGGACTGGGTCTGCTCCAGCCAGGCACGGCGGGACAGGACCACGTTGTTGCGGTTCTTGTCCAGCTCGATGATCTTCGCCTCGAGCTCCTTGCCCACGTAGGGCTGGAGGTCGCGGACGCGGCGCATCTCGACCAGGGAGGCCGGGAGGAAGCCGCGGAGGCCGATGTCGAGGATGAGACCACCCTTGACGACCTCGATGACGGTACCGGTGACGATGCCGTCCTCTTCCTTGATCTTCTCGATGGTGCCCCAGGCACGCTCGTACTGGGCGCGCTTCTTCGAGAGGATCAGGCGGCCTTCCTTGTCCTCCTTCTGGAGAACAAGGGCTTCGATCTCGTCACCGACGGCGACGACCTCGTTGGGGTCGACGTCGTGCTTGATCGAGAGCTCGCGGCTCGGGATGACACCTTCGGTCTTGTAACCGATGTCGAGCAGGACCTCGTCCCGGTCGACCTTCACGATGACGCCGTCGACGATGTCGCCGTCGTTGAAGTACTTGATCGTCTCGTCGATCGCGGCGAGGAAGGCTTCCTCGTTACCGATGTCGTTGACCGCTACCTGCGGGGTGGTGGCGGTGGTCTCGGTGCTGCTCGTCATGTGAGAAAGGGCTCCGGTACGGACATTGAAGTCGTAGGTACTGCTTACGCCGGGAGCCTGTTTCGCTCTGCAGAAGCCGGACAGCCTGGGAAGCGTCACCCGAACCACTGGTGACGCCTCGACAACCGAGGGGACATACATACAGATGCGAGCGCAGCCTGCTACGTCTGAGGTGCGCAGGCCCGCAGCGCAACTTGTAGCATACGGGGGCAGCCGGGCAGGGTCAATGCGCGAAGGCGCACACCCGGGGCGGATCGCCGCATACCCGGCACAAGAACCGTCCCACGAGGCCACGTAAGCCTGAAAGACCTCGTCCGTGACCCCCCTCCGAACGGGTTGCACGGAAGAGTACGACGAGGGAGCCGATCATCCAAGAGCCCGTTTCGTTCGACCTCGCAGAGGCCGGGACAGCCACCGGAGCCGAGGCCGAACCGGAAGCCACCCGGCGTGACGCCGGTACCACCGAGAGCAGCCGGGCCAACCGGGGCTGGTGGGACCGCAACGCCGACGAGTACCAGATCGAACACGGCACCTTCCTCGGCGACGACCGTTTCGTGTGGGGCCCCGAGGGGCTCGACGAGGTGGAGGCGGAGCTGCTGGGCCCGGCGGAGGAGCTCAAGGGCAGGGACGTCCTGGAGATCGGCGCGGGCGCGGCCCAGTGCTCGCGCTGGCTGGCCGCCCAGGGGGCCCGTCCGGTCGCCCTGGACCTCTCGCACCGCCAGCTCCAGCACGCGCTGCGCATCGGCGGATCGTTTCCCCTGATCTGTGCGGACGCCGGCGCGCTGCCCTTCGCCGACGCCTCCTTCGACCTGGTGTGCTCGGCGTACGGCGCGCTGCCCTTCGTGGCCGACCCGCGTCTGGTGCTGCGCGAGGCGCGCCGCGTCCTGCGCCCCGGCGGCCGTCTCGTCTTCTCCGTCACGCATCCCGTGCGCTGGGCGTTCCCCGACGAGCCCGGCCCCGAGGGCCTCACGGTCTCGGCCTCCTACTTCGACCGCACGCCGTACGTCGAGCAGGGCGAGGACGGCCACGCGGTGTACGTGGAGCACCACCGCACGATCGGCGACCGGGTCCGCGACATCGTCTCGTCCGGCTTCCGCCTGGTCGACCTGGTGGAGCCGGAGTGGCCGGCCTGGAACACCGCCGAGTGGGGCGGCTGGTCCCCGCTGCGGGGCAGCCTCCTGCCGGGCACGGCGATCTTCGTGTGCGAGAGGGACTGCGAGAGGGACTGAGCGCGCGCGTGACGGGCGCTCGCCGGTCCATACGACACTGAGAGCGTGATCCGCTACGACGCCCTGGAGGCGCTGCCCGTACGGCAGGCCCTGCCCGGTCTGGACGACGCCCTGGAGGGGCACGGCACCGCCGTCCTGGTGGCACCGCCCGGCACCGGCAAGACGACTTTGGTGCCGCTGGTGCTGGCCGGGCTGGTGGGCGAGGGTCCCGCGCGGCGGGTGGTGGTGGCGGAGCCGCGCCGGATCGCCGCCCGCGCGGCGGCCCGCCGGATGGCCTGGCTGCTGGGCGAGCAGGTCGGGCGGAGCGTCGGCTACACGGTGCGCGGCGAGCGGGTCGTGGGGCCACGCGCGCGCGTGGAGGTCGTCACGACCGGTGTGCTGCTGCAGCGCCTGCAACGCGACCAGGAGCTGTCCGGTGTCGACGTCGTCGTCCTCGACGAGTGCCACGAGCGCCATCTCGACGCCGACACCGTGGCGGCGTTCCTCTGGGACGTGCGCGAGACCCTGCGGCCGGAGCTGCGGCTGGTGGCCGCGTCGGCGACCACGGACGCGCAGGGCTGGGCACGGCTGCTGGGCGGGGCTCCGGTGGTCGAGGCGGACGGCGTCTCGTACCCCGTCGAGGTGGTGTGGGCGCCGCCCGCGCGGCCGGTGCGGCCGCCGCACGGGATGCGCGTCGATCCGGCGCTGCTGACGCATGTGGCGTCGCTGGTGCGGCGGGCGCTGGCCGAGCGGCCGGGGGACGTGCTGTGCTTCCTGCCGGGCGTGGGCGAGATCGCGCGCGTGGCGGGGCAGCTGGGCGGCCTGGGGGACGTGGAGGTGCTCCAGGTGCACGGCAGGGCGCCGGCGACGGTCCAGGACGCGGTGCTGGCACCCGGGGCGCGGCGCCGGGTGGTGCTGGCGACGGCGGTCGCCGAGTCGTCGCTCACCGTTCCCGGGGTGCGGGTGGTCGTCGACTCGGGGCTGGCCCGGGAGCCGCGGGTCGACCACGCGCGCGGGCTGAGCGCGCTGACGACGGTACGGGCGTCCCGCGCGGCCGGCCGGCAGCGGTCGGGGCGGGCCGGGCGGGAGGCGCCGGGGGCGGTGTACCGATGCTGGTCCGAGGCGGAGGACGCCCGCCTCACGGCGTTTCCGGCACCGGAGATCAAAGTGGCCGACCTGACCGCGTTCGCCCTCCAGGCAGCCTGTTGGGGCGATCCCGGGGCGACGGGGCTGGCGCTGCTGGATCCGCCGCCGGGCGGGGCGATGGCGGCGGCCCGGGAGGTGCTGACGGCGATCGGAGCGGTCGACTCCGCCGGGCGGGCGACGGAACGCGGGCTGCGGCTGGCCCGGCTGGGGGTGCATCCGCGGCTGGGGCGGGCGCTGCTGGACACCCCCGGCGGGGGTGCCGAGGTGGTCGCGCTGCTGAGCGAGGAGGCTCCGCGCGAGTACGGCGACGATCTGGCGGCCGCCCTGCGCACGGTCCGGCGCGGCGGTGACGCCTACGCCGGGCGGTGGCTCGCGGAGGTACGGAGGCTGCGGACGGGCGGCGAGGGCGGGTCGGCACCCGGCGTGGACGACCGCACCGTGGGACGCGTCGCCGCCCTCGCCTTCCCCGAGCGCGTCGCCAAGGCCGACGGAGGGTCGTACCTCATGGCCTCCGGCACCCGGGCCGAGCTCCGTGAGGGCAGCCCGCTGCGGGGTGCCCCGTGGCTCGCCGTGGCCGTCGCGGACCGTCCCGTCGGCAAGGGCCACGCGCGCGTGCAGCTCGCGGCGGCGGTGGACGAGGACATGGCCAGGTCTGCGGCGGCTTCCCTGTACACCGAGGGCCAGGAGGTGCACTGGGCCGACGGGGACGTCGTCGCGCGGCGGGTGGAACGGCTCGGGGCGATCGAGCTGGCGGTGCGGCCGTTGCGGGACGCCGACCCGGCCCTCGTACGCGAGGCGCTCCTGGACGGGCTGCGCCGCGAGGGGCTCGGTCTGCTGCGGTGGACTCCCGACGCGGCCGGGCTGCGGCAGCGGCTCGCCTTTCTGCGGCTGCGTCTCGGGGAACCCTGGCCGGACGTCTGCGACGACGCGCTGCACGCGCGCGTGGACGACTGGCTGGAGCCGGAGCTCGGCAGGGCGCGGCGGCGGGCCGATCTCGGGCGGATCGACGCCGGGGAGGGGCTGCGGCGGCTGCTGCCGTGGGCGGGCGGGGAGGCGGGGAGGCTGGACGAGCTGGCGCCCGAGCGGATCGTCGTGCCCAGCGGGTCGCGGATCCGGGTCGACTACGGGAATCCCGAACAGCCGGTCCTCGCCGTGAAGCTGCAGGAGATGTTCGGGCTGCAGGAGTCGCCCGCGGTGGCGGGGGTGCCGGTGCTCGTGCATCTGCTGTCGCCGGCCGGGCGGCCCGCCGCGGTCACCGCCGACCTCGCCTCGTTCTGGCGGGACGGGTACAAGGGCGTGCGGGCCGAACTGCGCGGGCGCTATCCGAAGCATCCCTGGCCCGAGGACCCGGCCGGCGCCGAGCCCACCCGGCACACCACCGCACGCCTCAGGCGCTGACCGGTTCCCGGACCGCGCGGCTCAGGCGCTGACCGGTTCCGGGACCTCGGACCGTGCGGGCTCCGGGTCGGCGGGGCGGCGGGCGCGCGCCTCCAGCCAGAGGGAGAGGGCGAGCAGCACGATGCCGAGCGAGAGGAAGCCCCAGGGGAGGTAGGAGGTCAGCAGCAGGACGATGGTGCGGTTGTGCTTGACCAGGGCGACCGTGTGCTCGATGTAGTCCTCGCGCATCTTCACGTCGCCGGCGAAGGCCGTCACCTTGGCCCGGCCGCCCAGCAGGGTGCCGCCGCGCAGCTCCTCCTTGTGGATCTCCTCGCCGTAGACGGGCGCCCCGGTGACCGGCTCGACCCAGAACTTGCGGACCGTGGTGTACCAGCGGGTGGTGCCGGTCTTGGCGACGGTCTCCGGGGTGATGCCCTGCACCGGCATCTTCTTGGGCATGGAGACCTTGGTCCACGGGATGGTCTGCTCGAAGTAGTAGACCTTGACACCCCGGAAGGTCTGCGTCCCCTTGTAATGGATGGGGTTGGTGGTGCGGGTCTGCGCGTCGAAGTACTCGTAGTCGCGCTTCTCGGTCAGGAACGGCCACTTGAACTCGATGCCGTCCCGTTTCACCGGGTCGCCGTCGACCATCTCGCCGGTGGCGTGGACGGGTTCCTGGCTGTGGGCGTCGAAGATGTAGCGCTCGGGGATCTCGGAGACCATCTTGCCGTCGGGGCCCTGGACGTACGACAGGCCGTCCCAGACGACGACGTCCCGGCCCGCCGTCTTCTCGACCTTCTTCGCCGCCTCCACGTTCCCCTTGAGGGTCTGCACGATGGTGACCTGGGGGACCTTCTTGGCCCGCATGGTGCCGTAGTCGAGGAGGGTGGCGTTCTTCGCGACCAGGACCATGTCCTGGTACTGGTCGGCCGGGATCTTGGCGAGGCGCGGGAAGGCGTACCAGCGCAGCAGCGGGGACAGGGCCGCGAAGAACACGGCGCAGGCGAGCAGGACCAGACTGGCCTTGCGGCGCATCTCGGCCTCCCGGGGCGGCGGTTACGGGTGTGAGGGCACCGTCGTGAGCAGCGGCTTCGGGGACGTCTTCCCGTTCGGCGACCCCAGGGCGCTGATGGTCACGACCAGGACGAGCGCGAGGGCGAGACCGGTCGCGGCGGCGATCAGGGCACGCATGCGGGGCCTCCCTGCGGACGATTTCCTGATGGATCGTCAGGTCGGGGCACCGTAGCAACGGGAGGGTGAGATGAGAACAGCTCTCACACACGAGGGCGCCCTCCCGCTGTCGCGGAAGGGCGCCCCGGTGGCCGTACGGCCGTGGATCAGGAGGAGGCGGAGGCGGACGGGCTCTCCGAAGCCGACGCCGAAGGGGAGGCGGAAGCGGACTCGGAGGCGGTCGGCGACGGGCTCGGTGAGCTGTCCGCGGTGACCGTCAGCTCGACGGTGAGCGTGGCGCCGCCGGTGGTCGTGATGCGGAGCAGGAACGTGCCGGTGGTGTCGTCCGCGTACAGCTTGGGCAGCGTCAGCAGGCCGTCCGCGTCCGTCTGGAGGTCCGTGAGGGTGCGCACGGCGTTGCCGTTCGCGTCCTTGAAGTACGGGCCCTTGTCGTTCTCGCTCGTGTCGTCCGCCGACTTGACGAGCGTGGCGGTGGCGGCGACCTTGTCGGCGACGGCGCCCTGGTAGGTGGCCTTCGCCTGCACCTGGTCGGCGAACTCGCCGCCCGCCACGCAGGTCGGCGCCGTGGTGTTGACGAGGGCGAGGGTGTCGGCGGCACGCGCGGTGACCGTCGCGTCGTAGTCGACGCCCTTCGCCGTACGGCCGACCACGCTGGCGTGGATCGTGAAGTCGCCGGTCTTCTCGCCCGCCTGGAGCGTGGGGGCGACGGCGACGCCCTTGCTGTCGGTGGCGACCGTGGCGACGCTCTCGCCGCCGGTGAAGGTCGTGTCCGTGTCCCCGACGATGGTGAAGCGGACGCGGACCTTGGCGACGGTCCGGCCGGCCTTGGTCTCCGCGCGCGTGCTGATCCTCTTGGCGAACGCGTCGCCGGCCGTCGCCGTGAGCTTGGCGGTGCCCGCGTCCTCCAGGTGGTCCACGGTGTCGGTGGCCGTGGGCGGCAGGGTCGGGTCCGTGCTCGGGGTGCTCGGCGTGGGCTCGGTCGGCTTCGGCGTGCTCGTGGTGGGCTTGCCCGTGGAGCCGTCGGAGCCGGAACCGGATCCGGTCTTGCCGTCGCTGCGGTGCGTGGGCAGGGTGCCGGTGCCGTTCGGGACCGAGTGCGTGCCCTTGCGGTAGAACTCGTACCAGGACAGGACCAGGTTCAGGTAGTCCTGCGAGTTGTTGTAGCTGAGGATCGCGCTGTTCATGTCGGCCTGGACGGACAGGTCCCAGCCGTAGCGGCACAGGTAGTGGCCGGCCGCGAGCGCCGCGTCGTAGACGTTGTTGGGGTCCTTGACGCCGTCGCCGTTGCCGTCGCGGCCCGCCCACGCCCAGGTCGACGGGATGAACTGCATGGGGCCCACGGCCTGGTCGTACTGGCTGTTGCCGTCGTACTTGCCGCCGTCGGTGTCCTTGATGAGCGCGAAGCCGTTGCCGTCGAGCTCGGGGCCGAGGATGCGGTGCAGGGTGTTGCCCTCGGCGTCGACGTCACCGCCGCGGGCCTGGCCGGACTCCACCTTGCCGATGGCGGCGAGCAGTTGCCAGGGCAGGTTGCAGCCGGGCTTGGAGCCGCGCAGTTCCGCCTCCGCCTTCTTGTAGGCGTCGAGGACGGTGGCCGGTATGCCGGCCTCGGCCGCGCCCCGGGAGACGGCGGTGCCGATGCTGGACGAGGAGGCGGTGGGGCTGGAACTGGGGTTCGGGCTGTTGAGCGGCGGCAGGTCCGTGTAGTACGGCGAGTTGCCGGTGGCGCCGTCGGCCGCACCGCCCCCGTCGGGCACGGAGGTGCTGGCGCCGGCGTTGGCCTGCCGGCCCGCGTCGCCGGCCGTTCCGCCGGGTGCCTGGGACGCGGACAGAGCCGCTACCGCCAACGCGGCGGCGGCGGTCGTCGCCGCTCCCTTGCGCAGCCGCTTGCCGATGTGCGCCGCCATAAGGTGAACCCCTCCCATGGGCGCCTTCTGAGCGCCCGTCTCCGTCTGTCTGCTCGCCCTGGTGGACGGTTGACCCGGTGCTGTGGTTGCCCCCTGTTGCCTCTGTTATCTCTTTCGAGTGGTGAGGTGGTGCATCCCGCGGTGCACGCCGGGGCGGCGACCCAGGCGACCCTACGACAACTTCCCTTCCACGGACACCCGGCGGTGCCCGATTTTCACCAGTTGGCCATCCCCCGTTGAACGATGGTGGCGTCCCGGATACTTGCCGTACGCGATCACTTGTTCGGCGCTTCGGCCGACGACCGTTCCAGGGGGAGCCCGAGTGCCGTTCACTCTCAGCCATGCCGCCGCCGTGCTGCCCGCCGTACGCGGTGACGGGACCGGGCGCGGACGGCTGGTGCCGGCGGTGCTCGTGGCCGGGTCCTTCGCGCCCGACCTCACCTACTACGCGGCGAGCGCGGAGCCGGACGCGATGGAGTTCGGCGGGTTCACGCACTCCTTCACCGGTGTCCTCACGGTCGATGTGCTGTTCGCCTGGGCGCTGGTGGCGTTGTGGGTGCTGGTGCGCGAACCCCTGGTGGCGCTCGCGCCGCGGGCCCGGCAGGGGCGGCTGTCCGCGCTGCTGCGCTGCGGGACGCCCCGCGCGCGTGCCGGTCTCTCCCTGACGGGCCGCTGGTACGTCTCCGCCGTGCTCGGCGGGCTCACGCATGTCGTCTGGGACGCGTTCACGCACCACGACCGCTGGGGGACGCGGCTGGTCCCGGCGATCGGCCGGAGCCTCGCGGGCGTGCCGCTGTACACCCTGCTCCAGTACGGCAGTTCGGCGGTGGCCGCGGCCGTGCTCGCCGTGTTCCTGGTCCGCGCGGTACGGCGGGCGCCGGCCGGGGAGCCACTGGGGGTGCCGGCGCTGTCGGTACGGGACCGGTGGTGGGCCGGGGCCGGGATCGGCGGCTGCGCGCTGGCCCTGGCGGTGCGGCGGGCGACCCGGTGGTGGGAGTACTGGGGGGCTGTGGCGAAGCCGTGGGAGCTGCTGCCCACGGTGCTCTTCGGGGCGGGCGCCGGGCTGCTGCTCGGGGTGCTGGGGTACGCCGTCGCCGTCAGGGTGTGGCGTCCGGCTCCGGTGGCCGACGACGTGCGGCCGAGCCCTTCGGCCGTTCGGTGAGGCTCGCCACGAACACGGTCATGGTGCGGGGGCGGCGGGGGCCGGGGAGCGCGGTGAGGAGCAGCGCGAGGTAGCTGCGGGCGAGGTCGAGCCACTGGCGCAGGCCGGGCCGGGCGCGCAGTCGCCATCGGAGGCGGGTGACCGCCCGGCGCACGGCGACGGTGAGGTCGGAGGGGATGCGGGCGGAACTGGCGTCGGCCGCCACGGCCGGTCCCGACGAGTCCGTCGTGACCTGGGCGGAGGCGGAACGGGCCTTGGCCGGGGGCCTGCTCTGGGGCGTCCGGCGGTGAACCATGCGTATACCCATGGCCGCATCCTTGCCGGTGGCGGGGGCGGGGGCGTTCTGGCGGGGTCCAGGTGAGTGATGCGGCCGGAAGGGGCCGGAAGCGCTGCTCCCCTGGGCCGGAGGCGCGCCGTACCGCCTGGGCCGCAGGGCACCCCTCCACCAGGGCCGGAGGGCGTCGCCCCACCGAGGTCGGGGAGCGGCGCCCTCTGCCGGTCTCTCCGGCACGTGCCCTCTGCCACGTGCCCTCTGCCGGCCCGCGCCGCGGGCTAGTGCGCCGCCGACTCCCAGTCCGGGCCCACACCCACCGAGACGTCCAGCGGGGCCCGGAGCCGGACCGCGTCGGACATCTGCTCGCGCAGGACGGACTCGACCCGGTCGCGCTCGCCGGGGGCGATCTCCAGGACGATTTCGTCGTGGACCTGGAGCAGCATGCGGGACTTCAGCTCCGCCTCGCGCAGCGCGCCGTCCACCCGCAGCATGGCGATCTTCACGATGTCCGCCGCCGTGCCCTGGATGGGCGCGTTGAGCGCCATCCGCTCGGCCGCCTCGCGGCGCTGGCGGTTGTCGCTGTTGAGGTCCGGGAGGTAGCGGCGGCGGCCGAAGAGCGTCGCCGTGTAGCCCGTGGCGCGGGCCTCGTCGACGACCCGGCGCAGATAGTCGCGGACCCCGCCGAAGCGCTCGAAGTACGTGTCCATCAGCGCCCGGGCCTCGCCCGCGTCGATGTTCAGCTGCTGGGACAGGCCGAAGGCCGACAGCCCGTAGGCGAGGCCGTACGACATCGCCTTGATCTTGCGGCGCATCTCCGGCTCGACGGCCGAGCGGTCGACGTCGAACACCTGGGAGGCGACCGTGTTGTGCAGGTCCTCGCCGGAGGTGAACGCCTCGATGAGGCCCTCGTCCTCGGAGAGGTGGGCCATCACGCGCAGTTCGATCTGGCTGTAGTCGGCCGTCATCAGCGACTCGAAACCCTCGCCGACGACGAAGCCCCGGCGGATCGCCCGGCCCTCGTCCGTGCGGACCGGGATGTTCTGCAGGTTCGGGTCGGTGGAGGAGAGCCGGCCGGTCGCGGCGACGGTCTGGTTGAACGTGGTGTGGATGCGGCTGTCGGCGGCGACGGTCTTGATCAGGCCCTCGACCGTCACCCGCAGCTTGGCCTGCTCGCGGTGGCGGAGCATGATCACCGGCAGTTCGTTCTCGGTCTGGCCCGCGAGCCAGGCGAGTGCGTCGGCGTCGGTGGTGTAACCGGTCTTCGTCTTCTTGGTCTTGGGGAGGGCCAGCTCGCCGAAGAGGACCTCCTGGAGCTGCTTGGGCGAGCCCAGGTTGAACTCGTGGCCGGCGGCCGCGTGCGCCTCCTTCACGGCCTGCTGCACCGCGCCCGCGAACATCTGCTCCATCGCCTCCAGGTGGGCGTGGTCGGCCGCGATGCCGTGCCGCTCCATCCGGGCGAGCAGGGCCGAGGTGGGCAGCTCCATGTCGCGGAGCAGCTCGGCCGCGCCGACCTCCTCGAGGCGGCTCTCGAAGGCCTGCCCGAGGTCGAGGATCGCGCGGGCCTGGATCATCAGGGCCTCGGCCTCGGCGCCGTCGTCCGCGCCGAAGGCCAGCTGCCCGTCGGCCGCCGCCGCGGGGGCCAGCTCGCGGCCCAGGTACTCCAGGGACAGCGCGTCCAGGTCGAAGGAGCGGCGGCCGGGCTTGACCAGGTAGGCGGCGAGCGCGGTGTCCATGCCGACGCCCTCGATGCGCCAGCCGTGCTCGGCGAAGACCCGCATGGCGCCCTTGGCGTTGTGGAAGACCTTGGGCCGCGCGGTGTCGGCGAGCCAGGCCGACCACGCGTTCTCGTCGGCCTCGTCGAGCTCCGCGGGGTCGAACCAGGCCGCCGCTCCCCCGGCCGCGGCCAGCGCGACCTCGGCGACCGAGCCGGTGCCGAGCGCCCAGGTGTCGACGGTGGCGACGCCCAGCGGCTCCGTGCCGTGCCCGGCGAGCCAGCCGGCCAGCTCGCCGGTGCCGAGGACGGTGCCGTCGACCTCCACGCCCGCCTCGGCGACCGGGGTGGACTCGGCCTCCTCGGCGCCGGGGTCGACGGCGTAGAGACGCTCGCGCAGTGACGGGTTGCGGATCTCCAGGGCGTCCAGGATCATCGCGACGTTCTTGCGGTCGTACGGGGCGCGCTCCAGGTCGGTGACCGTCTTGGGCAGCTCCACGGCCCGCTCCAGCTCGGTGAGCCGGCGGTTGAGCTTGACGGACTCCAGGTGGTCGCGGAGGTTCTGGCCGGCCTTGCCCTTCACCTCGTCGACGCGCTCCACCAGTTCGGCGAAGGAACCGAACTGGTTGATCCACTTCGCGGCGGTCTTCTCGCCGACGCCGGGGATGCCGGGGAGGTTGTCGGACGGGTCGCCGCGCAGGGCCGCGAAGTCGGGGTACTGGGCGGGCGTCAATCCGTACTTCTCGAAAACCTTCTCCGGGGTGAACCGGGTCAGCTCGGAGACGCCCTTGGTGGGATAGAGGACCGTGGTGTGGTCGGTGACCAGCTGGAAGGAGTCGCGGTCGCCGGTGACGATCAGGACCTCGAAGCCCTCGGCCTCGGCCTGGGTGGCGAGGGTGGCGATGATGTCGTCGGCCTCGAAGCCTTCGACGGCGAAGCGCTGCGCGTGCATCGCGTCGAGCAGCTCGCCGATCAGCTCGACCTGGCCCTTGAACTCGTCCGGGGTCTTGGAGCGGTTCGCCTTGTACTCGGTGAACTCCTCCGAGCGCCAGGTCTTGCGGGAGACGTCGAACGCCACCGCGAAGTGCGTGGGCGCCTCGTCACGCAGGGTGTTGGCCAGCATCGACGCGAAGCCGTAGATCGCGTTCGTCGGCTGCCCCGTCGCGGTCGTGAAGTTCTCCGCGGGCAGCGCGAAGAACGCGCGGTACGCCAGCGAGTGCCCGTCCATGAGCATCAGCCGGGGACGGGGGCCGCCGGGGGTCTTGTCGGTCTGCTTCGCTGCTGTCTCTGCCACGCCCCCGATCCTGCCACGCCGCACTGACAGTCAGGGCCGACGGTTCGCGGACGCAGCCGTGGCAGGCATGGACGCGGGCACCGGTGCGGGCATCGCCACAGGCACCGAGGCGGGCATTGTTTCCGTTCTGTCCGGGAACCCGGCCTCGTTCGCTGTCGGTGGCGCGTGCGAGGATCGGTGGCTCAGGGCAGTGGTGTTGGCGTAGAGGGAGATCGTGCGATGGCGACTAAGCCGCCCAAGGGCGACCCGGTCCAGGACGCGCCGCGGGTCGCGGAGCCCAAGCACGCGGCGGCGGGACTGCCGGCCATCGGGCACACGCTGCGCATCGCCCAGCAGCAGATGGGCGTGAAGCGCACCGCGCTGACGCTGCTGCGGGTCAACCAGAAGGACGGCTTCGACTGCCCCGGCTGCGCCTGGCCGGAGCCGGACCACCGGCACGCGGCCGAGTTCTGCGAGAACGGCGCCAAGGCGGTGGCCGAGGAGGCCACCCTGCGCCGGGTGACCCCCGAGTTCTTCGCCGCGCACTCCGTCGCCGATCTGCACCACCGCAGCGGTTACTGGCTCGGCCAGCAGGGGCGGCTCACCCACCCCATGTACCTCGCCGAGGGCGCCGAGCACTACGAGCCGGTCGACTGGGAGCGCGCCTTCGACATCATCGGCGAGGAGATCGCCGCCCTCGCCTCCCCCGACGAGGCCGTCTTCTACACCTCGGGCCGCACCAGCAACGAGGCCGCGTTCCTGTACCAGCTGTTCGCGCGCGAGCTGGGCACCAACAACCTGCCGGACTGCTCCAACATGTGCCACGAGTCCTCGGGCTCGGCGCTCAGCGAGACGATCGGCATCGGCAAGGGCAGCGTCCACCTGGAGGACCTCTACCAGGCCGACCTGATCGTCGTCGCCGGCCAGAACCCGGGGACCAACCACCCCCGGATGCTCTCCGCGCTGGAGAAGGCCAAGGCCAACGGCGCGAGGATCATCAGTGTCAACCCGCTCCCCGAGGCCGGTCTGGAGCGGTTCAAGAACCCGCAGACCCCCCAGGGCATGCTCAAGGGCGCCGCCCTCACCGACCTGTTCCTGCAGATCCGCATCGGCGGCGACCAGGCCCTGTTCCGGCTCCTCAACAAGCTGGTCCTGGAGACCGAGGGAGCCGTCGACGAGGAGTTCGTGCGCGAGCACACCCACGGCTACGAGGAGTTCGCGGCGGCCGCCCGGGCCGCCGACTGGGACGAGACGCTCGCGGCGACCGGTCTCACCCGCGCGGAGATAGAGGAAGCCCTCGGCATGGTGCTCGCCTCGGAGCGGACCATCGTCTGCTGGGCGATGGGCCTCACCCAGCACAAGCACTCGGTGCCGACGATCCGGGAGGTGGTCAACTTCCTGCTGCTGCGCGGCAACATCGGCCGCACCGGCGCCGGCGTGTGCCCGGTCCGCGGCCACTCGAACGTACAGGGCGACCGCACGATGGGCATTTTCGAGCGCCCGGCCCCGGCCTTCCTGAACGCCCTGGAGAAGGAGTTCGGCTTCGCGCCCCCGCGCGAGCACGGCTTCGACGTGGTCCGGGCGATCCGCGCGCTGCGCGACGGCGAGGCGAAGGTCTTCTTCGCGATGGGCGGCAACTTCGTCTCCGCCACCCCCGACACGGAGGTCACCGAGGCGGCCGTGCGGCGGGCGCGGCTGACCGTGCACGTGTCGACGAAGCTCAACCGGTCGCATGTCGTCACGGGCGCGCGGGCGCTGATCCTGCCGACGCTCGGCCGGACCGAGCGCGATCTCCAGGTCGGCCCGAACGGGAAAAGCACAGAGCAGTTCGTCACCGTCGAGGACTCCATGGGCATGGTGCACGCCTCGCGCGGCCGGCTGCGGCCGGCGAGCGCGCACCTGCTGTCGGAGCCCGCGATCGTGTGCCGGCTGGCCCGCCGGGTGCTGGGCTCGGGGTCCCGGACGCCGTGGGAGGAGTTCGAGAAGGACTACGCGACCGTCCGGGACCGGATCGCCCGCGTGATCCCGGGCTTCGAGGACTTCAACACGCGCGTGGCGCACCCGGGCGGGTTCGCGCTCCCGCACGCCCCGCGCGACGAGCGCCGCTTCCCGACCGCCACCGGCAAGGCGAACTTCACGGCGGCCCCGGTGGAGTTCCCCGAGCTGCCCGAGGGCCGGCTGCTGCTGCAGACGCTGCGCTCGCACGACCAGTACAACACCACGATCTACGGCCTGGACGACCGCTACCGGGGTATCACCAACGGCCGCCGGGTGGTCCTGGTGAACCCGGAGGACGCGCGGCGGCTGGGGGTCGGCGACGGGTCGTACGTCGACCTGGTGAGCGAGTGGAAGGACGGCGTGGAGCGCCGGGCCCCCGGTTTCCGGGTGGTGCACTACCCGACGGCGCTGGGCTGCGCGGCGGCCTACTACCCGGAGACCAATGTACTGGTCCCGCTCGACCACACCGCGGACACCAGCAACACCCCGGCCAGCAAGTCCGTCGTGGTCCGGCTGGAGAGCGCGGTGCCGCACCCGAGGAGCGCGGTCTGAGCGCCCGCTCAGCGCATCTGGAAGAATCGGCAGCCGACTGAGCGTTTGCTCAGGGAGAGACAGCTGTACGACGAACGGAGTCGGCCCATGGGCGAGCAGCAGCACGTGAAGTTCCCGCAGGAGGTCATCGACGAGTACGCCTCGCTCGGCGTCGACCTGCCGGCCCTGTTCTCGGCGGGCCACCTCGGCACCCGGATGGGCGTGCAGATCCTGGAGGCCTCGGCGGACCGGGTCGTCGGCACCATGCCGGTGGAGGGCAACACCCAGCCGTACGGGCTGCTGCACGGCGGGGCCAGCGCGGTGCTGGCGGAGACCCTGGGGTCGGTCGGGTCGATGCTGCACGGCGGCAGCTCGAAGATCGCGGTCGGCGTCGACCTGAACTGCACGCACCACCGCGGGGCCCGCTCCGGCCTGGTCACCGGCGTGGCCACGCCCGTGCACCGGGGCCGCTCGACCGCGACGTACGAGATCGTGATCAGCGACGAGGAGGGCCGCCGGGTGTGCACGGCCCGCCTCACCTGCCTGCTGCGGGACGTGACCAAGGCCGACGAGGCCCGCGTCCGGGGCTGACACCCGGCGTGACGCGTCCATTGCCCCACGCCGTCCGCGCCCGTAGCTTCGGCGCATGGGACGGCGAGGAGGCCCCCGGCCGGGGACGACCGCACTGGGGCTGGGGCTGGGGCTCGGACTCGCCCTGCTGACCGCCTGCGCAGGCCCGGACGGCCCCGGCCGCCCCGATCCCGCCCCCGCGAGCCCCGCGCCCTCAGCGGCCCCGTCGGCCTCGCCCTCAGCCTCCCGGGCGGTCCCCTCGACCGTCTCCGACGCCGAGCTGTGCGCCACGATCGTCGCGCACTGGTCGCGCGAGGTGCTCGACAGCGGCACCTACGGCGACTACCAGTCGATGGGGCTGTCCAACGGGCAGTACGAGATCCTGCGGGACGTCGTGGACGCCGCGCGGGCCGTGCGGCGCGACCAAGGGGCCGCTGCCGCCGACGAGTTGATCGACCGTCGGGCGCGGATCGCCTGCGCCGAGCGGTACCGCGACGGCACACCGACAGGAGGCCCCTGGCAGTGAGCGGCACGAGCGGCATCGGCCCCGTCGAGGCGGGCGAGGGCACCAGCGCGTGGGACGTCCCGGAGACGGTCGCCCCCGCTCCCCCGCGCTCCGCCCGCCACCGCGCCGCCGTGGCCCTCGCCGCGTCGGCCGCGCTGCTCGCGGGTGGCGGCTACCTCGTCGCGACCCGCCCGCACAGCCCGCCGCCGCCCGAAGCGCCGTACCCCGCGCAGACGGTGGCGTTCGCGTTCCTCGGCGGCCGCGCCACCTCCCCCTGGGCGGAGCCCCGCAGTTTCAGCTTCGCGGTGCGCATGACCGTCATGGACGGGCCGCCGGTCACCGTGCCCCGGATGACCCAGCCCTATGCCGGCCTCGCCCTGACCGTGTCGCCACGCGCACCGTTCCGGACAAAATCGGGCTCACCCCGCGAGATCACGATCACGATGCATGTGACCGATTGTGGGGCAGTTCCGAAGGATGCCGGACTTCCTTTCCTGGACGTAACTCTGCGTAATGCCCGTGCAATACAAGTACAGAGTTTCATCCTGGGATCCCGCTACGCACAGCACCTCTCTCACGCCCTGAAAGTCGCCTGTAGCAACAGTTAGCGACCATCCCGAGTAATCACCAAAACGTCCGAGACACCTGATCCGACGACGGCGGGTCCTGCGGGTTCTCAGCATGCGGACGGGGCGAATCGGCCGGAATTCCGCTCTTCTCCGCACGGTGTACCGCTCTGCATTACCTCGTGTCATAACAAGAGCGTCACAGCATGGGTCAGACCCTCCTCCGCGTTCCCCACACCCGCCTAGAGTCACGGCCAGTCACGGCACCGTCGGAATCTCTCTTCGACCGGGGGGCGCGACTCGACCGTTTCCACGGGGATGCGGTTGTTCAGGGGAAAGGACTGATCGTGCGTCAACGTTCGCTCATCGCCATCACCGCCGCGCTGGCAGCGGGAGCACTCACCCTCACCGCCTGCGGTTCGCGAGACAGCGGCGACAAGGGCTCCGACTCCGGCAGCGGTGGCACCACCGTCACCATCGGCGTCGACGCCCCGCTGACCGGCGACCTGTCCGCGCTCGGCCTGGGTATCAAGAACTCGGTGGACCTGGCGGTCAAGCAGGCCAACAAGAAGAAGTACGTCGACGGCGTCACCTTCAAGATCGAGGCCAAGGACGACCAGGCCCAGCCCTCCTCCGGCCAGGCCAACGCGTCCGCCTTCGTCAGCGACAACAGCGTCTACGGCGTGGTCGGCCCGCTGAACTCCTCCGTCGCGCAGTCGATGCAGAAGGTGTTCGACGACGCGAAGCTGGTCGAGGTCTCCCCGGCCAACACCAACCCGGCGCTGACCCAGGGCGACAACTGGCAGACGACGAAGGCCCGCCCGTACAAGTCGTACTTCCGTACCGCGACCACGGACGCCATCCAGGGCCCGTACGCCGCGCAGTACGTGTACAACACGGCGAAGCTGACCAAGGCCTTCATCATCGACGACAAGAAGACCTACGGCGCCGGTCTCGCCGCGACCTTCACCGAGGAGTTCAAGAAGCTCGGCGGCAAGGTGGTCGGCACCGAGCACATCAACCCGGACTCCAAGGACTACTCCGCGGTCGTCACCAAGGTGAAGAACTCGGGCGCCACCGTGGTCTACTACGGCGGCGAGTACCCGCAGGCCGGTCCGCTGAGCAAGCAGCTCAAGGCCGCCGGCGCCAAGATCCCGCTGGTCGGCGGTGACGGCATCTACGCCGACGACTTCATCAAGCTGGCGGGCACCGCCGCGACCGGCGACATGGCCACCTCGGTCGGCGCCCCGGTCGAGACCCTCGACTCCGCCAAGGAGTTCGTCGCCAACTACAAGGCGGGCGGCTACAGCGAGGCGTACGGCGCCTACGGCGGTTACTCCTACGACTCGGCCTGGGCGATCATCGAGGCCGTGAAGAAGGTCGTCGACGACAACGGCGGCAAGCTGCCGTCCGACGCCCGCGCGAAGATCACCGCCGCGGTGCAGAACGTCTCCTTCGACGGTGTGACCGGCAAGGTCTCCTTCGACGAGTACGGTGACGCGACCAACAAGCAGCTCACCGTCTACAAGGTCGACGGCGGTGCGTGGAAGGCGGCCACCTCGGGCACGTACACGCCGAGCAGCTGACCCACACCCGCACGCATCACCGAGCCGCGCGGGGCGCTGTTCCACTGGCGCCCCGCGCGGACTCGCATCCGGCCTCATCCGTCGAACATTCCGAACGTCTCGGAGGACATGCGGTGAACGAACTGCCGCAGCAGCTGGTCAACGGCCTGCTACTGGGATCCATGTACGGGCTGGTCGCCATTGGCTACACGATGGTCTATGGCATCGTCCAGCTCATCAACTTCGCCCACGGCGAGATCTTCATGACCGGCGCCTTCGGCGCGCTCACGGTCTACGCGTACGTACTGCCCGACGGCACCTCGATCTGGATAGCGCTCCCGCTGATGCTGGTGGGCGCGATCATCGTCGCCGTCCTGGTCGCCGTCGGGGCGGAACGCTTCGCCTACCGCCCCCTGCGCACCGCGCCGCGTCTCGCCCCCCTCATCACCGCCATCGGCCTCTCGCTGGCCCTGCAGCAGGCGGTGTGGGCCTGGTACCCCGAGGCCAAGTCCGCCCGTACCTTCCCCACCATCCCGGGCGGCCCCTTCAACATCGGCAACGTCACGATCCAGACCGGTGACATCTTCCTGGTGATCGTGGCCCCGCTCAGCATGGCCTTCCTCGCCTACTTCGTGATGCGCACCCGCACCGGGCGCGGCATGCAGGCCACCGCCCAGGATCCGGACACCGCGAAGCTGATGGGCGTCAACACCGACCGCATCATCGTGATCGCGTTCGCCCTCGGTGCCGCCTTCGCCGCAGTCGGCGGTGTCGCCTACGGCCTCAAGTACGGCCAGATCGACTTCAAGATGGGCTTCCTGCTCGGTCTGAAGGCCTTCACCGCGGCCGTCCTCGGCGGTATCGGCAACATCTACGGCGCCATGCTCGGCGGCCTCGTCCTCGGCGTCGCCGAGGCCCTGTCAACCGCATACATCTCGGACATCCCCGGCATGAGCCAGTTCGGCAGCCAGTCCTGGGCCGACGTCTGGGCGTTCGTACTCCTCATCCTCGTACTGCTGTTCAGGCCCCAGGGTCTGCTCGGCGAACGCGTCGCGGACAGGGCGTGACACCGATGACCACACAGACCACCGCATCCGAGACCCCCGAGTCCCCGGAGACCCCGGCCGCTCCCGCGGCCCCGCAGAGCGGCCTGATCGGCCTGCCGGCCCCGCTCGGCCGCGCCCTCGCCACCGGCGGCGGCGTCCTTGCCGTCATCTCCACGTTCATGTCGTGGACCTGGACCTCCGAGTTCCCCGGTGACCTCACCGTCTACGGCTACCCGGGCGGCCTGCAGGTCCTGGTGCTGATCGGCGGCATCCTCACCACCCTGTTCGGTCTGGCCTCCTACGGCGTGAAGGGGCTGTCCTGGCTGACCCCGGGCAGCGCCGACAGCGCACTGAAGATGGCCGCGCTCGGCACCTTCGCCACCGCCTGGTACACGGTGATCGCCATCAGCGTGAAGCTCGGTGGCGTGGTGAACCTGGACCCCGGCGGCTTCGTCGTCGCGATCGCCACCCTGCTCGCCGTGGTCGGCGCGCTGGCCCTGCCGTTCGAGCGGCCGGAGCCCGACCCGATCGACCCGGACGACACCGGCTGGGAGCTGTTCCGGCACAACACCCGCCACAAGTGGAACGTCTTCAGGTCGGCCTTCGCCGGCAAGACCCCGGCCCCGGCGGCCCCGCTGCTCCCCTGGGTCGAGATCCTCGTCATCGTCGCGGCCATGGCCGTGGGCCTGATCGTCTTCAGCTACGGCATCGGCACCTCGTACGACCAGCTGTTCATCGGCTTCCTGATCACCGCCGGCTTCGGTTTCGCCTCGCTCTCCAAGGCCGGGATCGTGGCCCGCGTCTCGGCGATCACCGCGAAGCACCGGAACATCACCATGACCGGCGCCTTCCTGGCCGCCGCGGCGTTCCCGTTCACGCAGTCCAACGACCAGTACGCGACGATCGGCGTCTACATCCTGATCTTCGCGACCGTCGCCCTCGGCCTGAACATCGTCGTCGGCCTCGCCGGTCTCCTCGACCTCGGTTACGTCGCCTTCCTCGGTGTCGGCGCCTACACCGCGGCCCTGGTCTCCGGCTCGCCGTCCTCGCCGCTGCACGTGCAGTGGCCGTTCTGGGCGTCGGCGCTGCTCGGCGCGGTCGTCGCGATGATCTTCGGTGTCGTCATCGGCGCCCCGACCCTGCGACTGCGCGGCGACTACCTGGCCATCGTCACGCTCGGCTTCGGTGAGATCTTCCGGATCACCGTCCTCAACCTGGACGGCACCTCGGGCCCGGACGTCACCAACGGCTCCAACGGCATCTCCTCGATCCCGAACCTGGACATCCTCGGCTTCGACTTCGGTGCCGAGCACCAGATCCTCGGTTCCACCATCGGACGGTTCGCCAACTACCTGCTGCTGATGCTGATCATCACGTTCATCGTGGTCATCGTCTTCCGCCGCAGCAGCGACTCCCGTATCGGCCGCGCCTGGGTCGCCATCCGCGAGGACGAGACCGCCGCGCTCGCCATGGGCATCAACGGCTTCCGGGTCAAGCTGATCGCGTTCGCCCTGGGTGCCTGCCTGGCCGGTCTGTCCGGCTCGGTCCAGGCGCACGTCACCTACACGGTGACCCCGGAGCAGTACCAGTTCGCCTACGTGGTGCCGCCCAACTCGGCGTTCCTGCTGGCCGCGGTGGTCCTCGGCGGCATGGGCACCATCTCCGGCCCGCTGGTCGGCGCGTCCCTGCTGTACCTGATCCCGGCCAAGCTGCAGTTCCTCGGCGACTACCAGCTCTTCGCCTTCGGCGTCACGCTCATCCTGCTGATGCGCTTCCGCCCGGAGGGCCTCATCCCCAACCGGCGCCGCCAGCTCGAGTTCCACGAAGAGGCCGAAGCGCCCGCCGTCCTCACCAAGGCAGGGGCCTGACCACGATGACCACGGAAACAACCGTCAAGGACGCCGCGGCCGGCGAAGTCGTACTCGACGCGCGCGGTGTGACCATGCGCTTCGGCGGCCTCACCGCCGTCCGCAATGTCGACTTCACCGTCAAGAGCGGCGAGATCGTCGGTCTGATCGGCCCCAACGGCGCCGGCAAGACCACCTTCTTCAACTGCCTCACCGGCCTCTACATCCCCACCGAGGGCGAGGTCCGGTACAAGGGCGAGGTCCTGCCGCCGAAGTCCTTCAAGGTGACGGCGGCCGGCATCGCCCGGACCTTCCAGAACATCCGGCTGTTCGCCAACATGACGGTCCTGGAGAACGTGCTGGTCGGCCGCCACACCCGCACCAAGGAGGGCCTCTGGTCCGCCCTGCTGCGGGGCCCCGGCTTCCACCGCGCCGAGTCGGCCTCCCGCGCCCGGGCCATGGAACTCCTGGAGTTCGTGGGCCTGGAGAAGAAGGCCGAGCACCTCGCCCGGAACCTGCCCTACGGCGAGCAGCGCAAGCTGGAGATCGCGCGGGCGCTGGCCAGCGAGCCGGGCCTGCTGCTGCTCGACGAGCCGACGGCCGGCATGAACCCGCAGGAGACCAGGGCCACCGAGGAACTGGTCTTCGCGATCCGGGACAAGGGCATCGCCGTGCTCGTCATCGAGCACGACATGCGGTTCATCTTCAACCTCTGCGACCGCGTCGCCGTCCTGGTGCAGGGCGAGAAGCTCATCGAGGGCGACAGCGCGACCGTGCAGGGCGACGAGCGGGTCATCGCCGCGTACCTCGGCGAGCCGTTCGAGAACGCGCCCGGTGACGAGGAGGCCGCCGAGGTCGAGGCGGCGGAAGCCGCAGCCGAGGCCGACACCCCGACCGACGCCGCGCCCGGCAAGGAGAACGACCGATGACCGCACTGCTCGAAGTGGAGGACCTGCGGGTCGCCTACGGCAAGATCGAGGCCGTCAAGGGCATCTCGTTCAAGGTCGAGGCCGGCGAGGTCGTCACCCTGATCGGCACCAACGGCGCCGGCAAGACGACGACCCTGCGCACGCTGTCCGGGCTGCTCAAGCCGGTCGGCGGGCAGATCCGGTTCAACGGCAAGTCGCTGAAGAAGGTCCCGGCCCACCAGGTGGTCTCGCTGGGCCTCGCCCACTCCCCCGAGGGGCGGCACATCTTCCCGCGCATGACCATCGAGGACAACCTGCGCCTCGGGGCGTTCCTGCGCAACGACAAGCCGGGCGTCGAGAAGGACATCAAGCGGTCCTACGACCTCTTCCCGATCCTCGGTGAGCGGCGCAAGCAGGCCGCGGGTACCCTCTCGGGCGGCGAGCAGCAGATGCTGGCGATGGGGCGGGCGCTGATGTCCCAGCCGAAGCTGCTGATGCTGGACGAGCCGTCCATGGGCCTGTCGCCGATCATGATGCAGAAGATCATGGCGACGATCGCGGAGCTGAAGTCCCAGGGGACGACGATCCTGCTGGTCGAGCAGAACGCGCAGGCCGCGCTGTCGCTGGCCGACCAGGGGCATGTGATGGAGGTCGGCAACATCGTCCTGTCGGGCACGGGTCAGGATCTGCTGCACGACGAGTCGGTTCGTAAGGCCTATTTGGGCGAGGACTAGGTCGTGGGATCACTGCGGGCCGGTTGTGGCTGGTCGCGCAGTTCCCCGCGCCCCTGACGGGGCGCTGACCCTCGGCGGCACCACGAAGGCCCGCGTCCCCTTCTCCGGGGCGCGGGCCTTGGCGTTCGTACGACGGGCGGTCAGCCCTTGCTGGACTTCTTCTCGTCGCTGTCCGCGATGACCGCCTCGGCGACCTGCTGCATCGACATGCGGCGGTCCATGGACGTCTTCTGGATCCAGCGGAAGGCGGCCGGCTCGGTCAGGCCGTACTCGGTCTGGAGGATGGACTTGGCGCGGTCGACGAGCTTGCGGGTCTCCAGGCGCTGGGAGAGGTCGGCGACCTCGGCCTCCAGCTGCTTCAGCTCGCTGAACCGGGAGACGGCCATCTCGATCGCCGGGACGACGTCGCTCTTGCTGAACGGCTTGACCAGGTAGGCCATCGCGCCGGCGTCGCGGGCCCGCTCGACCAGGTCGCGCTGGGAGAAGGCGGTCAGCATCAGGACCGGGGCGATGGACTCCTCGGCGATCTTCTCGGCCGCGGAGATGCCGTCCAGCTTGGGCATCTTGACGTCGAGGATGACCAGGTCGGGGCGGTGCTCGCGGGCGAGTTCCACGGCCTGCTCGCCGTCACCGGCCTCACCGACGACCGTGTAGCCCTCCTCCTCCAGCATCTCCTTGAGGTCGAGCCGGATCAGGGCCTCGTCCTCGGCGATGACGACCCGGGTCGTCATCGGAGGCACGTGCGACTTGTCGTCGTCGGGTGCGTCGACTGGCTGGGGCGACTCGGCGGCGGTCACAGGGGCTCCTCGTTCAGGGCATGGGTACTGCTGACAAGAGCCTACCTAGCTACGGTATGGTGGACGCGCGGAGGGTCGGGGATCACCTTGGATTCTTCGAGCCCCGGTAGCCCAATTGGCAGCAGGCAACGGATTCAAAACCCGTACAGTGTCGGTTCGAGTCCGACCCGGGGCACTTTTCCTTGGATTCCAAGGTCGCGATAAGAAGACAATAAAAAGACGTGAATAAGGGCCCCTCCGCCGGACGGAGGGGCCCTCGTTCGTCATTTGGGGCTGTCGTCCTCGCCGATGTGGTGCACGCGGACCATGTTGGTCGAGCCGGAGACACCGGGCGGGGAGCCCGCCGTGATGACCACGATGTCGCCCTTCTGGCAGCGGCCGTACTTCAGCAGCAGTTCGTCGACCTGGTCGACCATCTTGTCCGTCGAGTCGACGTGCGGGCCGAGGAGGGTCTCGACGCCCCAGGTGAGGTTCAGCTGGGAGCGGGTGGCCGGCTCCGGGGTGAAGGCCAGCAGCGGGATCGGCGAGCGGTAGCGGGAGAGCCGGCGGACGGTGTCTCCGGACTGGGTGAACGCGACCAGGAACTTCGCGGCCAGGAAGTCGCCGATCTCGGCGGCGGCCCGGGCGACCGCGCCGCCCTGGGTGCGGGGCTTGTTGCTCTCGGTCAGCTCCGGCAGGCCCTTGGCGAGGATGTCCTCCTCGGCGGCCTCGACGATCTTCGCCATCGTCCGGACGGTCTCGATCGGGTACTTGCCGACGCTGGTCTCGCCGGAGAGCATCACCGCGTCCGTGCCGTCGATCACCGCGTTGGCGACGTCGGAGGCCTCGGCGCGGGTGGGGCGGGAGTTCTCGATCATCGAGTCGAGCATCTGGGTGGCGACGATGACCGGCTTGGCGTTGCGCTTGGCCAGCTTGACGGCGCGCTTCTGGACGATCGGCACCTGCTCCAGCGGCATCTCCACGCCCAGGTCGCCGCGCGCGACCATGATGCCGTCGAAGGCGGCCACGATGGAGTCGATGTTCTCGACGGCCTGCGGCTTCTCGACCTTGGCGATCACCGGGAGGCGGCGGCCCTCCTCGTCCATGATCCGGTGGACGTCCTCGATGTCCTTGCCGCTGCGCACGAAGGACAGGGCGATCACGTCGACGCCGGTGCGCAGCGCCCACCGCAGGTCCGCCTCGTCCTTCTCGGACAGGGCCGGGACGGAGACGGCGACGCCCGGGAGGTTGAGGCCCTTGTGGTCGGAGATCATGCCGCCCTCGACCACGGTGGTGTGCACCCGGGGGCCGTCCACGTGGGTGACTTCGAGGCAGACCTTGCCGTCGTCGACGAGGACGCGCTCACCGGGGGTGACGTCACCGGCGAGGCCGGAGTACGTCGTTCCGCACTGCCGGCGGTCGCCCTCGGCGCCCTCCTCCACCGTGATGGTGAAGGTGTCGCCGCGTTCGAGGAGTACGGGTCCCTCGGTGAAGCGGCCGAGCCGGATCTTCGGACCTTGAAGGTCGGCGAGGATCCCGACGCTGCGACCGGTCTCGTCGGAGGCCTTGCGCACCCGCTGGTAGCGCTCCTCGTGCTCGGCGTAACCGCCGTGGCTGAGGTTGAGTCGGGCGACGTCCATTCCGGCCTCGACCAGGCCCTTGATCTGGTCGTACGAGTCGGTGGCGGGCCCCAGAGTACAAACGATCTTTGCTCGGCGCATGCTTCGAGCCTAGGCCTTACCGGCGGGTAGAGAATTGGTCGTACATGACGACCCAACAACCTTTGTGTGAAGGCCTATTGACAAGTGTTGAATTGTGCGACAGGCCGCTCCGATGAGCATCTCGCATGTGTTGAATACGGCATTCCCACGGCATTCCCGGTAACGGGATCACAGCTCCGGCGGTGCCATCGTGAAGTGCGCACTGACCTGAGCGGTCACGCGCAGTTGCGGAGGTTCGAGATCCAGCGGTTCGGCGGGCTCCCGCATTTCGGCGGCCGCCCTGCTGCGGACTCCGGCGGCGAAGGCCGCCCGGTGCGGTCGCGGGCCCTCGACACCGGTGTCGGCCAGCTCGATCAGGGCGGCGAGGGAGGTGCCGAGGGCGCTCGCGTACTCCCGGGCCCGCTGCACCGCTTCGGCGACCGCCCGCCGCCGGGCCTCGCCGTGCACGGGTGAGTCGGGGCGCAGCGACCACCAGGGGCCGTCGACCCGGGTCAGCTCCAGGTCGGCGAGCCGGGTGACCAGTTCGCCGAGCACGGTGAAGTCGGCGAACTCGGCGGTGAGCTGCACCCGGCCGTGATAACTGCGCACCCGCTCGCCCCGGCCTCGCTCGGTGAACTCGGGGGCGATGGAGAAGGCACCCGTCGACAGCCGTTCCACCACGTCGCCGTACGACTTGATGAGGTCGAGGGCGGTGGTGTTGCGGCGGGTGAGGTCGTCCAGGGTCGAACGGCGGTCGCGGCCCCGGGCGCTGACCAGGACGCCGATCCGGGCCAGTTCCGGCTCGACCTCCAGCTCGGCCTCGCCGCGCACGACGAGGAGCGGGGCGTCGGGGGTGCCGGCCGAGGGGCGCGCCTCTGAGGTCATACGCCCCACTCTGTCACGCCATCCCCGCTTGTGCGCACCGGAGTTAACACTCCGGGTCACCAGATCGCAACCTCCCGGACCTGTTGCCGTCAGCCATGCCCAGGCCAGAATCTACGCGCGTCGTTGACCGAATCCCGAGGAGATCAAGACATGCCGTTGAACCGCCGGAAGTTCCTGAAGAAGTCCGCGGCGACCGGAGCGGGAGTGGCGGTCGCCGGCGCGGCGGCCGCTCCGGCGCAGGCCGCCCAGGCTTCGGCGAAGCCCGCGAAGCAGCCCAAGCGGTACGCGCTGACCGTCATGGGCACCACCGACCTGCACGGGCACGTCTTCAACTGGGACTACTTCAAGGACGCGGAGTACTCCGACAAGGCCGGCAACGCGATGGGCCTGGCCCGCATCTCGACCCTGGTGAACCAGGTGCGCGAGGCGAAGGGCCGCTGCAACACCCTGCTCCTGGACGCCGGTGACACCATCCAGGGCACCCCGCTGACGTACTACTACGCCAAGGTCGACCCGATCACCGCCAAGGGCGGCCCGGTGCACCCGATGGCGCAGGCCATGAACGCGATCGGGTACGACGCGGCGGCGCTCGGCAACCACGAGTTCAACTACGGCATCGAGACCCTCCGCAAGTTCGAGGACCAGCTGCACTTCCCGCTGCTGGGCGCCAACGCGGTCGACGCGACGACCCTCAAGCCCGCCTTCCCGCCCTACTTCATGAAGAAGTTCCACGTCCCGGGCGCCCCGCCGGTCAAGGTCGCCGTCCTCGGTCTGACCAACCCGGGCATCGCGATCTGGGACAAGGCCTATGTCCAGGGCAAGCTGGCGTTCCCCGGTCTTGAGGAGCAGGCCGCGAAGTGGGTGCCCAAGCTGAAGGCGATGGGCGCCGACGTGGTCGTGGTCTCGGCGCACTCCGGCTCCTCCGGCACCTCCTCCTACGGCGACCAGGTGCCGTACGTCGAGAACGCCGCCGCGAACGTCGCCAGGCAGGTGCCGGGCATCGACGCGATCCTGGTCGGCCACGCCCATGTGGAGATCCCGGAGCTGAAGGTCACCAACGAGGCGACCGGCAAGACGGTCGTCCTCTCCGAGCCGCTGTGCTACGCCGAGCGCCTCACGCTCTTCGACATCGAGCTGGTGTTCGGCAAGGGCAGGTGGGAGGTCGAGTCGGTCTCCGCCTCGCTGCTGAACTCCAACAGCGTGGCCGACGACCCGAGGATCACCAAGCTGCTCTCCGACGAGCACGCCGAGGTCGTCGCGTACGTCAACCAGGTCGTCGGCAGCGCCACCGAGACCCTCACCACGGTCGACGCCCGCTACCAGGACGCCCCGATCATCGACCTGATCACCAGGGTCCAGGAGGACGTGGTCAAGGCGGCCCTGGCGGGCACCGAGTACGCCGCGCTGCCGGTGATCGCGCAGGCCTCGCCGTTCTCCCGCACCTCGGAGATCCCGGCCGGCGACGTGACCATCCGGGACCTGTCGAGCCTGTACGTGTACGACAACACCCTGGTCGCCAAGCTGATGACGGGCGCCCAGGTCCGGTCGTACCTGGAGTACTCGGCGGAGTACTTCGTCCAGACGGCCGCCGACGCCGTCGTCGACGTCGAGAAGCTGACCAACGCCAACAGCCGTCCGGACTACAACTACGACTACGTCTCGGGCCTCCGCTACGAGATCGACATCGCCCAGGCGGCCGGGTCGCGCATCAAGAACCTCACCTACGACGGCGCCGCCCTGGACGACACCCGGCAGTTCGTGCTGGCGGTGAACAACTACCGGGCCAACGGCGGCGGCGCGTTCCCGTACGTCGCCTCGGCCAAGGAGCTGTGGTCCGAGTCGACGGAGATCCGCACCCGGATCGCGGAGTGGGTGACCGCCAAGGGCGTCCTCGACCCGAAGGACTTCGCGTCGGTGGACTGGCGGCTGACGCGGAACGGCACTCCGGTGTTCTAGGACGCTCGCGTGTTCTGAGGCGTTCGCCTGCTCTGAGGCGTGCGGAGGGCGCCGGTCCGCGGGGCCGGCGCGCTTCGCTCAGTCGACCAGGGGGGTGAGCTGCCTCGGCTGCTGCTGCGCCGGGACCCGCTCCTCCGGCCGCTCCAGCCCGAAGCTGGTGAAGGCCGTACGGGCGGGCAGCGGGTAGGGGTCCTTGCCGGTCAGGGAGTTGAGGATGGTGGCGCTGCGCCAGGCGGCCAGCCCCAGGTCGGGAGCGCCGACGCCATGGGTGTGGAGTTCGGCGTTCTGGACGTACGCGGAGCCGGTCACCGACGGGTCGAGGACCAGCCGGAACCCCTCGTCCACGCGCGGGCGTTCGCTGCTGTCGCGGCGCAGATAGGGGTCGAGTCCGGCGAGCAGCCGGCCGAGCGGGCGCTCGCGGTAGCCGGTGGCCAGCACGACGGCGTCGGTGGCGAGCCGGGAGCGGGTGCCCTGCTGGACGTGTTCCAGGTGGAGTTCGACCTTGGTGGTGGCGATGCGTCCGGCCGTACGGACCTGGACGCCCGGGGTGAGAACGGCGTCGGGCCAGCCGCCGTGCAGGGTGCGGCGGTACAGCTCGTCGTGGATGGCGGCCATGGTGTCGGCGTCGATGCCCTTGTGCAGCTGCCACTGGGAGCCGACGAGCCGGTCCCGGACGGGCTCGCCGAGGGCGTGGAAGTAGCGGGTGTAGTCGGGGGTGAAGTGCTCCAGGCCGAGCTTGGAGTACTCCATGGGCGCGAACGCCTCGCTGCGGCCGATCCAGTGCAGCTTCTCGCGGCCCGCGGGTCGGTGGCGGAGCAGGTCGAGGAAGACCTCGGCGCCGGACTGCCCGGAGCCGACGACGGTGACGTGCTCGGCGGCCAGGAAGGCCTCGCGGTGGTCGAGGTAGTCGGCCGCGTGGACGACCGGGACGCCCGGGGACTCCACCAGGGGTCTGAGCGGATCGGGCACGTAGGGGACGGTCCCGACGCCGAGCACGACGTTCCTCGTGTAGGTACGGCCGAGGGCCTCGGCCTCCCCCTCGGCGTCGAGCTGGGTGAAGTCGACCTCGAACAGGTCCCGTTCGGAGTTCCAGCGGACGGCGTCGACCTGGTGGGAGAAGCCCAGTCCGGGCAGGTTCTCGGCGACCCAGCGGCAGTAGGCGTCGTACTCGGCGCGCTGGATGTGGAAGCGCTCGGCGAAGTAGAAGGGGAAGAGCCGCTCGCGGGCCTTGAGGTAGTTGAGGAACGACCAGGGGCTGGCGGGGTCGGCGAGGGTCACCAGGTCGGCGAGGAACGGGACCTGGATGGTGGCGCCGTCGATCAGCAGTCCGGGGTGCCAGTCGAAGCCGGGGCGCTGCTCGTAGAAGACGGCGTCGAGTTCGGCGAGCGGGTGGGCGAGGGCGGCGAGGGAGAGGTTGAACGGTCCGATGCCGATGCCGACCAGGTCGCGGGGTGCTTCCGGCTCGTGGTGTGGGGGGTGGGTCATCTGGGGGTGGTTCCTTCGACGAGTTTGAGGAGGACGGCCAGTTCGTCCGGCCGGGTGTGGGGGTTGAGCAGGGTGGCCTTGAGCCAGAGCCGCCCGTCGAGCCGGGCCCGGCCGAGCACCGCCCGCCCGTCGTGCAGCAGCCTGCGGCGTACGTCGGCCACCTCGTCGTCGGTGGCTCCGGTGGGGCGGAACAGCACCGTGCTGATGTCCGGGCGGTCGTAGAGCTCGAAGCCGGGGTGCTCGCGGACGAGCGACGCGAACTCCCGGGCCCGCGCGCACACCTGGTCGACGAGGGAGCCCAGTCCGCTGCGGCCCAGGGTCTTGAGGGTGACCGCGATCTTGAGGACGTCGGGGCGGCGGGTGGTGCGCAGGGAGCGGCCGAGCAGGTCGGGGTAGCCGGCCTCGGTGTCGTCGTCCGCGTTGAGGTAGTCGGCGTGGTGGTGGAGGACGCCGAGCTCGGCCGGGCGGGCGACGGCGAGCAGACCGGCGGCGACCGGCTGCCAGCCGAGCTTGTGCAGGTCGAGGGTGACGGTGTGGGCGCGCTCCAGGCCCGCGAGTTTCTCCCGGTGCCGGTCGCTGAAGGCGAGGCCGCCCCCGTAGGCGGCGTCGACGTGCAGCCGGGCGCCGTGGGCCGCGCACAGGCCGGCGATCTCCGGGAGCGGGTCGATGAGCCCGGCGTCGGTGGTGCCGGCGGTGGCGGCGACCACCAGCGGCCGGGGCAGGCGGGTGAGGGCGTCGTGCAGGGCGGCCGGGTCGAGGGTGCCGTTCGGTGCCGGGACCACGACGGGGTCGGGCAGGCCGAGCAGCCAGGCGGCGCGCGGCAGCGAGTGGTGGGCGTTGGCGCCGCAGACCAGCCGGGGGCCGCCGCCGAGGGCCTCGCGGGCGAGCAGCAGGGCGAGCTGGTTCGACTCGGTGCCGCCGGAGGTGACCACGGCGTCGGAGAGGCCGATGGTGTGGGCGAGGGTACGGGTGACCATGGCCTCCAGGGCCGAGGCGGCCGGGGCCTGGTCCCAGGAGTCCAGCGAGGGGTTGAGGGCGCTCGCGGCGAGGTCGGCGGCGGTGGCGACGGCGAGCGGCGGGCAGTGCAGATGCGCGGCGCACAGCGGGTCGGCCGGGTCGGCGGCGCCCTCGGCGAGCGCGGCCACCAGGGCGCGCAGGGCATCGGGTTCGCCGTCGTCCGGGAGGACGTCCCCCACCGCGTCCGCGACCCGCTCGGCCACCGCCTCGGGTCCGCCGGCGGGCAGCGGTCCGCCGCGCGCCCTGGCGCCCTCGCGCAGCGCGTCGAGCACGGTGTCCAGCAGGGGACGCAGGGCGTCGGGTCCCTGGGGTCCGGATGCGAGGGGCGGCGTGCTCATGGGCTCTCCTCGGGGCGCTGGCCGAAAGGGGTTGTCCGCAGGGTGAGTTCCAGCTTGTACGGGATTGGGTCCGCGCGCCCATAAAGCCCAACGATCGGAACCCGAAAGTGGGTACTGCCGTGCGGGGAAATCCTGTCGGGGCGGTGTGCTCCGGGGAGCCGCCGGGGCGCTCGGGCGAAGTGCCGACAGGGCGTTGAGGCGCGGGCTGACCGGGATTAACGTCGATCGGGTGATGGACGCGTGGACGATCGACGTGCCCGGTGAACGGGTGGTGGTGCGGGAGCCGCTGCCCTCGGACGAGGCACCGCTCCTGGAGCTGTTCGAGGCGTGCGAGGACTGGTTCGTGGCGGCGACCGGGCTGCCGTCGGGACCGGGCGATGTGCAGAGCCTGTTCTACGGGCTGCCCGAGGGCGCCGACCCGGAGGACAAGGTGCTGCTGGTGCTGGAGCGGGACGGGGTCGTCTCCGGCCTGGTGGACGCCGTACGGAACCATCCGGCGCCCGGCGCGGTCGCGGTGGGCCTGTTCCTGCTGGCGCCCTGGGCGCGGGGCCGGGGTCTGGGGCGGGCGCTGGCCGAGTCGCTGCTCGCGCATGCCGAGGGGGTGTCGCTGGTGACGGCGAGCGTGCCGCCGGGGTGGCGCTCCGGGGAGTGCTTCCTGGAGCGCCTGGGCTTCACGCTGGGCACGGCGGCACCGACCGCGGCCGAGGTGGGGAACCGGCGCACGGGACCGCGGGAGGGCGGGGTGCGCCGGGCGGAACTGCGGCCGGCCCGCTGACGGTCAGGGGCGGAAGTCGGCCGCGTGGTCCTCGGCCCACCGCGCGAAGGTGCGGGCCGGCCTGCCGGTGATCTCCTCGACCGTGGTGGTGATCTCGGGCAGCACGCCGACCGTGGCCTCGAACGCCTTCAGCAGGCCCCGGACCAGCTCCGGCGGGGTCTGCGGGAACAGCAGCGGCCCCGCCTCCTGAGGGGTCACCTCGACGAAGGTCAGCTCGCGGCCGACGGCCCGGGCGATCGCGGCGATCTGGTCGGTGTTGGTGGTGGCGGCGGGCCCGGTGAGGCGGTGCGCGGCGCCCTCGTGGCCGTCGTCCAGGAGGGCGCGTTCGGCCACGGCGGCGATGTCGTCCTCGTGGATGGGGGCCGTGAGCATGCCGGCGAAGACACCGCGGACGGTGTTCCCGGCGCGGATCTGGGGCGCCCACTGGAAGGCGTTGGTGGCGAACGCGTTGGGGCGCAGGAACGTCCAGGCGAGGCCGCTGTCGCGGATCTGCCGCTCGGCCGTGGCGTGCATGACGTGGATGGGGTGCGTCTCGTCGGCGCCCTCCTGGATGATCCCGGAGGAGAGCAGGACGACGTGCCGCACCCCGGCCGTGCGGGCCGCGTCCAGGAGTTCGGGCATCCGGCCGCCGGCGCCCTGGACGTACAGGAAGAGCCTGGTCACCCCCGCGAAGAGGGCGGCCTGGTCGTCCGCCTGGAACTTCACCACCTCGGCCTTGTCGGGCAGCCCGGCCCGCTCCGGGTCACGGGTGAGCGCCCGCACGGGCTGCCCGCCGGCGACCAGCCGCTCGACGAGGGCACGGCCGACGTTGCCGGTGGCACCGGTCACTGCGATCACGGATCTCTCCCTCAGCTCAGTGCTCTTGGGCACCGAGCCTAGGAGCGGCGGCGGGTCGCCGGGACCCACCGCGCCCGAGTCGTCCGGAAACCGTCCTCCTACGCCTCGCGGACCCGCAACGCCCTTTCCAGGTCGTCGAGTTCGTCGATCAGACGGCGGCGCAGGGCCGTCACCGGCTCGGCGTCGCGCAGACAGGCCAGGCCCAGGGCGAGGTTCTCCGCGTCGACGGCGTGGGCCGGGAAGGCCTGCCGGCCGGTGACCGTGGCGATGCGCGGGCCGCGCCGGGCGGCGACGGCGACCGCGTCCTGGTAGTAGCGCGGCACGTAGTCGCGGACCAGGTCGGCCTGTTCGGGGTGCCAGAAGCCCTCGGCGGTGGCCGTGAACAGGTAGTTGGACAGCTCGTCGCCGGCGAACATCGCCTCCCAGGCCTTGCGCTTGGCCTCCGGGTCGGGCAGCGCGGCCCGGCAGCGGGCCGCGCCCTCCTGGCCACTGGCGCTGGGGTCGCGGGCCAGCTCGGCGGCGATCCGGTCCTCGTCGGCCGCGCCGAGCACGGCCAGCCGGCCCAGGATGCGCCAGCGCAGCTCGGGGTCGAGCTCGGGCCCGCCGGGCACGGTGCCCTCGGCCAGCCAGGCGGCGATCGTGTCGGGCTGGGCGGCGGCGCGGATGAAGTGCCGTACGGCGATCAGGCGCAGGCCGGGGTTGTCGCCGTCCTCGGTGCGCCGGATGAAGTCGCGGCACAGGGCGGAGACGGTGGCGAGCGCGGCCGGGCGCTCCTCCGGCCGGAGGTACCGGTCGACGACGTGCACCGCGGTGAAGGCCAGCACCCCCTGGACCAGGGCGAGGTCGGTCTCGTGCGGGAGGTGGGCGCGGGCCGTCTCCAGGTAGGCGGCGGGCGGGAGTTCGCCGTCGCGGACCGCGTCCCGCAGGGCGTTCCACACCACCGCGCGGGTGAGCGGGTCCGGCAGGCCGGAGAGGCCGGCCCGGATCGCCTCGGCCGACTCGGGGTCGAAGCGGACCTTCGCGTAGGTCAGGTCGCCGTCGTTGGGCAGGAGCAGCGCGGGGCGCTTGCCGAGGGGCTGCGGGGCACTCTGCGGGATGTCGAGGTCGATGCGCTCGCGCAGGGTGAGCCGGCCCTCGTCGGCGAGGTCCTGGTCGTAGACGCCGACGCGGATGTGGTGCGGGCGGCTGCCGGTGCGCTCGACGGTGAGGGTGCGGGTGCCGTCAGGGGCGGTGGCCAGGACTGGGGTGAGGGTGTCGACGCCGGTGGTGCGCAGCCAGCTGTCGGCCCAGGCGTGCACATCGCGTTCGGTGGCGGCGGCGAGGGAGTCGATGAAGTCGGCGAGGCTGGCGTTGCCGAAGCGGTGCCGCTGGAAGTGGATGTTGATGCCGGCCAGGAAGTCCTTCTCGCCCATCCAGGCGACCAGCTGACGCAGGGCGGAGGCGCCCTTGGCGTAGGAGATGCCGTCGAAGTTGAGCAGGGCGGCGGCGGTGTCGTCGACGGCCTCGGGGGCCACCGGGTGGGTGGAGGGGCGCTGGTCGGCGTCGTAGCCCCAGGCCTTGCGGGAGACCCCGAAGTCGACCCAGGTGTCGGTGAAGCGGGTGGCCTCGGTGAGGGTCTGGTAGCCCATGTACTCGGCGAAGGACTCGTTCAGCCAGATGTCGTCCCACCAGCGCAGGGTGACCAGGTCGCCGAACCACATGTGGGCCATCTCGTGGGCGATGACCATCGCGCGGGTCTGCCGCTCGGTGTCGGTGACGGCGGAGCGGTAGACGAACTCGTCGCGGAAGGTGACCAGGCCCGGGTTCTCCATGGCGCCGGCGTTGAACTCGGGGACGAACGCCTGGTCGTAGGAGTCGAAGGGGTAGGGCTCCTCGAACTTCTCGTGGTAGCGGTCGTAGCACGCGCGCGTGATGTCGAGGATCTCCTCGGCGTCGGCGTCGAGGTGGGGTGCGAGGGAGCGGCGGCAGTGGATGCCGAAGGGCAGTCCGCGGTGCTCGGTGCGCACGGAGTGCCAGGGACCGGCGGCGACGGCGACCAGGTAGGTGGAGACCAGCGGGGTGGCGGCGGCCCGCCAGCGGCCCTCGCCGAGGTGCTCGGTGATCCCGTTGGCGAGGACGCTCCAGCCCTCGGGAGCGGTGACGGTGAGCTCGAAGACGGCCTTCAGGTCGGGCTGGTCGAAGGCGGCGAAGACCCGCTGCACGTCGTCCATGAAGAGCTGGGTGTAGACGTACGTCGCGTCGTCCGTGGGGTCGGTGAAGCGGTGCATGCCCTCGCCGGTGCGGGAGTAGCGCATGGTGGCGTCCACGCGCAGCTCGTGCTCCCCGGCGGTGAGGTTCTTCAGGGGCAGCCGGTCCTGGTCCAGCGCCTCCGGGTCGAGGGGCTGTCCGTCCAGGGTGACGGCGCGGAGCTCGACGGGCTTCATCTCGACGAAGGTGTCGCCGTCGGACCGGGCCGTGAACCTGATCACGGTACGGGAGTCGAAGGTCTCGTCCCCGGTGGTCAGGTCGAGGTCGATCGTGTAGCGGTGGACGTCGAGGAGCTCGGCGCGGCTCTGCGCTTCGTCGCGAGTCAGTACGGACATGCGGGCCATGCTGCCCGATGACACTGACAACGCACAGGGGTGGGAGTGGTACGCGGCTTATGTCCGGCTGGTAGACGCGGGTCGGGACGGGACCGCGCTGGTGGACGCCCCGCTGCGCCGTGAGCACCTGTTCGAGCGCCTGGTCACCGCGCGGGGGTCGCCCGGCGGTGCCGGACGCTCTGCGAGGCGTACGGCGGGTGCCCCGGATCAGTGTCCGCCGGTCTCCCGGCTGTTGACGGTGTCCTCGGCGATGGACTCGTGGTGCCTGATCACCTCGGCGATGATGAAGTTCAGGAACTTCTCGGCGAAGGCCGGGTCGAGCTTGGCGTTCTCCGCCAGGGCGCGCAGCCGGGCGATCTGCCGGGCCTCGCGGGCGGGATCGGCCGGGGGCAGCCGGTGGACCGCCTTGAGGCGGCCGACCTGCTGGGTGGCCTTGAAGCGTTCGGCGAGCATGTGGACGACGGCCGCGTCGATGTTGTCGATGCTGTCGCGCAGCCGGCCGAGCTGCTCGCGGACGGCGGGGTCGACGTCACCGGTACCGGTGTTGCTGGTGGTCATGGGCGTCAACCCTAAGGGGGCGGCGATGCGATCCCTAAGGGCCGTCCACGGGTTCGGCCACCGGCGGACCCGGAGTGCCGTCCTCCTGGAGGCCGTCGTTCCAGTCGTCGGGGACGGCCCGGCCCTGCTGGGCACGGAAGCGGACGGGGGCCGTGCCGACCCGGCGGGTGAACAGGCGGGAGAAGTAGGCCGGATCGTCGTAGCCGACGCGGCGGGCGACGGCGGCCACGGAGAGTTCGGTGGTGGCGAGGAGTTCCTGGGCGCGGCCGAGCCGGATGCCGATCAGATAGTCCTTGGGGCTGCACCCGGCGACCCGGCGGACGGCGGTGCGCAGCTCGGCGGGGGTCATGCCGTGCCGGGCCGCGTGGTCGGCGACGGTCATGCCGGTGCAGGCGTCGCGGGCGAGGGCGTGCAGCACCGGGTCGCCGTCGGGGGCGAGGTCGGCACGCGCGCGGCGCAGGGCGACGAGCAGCTCGTGCACGGCGGCGCCGGTCTCGACCTCCAGGAGGGGGTTGCCCTGCCGGGCGGCCCGGGCGATCCGGGCGATGACGTCCCGGGGGCCTGTGGCGTCCGCGAGGGGCACCACGGGCCGCTCGGGCTCGATGTAGCCGAGTTCCGTGTAGGTCGCGGTGTCGGGCCCGGTGAACGTCACGAAGGCCTCGTCCCAGCCGCTGTCCGGATCGGGCCCGTAGTGGTGCGGGACGCCCGGCGTGAGCCACACCAGGGCGGGCGCGACGACGGCGGTGCTGCGCCCGTCGGGCGTGCGGTACCAGCCCCGGCCCGAGCTGATCACCACGGCGACGTGATGGTCGAGCAGACGCGGGCCGACGGCGGGCACCGCGCCGTACTGGAGGCCGACGCCCCAGCAGACCAGGCCGAGCCGCTGATGGACGGCGCCGGGTGTGAAGAACCGCATCCAGGTGCGGAAGATCGGCGCCCCTCCCGGCACTGCGTGCTCCTTCTCGTCGGCTCTTTCGTCCAAGTGCTGCCGATCTTTGTCCATGGTGTCGGCACATGCCAGCAGGCCAAAGTGAGCGTATGAGCGACTTCACGGTGGGCGAAACGGATTTCCTGCTGGACGGCCGGCCGGTGCGGCTGCTGTCCGGCGCGCTGCACTACTTCCGGGTGCACGAGGAGCAGTGGCGCCACCGGCTGGCGCTGCTGCGCGCCATGGGGCTGAACTGCGTGGAGACGTACGTCCCGTGGAACCTGCACGAGCCGCACGCGGGTTCCTTCCGGGACGTCGAGGCGCTCGGCCGCTTCCTGGACGCCGCGCGGGAGGCGGGCCTGTGGGCGATCGTGCGGCCGGGGCCGTACATCTGCGCGGAGTGGGAGAACGGCGGCCTGCCGCACTGGGTGACGGGCGAGCTGGGCGCACGCGCGCGCACGCGTGACGAGGATTTCCTGCGCTACGTGGACCGCTGGTTCGGCCGTCTGCTGCCGGAGATCGTCTCCCGGCAGCTGGACCGGGGCGGCCCGGTGATCATGGTGCAGGTCGAGAACGAGTACGGCAGCTACGGCTCCGACGCCGTCTACCTGGCCCACCTCACCGACCTGCTGCGCGCGGAGGGCGTCACGGTGCCGCTGGTCACCTCGGACGGCCCCGAGGACCACATGCTCACCGGCGGCTCGGTCCCCGGCCTGCTCGCCACGGCGAACTTCGGCTCGCACGCGCGCGAGGCCTTCGCGACCCTGCGCCGCCACCAGCCGCGGGGCCCGCTGATGTGCATGGAGTTCTGGTGCGGCTGGTTCGACCACTGGGGCGGCGAGCACGTCGTGCGGGACGCCGAGGACGCGGCGGCGGCCCTGCGGGAGATCCTGGAGTGCGGGGCGTCGGTCAACGTCTACATGGCGCACGGCGGCACCAACTTCGCCGGCTGGGCGGGCGCCAACCGCCCCGGCGGCGAACTGCACGAGGGCCCGCTGGAGGCGGACGTGACGTCGTACGACTACGACGCCCCGATCGACGAGTACGGCCGCCCCACCGAGAAGTTCTGGCGCTTCCGCGAGGTGCTCGCCGAGTACCAGGACGGCCCCCTGCCCGAACCGCCGCCCGCACCGGCCGCGCTGGCGGCGGCGACGGACGTCACGGCGACCGGCTGGGCCCCCCTGACCGCCGTCCTGGAGACCCTCGGCACCCCGGAACGCGTGCACGCCGTCCCGCCCACCTTCGAGGAACTGGACATCGCCCGGGGCCTGGTCCGCTACGAGGTGGACGTCCCGGGCCCGCGCCAGCCGTACCCGCTCACCGCGCGGGGGCTACGCGACCTCGCGGTCGTCGACGTCGACGGAGAGCGGGCCGGGATCCTCACCGAGGAGGAACCCCAGCTCAAGAAGCCGATCGCGGGCCCCGCGCGCGTGACGCTCTGGGTGGAGTCCCTGGGCCGCGTCAACTACGGCCCCCGCTCCGGCGAGCCCAAGGGCATCACCGGCGGCCTCCTCCACGAACGCCAGTTCCTGCACGGGGTACGCGCCCGCGGCCTGGACCTGGACGCCTTCGAGAGCGGTGTGGACGCGGTGCCCTTCGGCGCCCTCCCGGACGACGGCGCCCCGGGCCTCTACCGGGGCACGGTGACGGTGAGCGACGCGGGCGACGCGCGCCTGGAACTCCCCGGCTGGACGAGGGGCTTCGCCTGGATCAACGGCTTCAACCTGGGCCGCTACTGGTCTACGGGCCCCCAGGAGTCCCTGTACATCCCCGGCCCGGTCCTCAAGGAGGGCGAGAACGAGATCTGGATCCTGGAACTCCAGGACACTGAGCAGCGAACGGTCCGCATAGCGCCCCTTCAGGGGCGCGGGGAACTGCGCGACAAGCCCCCACTGGCCCGCGGCTGACGAACCACCTCCCTACCCCCGAATTCCCCCGCTCCCACCTACAGTGGAAACAAGTTCCGGGCGTCTTTGGGGGTAGGACGTGGCAAACGGCGGCCCCGTAGAGCACGGCTACCCGCACCTGGACACCGTGCGGGCCGCCATCACCGCCCTGTACCGCCGCCTGTCGTACGACACCGTCCAGACCTTCGCCACCAGCGTCGCCCCCGCCGACGTCGCCTTCTGCGACGCCGACGACCTCCACCTCGGCTCCCAGCGCGTCGCCCGCGAGATCGTCCGGCACTTCCGCCTGCCCGACGCCCGCATGATCGTCGGCTTCAAGGACATGACCCACGCGGCGAACGTCGAACTCACCGCGGGCCCCGAGTACTTCGTCGAACTGAACGACCGTTTCCGCACCCACCGCAGGGACATCGGCGCGGCCCTCGCCCACGAGGTGATGCACGTCTATCTGCACCGCCTGGACCTGTCCTTCCCGAGCACCCGGGAGAACGAGATCCTCACGGACACGGCGACCACCTACCTGGGCGCCGGCTGGCTGCTCCTGGACGCCTACCGGGAGCACGGGGAGGCCTCCCAGAAGCTCGGCTATCTCACCCCGGAGGAGTTCGGCTACGTCCTGGCCAAGCGCTCCCTCGTCTTCCACGAGGACCCCTCCGTGTGGTTCACCAGCCCGCAGGCCTACACGGCGTACGAGAAGGGCCTGGCCCGGGCCCGCCAGGACGAGGAGCAGCCGCCGCTGAGCGCGGCCGGGTGGGCGGGCCGCCGCCGCTACGCCCGCGACCGCCGGCACGCCCCGACCGCGCCGTCCCCGCAGCCCGGCTCCCCGTACGCCTTCAGCCCCGACAGCGGCGGCCGGCTGCGCGTCTCGTTCCCGTGCCCGACCTGCCACCAGCGGATCAGGGTGCCGGTGCGGGGCCGGGTCCGCGCCCGGTGCTCGCTGTGCCGGACGGTACTGGAGTGCGACACCTAGGCACCCTCCCCCAGGCCCCGCCCCGGCCTCACGCCCCGTACACCGCCCCCGGCGTCTCCGCCTCGGCCAGCAGCTTCAGTGCCGTCTCCCCGGCCTCCGCCGGGGTCCACCGGGCCCCCTTGTCGGCGGTCGGTCCGGGCCGCCACCCCTCCATGACGGTGATCCGGCCGCCCTCCGTCTCGAACACCCGCCCGGTGACCCCGGCGCTCGCGGCGGAGCCCAGCCAGACCACGAGCGGGGAGACGTTGTCCGGCGCCATGGCGTCGAAGCCGGTGTCGGGAGCGGCCATGGTCCCGGCGAAGGCACGCTCGGTCATCCGGGTGCGGGCGGCCGGGGCGATCGCGTTGACCTGGACGCCGTAGCGGGCCAGTTCGGCCGCCGCGACCAGGGTGAGGCCGACGATGCCGGCCTTGGCGGCGCTGTAGTTGCCCTGTCCGACGGAGCCCAGCAGGCCCGCCCCGCTGCTGGTGTTGACGATCCGGGCCACCGGGGTGCGGCCCGCCTTGGCCTCGGCCCGCCAGTGCGCGGCCGCGTGCCGCAGCGGCAGGAAGTGGCCCTTGAGGTGGACCCGCATGACCGCGTCCCAGTCGTCCTCGCCGAGGTTGACGAGCATGCGGTCGCGCAGGAAGCCCGCGTTGTTGACGAGGGTGTCGAGGCGGCCGTACGCGTCCAGGGCCGCCGCCACCAGGGACTCGGCACCGGCGTCCGTCGCGATGTCGCCGCCGTGCGCCACCGCCTCGCCGCCCGCCGCCCGGATCTCGTCGACGACGGCCCCGGCCGGGCTGTCCGGTCCCGGCCCGCCGTCGAGGCCGACACCGAGGTCGTTGACGACGACCCGGGCGCCCTCGGCGGCGAAGGCGAGCGCGTGGGCCCGGCCGAGCCCGCGCCCGGCGCCGGTGACGACGACGACCCGGCCCGCGCAGATTCCGCTCATCTCAGTCCTCCTGGTCGGACGGCTTGTTGGCAGTTGCGGCGTCGAGGAAGGCGGGCCGCTCCCCGCCGCCGTGCACGAGCAGGCTCGCCCCGCTGATGTAGGCGGCCGCGTCGGAGGCGAGGAAGACGGCGGCGGCGCCGATGTCGGACGGGGCGGCGAGGCGGCCGAGCGGGACGGTGCGGGAGACGGCGTCGATGCCGTCCTGACCGCCGTAGTGGAGATCGGCCAGTTCGGTGCGGACCATGCCGACGACGAGGGTGTTGACCCGGACGTCCGGCGCCCATTCCACCGCCATGGACCGGGCCAGGTTCTCCAGCCCAGCCTTGGCCGCGCCGTAGGCGGCGGAGCCCGGCGAGGGGCGGGCGCCGCTGACGCTGCCGATCATCAGCACCGCTCCGCGGGTCCGCCGCAGGTGTTCGTACGCGGCGAGGGAGGCGGTCAGCGGGGTGAGGAGGTTCAGCTCGATCACCCGGGCGTGCCGCTCGGCGTCCGCGTCGGCGAGCGGCCGGTAGGGGGTGCCGCCCGCGTTGTTGACGAGCACGTCGACCCGGGGCAGGGCGCCGAAGAAGGCACGTACGGCGGGCGGGTCGCGCAGGTCGAGGGGGCTGAACTCGACGCCGTCCAGGTGCTGTCCGGGCGGCCGGCGGGCACAGGCCACGACCTGGGCCCCGGCCTCGGCGAAGGCCCGGGCGATCCCGGCGCCCACCCCCCTGGTACCGCCGGTGACGACGACCGTTCTGCCGCTCAGCGAGTTATCCACAGGGCCTCCCGCTCGTCCGTACCGGCTGCTAGCTTCGAAGCCTCACACCTAACAAATGTTTGGTGGAAAGGCAGCTGAGTGCGAAGGTAGCTGATGCGTCCATGGGTGTCTCCACCTCGTGTCCGGAAAAGGGAATCGCGCTCGTCACCGTCGACCACCCACCGGTGAACGCGCTGCCGGTGCGCGGCTGGTTCGCGCTGGCCGAGGCGGTGCGCGCGGCGGGCCGCGACCCCGGCAACCGGTGTGTCGTGCTGGCCGCGCGGGGCCGCGGTTTCAACGCGGGTGTGGACATCAAGGAGATACAGGCGGAGGGGCACGACGCGCTGCTCGGCGCCAACCGGGGCTGCGCGGCGGCCTTCGCCGCGGTGTACGAGTGCGAGACCCCGGTGGTGGCCGCGGTGCACGGCTTCTGCCTGGGCGGCGGGATAGGCCTGGTGGGCAACGCGGACGCGATCGTGGCGAGCGAGGACGCCGTCTTCGGGCTGCCCGAGCTGGACCGGGGCGCCCTGGGCGCGGCCACGCATCTGGCCCGGCTGGTCCCGCCGCATCTGATGCGGACGCTGTACTACACCTCGCGCACGGCGACCGCGGCCGAGCTGCACACGCACGGCTCGGTGTGGCGGGTCGTACCGGGCGAGGAACTGCTGTCGGCCGCGCTGGAGCTGGCGCGGGAGATCGCCGCGAAGGACGGCCGGCTGCTGCGGCTGGCCAAGGCCGCGATCAACGGCATCGACCCCGTCGACGTACGGCGCAGCTACCGCTTCGAACAGGGCTTCACCTTCGAGGCCGCCCTCAGCGGGGTGGCCGACCGGGTCCGCGACACCTTCGGGAAGGAGGCCGCGACAGATGACTGACAAGACGATGACCGCCGACGAGGTCGTCGCCCGGCTGACCAGCGGCATGACCCTCGGCATCGGCGGCTGGGGCTCCCGGCGCAAACCGATGTCCCTGGTCAGAGCGCTGCTCCGGAGCGACATCGACGATCTCACGCTGGTCTCGTACGGCGGCCCCGACGTCGGGATGCTGGTCGCGGCCGGCCGGGTGCGCAAGCTGGTGACGGCGTTCGTCACCCTCGACTCGGTGCCGCTGGAGCCGCACTACCGGGCGGGGCGCGAGCGCGGGGCGTTCGAGCTGATGGAGGTCGACGAGGGCATGTTCATGTGGGGCCTGCGCGCGGCCGCGGGCCGGCTGCCCTTCCTGCCGGTGCGGGCCGGGATCGGCTCGGACGTGATGCGGGTCAACCCGGGCCTGCGGACCGTCACTTCGCCGTACGACGACGGGGAGACGTTCGTGGCGATGCCCGCCCTGCGGCTGGACGCGGCGCTGGTCCACGTCAACCGCGCCGACCGGCTGGGCAACGGGCAGTACCTGGGCCCCGACCCGTACTTCGACGACCTGTTCTGCCAGGCGGCCGACGCGGCCTACGTCTCCTGCGAACGGATCGTGGACACCGCCGAGCTGACGAAGGAGGCCCCGCCGCAGTCGTTGCTCGTCCGGCGGCTCGATGTGACCGGGGTCGTGGAGGCTCCCGGCGGCGCGCACTTCACCTCCTGCGCGCCCGACTATGGCCGTGACGAGGAGTTCCAGCGGCTGTACGCGACGACCCCGTGGGCGGAGTTCGCCGAACGGTTCCTGGCGGGGGACGAGCAGGCCTACCGCTCGGCGGTGCGCAACCGGCAGGAGGAGCAGGGCTGATGGACGTACTGCGCTCCGAGTACTGCGTGATCGCCTGCGCCGAGGCCTGGCGCGGCTCCGGTGAGATCCTGGCGAGCCCGATGGGCCTGATCCCCTCCCTGGGCGCCCGGCTGGCCCGGCTCACCTTCGCGCCGGACCTGCTGCTGACCGACGGCGAGGCGATGCTGGTCCGCCCGGACGGCACCCCGGAGGGCTGGCTCCCCTACCGGCAGCACCTCGCCCTGGTGTCCGGCGGGCGCCGGCACGTGATGATGGGCGCGAGCCAGCTCGACCGGTACGGCAACCAGAACATCTCCTGCATCGGCGACTGGGCGCGGCCCCGCCGCCAGCTGCTGGGGGTGCGCGGAGCCCCGCTCAACACCCTCAACAACCCCACGAGTTACTGGGTCCCGAAGCACTCCCGGCGGGTGTTCGTGACGAAGGTCGACATGGTGTGCGGGGTGGGGTACGACCGGGTCGCGGCGCACCCGGGCACGGAACGCTTCCACCGTATCCCGAGGGTCGTCACCGACCTGGGCGTCCTCGACTTCGAGACCCCCGACCGATCGATGCGGCTGGCCGCGCTGCATCCCGGGGTGAGCGTCGAGCAGGTGCGGGAGGCCACGGAGTTCGAACTGGCCGTCCCGGACGAGGTGCCGTACACCCGCGAACCGGGCGAGGAGGAGCTGCGGCTGATCCGCGAGGTGCTGGATCCGGCCGGGGCGCGGACGAAGGAGGTCGCGGGCTGATGGAGACCGCGCTCACCCGGCTGGCCGGGGTCCGGCATCCGATCGTGCAGACCGGCATGGGCTGGGTGGCGGGACCCCGGCTGGTCTCGGCCACGGCCAACGCGGGAGCCCTCGGCATCCTGGCCTCCGCCACGATGACCCTGGACCAGTTGCGGACCGCGATAGCCGAGGTTCGGTGCCGTACGGACGCCCCGTTCGGGGTGAACCTGCGGGCGGACGCGGCCGACGCCGGCGACCGGGTCCGGCTGATCATCGACGGCGGTGTGCGGGTGGCGTCCTTCGCCCTCGCCCCCTCCGCCGAGCTGATCGCCGAGCTGAAGGAGGCGGGGGTGGTGGTGATCCCGTCCGTCGGGGCGCGACGGCACGCCGAGAAGGTGGCGGCCTGGGGCGCGGACGCGGTGATCGTGCAGGGCGGTGAGGGCGGCGGGCACACCGGCGAGGTGGCCACGAGCGTGCTGCTGCCGCAGGTGGTGGACGCGGTGCGGATACCGGTGGTGGCCGCCGGGGGGTTCTTCGACGGCCGGGGACTGGTGGCGGCGCTGGCGTACGGCGCGGCGGGGGTCGCGATGGGCACCCGGTTCCTGCTCACCTCGGACTCGACGGTGCCGGACGCGGTGAAGGCGAGATACCTGGCGGCCACGGTCAAGGACGTCACCGTCACCAGGGCGGTCGACGGGCTGCCGCACCGGATGCTGCGGACCGATCTGGTGGCCGCGCTGGAGCGTTCGGGCCGGGCCCGGAGTCTGCTGCACGCGATACGGCGGGCGGCGGGGTTCCGGAAGCTGTCCGGGCTCACCTGGCGGCAGATGGTCCAGGACGGGCTGGCCCTGCGGCACGGGAAGGAACTGTCCTGGAGTCAGGTCCTGCTGGCCGCCAACACCCCGATGCTGCTCAGATCGGCGATGGTGGACGGCCGTACGGATCTGGGCGTGATGGCGTCCGGGCAGGTCGCCGGAGTGATCGACGACCTGCCGTCGTGCGCCGAGCTACTGGAACGGATCATGAAGGAGGCAGAGGAGACCACAGCACGACTCACAACCGCACGCTGACCGTCACCTTCACAACCGCTCGATGACCGTCACGTTCGCCTGTCCCCCGCCCTCGCACATCGTCTGGAGGCCGAAGCGGCCGTCGGTGCGTTCCAGTTCGTGGAGGAGGGTGGTCATGAGTTTGACGCCGGTGGCGCCGAGGGGGTGGCCGAGGGCGATGGCGCCGCCGTTGACGTTGACCCGGGCGGGGTCGGCGCCGGTCTCCTTGAGCCAGGCGAGGACGACGGGGGCGAAGGCCTCGTTGATCTCGACGAGGTCGATGGCGTCGATGGTGAGGCCGGTCTTCTTCAGGGCGTGCGCGGTGGCCGGGATCGGGGCGGAGAGCATCCGGATGGGGTCCTCGCCGCGGACGGAGAGATGGTGGACGCGGGCGCGGGGGCGCAGTCCGTGTTCGCGGACGGCGCGTTCGGAGGCGAGGAGCAGCGCGGCGGCGCCGTCGGAGACCTGGGAGGAGCAGGCGGCGGTGATGGTGCCGCCGTCGACGACCGGCTTGAGGGCAGCCATCTTCTCCAGGGAGGTCTCCCGGCGCGGCCCCTCGTCCACGGCGACCGGGCCGTAGGGGACCGTCTCGCGCTCGAAGCGGCCCTCGTCGATGGCGCTCAGCGCCCGCCGGTGGGAGCGCAGGGCGAACTCCTCCTGGTCCTGGCGGCTGATGCCCCACTTGGCGGCGATCATCTCGGCGCCGGCGAACTGGTTGACGGGCTGCCGGCCGTACCGGGCCCGCCAGCCCTCGCTGCCGAGGAAGGGGCCCTCGGTCAGCCCGAGGGGCTCGGCGGCCTGGCGGGAGGCGAAGGCGATGGGGATCTGGGACATGTTCTGGACACCGCCGGCGACCACCAGGTCCTGGGTGCCGGAGAGCACCGCCTGCGCGGCGAAGTGCACGGCCTGCTGCGAGGAGCCGCACTGCCGGTCGACGGTCACGCCCGGCACCTCCTCGGGCAGTCCGGCCGCCAGCCAGCTGGTCCGGGCGATGTCACCGGCCTGCGGTCCCACCGCGTCGAGGCAGCCGAAGACGACGTCCTCGACGGCGGCCGGGTCCACACCGGCCCGGGCGACCAGTTCCTTCAGCACATGCGCGCCCAGGTCGGCCGGGTGGACCGCGCTGAGCCCTCCCCCGCGCCGCCCGACGGGCGTACGCACCGCTTCGACTATGTAGGCCTCGGCCATGTCAACTCCCCAGTGGTCACGTGCGTACGGCGATCCCGTCCAGCACCATCGACAGGTACTGCCGGGCGATCTCCTCCGGGCTGTGCTGTCCGCCAGGCCGGTACCAGGAGGCGGCGACCCACACGGTGTCGCGGACGAACCGGTAGGTGAGGCGGACGTCGAGGTCGGCGCGGAAGACACGCGCGGCGACGCCGCGTTCCAGCGTGGACAGCCACGCCTTCTCGAATCTGCGCTGCGACTCGGCGAGAAAGCCGAACCTCTCCTGCGCGACCAGCTGCTTGCTCTCCTTCTGGTAGATCGCGACGGCGGCGCGGTGCCGGTCGATCTCCCGGAAGGACTCGGTGACCAGGGCTTCGAGGGTCTCGCGGGGCCCGAGTTCGGCGTCCAGGACGGTGTCGTAGCCGCCCCAGAGCTCGTCGAGGAAGGTCCGCAGGATCTCCTCCAGCATCGATTCCTTGGAGTCGAAGTGGTAGTAGAGGCTGCCCGCGAGCATGCCCGCGTGGTCCGCGATCTTGCGTACGGTGGTGGCGTTGTAGCCCTGTTCGGCGAAGACCTCGGCGGCGGTCTCGAGGAGTTCGCGGCGCCGGGCGGGGGCGGCGGTCACCTGGGGCTTCTTCTTGGTCGGCACGGGTCCATTGTGGTCCTAGGGATGCTGGCTGCTGACGGAGACGACCTCCCCCGTGAGGTACGAGGAGTAGCCGGACGCGAGGAAGACGATCGCGTTGGCCACCTCCCAGGGCTCGGCGTACCGCCCGAAGGCCTCGCGGGCGGTGAGTTCCGCCAGCAGTTCGGCCGAGGTCACCTTCACCAGGTGCGGATGCATGGCGAGGCTCGGCGCCACGGCGTTGACCCGCACGCCGTACGCGGCGGCCTCGATCGCCGCGCACCGGGTCAGGGCCATCACCCCGGCCTTGGCGGCGGCGTAGTGCGCCTGTCCGGCCTGGGCCCGCCAGCCGACGACGGAGGAGTTGTTGACGATCACCCCGCCGTCCGCGCTGTCGCGGAAGTGCCGCAGGGCGGCGCGGACGCAGCGGAAGGTGCCGTTGAGGGTGACGTCGAGCACCCGGGCCCACTGCTCGTCGCCCATCTCGACCAGGGTCGAAGTGCCGCCCAGTCCGGCGTTGTTGACGACGATGTCCAGCCGGCCGTGCGTCCGCACGGCGGTGTCGAAAAGCTCCCGCACCTGGGCCTCGTCGGTCACGTCACAGGGCAGGGCGGTCACGGCGCCCGGGTGGCGGCCGGCCAGCTCGGCCTCGTACTCCTTCAGCCGCCGCGCGTGCGCGTCGCTGATCAGTACGCGCGCGCCCTCCTCCAGGAAGCGGCGCGCGGTGGCGCCGCCGATGCCCGCCCCGGCCGCGGCCGTGACGACGGCGGTACGCCCTTCGAGCAGCCCGTGCCCGGGCACGTACTCCGGACTCTCGACGCCTGTCATGGACCCACGCTAACCTACCAAACACTTGTTAGGGAAGGACGGTGACGGCGACCGTGGACCTGACCCACACCCCGGCCGACGAGGAGTTCCGCGCCGAGGCCCGCGCCTGGCTGGCGGACCACGTGCCCGCCCCCCCGCTGCCCTCCCTGGAGACCGCCGAGGGCTTCGCGGCACACCGCGCCTGGGAGGCCGAACTGGCCGCGGACCGCTGGTCGGTGGTGTCCTGGCCACAGCGGTACGGCGGCCGGGACGCGGGGCTGATCCGCTGGCTGGTCTTCGAGGAGGAGTACCACGCGGCGGGCGCGCCGGGCCGGGTCGGCCAGAACGGCGTCAGCCTGCTCGCGCCCACCCTCTTCGAGCACGGCACGGAGGAACAGCGGGCGCGGGTGCTGCCGCCGATGGCCACCGGGGAGGTGGTCTGGGCGCAGGCCTGGTCGGAGCCCGAGGCCGGCTCGGACCTGGCCTCCCTGACCTCCCGGGCCGTGCGGACCACCGGCGGCTGGCTGCTCACCGGACAGAAGACCTGGTCGTCACGGGCGGCCTTCGCCGACCGCGCGTTCGGCCTGTTCCGCAGCGATCCGGACGCCCCGAAACCGCATCAGGGGCTCACCTACCTGATGTTCGACCTGCGCGCACCGGGCGTGACCGTCCGCCCGATCGGCCGGCTCGACGGGAAACCGGCGTTCGCGGAGCTGTTCCTGGACGAGGTGTTCGTGCCCGACGAGGACGTGATCGGGGAGCCGGGCCGGGGCTGGCGGATCGCGATGTCGACGGCGGGCAACGAGCGGGGGCTGACGCTGCGCTCGCCGGGCCGCTTCCTGGCCGCCGCCGACCGGCTGCTGCGCCTCTGGCGGGCGCGGGGCGCCCCGGAGTCCGCCGCGGCCCGGGTGGCCGACGCCGTCGTCGGCGCCCGCGCGTACCAGCTGTTCACCTATGCGGCGGCCGCCCGGGTCCTGGACGGCGAGTCGCTGGGCCCGGAGTCCAGCCTCAACAAGGTGTTCTGGTCCGAGCTGGACCTCGCGCTGCACGAGACGGCGCTCGACCTGCTGGGCGCGGAGGGCGAGTCGGCCGACTCGCCCTGGTCCGAGGGGTACGTCTTCTCGCTCGCCGGCCCGATCTACGCGGGCACCAACGAGATCCAGCGCGACATCATCGCCGAGCGCCTGCTCGGCCTGCCGAAGGGGCGCCGCTGACATGCGTTTCCTCCTCGACCCCGAGCAGCGCGACTTCGCGGCCGCCCTGCGGGGGCTGCTGACGGCCGCGGACACACCGGCGGTGGTACGGGACTGGAGCCGCGGCGAGCAGGCGAGCGGACGGGCCTTGTGGGGCCGTATCGGCGCGGCGGGGGTGTTCGGGCTCGCCGTGCCGGAGGAGTACGGCGGGGCGGGCCGCCGCCCTGTCGAACTCGCCGTCGCGTTCGTCGAGTTGGGGCGGTACGCGGTACCGGGGCCGTTGGCGGAGACGGTGGCGGCGGCGGTGCTGCTCGATGACGGCGAGGGCCTCGCCAAGCGGTTCCTGCCGGGGATCGCGTCGGGCGAGTCGGTGGCGACGGTGGCGTTCGAGAAGCACGGTTACGGGTTCGCGCTGGACGGGGACGCCGCCGATGTACGGCTTGCGGCCGCCCCGGAGGGCTTGCTGCTGTCCTCCGGTGCCGGGGCCGTGCACCGGTCCCTGGACCCCGCCCGCCGGCTCACCCCGCTGGTTCCGGTCGGCGAACTGCTCCGCCCGGAGCCGCCGTGGGCGCGGGCGCTGACCTGGGCCCGGCTGGCCACGGCCGCGCAGGCGCTGGGGGTGGGGCTGGCCCTGCTCGACAGAACGGTGGCGTATGTCAAGCAGCGGACCCAGTTCGGGGTGCCGATCGGGTCGTTCCAGGCGGTCGGGCACCGGCTGGCCGACGCGAAGATCGCGCTGGAGTTCGCGCGCCCACTGGTCTTCGGCGCGGCCGTGACGACGGCCCCGGCGGACGTGGCCGCGGCGAAGCTCAGTGCGTGCGAGGCGGCCTGCGCCGGGGCACGGGCCGCACTGCAACTGCACGGGGCGATCGGCTACACGGCGGAGTACGACTTGTCGCTCTGGCTGACCAAGGCGCGGGCGCTGCGGGGAGCCTGGGGAACACCGGAGGAATGCCGCGCCGAGGTCCTCAGTGGTGGTGATCCCCGCTCGTGATCTCCCGGTACTCCTGCTCCGTCGGCTTCGGGATGTGGGTGTCCGGGCCGAACATGCCCTTGGCCAGGCTCGCCCGCACCCGCTGGGTGACGGTGACCTTGCGCCGCACCCCGTTCGCGTCCTCCAGCGGGCCGATCTCGTACGGCGGCCGCTGCTCGTGCTGGGTCAGGACGAACAGGCTCTCCTGGTTGAGCGGTTCGTGGACCTCGACGTACTCGCCGTGCGGAAGCATCTTGATGAGGCCGGTCTCCCGGCCGTGCAGGACCTTGTCGCGGTCCCGGCGCTGCAGTCCGAGGCAGATCCGTTTGGTGATGACGAAGGCGAGGACCGGGACGACGAAGACGGAGATCCGTACGAACCAGGTGATCGAGTTGATGGAGAGATGGAGATGGGTGGCGACCACGTCGTTGCCGCCGCCGATCAGCAGGACGGCGTAGATGCTCAGCCAGGCCACGCCGAGGGCGGTGCGCACGGGGGTGTTGCGCGGCCGGTCGAGGATGTGGTGCTCGCGCTTGTCGCCGGTGATCCACGCCTCGATGAACGGGTAGACGCCGATGGCCAGCAGGAAGAGCGGGAACAGCGAGAAGGGGATGAAGACGCCGAGTTCCAGGGTGTGGCCCCAGGCGTTGATCTCCCAGCCGGGCATGACCCGGATCAGGCCTTCGGAGAAGCCCAGGTACCAGTCGGGCTGGGCGCCGGTGGTCACCAGGTCCGGCCGGTAGGGGCCGAAGGCCCACACCGGGTTGATGGTGGCGATGCCGCCGATGATCGCGAGGACGCCGAAGACGAGGAAGAAGAAGCCGCCGGCCTTGGCCATGTAGACCGGCAGGAAGGGCATCCCGACCACGCTCTTCTGGTCGCGTCCGGGCCCCGGGTACTGGGTGTGCTTGTGGTAGAAGACCAGGATCAGATGGGCGACGACCAGGCCCAGCATGATCCCGGGCAGCAGCAGGACGTGGATCGGGAAGAACCGGGAGATGATGTCGTGCCCCGGGAACTCCCCGCCGAACAGGAACATCGAGATGTACGACCCGACGATCGGGATCGACAGGATCGCGCCGTCGGCGAACCGGACGCCGGTGCCGGAGAGCAGGTCGTCGGGGAGCGAGTAGCCGGTGAGACCGGTGAGGATGGCCAGGAACAGCAGGGTCCAGCCGAACAGCCAGTTGACCTCGCGCGGCTTGCGGAAGGCGCCGGTGAAGAACACCCGCATCATGTGCACGAACATGCCGGCCACGAAGATCAGCGCCGCCCAGTGGTGGATCTGCCGGATCAGCAGTCCGCCGCGTACGTCGAAGCTGATGTGCAGCGTCGACTCGTACGCCTTGGTCATGACGATGCCGTTCAGCGGTTCATAGGTGCCGTGGTACACGACCTCGGCGCCGCTGGGCTCGAAGAACAGGGTCAGGTAGATGCCCGTGAGGATCAGGATGAGGAAGCTGTAGAGGCAGATCTCCCCCAGCATGAAGGACCAGTGGTCCGGGAACACCTTGCGCATGTTGGCCTTGGCCAGGGAGTACAGCCCCAGTCGGCTGTCCGCCCAGTCCGCGACCTTCTCACCCTTGCCTGGCGGCTCCGCTCGATTCGCGGAACTCCCCACCCGTGCCTGGCCGTTCACCGTTCGTGCCGCGTCGTCCATACGTCGCGTCGCCTCCCCGCCGGATCACCCCTCAGGGTGGCACGCCGGAGCGCTACAGCCAACGGTGCCGCGTAAAGTCGGCGGAGTCCGCCGGGTCAGCCGGCCCGTACGATGCCCGCCGCCCGCGCCGCCGCCAGCCACTGCGGGAACTCGCCGACGATACGGTCGTACAGCTCGCCGTCCGGCACCTGCCCCGGGGCCGAACCGGCGTGGAAGAAGCCCGCGTTGTCCACCGCCCGCTTCCCCGGCACCGCCAGCTCGTCGAGCTTGCGCAGGAAGTCGAACTGCTTGCTGTCCGGGTCGCCGAAGCCGACGAACTGCCAGAACAGCGGCAGCTTGGCCGCCTTGCACAGATAGCGTTCGGCGGCGAGTTTGTTGATGGGGCCGCCGTCGGTCTGGAAGACGACCAGGGCGGGCACGGTGGAGCCGCTGTCGAGGTAGTGGTCGATGACCGCATCCATCGCCAGGTGGTAGCTGGTCTTGCCCATGTGCCCGAGCCCGGCCGCGATCTTCTCGATCCGGCCCTCGTGCTCGGCGAGTTCGATGTCGGTGACCGCGTCGATGTCCGTGGAGAAGAAGACGACGGGCACCCGGCCGTCGTCGTCCAGGTGCGCGGAGAGACCGAGGACCCGGTCGGCGAGCGCCTGCACACTGCCGTCCGCGTAGTACGGCTTCATCGAGCCGGAGTAGTCGACGACCAGGTAGACGGCGGCGCGCAGGCCGTCGAGTCCGTGCTTGGTGAGGGAGATCCCGGCCGACCGGTACGGGCCGACCAGCGCGGGCGCGGTCCGCTCCACCTTGCTGAGACTGATCGCGGCCATCCTGCTCCCCCTTCAACTGCTGGTCAGGAGGCAGAGGTTACTTGATCGGCGGACATGCGGCGGCGCCTGCCCGGTCGTCCGGTCGGGGACTGTGGGGCAGGCGCCGTCAGTGTTCCGTACGCCTTTGTACGGGACGTCTTTGGGGGGCGGGTCAGACCATCAGTGAGCGGTCCGTCGGGCGGATCGGGGCCGGGAGGTCGCTCACGCCGGTGAGGAAGCGGTCGACGCCCTTGGCGGCCGAGCGGCCCTCGGCGATCGCCCAGACGATCAGGGACTGGCCGCGGCCCGCGTCACCGGCGACGAAGACACCGGGGACGTTGGTCTGGAAGTCGGCGTCGCGGGCGACGTTGCCGCGCTCGTCGAGTTCGAGGCCGAACTGGTCGACGACACCGTTCACCCGGTCGGTGCCGGTGAAGCCCATGGCCAGGGTGACCAGCTGGGCCGGGATCTTGCGCTCGGTGCCCGGCTTCGGGGTCAGCCTGCCCTCGATGAACTCCACCTCGGTGAGGTGCAGCCACTGGACGTTGCCGTCCTCGTCGCCCTCGAAGTGGGTGGTGGAGACGGAGTAGACCCGCTCGCCGCCCTCCTCGTGCGCGCTGGTGACCTTGTAGAGCATCGGGAAGGTCGGCCACGGCTGGTTCGGCGCGCGGTCCTCGCCCGGGCGGGGCATGATCTCCAGCTGGGTGACGGAGGCCGCGCCCTGGCGGTGGGCGGTGCCCACGCAGTCCGCGCCGGTGTCGCCGCCGCCGATCACGACCACGTGCTTGCCCTCGGCCGAGATGGGCGACACCACGTAGTCGCCCTCCTGGACCTTGTTGGCGAGCGGCAGGTACTCCATCGCCTGGTACACGCCCTTCAACTCCCGCCCGGGGACGGGGAGATCACGGGCGGTGGTGGCGCCGGCGGCGATGACGACCGCGTCGTACCGCTTCTTCAGGTCGGTCGCCTTGAGGTCGACGCCGATCTCTATACCGGTACGGAAGCGGGTGCCCTCCGCGCGCATCTGCTCGATACGGCGGTTGATGTGCCGCTTCTCCATCTTGAACTCGGGGATGCCGTAGCGGAGCAGGCCGCCGATGCGGTCGGCGCGCTCGTAGACGGCGACCGTGTGGCCGGCCCGGGTCAGCTGCTGGGCGGCGGCGAGGCCCGCCGGGCCCGAGCCGATGACGGCGACGGTCTTGCCGGACAGGCGCTCGGGGGCCTGCGGGGCGACGGTGCCCGCGTCCCACGCCTTGTCGATGATCGAGACCTCGACGTTCTTGATGGTCACGGCCGGCTGGTTGATGCCGAGCACGCAGGCCGACTCGCAGGGGGCCGGGCAGAGGCGACCGGTGAACTCCGGGAAGTTGTTGGTCGCGTGCAGGCGCTCGGAAGCCGCCGTCCAGTCCTCGCGGTAGGCGAAGTCGTTCCACTCGGGGATCAGGTTCCCGAGCGGACAGCCGTTGTGGCAGAACGGGATGCCGCAGTCCATGCAGCGGCTGGCCTGCTTGCTGATGATCGGCAGCAGGGAGCCGGGGACGTAGACCTCGTTCCAGTCCCGGACGCGGTCGGTGACGGGGCGGGTCTTGGCGACCTCACGGCCGTGGTTCAGGAAGCCCTTCGGGTCAGCCATTGATCGCCGCCTCCATCATCTTCTCGTGGGTCTCGGTCTCGGAGAGACCCGCTCGCTCGGCGGCGTCCTTGGCGGCGAGCACTGCCTTGTAAGTGCCAGGAATGATCTTGCTGAACCGCTGCACGGCCGCGTCCCAGTCGGCGAGCAGCTTCTCGGCGACCGTGGAGCCGGTCTCCTCGGCGTGCCGGCGCACCACGTCGTGCAGCCACTGCCTGTCGGCGTCGTCGAGGGCCTCTACGGCGTCGACGTTGCCCACGTTGACGTGGTCGATGTTCAGGTCGATCACGTACGCGACGCCACCGGACATACCGGCCGCGAAGTTGCGGCCCGTCTCGCCGAGGACGACCGCGTGGCCGCCGGTCATGTACTCGCAGCCGTGGTCGCCCACGCCCTCCGAGACCACCAGCGCACCGGAGTTGCGGACGCAGAACCGCTCGCCGGTACGACCGCGCAGGAACAGCTCGCCGCCGGTCGCGCCGTACGCGATGGTGTTGCCCGCGATGGTGGAGTACTCGGCGAGGTGGTCGGCCGCCCGGTCCGGGCGGACGATGACCCGGCCGCCGGAGAGGCCCTTGCCGACGTAGTCGTTGGCGTCGCCCTCCAGGCGGAGCGTGACACCGCGCGGCAGGAAGGCGCCGAAGGACTGGCCGGCCGAGCCGGTGAAGGTGATGTCGATGGTGTCGTCGGGCAGGCCCGCGCCGCCGAACTTCTTCGTCACCTCGTGGCCGAGCATGGTGCCGACCGTGCGGTTGATGTTGCGCACCTTGATCTGGGCGCGCACCGGCTGGGCGTCGGTGGCGCTGGAGGCGGCCAGGGCGTCGGAGGCGAGCTTGATCAGCTCGTTGTCCAGGGCCTTCTCCAGGCCGTGGTCCTGCGCGACGGTCTGGTGCAGGGAGGCGCCCTCGGGGAGCTCGGGCACGTAGAAGAGCGGGGCCAGGTCGAGGCCCTGCGCCTTCCAGTGGTTCACGGCACGGGTGACGTCGAGCGCCTCCGCGTGGCCGACGGCCTCCTCGATGGTGCGGAAGCCCAGCTCGGCGAGGATCTCGCGGACCTCCTGCGCGATGAACTGGAAGAAGTTCACCACGTACTCGGCCTTGCCGGAGAAGCGGTCGCGCAGCACCGGGTTCTGGGTGGCGACGCCGACCGGGCAGGTGTCCAGGTGGCAGACGCGCATCATGATGCAGCCGGAGACGACGAGCGGCGCGGTCGCGAAACCGAACTCCTCGGCGCCGAGCAGCGCGGCGATGACCACGTCACGGCCGGTCTTCAGCTGGCCGTCGGTCTGCACGACGATGCGGTCGCGCAGGCCGTTGAGCAGCAGCGTCTGCTGGGTCTCGGCGAGGCCGAGCTCCCAGGGACCGCCCGCGTGCTTCAGCGAGGTCAGCGGGGAGGCACCCGTACCGCCGTCGTGGCCCGAGATGAGCACGACGTCCGCGTGCGCCTTGGACACACCGGCCGCGACCGTGCCGACGCCGACCTCCGAGACCAGCTTGACGTGAATCCGCGCCTGCGGGTTCGCGTTCTTCAGGTCGTGGATCAGCTGGGCCAGGTCCTCGATGGAGTAGATGTCGTGGTGCGGCGGCGGGGAGATCAGACCGACACCCGGGGTGGAGTGCCGGGTCTTGGCGACCCACGGGTAGACCTTGTGGCCGGGCAGCTGGCCGCCCTCGCCGGGCTTGGCGCCCTGGGCCATCTTGATCTGGATGTCGTCCGCGTTGACCAGGTACTCGCTCGTCACACCGAAGCGGCCGGAGGCGACCTGCTTGATGGCGGACCGGCGGGCCGGGTCGTAGAGACGGTCCGGGTCCTCGCCGCCCTCACCGGTGTTGGACTTGCCGCCCAGCTGGTTCATGGCGATGGCGAGGGTCTCGTGGGCCTCGCGCGAGATGGAGCCGTACGACATGGCGCCGGTCGAGAACCGCTTGACGATCTCGGAGACCGGCTCGACCTCGTCGATGGAGATCGACGGACGGTCCGACGTGAAGCCGAACAGGCCGCGGAGCGTCATGAGCCGCTCGGACTGCTCGTTCACGCGGTCCGTGTACTTCTTGAAGATGTCGTAGCGGTTAGCGCGCGTGGAGTGCTGGAGGCGGAAGACCGTCTCGGGGTCGAACAGGTGCGGCTCGCCCTCGCGGCGCCACTGGTACTCGCCCCCTATCTCCAGGGCGCGGTGGGCCGGCGCGATGCCGGAGGCCGGGTAGGCCTTGGCGTGCCGGGCGGCGACCTCCTGGGCGACGACGTCGAGGCCGACGCCGCCGATCTTGGAGGCGGTGCCGTTGAAGTACTTGTCGACGAAGCCCGCTTCGAGACCGACGGCCTCGAAGACCTGGGCGCCGCGGTACGAGGCGACCGTGGAGATGCCCATCTTGGACATGACCTTCAGGACGCCCTTGCCGAGGGCGTAGATCAGGTTGCGGATGGCCTGCTCGGCCTCCATGCCCGGCAGGAAGGTGCCCGCGCGGGTCAGGTCCTCGACGGACTCCATGGCCAGGTACGGGTTGACGGCGGCGGCGCCGAACCCGATCAGCAGGGCCACGTGGTGGACCTCGCGGACGTCACCGGCCTCGACCAGCAGGCCCACGTGGGTGCGCTGCTTGGTGCGGATGAGGTGGTGGTGGACGGCCGCGGTGAGCAGCAGCGACGGGATCGGCGCGTGCTCGGCGTCCGAGTGCCGGTCCGACAGGACGATCAGCCGGGCGCCGTTCTCGATGGCCGCGTCGGCCTCGGCGCAGATCTCGTCGATCCGCGCGGCGAGCGAGTCGCCGCCGCCGGAGACCCGGTACAGGCCGGACAGGGTCGCGGCCTTGAAGCCGGGCATGTCGCCGTCGGCGTTGATGTGGATGAGCTTCGCCAGCTCGTCGTTGTCGATCACCGGGAAGGGCAGCACGACGGACCGGCAGGACGCGGCGGTCGGGTCGAGCAGGTTGCCCGCGGGGCCGAGGGACGAGCGCAGCGAGGTGACGAGCTCTTCGCGGATCGCGTCCAGCGGCGGGTTGGTGACCTGCGCGAACAGCTGGGTGAAGTAGTCGAAGAGCAGGCGCGGGCGCTCGCTCAGCGCGGCGATCGGCGAGTCGGTGCCCATGGAGCCGATCGGCTCGGCGCCGGCCTTGGCCATCGGCGCGAGGATGACGCGCAGCTCTTCCTCGGTGTAGCCGAAGGTCTGCTGGCGACGGGTGACCGAGGCGTGGGTGTGCACGATGTGCTCGCGCTCGGGCAGGTCGCCCAGCTCGATCTCGCCGGCCTCCAGCCACTCCGCGTACGGCTGCGCGGCGGCGAGGCCTGCCTTGATCTCGTCGTCCTCGATGATGCGGTGCTCGACGGTGTCGACGAGGAACATCCTGCCGGGCTGCAGCCGGCCCTTGCGGACGACCTTGGCGGGGTCGATGTCGAGGACTCCGACCTCGGAGCCGAGGACGACCAGGCCCTCGTCGGTGACCCAGTAGCGGCCGGGGCGCAGACCGTTGCGGTCGAGAACGGCGCCGACCTGGGAGCCGTCGGTGAAGGTGACGCAGGCGGGGCCGTCCCAGGGCTCCATCATCGTGGAGTGGTAGCCGTAGAAGGCGCGGCGGGCCGCGTCCATGGAGTCGTGGTTCTCCCACGCCTCCGGGATCATCATCAGCACGGAGTGCGGCAGCGAACGCCCGCCCAGGTGCAGGAGCTCCAGCACCTCGTCGAAGGAGGCCGAGTCCGAGGCGTCGGGCGTACAGATCGGGAAGACCCGGTCCAGCTTCTCCTGCGGGCCGAACAGGTCGGAGACCAGCTGCGACTCGCGGGCCCGCATCCAGTTGCGGTTGCCCTTGACGGTGTTGATCTCACCGTTGTGGGCGACGAACCGGTAGGGGTGGGCGAGCGGCCACGACGGGAAGGTGTTCGTGGAGAACCGGGAGTGCACGAGCGCGATCGCGGACGCGAAGCGGCGGTCGGACAGGTCCGGGAAGAAGGGCTCCAGCTGGCCGGTGGTCAGCATGCCCTTGTAGACGATGGTCCGCGCGGACAGCGACGGGAAGTAGACGCCCACCTCGCGCTCGGCGCGCTTGCGCAGCACGAACGCCTTGCGGTCCAGCGCGATGCCCTCGCTGGCGTGGTCGGTGACGAAGACCTGCCGGAAGACCGGCATGGTGGAGCGGGCGGTGGCGCCGAGCAGCTGCGGGGCGACCGGGACCTCGCGCCAGCCGAGGACGGTGAGGCCCTCCTCCGCCGCGATCGTCTCGATCCGCGAGACGGCGTCCTGCGTGCCGTCCTCGGGCAGGAAGGCGATGCCCACGGCGTACGAACCGGCCGCCGGCAGCTCGAATCCGGCCACCTCGCGGAAGAAGGCGTCGGGCACCTGGGAGAGCAGGCCCGCACCGTCGCCGGAGTCGGGCTCGGAGCCGGTCGCGCCGCGGTGCTCCAGGTTGCGCAGAACCGTGAGCGCCTGCTCGACCAGCGCATGGCTCGCCTCGCCGGTGAGGGTGGCCACGAAGCCGACGCCACAGGCGTCGCGCTCGTTGCGGGGGTCGTACATACCCTGCGCAGCAGGGCGAGCATCCATGAAGGACCAGTTTCGGCCGTTCGTGGAGTGCTGGGACGGCTGGCGCGGCGTACGCATCGGCTCTCCCGTCGTCGTCAGTGGCGTATAGCGGGTGCCGAGGGACGACGCTGGCCCTCTGCGTTTTTTGTTGCGAAATTTCACGCAGGTTACATGATGAAGCGGTTCTCGGGAACTGGATACACCGTTCCAACATGCGGACGCCGTAGGGGTTTACGGCGGGGTACCGCGCAAAGCGGTGAAGGTGGTGGGGGACCGATCCGGACAGATCCGTGTCCATCGGTCCGCAGGGGCGGGGGTGAGCGTCGCGCCACCCCACAGGTGCAAGGCAGGCTTCATTGCCTGCGGCGCTTACGGCTCATGCCCAGTGGTTAAGCATTCGAAACCAGCGAGTAACGGGTACTTATGCGGCCCAACGCATAGCTACCAGTCGCCCTATCCTACGGCCGTCCCGAACAGGGTGCCCAGGGCGTACGTCACACCGGCCGCCGCACCGCCCAGCGCGAGCTGTCGCAGACCGCTGAACCACCAGCTCCGCGCGGTCACCTTGGCCACCACGGCACCACAGCCGAACAGCCCGGCGAGCGCCAGCAGCAGGGCGGGCCAGAGCGCGGTCGCGCCGAGCAGGAACGGCAGCACGGGCAGCAGCGCGCCCAGCGCGAACGACCCGAAGGACGAGACGGCGGCGACCAGCGGCGAGGGCAGGTCGCCGGGATCGATGCCCAGCTCTTCCCTGGCATGTATCTCCAGCGCCTGCTCGGGGTCGGCGGACAGCTGCCGGGCGACCTCCCGGGCCAGCGCCGGCTCGACGCCCCTCGCCTCGTACAGCGCGGCCAGCTCGGCCTCCTCGTCCTGCGGGTGCTTGCGCAGCTCCCGCCGCTCGACGTCCAGCTCGGCCTCGACCAGCTCGCGCTGCGAGGCGACGGAGGTGTACTCGCCGGCGGCCATCGAGAAGGCGCCGGCGGCAAGACCCGCGAGCCCGGTGATCACGACGGTCTGATGACCGACGGCCCCGCCGGCCACACCGGTCATCAGGGCGAGGTTGGAGACCAGTCCGTCCATGGCGCCGAAGACGGCGGGCCGCAGCCAGCCCCCGTTCACATCCCGGTGGGTGTGGTTGTCGCGGTGGGCTTCGTGCAGTGTCGCCTGGGTCTCGATGACGGCCATGAAGGGTCCCCCAAAAGGTCTCGCGTACGCCTCGAATAAGCTGAGGCAAAGCTAAGTTTGGACAAGTTCTATCTTTCGACAACGCTGACGTTACGCCCCGACATTCCCCTCCGCCAGCAAGGAAAGGCTCGGCTAACCTGCGGTTTTGCCGCTTTCCGCTCACACGTGCGAGGGGCTGCACATATGTCGACCGGGTGATGTGGAGGCCGGTCAGGCTGCGGTCAACCGCCGTTGGTGGGACACATCCGCAAACGGTTCCGCGCCTCGCGCGAAGCCCCTCCCGGAGAGGCCCGCCCATGTCATCGATCGTCTGCACCCCGCCGGTCCCCACCCCCGACGAGCGCGCCCCCGAGCTGCACGACCGGGCGCGGGGCGCGCTGCTGGGCCTGGCCGTGGGGGACGCGCTCGGGGCGCCGGCGGAGAACATGAAGCCCTCCGAGATCCGCGCCCGCTGGGGCCGCATCACGGGATACGTCACCGACACCCCCGCCGGTACGGACGACACCGAGTACGCGATCTTCTCCGGCCTCCTCCTCGCCCGGCACGGCTCGGCCCTCACCCCGGCCCATGTCGAGGCGGCCTGGCACGAGTGGATCGCCGACCGTGCCGAGGGCCCCTTCAAGGGCGCCGGCTTCAGCGAACGCGGCACCCTGGAGAACCTCCGCCGGGGCCTGGCCGCCCCCATCTCCGCCCAGCACCGGCACGCCTGGAGCGACGGCCTGGCCATGCGGGCGGCCCCCTTCGGTGTCTTCGCCGCCGGCCGCCCCGCCGAGGCGGCCCGGCTCGTCGCCGTCGACGGCTCGGTGAGCCACGAGGGCGAGGGCATCTACGGCGGCCAGGCGGTGGCGGCGGGGGTCGCGGCGGCGATGGCGGGGGCGCCGCCCACGTCGGTGGTCGCGGCCGCCCTCGCGGTGATCCCGGACGACTCCTGGACGGCCCGCTCCCTGCGCCGGGCCGTCTCGGTCGCCCACCGCGGCGAACGGGCGGTCCGCTCCGCCGTCGTCATCGGCGGCTACCCCTGGACCGACCTGGCCCCCGAGGCGGTAGCCCTGGCCTTCGGCGCGTACGCGGCGGCGGACGGCGACTTCCGCGACGCGGTGCTGACGGCCGTCAACATGGGGCGCGACGCGGACACCACGGCCGCGGTGGCCGGCGCCCTGGCCGGTGCGACCCGGGGAGCGGCGGCGATCCCGGAGGAGTGGGGAGCGGCGATCGGCCCGGTCCGCGGAAGCTGCCTGCCGTCAATGGCCGGACACCACGTCCTGGAGGTGGCCGACCTGCTGAGAGCAACAGCTTCGGGCCAGACCGACGCACGCTCCACGACACCGACGGTTCTGCCGACCGAGCCCCCCATCGCCATCCCTACGGAGCCGAACCCCACCACGTCAGCAGCACTCCTGCCGACCGAACCACACCCCCAACCGCCCCTCCCCCTCCCGACCGAGCCGCGCCCTGCCACGTCAGCAGCATGTCTGCCGACCGAGCCGCACCCCGCCACACCGGCACTCCCGCCAACCGAACCTCATCCCCAGCCACCCACCCTCATCCCGACCGAACCACACCCCCAACCACCCACCCTCATCCCGACCGAACCACACCCCCAACCACCCACCCTCATCCCGACCGAACCACACCCCCAACCACCCGTCCCCATCCCCGTCGAACCGCGCCCTGCCACGCCGGCCCTTCTGCCGACCGAGGCACCTGCCGCACCCGTCCCCGCCGAACCGCAACCCCTGGCGCCCGCCTTGCTGCCGACCGAGTCGGGTGGTGGGCGGACGAGGGGTCGGGGGTCCAGGGGGCGGAGTCCGCTGGGGGTCGGCTGTGGCGAGGGGCTTCGGTGAACCGGCGTCGTATCGAGGGGCTGCTGCTCGGCCTCGCCGCGGGGGACGCCGCCGGCTGGCCCTCCGCCCGGCACCGCGCGTCCCGGATGCCCGAGTGGACCCGCCGCCTCACCCGCGAACTCGACACCTTCGCGGAGCACAACGCGACCACCACCCTCCCCGTCCCCATCGCCCTCAACCAGCCCCCCGAGCCCCTCCGCCTCGGCCCCTCCGACGACGCCGAGTGGGCGGCCTTCGCCGCGGAAGCGGTGCTGCGCGCCGGCGACGACACCGTCCTCGGCGACCTCAGCCGTGAACTCCGTACCCGCGCCGCCATCGACCTCACCTGGACCGCCGTGGCCTCCGAGGTCGCCGCCGCGGCCGAACGCGCCCCGGAGATCGAGTCGGCCGTGCTCCCCCTGCGCGCCCGCATCTCCGTCCGCGCCGGCCTCGGCAACCTCGCCACCGGCCTGCGCCCGCCCGCCACCGGCCACGACAACCCGCACTACTTCGACGACGCCGCCTGCGTCCGCGCCTGCGCCCTCGCCGTCGCCCACCCCGGCGACCCCCAACGCGCCGCCGACCTCGCCGAGTTCGACGCCCGCTACACCCAGGACGGCGACGGAGTCCACGGCGCCCGCGCCATGGCGGCGGCCATCGCCCTCGCCCTGGTCGGCGCCGAGGTCGAGACCTGCGTGGCCGCGGCCCTCGCCGAACTCCCCGAGTCCACCGAGATCGGCCGCAACGCCCGGCACGCCCTGACCCTCACCGGCGCGGCGGACACCGCGTTCGCCGTCATCCCCCTGCTCGAACACCAAATCGTCGACCACGTCTACAGCTACGGCATCGCCGCCGCCGAGACCGTCCCGGTCGCCCTCGCCCTCGCCACGGCCTCCCGAGGCCGGATCGCCGAGGCCGTACCCGCCGCCGCGTGCCTGTCGAGGGTCGCCGACTCGGCCCCCGCCCTGGCCGGCGCCCTCACCGGCGCCCTCGGCGGCGGCGCGGCCGTCCCCGCGCCCTGGCGGGACGCCTGCCGCACCCTCTCCGGCTGCGCCCTCCCCCGCCTCACCGGTACCGACCTCGTGGAACTCGCCGAACTCCTGGAAGCCACACAACCGGCCCGTCCAGGTGGATGATTCGGTGCATGACGCCCAAAGGAGAAGAAAGCGCCGGAGCTTCGCTCGACGAACGGATCACCGGAGCGCTCGTCGGAGCCGCCGTCGGGGACGCCCTCGGCGGACCCGTCGAGGGCTACTCCCCCGACCAGATCCTCGAACGCCACGGCGGCCGCGTGCACGGCGTCGTCGGCCCCTGGAACGGCGACGCCTGGCGCACCGCCCGCCCGATCGCGCCGTACCACAAGGGCGACGGCCACGTCACCGACGACACCTTGATGACCCATGCGCTGGTACGGGTGTACGACCGCGTCCGCGACCACCTCGACGCGTACGCCGTCGCCGACCACCTGGTCCCCGACCTGATGACCAACCCCCGCTGGATCCCGGAGCTGGAGACGGAGACCATCCCCCTGCACCGGATCTTCCTCGCGGAGAAGTGGCTCGCGGCCCGTCTCCACTACGGCCACGTCGATCCCCGCGAGGCCGGCGTCGGCAACATCGTCAACTGCGGTGCGGCGATGTACATGGCCCCGGTCGGCCTGGTCAACGCGGCGAACCCGCGGGCCGCGTACGCCGAGGCGCTGGATGTCGCGGGCGCCCACCAGTCGTCGTACGGCAGGGAGGCGGCGGGCGTCTTCGCGGCGGCGGTGGCGGCGGCCGCGGCACCGGGCGCGACCCCGGACTCGGTCGTGGCCGCGGCCCTGTCGCTGGCGAAGGACGGCACCCGGACCGCGATCGAACAGGTCTGTGAAGTGGCCTCGTGCCACGGCGACTTCGAGTCGGCGCTCACGCCCCTGCGCGAGGCGGTCGCCCCCTACGACACGGTCGGCCCCGACTACCGGTCCCCCTCCCTCGGCGCCCGCCGCCCGTCCCGCCTGCACGCCATCGAGGAACTCCCCGTCGCCCTGGGCATGTTGCTGGTGGCCGACGGCGACTACCGGCAGGCGGTGCTCGGTTCCGTCAACTACGGCCGGGACTGCGACTCGATCGCGACGATGGCGGGCGCGATCGCCGGTGCGCTCGGCTCCGCCGTACCGGAGGAGTGGTCGAAGCGGGTGGCCGAGGCGAGCCGCCTCGACCTCTGGGAACCGCCGCGCGCGCTGGCCGCGGTGACCCGGGAGATCCACGCCCGCGACGTCGGGCGCCGGCGCGCCCACGAGGAGTCCTTCGCCCGCCTCGGAGGCCCGAGTTGCTCCGACTGACCTGGGTCCAGCCGGAGGACCTGCTCGGCCACGAGCTGCGGCAGGCACGGCAGGACGGACGGGAGCCGGCGGCGATCGCTGCGCGCTGGCGGGCGGCGGGCGGCGCGGACGCGCCGAGCCGCGCGGGCGCGTCACCGGACCGGGCGTCCCGCTATCTCCGCCGCCTCGCGGAAGACCTCCTCGACGAACTCGCGGACCTGCCGAGCAGGTTGGACGAGCCGACGGATCTGGCCGAGATCAAGGCGCTGTGTCCCGACTGGCCGTCGTACGGCTGCGCCCCGGTGGGGGCTGATCGCGCAGTTCCCCGCGCCCCTGACGGGGCGCTGCCCAGCCGCGTCCTGTATACCCAGCTGCGGGCAGGCGTGCCGCAGGGCGGCACGGGTGGGCGCAGCGACACCCTGCCAGCGCCGGTAAGCGTCCCCACCTCCGCCCCCACCCCCCGCGCATACCAGGCCGCCTGGCTCGGCCGAGCCGTCGGGTGTCTGCTCGGCAAACCCGTCGAGAAGCTTCCGCTGCACGCGATCCGCGAACTCGCCCGCGCCACCGGCAACTGGCCGCTGAACCACTACTTCACCGCCCACGGAGTCCCCGCCGAACTCCTCTCCGCCCATCCCTGGAACCGCCGCTCGGCCCCCACCTCCCTCGCCGAGAACATCGACGGCATGCCCGAGGACGACGATCTCAACTACCCCCTCCTCAACGTCCTCCTGCTCCAACGCCACGGCCGCGCCTTCACCACCGCCGACGTGGCACGGCTCTGGCTCGACGAGCTGCCCGCCGGCCGTACCTTCACCGCGGAGCGCGTCGCCTACCGCAATCTGCTCTCCGGCATCGAGCCCCCGCACACCGCCCGCCACCGCAACCCCTTCCGCGAATGGATCGGCGCGCTGATCCGTGCCGACGTGCACGGCTGGACCAATCCCGGTGATCCGGCGGCGGCGGCCGGGCAGGCACACCGCGACGCGACCCTCACGCACACCGCCAACGGCGTCTACGCGGCGATGTTCACGGCGGCCGTCATCGCCACCGCCGCCACGGGAACCCACGACGTGCACGCCTGTCTGCGCGCCGGCCGTTCCGTCGTGCCGCCCCGCTCGCGCCTCGCCGCCGCGCTCGACCACGCGATCCGGCTCGCGGAGACCCACGAGGACTTCGAGACGGTCGTGGACGAACTCCACCGCGCCCACTCCGCCACCCACCACTGGGTGCACGCCATCCCCAACACCGCCCTGATCGCCGCCGCCCTCACCCACGCGGACGGCGACTTCACCGGCTCCGTCTGCCGTGCGGTGAGCGGCGGTTGGGACACCGACTCGAACGGCGCGACGGCCGGTTCCGTCGCCGGGCTGCTCGCGGGCGACCCCGCCGCCCTGCCCGACCGCTGGACCGTCCCGCTCAAGAACCGGCTCGCCACCTCGGTCGCCGGCTTCGACGGCACCGGCTTCGACACCCTCGCCCATCTCACCCACCTGGAGGCGACCCGCCCATGACCCATATCGCCGTACTGGGCAGCACGAACATGGACCTCGTCGCCTACGCCGAGCGGGCCCCACACCTCGGCGAGACCGTGACCGGACGGGACTTCCGTACGATCCCCGGCGGCAAGGGCGCCAACCAGGCGATCGCCGCCGCCCGCGCCGGCGCCACCGTCTCGATGATCGGCGCGGTCGGCCACGACTCCTACGGCGCCCGGCTGCGCGAGACCCTCGAACACTCCGGCGTGGACACCGACTCGCTGCGCACGATCGAGTGCGCCTCCGGCACCGCGCACATCGTCGTCGACGACCAGGGCGGCAACGCGATCGTGGTGGTCCCCGGCGCCAACGGCACCGTCGACCACCTCGCCCCCGGCGACGAGGGGGTCATCGCCTCCGCCGACCGGCTCCTCCTCCAGCTGGAGATCCCGCTGCCGGCGGTCGTGGCCGGCGCGCAGGCCGCCCGCCGGCACGGCGTGCACACCATCCTCACCCCGTCGCCCGTCCGCCCCCTGCCGCCCGAACTCCTCGACAACATCGACCTGATGGTGGCCAACGAGCGCGAGGCCGCCGCCCTCACCGACCGCGCCGACCCGCGCGACGCGGCCGCCGCCCTGCTCGACCTGGTGCCCCAGGTCGTCGTCACCCTCGGCGCGGCCGGCAGCCTCTACCTCACCCGCGACGCCCAGCCCCTCGTCATCCCCGCGCCCCGGGTGACCACCGTCGACTCGACGGGCGCGGGCGACACCTTCGTCGGCGCCCTCGCGGTGGCCCTGTCCGAGGAGAAACCGGTCCGGGAGGCCCTGTCCTGGGCGGCCGCCGCGGCCGCGCTGGCCGTACAGCGGGAGGGCGCGTCGACCTCGATGCCGTACCGCCCGGAGATCGAGGCGCAGTACACGGCATGAGGACGACAACCATGAGGACGACGACCATGAGTACGAACCCCCAGCCCCAGCCTCTCGCCGGACTGCGCGTCCTCGATCTCGCCACGCTCTTCGCGGGGCCGCTCGCCGCCACCCTGCTCGGCGACTTCGGTGCCGAGGTCATCAAGGTCGAGCACCCGGGCAAGCCCGATCCCTCCCGGGGCCACGGCCCGGCCAAGCAGGGCGTCGGCCTGTGGTGGAAGCTGCTCGGCCGCAACAAGCGCGCCATCACCCTCGACCTGTCCAAACGCGGCGGCCGTGCCACCCTGCTCCGGCTCGCCGCCACCGCGGACGTCATCATCGAGAACTTCCGCCCGGGCACCCTGGAGAAGTGGGACCTCGGCTGGGCGGAGCTCTCCGCCGCCAACCCCCGCCTGGTCCTGACCCGGGTCACCGCCTTCGGCCAGTTCGGGCCCTACGCCCACCGCCCCGGCTTCGGCACCCTCGCCGAGGCGATGAGCGGCTTCGCGGCGATCACCGGCGAACCGGACGCGCCCCCGGTGCTGCCGCCGTTCGGTCTCGCCGACTCCATCGCGGCGCTCGCGACCGCGTACGCCGTCATGACCGCGCTCGCCGCCCGGGACCGCACCGGCGAGGGCCAGGTCGTCGACATGGCGATCATCGAGCCGATCCTGACCGTCCTCGGCCCCCAGCCCATCTGGTACGACCAGCTCGGCTACGTCCAGGAGCGCACCGGCAACCGGTCCGCCAACAACGCCCCGCGCAACACCTACCGCACGGCGGACGGGGACTGGGTCGCCGTCTCCACCTCGGCCCAGTCGATCGCGGAACGCGTGCTGCGGCTGGTCGGGCGTCCGGAGCTGATCGACGAGCCGTGGTTCGCGACCGGCGCCGGCCGGGCCGCGCACGCCGACGTCCTCGACGCGGCCGTCGGCGACTGGGTGGCCGTCCGCTCCCGTGCCGAGGTGCTGGCCGAGTTCGAGAAGGCGGAGGCGGCGGTGGCCCCCATCCAGGACGTCCGGGACGTCATGGAGGACCCGCAGTACCAGGCGCTGGACACGATCACCACGGTCGCCGACCCCGAACTGGGCCCCCTGCGCATGCAGAACGTCCTCTTCCGGCTCTCGGCCACTCCCGGCGCGATCCGCTGGACCGGCCGCCCGCACGGCGCCGACACGGACGAGGTCCTCACCGAACTGGGCCTGACCGAGGCCCAGCGGCAGGCGCTGCGCGCGGAGGGCGCCGTATGACCACCTGCCGCAAGACCACCGCCCCCTTCCCGCTGACCTGGCTGTACGTCCCCGGTGACCGGCCGCATGTGGTCGCCAAGGCGCTGGTCTCCGGCGCGGACGTGGTGGTGATCGACCTGGAGGACGCGGTCGCCCCCGACCGCAAGGACTGCGCCCGCGCCGCCACCGCCGACCTCCTCGCCCACCCGCAGCCGGTCCCGGTCCACGTCCGGATCAACGGTCTCGACACCCCCTGGGCACAGACCGACATCCAGGCCCTGCTCGGCCTCCCCGGCCTCGACGGGCTGCGCCTGCCCAAGGTGACCAGCCCCGACGGCATCCGCCGCCTCGCCGACCGGACCGCCGCCCTGCCCCTCTACGCCCTCCTCGAATCGGCCCTCGGCATCGAGCACGCCTACGCCATCGCCACCGCCCACCCCGCCCTGCGCGGCATCTCCCTCGGCGAGGCGGACCTCCGGGCCGACCTGGGCGTACGGGACGACCTCGGCCTCGACTGGTGCCGCTCCCGGATCGTGGTCGCCGCCCGGGCGGCGGGGCTCGCCCCGCCGCCCCAGTCGGTCCACCCCGACACCCGTGACCTGGGCGGCCTGGCCGCCTCCTGCGCCCACGGCCGCGCCCTGGGCTTCCTGGGCCGCGCCGCCATCCACCCCCGCCAGCTCCCGATCATCGAACGGGCCTACCTCCCCACCGAGGCGGAAGTGGAGCAAGCCGAGACCATCATCAAGGCAGCCACCACGGAACAGGGCGCCCAGGCCCTCCCCGACGGCAGCTTCATCGACGCGGCAGTGGTCGCCACGGCCCGCAGAACCCTCTCCCTGCTCAACCGCAGGTGATCTCGCGGTGCCGGACTCGCCGAGGCCGGCGGCCCGCATGCGAAGAGGGCGCCCGGTCAGTTCCGGGCGCCCTCTTCGTCGTATCGCGGCAGGTCAGCTCTTCTTGGTCCCCGACCCGGCCTCGTCCTTGATCTCGTCCTTGACCTCGTCGGTCTCGTCGGTCTCGTCGGTCTTGGCCACGGGTTCGTCCTCGGAAGGCTCCGCCTCGGGAGCCTTCTCGGCCTCGACGGCCTCGGTCTCACCGTCGGCCGCACTGTCACCGTCGGTCTCACCGTCGGCGGCGGCCGGCTCGACCACCGTCTCCCGGCCCGGCCGCTTCTTCGCGGAGAGCACCATGTACAGCACGGCGAGCAGGAACACGATCATCGCGGTCCAGTCGTTGAGCCGCAGACCGAGGATGTGGTGGGCGTCGTCGACGCGCATGTACTCGATCCAGCCCCGGCCCACGCAGTACGCGGCGACGTACAGCGCGAACGCCCGCCCGTGGCCCAGCGTGAAGCGCCGGTCGGCCCAGATGACGAGGAAGGCGACCCCGATGCACCACAGCGACTCGTACAGGAAGGTCGGGTGGTAGTAGCCCGGGACCCGGCCGCCCTCGGAGGAGGTGATGTGCAGAGCCCACGGAAGGTGGGTCTCGCGGCCGTACAGCTCCTGGTTGAACCAGTTCCCCCAGCGGCCGCAGGCCTGGGCCAGGGCGATGCCGGGGGCGATGGCGTCGGCGTACGCCGGGAGCGGGATGCCCCGGCGCCGGCAGCCGATCCAGGCGCCCACCGCGCCGAGCGCGATCGCGCCCCAGATACCGAGGCCGCCCTGCCAGACCTTGAACGCGTCGACCCAGTCACGGCCCTCGCTGAAGTACAGCTCGTAGTCCGTGATCACGTGGTAGAGACGCCCGCCGACCAGGCCGAACGGTACGGCCCAGACGGCGATGTCGGCCACGGTGCCGGCTCGCCCGCCCCGGGCGATCCAGCGCTTGTTTCCGAGCCAGACGGCTACGAAGACACCGATGATGATGCAGAACGCGTAGCCGCGCAGCGGGATGGGTCCGAGGTGGATCACTCCGCGCGAAGGGCTGGGAATGTAGGCAAGATATTCCATGGCAGGGTCGACGCTACCGTGCCGGACCGGGCCGACGGCAACCAGCCCGGCTACGGCTCCATAACAGGGGCGTGAGAAACGCTTACCGCCGCCTACCCCTTGTTCGCGTCCTCGACCAGCTGCTTCAGCTTGGCCGGGGTCATCGTCTGGTCCTGGTAGATGTTCTTGCCGTCGAGCAGGACGGTCGGGGTGCCACCGAACTTGCCGGCCTGGAAGGCCTGGTTGGACTTGACGACCCAGGCGTTGTGCGTGCCGTCGTTGACACACTTCTCGAAGGCCGGGGTGACCAGGCCGTCGACCTTGCCGGCCAGCTCGATCAGCTTGGCGTCGCCGGCGAACGCGTCGTCGGTCTCCTTGGGCTGGTTCTCGTACAGCACGTCGTGGAAGTCGCGGAACTTGCCCGCGTCCTGGGCGCAGGCCGCCGCGTTGGCCGCGTGCCGGGAGCCGCTGCCGCCGAGGTTGCCGTCGATCAGCGTGGCCAGGTGGTACTCGATTCTGAGCTTGCCGGAGTCGACCAGTTCGTGGAGCGTCGGACGGTACGCCGTCTCGAAGGCCTGGCAGGCCGGGCAGCGGAAGTCCTCCCAGATGGTGAGCGTCGCCTTGGCGTCGTCCTTGCCGACCGGGATCGCGAGGCTGTCCTTGCCCTGCGCGCCCGAGGGCGCCACGACCGGGCCGGAGCTCTCGCTGTTCTTGTCCTTGCCCGCGTTCGCGGCGATGATGCCGATCACCGCGGCCAGGCCCAGGACGCAGACGACGCTCGCGCCGACGATCAGCGCGCGCCGTCGCCGCTCCGCGGCCTTCTGCTTCTCGCGCTCGGCCGCCAGCCGCTCGCGGGCCATCCGCTTTCCGTCACGATTCTTCTCGCTCACACCCCCAGAACGAACCGGGGAGGCGCACCGCGCCTCCCCGGTCCCAGGTCCACCCGTTCGAGTGACCGAATGTTCTGTCATGCCTGACGTGCCCGAGGGTCACGCCTGTCCGCGCACGCCCTTCGCCAGGTCCCCGGCCAGCTCGCGCACGGCCGCCACACCGGCCGCGTGGTCCGGCGCGTCCAGCATCCGCTTCACGAAGGCCGACCCGACGATCACCCCGTCGGCGAACCCGGCGACCTCGGCGGCCTGGGTCGCGTCGGAGACGCCGAGGCCGACGCAGACGGGCAGCCCGGTGCCGGTGCCCCGGGTGCGCTCGACCAGGTTCTGGGCCTGCGTGCCGACCGATTCACGCGTACCGGTGACCCCCATCAGCGAGGCCGCGTAGACGAAGCCGCTGCCCGCCGCCGTGATCGTGGCGAGCCGCTCGTCCTTGCTGCTCGGCGCCACGACGAAGACCGTCGCGAGGCCGTGCTTCTCGGCGTGCTCCCGCCACAGCGCCGACTCCTGGACCGGCAGGTCGGGCAGGATGCAGCCCGCGCCGCCCGCCTCGGCCAGCTCGGCGGTGAAGCGCTCGACGCCGTAGCGGTCGATGGGGTTCCAGTACGTCATGACGAGGATCGGCCTGCCGGTGGCCTCGTAGGCCTCCCTGACCGTGCGCATGACGTCCGCGATCCTGACGCCGCCGCGCAGGGCGATGTCGTCGGCGGTCTGGATGACCGGGCCGTCCAGGACCGGGTCGCTGTGCGGCAGCCCGACCTCGACGACGTCGGCGCCGCCGTCCAGGACGGCCTTGATCGCCTCGATGCCGCCGTCCACGGTCGGGAACCCGGCCGGGAGGTAGGCGATGAGCGCGGCCCGGCCCTCGGCCTTGGCACCGGCGAGGGTGTCGTTCAGCAGTTGGATGTTCCCGCTCACTTGGCGTCCCCCTCGATCTCGGCGGTGGCGGTGGCGTCGGCGGCCACCTCGGCGTCGGTGTCGTACAGCCCGAAGTAGCGCGCGGCGGTGTCCATGTCCTTGTCGCCGCGGCCGGACAGGTTGACGACGATCAGCCCGTCCTTGCCCAGCTCCCTGCCGACCTCCAGGGCGCCGGCGAGGGCGTGGGCGCTCTCGATGGCCGGGATGATGCCCTCGGTGCGGGAGAGCAGGCGCAGGGCCTGCATCGCCGCGTCGTCGGTGACCGCGCGGTACTCGCCGCGGCCGGAGTCCTTGAGGTAGGAGTGCTCCGGGCCGATGCCGGGGTAGTCCAGACCGGCGGAGATCGAGTACGGCTCGGTGATCTGGCCCTCGTCGTCCTGGAGGACGTAGGACCGGGAGCCGTGCAGGATGCCGGGCTCGCCGGCGGTGAGGGTGGCCGCGTGCTCGCCGGTCTCGATGCCGTGCCCCGCGGGTTCGCAGCCGATGAGGCGGACGTCCGCGTCGGGGATGAAGGCGTGGAAGAGGCCGATGGCGTTGGAGCCGCCGCCGACGCAGGCGATCGCCGCGTCGGGCAGGCGCCCCGCGCGCTCCAGGATCTGGCGGCGGGCCTCGACGCCGATCACCCGGTGGAAGTCGCGGACCATGGCCGGGAAGGGGTGCGGTCCGGCGACCGTACCGAAGAGGTAGTGGGTGTGGTCGACGTTCGCCACCCAGTCGCGGAACGCCTCGTTGATGGCGTCCTTGAGGGTGCGGCTGCCGGACTTCACGGCGATGACCTCGGCGCCGAGCATCCGCATCCGGGCCACGTTGAGGGCCTGGCGCTGGGTGTCGATCTCGCCCATGTAGATGGTGCAGTCGAGGCCGAACAGCGCGCAGGCGGTGGCGGTGGCGACGCCGTGCTGGCCGGCGCCGGTCTCCGCGATCACCCGGGTCTTGCCCATGCGCTTGGTGAGCAGGGCCTGGCCGAGCACGTTGTTGATCTTGTGCGAGCCGGTGTGGTTCAGGTCCTCGCGCTTGAGGAAGATCCGGGCGCCGCCCGCGTGTTCCGCGAAGCGGGGAACCTCGGTGAGGGAGCTGGGGCGGCCGGTGTAGTGGACCATCAGGTCGTCGAGCTCGCGGGCGAACTCGGGGTCGTGCTTGGCCTTGTCGTACTCGACGGCGACCTCGTCCACGGCGGCGACGAGGGCCTCCGGGATGAACTTGCCGCCGAATGCGCCGAAGTAGCCCTCGGCGCTGGGCACCTGGCCGGTGGGGTCAGGGAAGAAGAAATCGCTGGGCATGCCGATACCTCACGGTGAGTGCCGATGAAAAACACTGTTCGCCGTGGGAGCGGGGGTGTGTTCGTGACTGCGGGCCGTCAGTGGCTTGTCACGCAGTTCCCCGCGCCCCTGAAGGGGCGCTGCCATCGGCGGCCGTTCACCTGTCCCGGTTCGTCGCCGATGACGTAGCGGACCCGGCGGCCGTGCACACGGCGGGCCGGGGCGCGGCAACCGCGGGGACGGCAGCCGCGCGCCAGGCGGGCGTACCGGTCCACTGCTGTCGTCACCGTGAGAGTCATCGGGTTCAGCCTAGCGGGTGATCAGGGGCGGCCGTGCCGGAGTGCCGGGTGTTCGCCCGCCGCCACCAGGTCGGCCACGGCGGACTTGGGGTCGCGGCCGGTGACCAGGGACTCGCCGACCAGGACGGCGTCGGCGCCGGCGTTGGCGTAGGCGATCAGGTCGTGCGGGCCGCGGACGCCGGACTCGGCGATCTTGACGATGTGGTCGGGGATCTCCGGGGCGACCCGCTCGAAGGTGGTGCGGTCGACCTCCAGGGTCTTCAGGTTGCGCGCGTTGACGCCGATCACCTTGGCGCCCGCGTCCACCGCGCGCTCGACCTCGTCCTCGTCGTGGACCTCCACGAGCGGGGTGAGGCCGATGGACTCGGCACGCTCGATCAGCGACTCCAGGGCCGGCTGGTCGAGGGCGGCGACGATCAGCAGCGCGAGGTCGGCGCCGTACGCGCGGGCCTCCCACAGCTGGTACGACGTGACGATGAAGTCCTTGCGCAGCACCGGGATGTCCACCCGGGCCCGGACCGCCTCCAGGTCGGCCAGCGAGCCGCCGAAGCGGCGCTGCTCGGTCAGGACCGAGATGACGGCCGCGCCGCCCGCCTCGTAGTCCGCGGCCAGCCCGGCCGGGTCGGCGATCGCGGCCAGCGCGCCCTTGGACGGGCTGGAGCGCTTGACCTCACAGATGACCTTGACGCCCTCACCGCGCAGCGCGGCCACACCGTCCTTGGCGGCGGGCGCCTTCGCCGCGCGCTCCTTGAGCTCGTCGAGGCTGACGCGCGCCTGCCGTTCCGCGAGGTCGGCACGGACTCCGTCGATGATCTCGTCGAGCACACTCACGCGAGCGGCCCCCTTCCGGACGGTTCTTTCCAGCGGTCACATCCCATGGGTCCGAAAACTCATGGTCACCTGCGATGGTATCCGCAGGACGGCACTGGCCTCGCATCGAGTTGACGCCGGTCCCACTACCTGGACGTTCGCCAGTCGATCAAGGATGCAACCAGCCACCGAACGGCAGGTTCCGGACAACGGTGAAGACCAGCACCAACGCGCCCAGCGTCCACATCTGCACCGGCCTGAGCACGATCCGGGCGGGCCGGCCGCGCACCGCGCGCACCACCCAGACGGTCCACACGACGGCGAAGGCCAGATAGGCGACCACACCGGCCGCGTTGTCCCGCAGCGCGGCCAGGAGATCCCCGTGGACGAACGCGTGCGCGCTGCGCAGGCCGCCGCAGCCGGGGCAGTACAGGCCGGTGAACCGGTACAGCGGGCAGACCGGGTAGTGGCCGGGCTGGTTGGGGTCGACGGTCCCGACGTAGGCGAAGGCACCGACGACCGCGCCGAGCACGGAGACGGGCACGGCGAGCCGGCCCCGCAGGGAGGGCATGGCCGGCGGGACGGCTGCGCGCTGGATGTCGGCGTTCACGCCTCGCATTGTGCCCCGTACCGTCGGCACACGCGCGTGAGGGGCGCCCCCGATCTCTCGGGAGCGCCCCTCAGGAAGCCTCGCGGGTCAGCTCTCGGCGCCGACCGGCTCGCGGGTGGCGGCGGCCGGCGTGGTGTAGGAGAGCGCGGCGGCCTGCTTCGGCTGGCCGAGACCCATGGAGCGCATGATCATGCCGACCACACCGCCGAGGACCACGATCACCATGCCGGCCCAGAAGCCGAGCGGCTGGGCCATCACCATGAAGGCGCCCGCGACGCAGAAACCGATGAAGGCGATGGTGACGCCGGTCCAGGCGGCCGGGGTGTGACCGTGGCTGCTGCCCGCCATGACTTGCTCCTCGTTGCTCGTACGTGTCCTTCCGGACGCTCGTCCTCCATTGTCCCGTACGCGTACCCGTGCCGGACGCGGGGGTGGCGTCTGATTCGCCACATCGACTGAACCGCCCCGTCAGCTGGAGCGCCCCGATAGGGGCGCGGGGCTGTGTTCGATATGCGGCTCCGCCGCGTGGGCGCGACCAGCCCCCACGCACCCGCAGCCGACCGACAACCCGTTCTCGGTCTCACGCCCCCGTAGGGTCCTCGCCCCGGTCCAGCGCCTTCCAGATGTCCTCGGGCCGGTCCGGATCCACCGGCTTCGGCGCCCGGCGCGGCCGCTCCGCCCCCGTACCCCGCTCGTAACGCCCGGACATCGCGGGCCACAGCCGTCCGTAGCGCAGCGCCAGCAACCCCGCGACCAGGATCAGCGCACCGCCCGCCGCGGCGACGTACGGCCAGCCGGTGTGGCTGAGCGCGGCGACCGTCGCGGAGGTGTCACCGCTGGCCTGCGCGGCCTTCTCGTCGAGCGCGGAGTCGTCGGAGGCGCCCAGCAGGGCCGCGGCGAGGATGCCGGCGCCGGAGAGCGCGAGCAGCCCGGAGACCACGAAGCGGCCGGCCCTGCGGACGGCGAAGACGGCGACGAGCGCGGCGAGGCCCACTATGGCGAGGGCCGCGGGGACGCCCGTGACGTCGCTGCCCTTGGCGGTCAGCGGGAAGTCGCCGCCGGCCACCGTCGCGGTGCCCTCGGCCCAGCGCTGCCGGGTGGACAGCAGGGCCACGGCCGCGCCGAGCGCGCCGAACAGCAGCGCCACGGCAAGGCTGCGGCGGCCGGAGCGCTCGGGTGCGGCGGCTTCGGATGTGGGGTGAGGAACAGCAGTCACGTACTCCACTATCGCCTGAACCCCGGGCGAACGGTCACCCGGGGTCGCGTGAGAAGCGCCCCACTCGCCCCTACTCGCCCTGCGCGCCCAGTCTGTTGGCCGTGTGCACGGCCCGCAGCACCGCCGCCGCCTTGTTGCGGCACTCCTGGTCCTCGGCGACCGGGTCGGAGTCGGCGACGATACCGGCGCCGGCCTGCACATACGCCGTGCCGTCCCGCAGCAGGGCGGTGCGGATGGCGATGGCGGTGTCGGAGTCGCCGGCGAAGTCGAGGTAGCCGACGCAGCCGCCGTACAGCCCCCTTCGGGAGGGCTCCAGTTCGTCGATGATCTGCATGGCCCGGGGCTTGGGGGCGCCGGAGAGGGTGCCGGCCGGGAAGCAGGCGGTGAGGACGTCGAAGGCGGTGCGGCCCTCGGCGACCTTCCCGGTGACCGTCGAGACGATGTGCATGACGTGCGAGTACCGCTCGACGGACATGAAGTCGACGACCTCGACGGAGCCGGGCTCGCAGACCCGGCCCAGGTCGTTGCGCCCGAGGTCGACGAGCATCAGGTGCTCGGCGCGCTCCTTGGGGTCGGCCATCAGCTCGTCGGCGAGGGCCTGGTCCTCCTGCGGGGTGGCCCCGCGCGGGCGGGTGCCGGCGATGGGGTGCACCATGGCCTGCCCCGCCTCGACCTTGACGAGCGCCTCCGGGCTGGACCCCACGACGTCGAAGCCGTCGAAGCGGAAGAGGTACATGTACGGCGACGGGTTGGTGGCCCGCAGGACGCGGTAGACGTCCAGCGCGCTCGCCGTGCACGGCGTCTCGAAGCGCTGGGAGGGGACGACCTGGAAGGCCTCGCCCGCGCGGATGCGCTCCTTGATGTCCTCGACGGCCACCTGGAAGTCGGGGCCGCCCCACAGGGCGGTGTACTCGGGGAGTTCGGAGGGCGGCAGGACGGCGGGCGGCTGGGCGACCGCGCGGGAGAGGTCCCGCTCCATCGCGTCCAGCCGGGCCACGGCGTCGGCGTGGGCCTCGTCGACGCCCGTGTCGAGGTCGTTGTGGTTGATCGCGTTGGCGATCAGGAGGACCGAGCCCTCCCAGTGGTCCATGACGGCCAGGTCGCTGGTGAGCAGCATGGTGAGCTCGGGCAGTGCGAGGTCGTCCCGCTCGCCCGGGCCGATCTTCTCCAGGCGGCGCACGATGTCGTAGCCGAGGTAGCCGACCATGCCGCCGGTGAAGGGCGGGAGGTCCTGGTCGTGCGGGGTGTGCAGGGCCTCGATGGTGGCGCGCAGGGCGGCCAGCGGATCGCCCTCGGCCGGGACGCCGACGGGCGGGGCGCCGAGCCAGTGGGCCTGGCCGTCCCGGGCGGTGAGGGTGGCCGAGGAGCGGACGCCCACGAAGGAGTACCGGGACCAGGAGCGGCCGTTCTCGGCGGACTCCAGCAGGAAGGTGCCGGGGCGCTCGGCGGCGAGCTTGCGGTAGAGCGCGACCGGGGTGTCGCCGTCGGCGAGGAGCTTGCGGGTGACCGGGATGACGCGCCGGTCGGTCGCCAGCTTGCGGAAGGTCTCGAGGTCCATGGCGGCAGACCTTACTGATCCGAGGCGGGTGTGCCGGAACCGGCGCCCTCGTGGGCGTGCTCGACGTCCTTGAGGAGCACGTCGGCGTCGAAGCAGGTGCGGTCGCCGGTGTGGCAGGCGGCGCCCACCTGGTCGACCTTGACCAGCAGGGTGTCGGCGTCGCAGTCGAGCGCGACCGACTTGACCCACTGGAAGTGACCGGAGGTGTCGCCCTTGACCCAGTACTCCCGGCGGCTGCGCGACCAGTAGGTGCAGCGGCCGGTGGTGAGGGTCCGGTGCAGCGCCTCGTCGTCCATCCAGCCGAGCATCAGCACCTCGCCGGTGTCGTACTGCTGGGCGATGGCGGGCAGGAGGCCGTCGGCGCTGCGCTTGAGGCGGGCGGCGATCTCCGGGGCGAGGCCACTGGACGGGGGTGTACCCGTCGTACCGGTCGTACTGGTCATGGGTGCCATTGTGCCGCGCCGCACCGACAGTCACGGTCCGTGTCCACTGTCCGGACGCTGGGTGTGGCCGTAGGCTGGCGGTATGTCGACCTTCGCCAAGCGTGAACGGCTTCTGCTCGCCGACCTCTTGGAGACCGCCGGTCCCGAGGCGCCGACCCTCTGCGAGGGCTGGCTGACCCGTGATCTGGCCGCGCACGTGGTGGTGCGCGAGCGCCGGCCGGACGCGGCCGGGGGCACCCTGATCAAGCAGCTCGCGCCGCGCCTGGAGAAGGTGATGGCGGAGTTCGCCGCGAAGCCGTACGAGGAGCTGATCCAGCTGATCCGTACCGGCCCGCCGCGGTTCTCGCCCTTCCAGCTCAAGCAGGTGGACGAGGCCGCCAACACGGTGGAGTTCTACGTCCACACGGAGGACGTCCGCCGGGCCCAGCCGGACTGGTCGGCGCGCGAGCTGGACCCCGTCTTCCAGGACGCCCTGTGGGCTCGGCTGGAGCGCACCGCGCGGCTGCTGGGCCGGGGGGTGCCGACCGGTCTCGTCCTGCGCCGCCCGGACGGCCAGACGGCGGTCGCGCACCGGGGAGCCCCCGTGGTGACGGTGACGGGCGAGCCCTCCGAGCTGCTGATGTTCGCCTTCGGCCGGCAGAACGCGGCGAAGGTCGAGGTGGACGGCGACGAGAACGCGATCGCCAAGCTGCACGACTCCAGGCAGCTGGGCATCTGAGGAGCGCGCGGTGATCAAGGTCGCGATGACGAGTGTCTACGTCGACGACGTGACCAGGGCGCACGCCTTCTACACCGACGTCCTCGGCTTCGAGACCCGCACCCGCCTCGACCTGGGCGGCGGCACCCTGTTCGTCACGGTCGGCGCGCCGGGCGGCGCCCAGCAGGACCTCCAGCTGCTCCTGGAGCCGGGCCAGGGCCCCATCGCGGAGCCGTACCGCAAGGCCGTCTACGAGGCGGGGCTCCCGGCGATCGTCTTCTCGGTGGACGACATCCACACGGAGTACGAGCGGCTGCGCGCCCTCGGTGTCCGGTTCGCGCACGAGCCGCAGGAGCAGGGCCCGGTGATCGCGGCCGTCCTGGACGACACGGTCGGCAACCTGATCCAGCTGGCCCAGCCCAAGGGCTGACCGGCTAGCGCACGGGGTGCCCGGCCTCCCGCAGCGCCTGCTTCACCTCGCCGATGCGCAGGTCGCCGAAGTGGAAGACGGAGGCGGCGAGGACCGCGTCCGCGCCCGCGCCGACGGCCGGGGCGAAGTCGGCCAGCTTGCCGGCGCCGCCGGAGGCGATGACCGGGACCGTGACGTGCTTGCGGACGGCCGTGATCATCTCCAGGTCGTAGCCGTCCTTGGTGCCGTCCGCGTCCATGGAGTTGAGCAGGATCTCGCCGGCGCCGAGTTCGGCGGCCCGGTGGGCCCACTCGACCGCGTCGATGCCGGTGCCGCGGCGGCCGCCGTGGGTGGTGACCTCGAAGGAGCCCGCCTCGGTGCGGCGGGCGTCGACGGAGAGGACCAGTACCTGGCGGCCGAAGCGCTCCGCGATCTCACGGATGAGGTCGGGGCGGGCGATCGCCGCCGTGTTGACGCCCACCTTGTCGGCGCCGGCCCGCAGCAGCTTGTCGACGTCCTCGGCGGTGCGCACACCGCCGCCCACCGTCAGCGGGATGAACACCTGCTCGGCGGTGCGGCGCACCACGTCGTAGGTGGTCTCCCGGTTGCCGGAGGACGCGGTGATGTCCAGGAAGGTCAGCTCGTCGGCGCCTTCCGCGTCGTACACCTTGGCCATCTCGACCGGGTCGCCCGCGTCGCGCAGGTTCTGGAAGTTGACACCCTTGACGACCCGGCCGTTGTCCACGTCCAGGCAGGGGATGACTCGGACCGCCAGGGTCATGAATCCACGGCTCCTCTGTATGCCTCTAGCCTCGGAAGGCTTCCAGTTCGACTTCCACCAGGATGCGCGGGTCGACGAAACCCTCCACCACCAGCAGGGTGGACACCGGGCGCACCCCGTCGAAGATCTCCTTGTGGGCCCGGCCCACCGCGTCCACGTCCCGGACGTGGGTCAGGTACATCCGTGTGCGGATCACCGACTCGGGTCCGAGCCCGAACTCGGCGATCGCCTCCAGGGCCGCGGTGAAGGCCACCTTGGCCTGCTCGTACGGGTCGCCCTCCCCGTACAGCACCGTGCCCTTGAAGGACGTCGTACCGCCCACCACGACCCGGTCGCCCGCCGCCACGGCGCGGGCGAAACCGAAGGACTCTTCCCAGGGACTTCCGCTCTGCGCGCGCCGCACGGCATCGGACGTCATCGCACTGTGTCCTTTTTCAAGATGTAGCCTCCAGTGCTTCTTCCAAGGTGAACGCCTTGGCGTACAGCGCCTTTCCGACGATGGCGCCCTCGACTCCGAGGGGTACCAGTTCGGCCAGCGCACGGAGGTCGTCGAGCGACGACACGCCGCCGGAGGCCACGACCGGCCGGTCCGTCGCCGCGCAGACGTTGCGCAGCAGTTCCAGGTTCGGGCCCTGGAGGGTGCCGTCCTTGGCGATGTCGGTGACGACGTAGCGCGCGCAGCCCTCCTGGTCGAGGCGGGCCAGCGTCTCGTAGAGGTCGCCGCCGTCCCGGGTCCAGCCGCGGCCGCGGAGGGTGGTGCCCTTGACGTCCAGGCCGACCGCGATCTTGTCGCCGTGCTCGGCGATGACCTTGGCGACCCACTCCGGGGTCTCCAGGGCGGCCGTGCCGAGGTTGACCCGGGTGCAGCCGGTGGCGAGGGCGGCGGCCAGGGTGGCGTCGTCGCGGATGCCGCCGGAGAGCTCGACCTTGATGTCCATGGCGTGGGTGACCTCGGCGACCAGCGCGCGGTTGTCGCCGGTGCCGAACGCCGCGTCCAGGTCGACCAGGTGGAGCCACTCGGCGCCCGACGCCTGCCAGGAGAGGGCGGCTTCGAGGGGGGAGCCGTAGGAGGTCTCGGTTCCCGACTCGCCGTGCACGAGGCGGACGGCCTGGCCGTCGCGGACGTCGACGGCGGGGAGGAGTTCGAGCTTGCTCACAGTGTTCCGATCCAGTTGGTGAGGAGCTGGGCGCCGGCGTCGCCGGACTTCTCGGGGTGGAACTGCGTGGCCCACAGGGCGCCGTTCTCGACGGCGGCCACGAACGGCTTGCCGTGCGTGGACCAGGTGACGAGCGGGGCCCGCATCGAGGCGTTGTGGGTCTCCAGCGACCAGTCGTGGACGGCGTAGGAGTGCACGAAGTAGAACCGCGCGTCGGTGTCCAGGCCGGCGAACAGGGCCGAGCCGGGCGCCGCGTCCACGGTGTTCCAGCCCATGTGGGGCACGATCTCGGCCTGGAGCGGCTCGACCGAGCCGGGCCACTCGTCGAGGCCCTCGGTCTCCACGCCGTGCTCGATGCCGCGCGCGAACAGGATCTGCATACCGACGCAGATGCCCATGACCGGCCGCCCGCCGGACAGCCGGCGGTCGATGATCCAGTCCCCGCGGGCTTCCTTGAGGCCCTGCATGCAGGCGGCGAAGGCGCCGACACCCGGCACCAGCAGCCCGTCCGCGTTCATGGCCTTGTCGAAGTCACGGGTGATCTCGACGTCGGCCCCGGTGCGGGCGAGGGCGCGCTCGGCGGACCGGACGTTGCCGAAGCCGTAGTCGAAGACGACGACCTTCTTGGAGGATCCGCTCAATTCCACACCTCCAGCCTCACGACACCCGCCACCAGGCACATCGCGGCGCCGATCGAGAGCAGCACGATCAGGCTGGTGGGCATCTTCTGCTTGACGAAGGAGATGATTCCGCCGACCAGGAAGAGGCCGACGACGATCAGTACGGTGGACAGACCGGTCATGGCTTTACAGCGCGCCCTTCGTCGAGGGGAGGATGCCGGCCGCGCGCGGGTCGCGCTCGGAGGCGTAGCGCAGCGCCCGTGCCAGCGCCTTGAACTGGCACTCCACGATGTGGTGCGCGTTGCGTCCGTAGGGCACGTGCACGTGCAGGGCGATCTGCGCCTGGGCCACGAAGGACTCCAGGATGTGCCGGGTCATGGTGGTGTCGTACTCGCCGATCATCGGCGCCATCTTCTCGGGCTCGGTGTGCACGAGGTACGGGCGGCCGCTCAGGTCCACGGTCACCTGGGCGAGGGACTCGTCGAGCGGGACCGTGCAGTTGCCGAACCGGTAGATCCCCACCTTGTCGCCGAGGGCCTGCTTGAAGGCGGCGCCCAGGGCGAGGGCGGTGTCCTCGATGGTGTGGTGCGAGTCGATGTGCAGGTCGCCGTCGGTCTTCACGGTGAGGTCGAACAGACCGTGCCGGCCGAGCTGGTCGAGCATGTGGTCGTAGAAGCCGACGCCGGTCTTGATGTCGGTCTTGCCGGTGCCGTCGAGGTCGATCTCGACGAGGACCGAGGTCTCCTTGGTGGTGCGCTCCACGCGCCCTACGCGGGTCATGCGTCCAGCTCCTTCTTGACTTCACGTACCGCGTCGAGGAACGCGTCGTTCTCTTCGGGGGTTCCGGCGGACACCCGCAGGAAGCCGGGCACGCCGTTGTCCCGGACGAGGACTCCCCGGTCGAGGATCTTCTGCCAGGCGGCGTGCGGCTCCTCGAACCGGCCGAACTGCACGAAGTTCGCGTCGGACTCGGTGACCTCGAACCCGGCCGCCCGCAGCTCGGCGACCAGCCGGTCCCGCTCGGCCTTCAGCTGCTCCACGTACTTCAGCAGCGTGTCGGTGTGCTCCAGGGCGGCCAGCGCGGTCGCCTGGGTGATCGCCGACAGGTGGTACGGCAGCCGTACGAGCTGGACGGCGTCCACCACCGCGGGGTGCGCGGCGAGGTAGCCGAGGCGCAGGCCGGCCGCGCCGAAGGCCTTCGACATGGTCCGGGAGACGACGAGATTCGGCCGTCCTTCGAGCAGCGGCAGCAGCGAGGCGCCGTGGCTGAACTCGATGTAGGCCTCGTCGACGACGACCATCGCCCCGGCCGTCGCGGCCTTGGCGGCCTGGGCGGCCTCGTAGAGCGCGAGGACCGTCTCGGGCGGCACCGCGTTGCCGGTGGGGTTGTTGGGGGTGGTGATGAAGACGACGTCCGGCTTGTGCTCGGCGATGGCCGCCGAGGCCGCCTCGACGTCGAGGGTGAAGTCCTCGCCGCGCGGGCCGGAGATCCAGCGCGTGCCGGTGCCGCGCGAGATGAGCGCGTGCATCGAGTACGACGGCTCGAAACCGATCGCGCTGCGGCCCGGTCCGCCGAAGGTCTGGAGCAGCTGCTGGATGACCTCGTTGGAGCCGTTGGCCGCCCAGACGTTCTCGATGGAGAGCGGGTGGTTGCCGGTCTTCGTCAGGTACCTGGCCAGCTCGGTGCGGAGCTGGACCGCGTCCCGGTCGGGGTAGCGGTTCAGGTCGCGGGCGGCCTCGCGCACCCGCTCCGTGATCCGCTCGACCAGCGGCTCGGGCAGCGGGTAGGGGTTCTCGTTGGTGTTCAGCCGTACGGGGACGTCCAACTGGGGCGCGCCATAAGGGGACTTGCCGCGCAGCTCGTCCCGTACGGGGAGATCGTCGATGCCTGTCACTTGCCCTCGGGTACCTTCCAACCGAACCTTGCCTTGATCGCCGCGCCGTGCGCGGGCAGGTCCTCCGCCTCCGCCAGCGTGACCACGTGGTGCGCGACGTCGGCCAGCGCGTCCCTGGTGTAGTCGACGATGTGGATGCCGCGCAGGAAGGACTGCACGGACAGGCCGGAGGAGTGGCAGGCGCAGCCGCCGGTGGGCAGCACGTGGTTGGACCCGGCCGCGTAGTCGCCCAGCGACACCGGCGCCCAGGGGCCGATGAAGATCGCGCCCGCGTTCCTGACCCGGTCGGCCACGGCGGCGGCGTCGGCCGTCTGGATCTCCAGGTGCTCGGCGCCGTACGCGTCGACGACCCGGAGGCCCTCCTCGACGCCGTCGACCAGGACGATCGCGGACTGCCGGCCGTTCAGGGCGGGGACGATCCGGTCGTCGATGTGCTTGGTGGCCGCGACCTGCGGCGCCAGCTCCTTCTCGACCGCGTCCGCGAGGTCCACCGAGTCGGTGACCAGGACGGCGGCGGCCAGCGGGTCGTGCTCGGCCTGGCTGATCAGGTCGGCGGCGACGTGCACCGGGTCGGCGGTGGCGTCCGCCAGGACCGCGATCTCGGTCGGGCCGGCCTCGGCGTCGATGCCGATCTTCCCGGTGAAGTAGCGCTTGGCGGCGGCGACCCAGATGTTGCCGGGGCCGGTGACCATGTCGGCGGGCGGGCAGGACTCGGTGCCGTACGCGAACATCGCGACGGCGGTGGCGCCGCCGGCCGCGTACACCTCGTCGACGCCGAGCAGGGCGCAGGCGGCGAGGATCGTCGGGTGCGGCAGTCCGCCGAACTCGGCCTGCGCCGGGGAGGCGAGCGCGATCGACTCGACGCCGGCCTCCTGCGCGGGCACCACGTTCATGATCACGGAGGACGGGTAGACCGACCGGCCGCCGGGCGCGTAAAGGCCGACCCGGTCGACGGGCACCCACTTCTCGGTCACGGACCCGCCGGGCACGACCTGGGTCGTGTGGGTCGTACGACGCTGCTCGCGGTGGACGAGACGGGCGCGCCGGATGGACTCCTCCAGGGCCGCGCGCACCGCCGGGTCGAGTTCCACCAGGGCCTTTTCGAGCGCCTGGGCGGGCACCCGCACCTGCTCCAGGGTGACCCCGTCGAACCTCTCGGCGAAGTCGATCAGCGCCGCGTCGCCCCGATGATGCACGGCCTCGCAGATCGGACGCACCTTCTCCAGGGCGGCCGAGACGTCGAAGTCGGCTCGGGGCAGCAGGTCGCGCAGTGCGGGGCCCTCGGGGAGGGCGTCGCCGCGCAGATCGATTCGGGAGATCACGGAATCAATTCTCTCAGACGGCACTCGGGGCCCGTCCGCGCGTATCAATGGCTGATACAGAACCTGGGCCAACGGCCGGTACATAGCCTGGCCGGAACCCGGAAGATCGTGTTCACCATCTGTGTTCGGGATCTCACCCACCGGGCATCACCGGTTGTACCGAAACATGACTCACGAGTAGTTGAGGAAGAAGGAAGAGCCGTGACCGAGGGGGACGGCGTCCGGGACGGCGACCTGCCGGACGATCTGACCGCGGCCGAGGCCGGTATGTGGCAGGCGTTCCGCAACGGCACTGTGTACGACCTGAGCAGCGGCGACGCGCACGTGGACGATCCGCACGGCGGCCATCCATGGGGGCCCGAGCGGACCGTGCGGGCGCGGATCGTGTGCTGGCTGCTGCTGGACGGGCCGCCGGCGCTCGCGGGCCGGGTGTCCTCGCTGAAGCTGGCCGGGGTGCGGATCAGCGGCACGCTGGACCTGGCGGGCGGCACCGTCACCCCGTACCTGGAACTGCGCGGCTGCCGGTTCGACGACGAGATCCTGCTCCCGGAGGCGCACTTCACGACCGCGCGGTTCGTGGACTGCGCGGCGCCCCGGCTGGAGGCGGCCCGGGTGCACACCGAGGGCGATCTGCATCTGCCGCGCTGCCGGTTCCTCGGCGGGCTCCGGCTGACCGACGCGCGCATCGGCACCGACCTGCTGCTGAACCAGGCGGTGGTGTACCGGGACCGCAGCGGACGGTCGATCGCGGCGGACGGCATGACCGTCGGCCAGGACCTCCAGGCGGAACTCCTTGAGTCGCACGGGGAGCTGAGCCTGCGCAGCGCCAAGGTGGGCGTCTCGCTGAGCCTGCGCGGCGCCCGGCTGCGCAACCCGGACGGGCGGTTCGCGCTGAACGCGCCCCAGCTGACCGTCGGCCGCACCCTCTACCTGACCCCGGCCGGGGTGGGCGGCCCCTGGCAGAGCGGCACGACCCCGGCGCGCGGGACCCGGATCCAGCGGTTCGAGTGCCAGGGCGGGATACGGCTGGACGACGGGCGGTTCGGGGACGCCATCGACCTGGAGCGGGCACGGTTCACCTTCACGGACAGCCAGCAGCTGTCGCTGCGCCGGGTGCAGGCACCGGAGCTGCGGTTCCTCGGTGAGGAGCCGCAGCGCGGCGGGGTGCTGCTGTCCGGCGCCCGGGTGGTCAACCTGGTCGACCACGCGACCAGCTGGCCGGGCCCGGGGCGGCTGCACATGGGCGGCTTCGCCTACGAGAACCTGGTGCCGCAGGGCCCGTTCCCGCTGACCCGGCGGCTCGACTGGGTGGCGGCGGCCACCGCCGAGTACAACCCGGAGCCGTACGAGCGCCTCGCGACCGTGCTGCGGGCCGCCGGCGAGGACGAGGACGCCCGCGAGGTGCTGCTCGCCAAGCAGCGCCGGCGCCGCGAGACGCTGCCGCTGGCCGCCAAGCTCTGGGGGTACGCGCAGGACCTGACGGTGGCCTACGGCTACCGGCCGGGCCGGGCGGCGGTGTGGATGGCGGTGCTGTGGGCGGCGGGCACGCTCGCCTTCGCGCACGCCCCGCATCCGCCGATGGGCTCCGGCGGCCACCCGGTCTGGGATCCGGCGCTGTTCGTCCTCGACCTGCTGCTGCCGGTGATCGACCTGGGCCAGGCCGGCCAGTGGCGGCTCAGCGGCGGCTGGCAGTGGGCGGCGGCCGTGATGATCCTGCTGGGCTGGATCCTGGCGACCACGGTGGCGGCGGGGGCGACGCGGCTGCTGCGGCGGGGATAGCGCCTTTCCGGAGGCGGGGACAGCGCCTTTCCGAGCCCGGGAGTGTGCCTTTTCTGACAGGTGCCCAACAGGTGAGCAACAGTCACCTTTTACCTGTCCTTGACCTGCGATCGTACAACTTTCGTGGAGATGGCCGGGCGGTCTGGCGCAGGCCCGACCAGCGGACTTTCAATGGCGGAACCATGGCTTCGCTGCGCGCGCTGTTCCGTTCCGCACGGACGGCAAGAACCACCTCGCGCCCCGCCCTCGGCCCGCTGCCGGCCGACGACGAGGTACTCCTCGACGCGCCCGACGAGCAGCTCGCCCCGGTGCTGGTCGCGGCCGGCCAGGGCGCGTACGAACCCGCCGCGGCCCTGCTGGCCGGCACCCGGGCCGCGGCCGAGTGGGAGGCACGGGACCGGTACGTACACCGGCTGGCCCTCTTCGCCCGCTCCCGCGCCGAGTGGCTCGACGACTGGTACCGGGCCGCCCCGCACGACCCCGACCTGCTGCTGCTCCGCGCCCAGCTGGCGGTGGACCACGCCTGGGACTCCCCCGCCCGGACCGAGTTGCTACGCGCGGTGAGTCCCGTGATCACGGCCGCCGCCCGGGGCGACGACCGCGACCCGGTGCCGTGGCGGATCGCCCTGGACCACGCCCGCGGCTCGAACGCCGGCCACAAGTACTTCGAGGAACTCTGGGAGGCCGCGGTCCGCCGCGCCCCGCACCACTACGGCTGCCATGTGGCCGCCCTGCGCTACCTGGGCACGTACTGGCACGGCTCGCACGGCGAGTGCTTCGACTTCGCCGACACGGCCGCGCAGGACGCCCCGCCGGACTCGCTCGTCCAGGCGCTGCCGGCCCGCGCGGCCTTCGCCTATCTCACCGACGGCTGCGGCCCCGAGGTGCCGCGCGCCCGCCTGGACGCGGCGGCCGACCGCGCGATCACGCTCTCCGCGCGGTTCCCGGCGGCCGACCTCTGGCCGGCCGAGGTCCGCAACAACCTGATGTACCTCCTGGTCCGGCTGGAACGCCGGGAGGACGCCCGCGCCCAGCTGCGCCTGATCGGCCCGTACGTCACGTCGTTCCCCTGGGCCCGGCTGTCCGACGACCCGCTGGGCCATTTCGTACGGCTGCGGACCCCGCTGCTGGCCGGTACCGAGCCCCTTCCCGAGGCCGGCCCGACCCCCTCGCCGAGGGCCGCGGGACGCCCACGGGCCGAGCACGGCGGACATGTTCCCGCCGATGACCACTAGGCTGTGGCGCCGTGACCACCGTCCGTCTCCCCCTCTTTCCGCTGAACTCGGTGCTGTTCCCGGGGCTCGTGCTGCCGTTGAACGTCTTCGAGGAGCGCTATCGCGCCATGATGCGCGACCTGCTGAAGACCCCCGAGGAAGAACCGCGCCGGTTCGCCGTCGTGGCGATCCGCGACGGCCACGAGGTGGCACCGAGCGCGCCGGGCATGCCGGACCCGACGGCCCAGCCGGACCGGGGCCCGGCGGCCGGCTTCGGACCCGACCCCCTCGCGTCCTTCCACCGGGTCGGCTGTGTGGCGGACGCGGCGACGATCCGGGAGCGGGCGAACGGCACGTTCGAGGTGCTGGCGACGGGGACGAGCCGGGTCCGGCTGCTCTCCGTCGACGCGTCGGGGCCGTTCCTGACCGCTGAGCTGGAGGAGCTGGAGGAGGACCCCGGCGACGAGGCGGGCGCGCTGGCCGAAGGGGTGCTGCGGGCCTTCCGCCAGTACCAGAAGCGGCTGGCGGGAGCCCGGGAGCGGTCGCTGTCCAGCGGGGTCGACCTGCCCGACGAGCCCTCCGTCGTCTCCTACCTGGTCGCCGCCGCGATGATGCACGACACCCCCACCAAGCAGCGCCTGCTACAGGCCCCCGACACGGCCTCCCGCCTCCGCGACGAGCTGAAACTCCTTCGCTCCGAGACGGCGATCATCCGTAATCTGCCGTCATTGCCCGCGTCGGAGCTGACGCGGTCGCCGACGAGCCTGAACTGAGCCGGGGTCTCCTGACATGCCGAAGAAGCCGAAGAAACAGCAGCAGTCGGGGGGCGGCACCCCGGCGACGGTGGCCCTGACCGCGGCGGGGGTGGACTTCACCGTCCACTCCTACGAGCACGACCCCTCCCACCCGTCCTACGGCGAGGAGGCGGCGGAGGCGATGGGGGTCTCCCCGGACCGTGTCTTCAAGACCCTGGTCGCGGACGTGGACGGCGCGCTCACGGTCGCGGTCGTGCCCGTGGCGGGCAGCCTGGACCTCAAGGCCCTCGCCACGGCGGTGGGCGGCAAGCGCGCGGCGATGGCGGACCCGGCCCTCGCCGAACGCACCACCGGCTATGTCCGCGGCGGCATCTCCCCGCTCGGCCAGCGCAAGAAACTCCCCACCGTCCTGGACGCCTCGGCCTCGGCCCACCCCACCATCTGCGTCTCGGCCGGCCGCCGCGGCCTGGAGGTCGAACTGACCCCCACGGCCCTCGCCGACCTCACCCGAGCCACCCTCGCCCCCATCGGACGCGCGTAACCCCTCGACGAAGCCCCCATCCTGGGTTAAGTACAAAGGGCATGTCGAAGAAGACCCGGAAAAGAAAGTGGCGCGTGAAGAAGGGCCGCTCGAACCACGGCCGCCGTCCGGCATAAAGGGTGATGGAGGACGGGGGTGCGGCCACCTGCCGCCTGAGGGCCGCACCGGGCCGATGGCGCAGCTCCCCGCGCCCCCGACTCCGGCCGCCGTCCGGCATAGCGGGTGGAGGGTACGGCCGCCTGCCGCCTGCGGGCCGCATCGGGTTGATCGCGCAGTTCCCCGCGCCCCTGAGTCTTCTGCCGACACCGGCATCGAAAAGCTCGCCCGGCGCTCGACAACCACGCCCGCGCAGCCGCATCTTCAGGCCACCCGGCCACGTCTTCAGCCCGTCCGGCGTTTGAGGACAAGGCCGTTCGGGCCGGAGGGGGGTCTGGGGGCGGAGCCCCCAGGGGCGGGGGTCGAAGGGGGCTTGGCCCCCTGGGGATGGGACGGGTAGGGGCGGCGGGGGCGAGAAGACTATGCCGGGGGTGCGGCGTACGGTCCGTCCGCGTACGGCGGCTCGGGATCCCGGGGACCGAACAGCGCCATCAACCCCAGGTGCACCAGCAACGCCGACAACGACCACGCCAGCAACGCCCCCCTCGCCCCGAGCTTCAACGGCGCGGAGAACGTCACCCCCTTCCCCACCTCCTTGGCATGGGCGATCACATCCTGCTCCGGCCCCAGCCACACCCCCAGCCGCCACGCGAGCAGCGACCCCAGCAGCCCGCCCACCCCCAGCGCCACCACCAGCGGCACACCCCCACGCCGCCGCCACAGGAACACCACGACCGCGCTCACCACCCCGAAGGCCAGCGCCAGCAGCGTGAACGTTCCGTCCACGCCCGCCGCCTGCTCACCCTCGGTGTCCTTGAGGTACACCGCCCAGTTCTTCCCGGACTGGTCCGCCACCAGCGGCACATGCGGCGCCAGCCACAGCCACAGCAGCCCCAGCAGCGCCCCGCTCACGGCCACCACGAGGACGATCACCGCGGCCTCCCGCAGCTCGGTCTTCATCCCGGGACCGTCCTGTCCGTACTCTGCTCCGAACCCCGCCTCGACAGGCGGCGGCGCCTGCCAGGCCTGGTGCGAGGACTGGTCGTGCGGCGGCGGAGGCGGCGTCAACGGTGCGGTCACCCTGACATCGTGCCAGGTCGGCCTGTGGGGTGCGTCACCGGACGGCGGCCCTGCGGTACGCCCACGTGGCGACGGCCAGCGACACGACCCCCACTCCCGCGCACACACCCAGGTCAGCGAGGACGACGGCCCAGTCGGGCGCCGCCCCGAAGGTCCGTGCGTAGGCCTCCACACCGTACGTCGACGGCAGCAGATCACGGGCGAACCGGATGATCCCCGGCATCCGGTCCGGCGGCAGCACACCGAGCAGCAGGGCCGCGGACATGCCCAGCTGCCCGAGCAGCGTCGCGAGCTCGGGGCGCGGCGCGAGCAGCCCGCAGGCCGCGCCCAGCCCCGCCAGGGCGGCCCCGGCGAGCGGGATCACGGCGACGAGGATCCACAGGTTCCCCAGCGGCAGCCCGAAGAGCACACACCCGAAGACGGCCGTGACCAGCGTCCCGGGCACGGTGAAGGAGGCGTACGCCGCGGCCGCCCCGAGCACCACCGAGGCCGGCGGCACCGGCAGCGTGGCGTAGTGGTCGAGACCGCCGCTCGCCCGCAGCTGCCCGAAGTACTGGGCCAGCAGGTTCAGCGCCACATAGGCGACGACGACCACCGACGAGCCCGCCACCACGGACTGCGCCTCGCCCCGCGAGTCCACCACCCCACGCATCATGATCATGATTCCGACGGACTGGAAGGTCGCGACGAACAGCAGCGGGATCCGTGCCACCCGGGCCCGGGACAGCTGCGCCCGGTAGACGGCCACCAGCGACGGCCACAGCCGCGCGCGCGGACCCAGCTCGGCCGCCGCGCCCGGCGCCGTCTCCTCCACGGCCAGGGCACCGCCCGGCAGAACCTCCGCGGGTACGACACTCACGTCGCGCTGCTCCTCTTCCCTGCGGCATCCACGGCACGTACGGCCGCCGCGCCTTCCCGTACGGGCCCGGTCGCCCCGGCGTTCACGTACACGCTCACGTTCACGCCTTCACCAGCCCCTGCCGTGCGGCGCCGCCCAGCGCCAGATAGACGTCCTCCAGGCTGGGCGTGGCGAGGGTGAAGTCGTCGAGGGCGGCGAAGGCGGCCCCGCCGGTCACGGTCGCGACGACGGCCCGCGCCTCCTCGGGCGCGAGCCTGAGCGTCCAGCGCCGGCCGGACTCGGTGGCCCGCTCCCGCAGGACGGCCACCTCGGGCACCTCCAGCGGGGCCCGTTCCCGCCACACCAGCTCGACCCGCACCTCGCCGGCGACGCGCTCCTTGAGCCCGGCCGGGGTGTCACAGGCGATGACCCGCCCCTGGTCGAGCACGGCGACCCGGTCCAGCACGGTCTCCGCCTCGATCACGTTGTGGGTGACCAGGACGACGGTCGCCTCCTGCTCGGCGCGCCGCCGGTCGACGGCGGCCCACACGGCCCGCCGGGCGACGGGGTCCATCCCGGTCGTCGGTTCGTCCAGCACCAGCAGCGACCGCCGTCCGACCAGCGCGGCGGCGAAGCAGGCCAGCCGCCGCTGTCCCCCGGAGAGCTTCTTGAGCGCCCGCCCGGCGATCGGGGTCAGGCCCAGTTCCTCCAGTACGGCGTCGCGCTCGCTCCGCGCCTGCCGTACGTCCAGTCCGCGCAGCCGCCCGGTGGTCTCGGCGGCGAGGGACACGGTCAGCTCGTCCAGGGCGGTGGACTCCTGTCCGAGATAGGCGAGGAGCCGCGCGGCCCGCTCCGGGTGCCGCACGATGTCGTGCCCGAGGATCTCGACACTGCCGGCGTCGGGCCGCAGCAGCCCCGTGAGCTGCCGCACCAGCGTCGACTTGCCGGCCCCGTTCGGCCCCAGCAGCCCGAAGATCTCACCCCGCCGGACGTCCAGCTCCACCCCGTCGGTGGCCCGCACCTCGGGCACCCCGGGAGCCCCGCGCCGCCCCTTGACCGCGGCGTAGGTCTTGGTCAGCCCACGCACGGCACACACGACATCACCCTGCCGCCGAAGTGCCCGACCCACGCCCGTACTCACAAGGGACGAGACTACGGGGTCGACCCCGTTTACTCACCGTTGGGGCAGTTAGCGCCCCATAGGGGCGCGGGGCTGCATCAAGTATGCGGCTCCGCCGCGTGGGCGCGACCAGCCCTCACCGACCCGCACCCGCCGACGCACCGCCCCACCCCGCCCCTTCCGCCACTCACTCCGCCGACGCATGCTCCCCGGCCCCCGCCGGCACATCGAACTCTCTCCAGAACCCCGCCCGAATGGCGTACCGGTCGTGCTCGTCGATCTGGTCGTCCTTGTGCGCCAGCAACCCGAACCGGGCCGCGTACCGCAGCAGCTCCCCGTCGATCCGGTGCGGAATCCGCGGATACATCCCGGACAGCCGCTGCAGGTGCCCCTGGTCGCCGAGCCGCGAGATCCACCGCCGCGCGAACACCTGCCCGACCTCGTACGGATCCCCGCCGACCGTCGTGATGTCCTCCTCCCGGTCGGCCCACCGCTGCTCCGCCGTGGTCAGCTGCGCCAGCGTCGGCATGGAGGCGGCCTCCGCCGACTCCGTGGCGGCCCCCGGCCGGTCCACCCACCCCTTGTCGGAGGACCACCGCAGGGTGGCCGTGGTCGCCGGATGCTGGACCGGCTGCGCGCCCGGCGCCCGCAGCGCGGCGAGGTCCTTCGGCGTCGGCACCCCCTTCGGCGCCGGCACCCGCTCCACCGCCCCGTTCTCCACCGCGGCGACCGGCGCCCGGTCCACCTCCTCGGCCCCCGGGCCTGCCGCGGGGGCCAGCGAGGACTCGGGCAGCGGCGCCGACAGGATCGCGGCGATCTCCGGCCGCGGCACCGGCGGCGGCGCGCACACGGCCGTCAGCTCCTTCGCCCGTACCGCCTGGGTGATCCACGCCCGGTCCAGGACCCTCCGCTCGTCGGCCTCGGCGACCAGGTCCTCGGACTGGTTGTAGTCCCCGTCGGCCGCCTGCACGGCCCACAGGTGTACGGCGACCCCGTGCTCCTTCGCGGCCATCATGCCCGGCAGCAGATCCCCGTCGCCGGTCACCAGCACCACGTCGGAGCAGGCGCGGTTGCGGGCCAGCTCGGTCAGCTCGGCGTGCATGGCCGCGTCCACGCCCTTCTGGGCCCAGCGTCCGTCGCTGCGGGTCAGCGCGCCGAGCCGGACGGTCACCCGGGGCATCACACGCAGGCGACGGTGTTCCGGCTGGGGGACGCGGTCGGGGGCGCCGTCGAACCAGTAGATGCGCAGCAGTGGACGCTCGGTGTCCGATTCCGCACGGTCGCGCAGCGCCTGGATCAGTGCGGCGTGATCGACGGTGATCCGGGATCGGGAGGGCTCACCGGCGAGGAGACTGGCGGCGGCACCCAGCAGATACCCGGCGTCCACCAGGACGATGCAGCGGTCCACGCGACTCACCCTCTTTCCGGGAGGTTTGCTTTCGGGGCTTCCTTCGAGTCTGCCCGACCACACGGGGGTTAACGGCCCGAACTCGATCTTCGGCGTGGCGTTTCGGGACCTTGCTCTCCGACAAGCCCTGTTACAGACGGTAATTATCCGAAATGCGTCTGTTGTCAGCCTATGTGAGTCTGAATTCGGCCCCTAGATCCCCCACAGGAGGCAGATCACCATGGCCAAGAACAAGAACCGCAAGGGTGGCTCCCAGAGCCGTACCGCGCAGCAGCAGACCGAGCAGACCCACGAGCACGGGCAGCGTACGTCGGGCGAGTCCCAGGACTCGCCGGTGTCGCACATCCAGGGCAGCCCGGCGGACGTCGCGCGGAAGAAGCAGAAGAGCTTCGGCCACAACTGAGCGGACCACCGGGTCCCACAGGGCTGTTGAAGCCCAGGCACACAGAAGGGGCGCACCCGATGCGGGTGCGCCCCTTCCGCGCGCTCAGGGGCCGGCCGGGCCCCGGCACCGGCCCTATCCGGCCAGGCAGGACGGGCCGAGCAGGACCTTCAGGTCGCCGAACAGGGCCGGGTCCGGCTTCACCCGGTGCCGGTCCAGGCGCAGCACGGTCGTCTTGGTCGGCCCCTGGAGCTTGATCCGGACCTCGCTGTCGCCCTTGTGGTGGCTGAGGATCTCGCCGAGGCGGCTGACCATCGGCGGGGTGACCCGGGTGGCGGGGATGGTGAGGATCACGGGCGCGTTGGTCCCGGCGTTGGACAGGTCCGGGATCGCCAGCTCCATGGCGACCAGCCGGGGCACATCCTCGCGCTTGTCCAGGCGGCCCTTGACGAACACCACCGCGTCCTCGACGAGTTGGGTCGAGATCAGCTGGTAGGTCGCCGGGAAGAACATGCACTCGATGGAGCCCGCGAGGTCCTCCACGGTGGCGATCGCCCAGGCGTTGCCCTGCTTGGTCATCTTGCGCTGAAGGCCGGAGATGATGCCGCCGATGGTGACCACCGCGCCGTCGGCGTGCTCGCCGCCGGTGAGCTGGGCGATGCCGGCGTCGGCCTTGTCGGAGAGCACGTGCTCCAGGCCGAAGAGCGGGTGGTCGGAGACGTACAGACCGAGCATCTCCCGCTCCTGGGCGAGCAGATAGGTCTTCTCCCACTCGTCGGTGGTGAACTCGACGTCCAGTCCGAAGCCGGGCTCGCTGTTGTCCTCCTCGCCCATCCCGCCGAAGAGGTCGAACTGCCCCTCGGCCTCCTTGCGCTTGACCGCGACCACGTTGTCGATCATCGGTTCGTACTGCGCGGTGAGGCCCTTGCGGGTGTGCCCCATGGTGTCGAAGGCGCCGGCCTTGATCAGCGATTCCGTGGTGCGCTTGTTGCAGGCGACCGCCTCGACCTTGTCGAGGTAGTCGGGGAAGGACGCGTACTTGCCCTTGGCCTTGCGGCTCCTGATGATCGACTCGACCACGTTGGTACCGACGTTGCGGACGGCCTCCAGGCCGAACAGGATCACGTCGTCGCCCTGGGCCGCGAAGTTGTGCACCGACTCGTTGACGTTCGGCGGGAGCACCTTGATGCCCATGCGGCGGCACTCGTTGAGGTAGACGGCCGACTTGTCCTTGTCGTCCTTGACCGAGGTGAGCAGTCCGGCCATGTACTCGGCGGGGTGGTTCGCCTTCAGGTAGGCGGTCCAGTACGAGACCAGGCCGTACGCGGCGGAGTGCGCCTTGTTGAAGGCGTAGCCGGCGAAGGGGACCAGCACGTCCCACAGGGCCTGGATGGCCTCGTCGCTGTAGCCGTTCTTCTGGGCGCCGGCCTGGAAGATGGTGAAGTTCTTGGCCAGTTCGTCGGGCTTCTTCTTGCCCATCACGCGGCGCAGGATGTCGGCCTCGCCGAGCGAGTACCCGGCGATGATCTGGGCGGCCTTCTGGACCTGCTCCTGGTAGACGATCAGGCCGTAGGTGACGGCCAGGACCTCTTCCAGGGGCTCCTCCAGCTCCTTGTGGATCGGGGTGATCTCCTGGAGCTTGTTCTTGCGCAGCGCGTAGTTGGTGTGCGAGTCCATGCCCATCGGGCCGGGACGGTAGAGCGCGGAGACGGCGGAGATGTCTTCGAAGTTGTCGGGCTTCATCAGGCGCAGCAGGGAGCGCATGGGTCCGCCGTCGAACTGGAAGACGCCCAGGGTGTCGCCGCGCTGGAGGAGTTCGAAGGTCTTCGGGTCGTCGAGCGGCAGGGCCAGCAGGTCGAGGTCGATGCCCTTGTTGGACTTCACCATCTTGACGGCGTCGTCCATGATCGTCAGGTTGCGCAGGCCGAGGAAGTCCATCTTCAGCAGGCCGAGCGACTCGCACTGCGGGTAGTCCCACTGCGTGATGGTCACGCCGTCGGTGTGCCGCACCCAGATCGGGGCGTGGTCGACGATGGGCTCGCTGGACATGATCACGCCGGCCGCGTGCACACCCATCTGCCGGACCAGGCCCTCGACGCCCTTCGCGGTGTCGATGACCTTCTTGACGTCCGGCTCGTTCTCGTACATCCCGCGGATCTCGCCGGCCTCGTTGTACCGGGGGTGCGAGGGGTTGGTGATGCCGTCGAGGTCGATGCCCTTGCCGAGGACGTCGGCGGGCATGGCCTTGGTGAGGCGGTCGCCCATCGCGTACGGGTAGCCCAGCACGCGCGCGGAGTCCTTGATCGCGTTCTTGGCCTTGATCTTGCCGTAGGTGCCGATCATGGCGACCTTGTCGGCGCCGTACTTCTCGGTCACGTACCTGATCACCTCGACGCGCCGACGCTCGTCGAAGTCGATGTCGACATCGGGCATGGAGACGCGCTCGGGGTTGAGGAACCGCTCGAAGATCAGGCCGTGCGGGATCGGGTCGAGGTCGGTGATGCCCATGGCGTAGGCGACGATCGAGCCGGCCGCGGAGCCTCGGCCGGGGCCGACCGCGATGCCGTTGTTCTTGGCCCACATGATGAAGTCGGCGACCACGAGGAAGTAGCCCGGGAACCCCATCTGGATGATGACGTCCAGCTCGTACTCGACCTGCTTCTGGCGGTCGTCCGGGATGCCGCCGGGGAAGCGGCGCTCCATGCCCCGGCGGACCTCCTCCTTGAACCAGGTGACCTCGGTGAAGCCGTCGGGGATGTCGAACTTCGGCATGAGGTTCTTGGCCTCGAACATGCCGGTGGTGTCGACCATCTCGGCGACCAGGAGCGTGTTGGCGCAGCCCTCCTGCCAGGCGTCCGAGGAGTCGACGGCGTACATCTCGTCCGTGGACTTCAGGTAGTAGCCGGTGCCGTCGAACTTGAAGCGGTCCGGGTCGGAGAGGTTCTTGCCGGTCTGGATGCACAGCAGGGCGTCGTGGGCGGTCGCCTCGTGCGCGTACGTGTAGTGCGAGTCGTTCGTCACCAGCGGCGGGATGCCGAGCTTCTTGCCGATCTCCAGGAGGCCGTCGCGGACCCGGTGCTCGATCTCGATCCCGTGGTCCATCAGCTCCAGGAAGTAGCGGTCCTTGCCGAAGATGTCCTGGTAGTCGGCGGCGGCCTTCAGGGCCTCGTCGTACTGGCCGAGGCGCAGCCGGGTCTGGAGCTCGCCGGAGGGGCAGCCGGTGGAGGCCACGATCCCCTCGGACCACTGGGAGATCGTCTCCTTGTCCATCCGGGGCCACTTCTGCAGCCAGCCCTCGGCGTAGGCGTCCGAGGAGAGCCGGAAGAGGTTGTGCAGGCCGGTGCTGTTCACGGCCCACATCGTCTTGTGGGTGTAACCGCCGGAACCGGAGACGTCGTCCCGCTTCTGGTGCGGCTGGCCCCACTGGATCTTGCGCTTGTTGCGCCGGGACTCGGGGGCGACGTACGCCTCGATCCCGATGATCGGGGTGACCCCGGCCTTCTTCGCCGTATGGAAGAAGTCGTACGCCCCGTGCAGGTTGCCGTGGTCGGACATGGCGATGTGTGTCATGCCCATCTCGTTGCAGGCGTTGAACATGTCCTTGAGCCGCGCGGCACCGTCCAGCAGCGAGTACTGGGTGTGGACGTGCAGGTGCGTGAAGGGCGGCTTTGACACGGTTTCGGCCTCCAAAGGAAACAGGCGTCGACGATCTTCCGACCGGCTGCGGACAGTCTGGGGGGACAGCGCCGAAGTCTATGCCCCGGGACTGACACGGTCCGGGCACTCCCACGTACCTTCGTGCGTTGAGTACGACGGAAACGCTGTCGTACACGTCATGCACCAGGAGGCACCCAGCGATGTCGGTCCACCGGCTCAACGACGAGCAGCGCGGCGAGGAGATCCTCGCCGTCTTCGACACCGCCTTCGGCGAGCTGCTGGCCGCCGACCCCGCCGCGTTCCGCGTGAAGTTCCGGAAGATGGCGGCCTCGGCCTTCGCCTTCTACCGGGGCACGGCGGCGCTGTTCTGCCATGACATAGACGCGGAGAACGCCGGGCGGGCGGGAGGGAGGACGAACAGCGGGCCGTTCCTTGACGAGCGCACCTCGCGCGTGTGGATCCACGGCGATCTGCACGCGGAGAACTTCGGCACGTACATGGACTCCAACGGCCGCCTGGTCTTCAACGTCAACGACTTCGACGAGGCCTACGTCGGCCCCTTCACCTGGGACCTGAAGCGCTTCGCCGCCTCCATCGCGCTGATCGGGTACGCGAAGGCGCTCAGTGACGAGCAGATCACCGAGCTGGTCGAGGTGTACGCGGGCGCCTACCGGGAGCGGATCCACGCGCTGGCGACCGGAGCCAAGAGCGACGAGGTGCCGCCGTTCACCCTGGACACCGCCGAGGGCCCGCTGCTCGGCGCGCTGCGCGCGGCCCGCTCGCTGACCCGCTTCGAGCTGCTGGACTCGATGACGGAGATCCGCGACTTCGAGCGCCGCTTCGCCTCCGGCGGCGGCTCCATCGAGCTGGACGCCGCCACCCGCTACAAGGTCCTGGCGGCCTTCGACGGCTACCTGGAGACCCTCCCGGAGTCGTCCCTCTCCCGCCCGGACTCCTACCGCGTGAAGGACGTCGTCGGGCGCCGGGGCATCGGCATCGGCTCGGCCGGGCTGCCGTCGTACAACATTCTCCTGGAGGGCTCCACGGACGCCCTGGAGAACGACGTCGTGATCTACATCAAGCAGGCCCAGACCCCGGCGGTCTCCCGGCACATCACGGATCCGGCGATCCGGGGCTACTTCCAGCACGAGGGCCACCGCACGGTGATCTCGCAGCGCGCGCTGCAGGCCCACGCCGACCCGTGGCTGGGCTGGACCGAGCTGGACGGCGCGGGGCAGCTGGTCGCCGAGGTCTCGCCGTACGCGGTGGACCTGGACTGGGGCGACATAGACGACCCGGAGGAGATCGCGGCGGTCGTCGCGGACCTCGGCCGGGCCACGGCGTCCATGCACTCGGCGGCCGACGACCAGTCCGGCGAGTCCCTGGTGCCGTTCTCCACCGAGCGGGCCATCGACGCGGCGATCGCCGCCGACGAGGACGGCTTCGCGCCGCTGCTGACCGACTTCGCGCACAGCTACGGCGCACGCGCGCGTGCCGACCACCAGATCTTCGTGGACCTCTTCCGCAACGGCCGCATTCCAGGGCTGTAACCTTCGCGGATTCACAGGGCCCTTTTAGGGGTCTCCTACATGGGTACGTGACAGACTCTCCACCGCTATGGACATATCCGGGACCCAGCTCAGAGCCGTGCGCGCGGCGCTGTTCACGGCCTTCGTCGTGACGCTCAGCACCGCGTCGCACGTGCTGCTGTCCCGGGCCCCGCTGCCGTTCACCACGGTGGCCGCGGTCGCCGCCGGCGTGTTCGCCACGGCGTACGCGCTGGCGGGCCGCGAGCGCGGCTTCGGCCGGATCGCGGCCCTGCTGATCCCGCTGGAGCTGGCCGCCGACACGGTCTTCACCACCGGCCAGCACGCCTGCTACGGCCGGGCGGGCGGCCCCATCGCGGGCCCGTTGCGCGCGGTCGGCTTCGACGTGCTCTGCCACGGCGGCGCCGTCGGTACCCCGCTGGCGCGGATGGCCGACGGCTCCCGCGCCTCCGCGGTCCTCGCGCACGCCGACCCGGGCGCCGCCTGGCTGCTGCTCGCCGCGCACATCGGCGTGGGCCTGCTCGCCGCCGCCTGGCTGCGCCGCGGCGAGCGCGCCCTGACCCAGCTGCTGCGCGCGATCGCCGCCACCACCTTCCGCCCGCTGCTCCTCGCGGTCGCCGCGGGCGCGGTCCGGCCGGTTCCGGTACGACGGCTGCCCCGCCCGGCGCCGCGGGCGGCCGCCGCCCGCGACCTGGTCCTCGTGCACTCCCTGGGACGGCGTGGACCGCCGTGCTCCCCGGCGCTCGCCCACGGCTGAGCGCCCCTCCCGCCCGAGTACGACGAGTCCCCCACACGTATCCCGCGTACGACATGTGCGCGTCCCCTATGGAGATCACCAACATGAGCAAGCGGAACAGCGCGGCGGCCAAGACCGCGGCCCGGGAGCGGCTGCGCGTCGAGCGCGAGAAGCAGGCCAAGCGCGCCAAGGTCAAGCGGCAGGTCGTCGTGGCCGCCTCGGTCGTGGCCGTGCTGGCCGCGGCGGGCGGCATAGGCTACGCCGTCGTCCAGGCGAACAAGCCCAGCCACTGGGAGGCCGTGAAGGACGAGAAGGTCGTCGCCCCGGCCAACACCACCGGCACCAACGGCACCACGGTCGTCATCGGCAAGTCCACCGCCAAGAAGACCCTCAAGGTCTACGAGGACCCGCGCTGCCCGATCTGCGCCCAGTTCGAGCAGACCGTCGGTACGACCGTGAAGAAGGACATCGACGACGGCAAGTTCAAGATCCAGTACATCGGCGGCACCTTCCTCGACGGCGACTCGCTCGGCAAGGGCCAGATCGGCTCGCGCGGCGAGGGCTCCAAGAGCGCCATGGCCGCCATGGGCGCCGCGCTGAACGTCAGCGACGAGGCCTTCCTGGAGTACAAGACCGCGCTGTACTCGAAGAAGTGGCACCCGGACGAGTCCACCGACAAGTTCAAGAACGACAGCTACCTCATCGAGGTCGCCGACACCGTCCCGGCGCTGAAGAACAACAAGTCCTTCCAGGCCGACGTGAAGTCCGGCAAGTACGACGCCTGGGCGCTGGCCATGTCGAAGACCTTCGACACCAACAAGGACGGCGTGACGGGCACCCCGAGCTTCGTCATGAACGGCAAGATGCTGACGGCCGACTCCAACGGCAACCCGCCGATGACGGTCGAGTCCTTCACCTCCCTGGTGGACGCGGCCCTCAAGGCCTGACCGGCCAGGAGCGGAGCGGAATCCCCAGCTCCGGGTGAAGAGCAGGCGAACTTTCACCGGTTCGCCTGCTCTTGGTCATACCGGTCAGTAACCTGAGCGCCCGTGACCAGTCGAAACAGATCAACACAGTCTTCCGAGGGTGCCAACTCCCTCTCCCCCCGCCGCCGTACGGTCGTCAAGGCCGCGGCGGCGACCGCTGTCCTGGCCGCGCCGCTGGCCGCCGCGCTGCCGGCCCGGGCCGCCTCGGACGCCCCCGCGTTCCTGCACGGCGTCGCCTCCGGCGACCCGCTGCCCGACGGCATCCTGCTGTGGACCCGGGTGACGCCGACCGCCGACGCCGTCCCCGGCTCCGGTCTCGGCCCGGACACCCAGGTCAGCTGGGTGGTCGCCACCGACAAGGCGCTGACGAACGTCGTCTCGCAGGGCTCCGTCACCGCGACCGCCGACTCCGACCACACCGTCAAGGCGGACATCCGCGGTCTGGCCCCGGCCACCGACTACTGGTTCCGCTTCTCGGCGGGCGGCACGGACTCCCCGGTGGCCCGCACCCGCACCGCCCCGGCGAACGACGCCGCCGTCTCCGGCCTGCGCTTCGGCGTGGTCTCCTGCGCCAACTGGGAGGCCGGCTACTTCGCCTCCTACCGCCACCTGGCCGCCCGTAACGACCTGGACGCCTGGCTGCACCTCGGCGACTACATCTACGAGTACAGCACCGGCGAGTACGGCACCCGCGACACCGTCGTCCGCCAGCACGCGCCCACCCACGAGATCATCACCCTCGCCGACTACCGCACCCGGCACGGCAAGTACAAGACCGACACCGACCTGCAGGCCCTGCACGCCAAGGCCCCGGTCGTCGCGATCTGGGACGACCACGAGTTCGCCAACGACTCCTGGTCCGGCGGCGCCGAGAACCACACCGAGGGCGCCGAAGGCACCTGGACGGCCCGTCAGGCCGCCGCCAAGCAGGCCTACTTCGAGTGGATGCCGGTCCGCCCCGCCATCGCCGGCACCACCTACCGCCGGCTGCGCTTCGGCAAGCTCGCCGACCTCTCCCTGCTCGACCTGCGCTCCTTCCGCTCGCAGCAGGTCTCCACCGGCAGCGGCTCGGTCGACGACCCGGACCGCACCATCACCGGCCGCGCCCAGCTCGACTGGCTCAAGGCCGGGCTGAAGGCCTCCGACACCACCTGGCGGCTGGTCGGCAACTCGGTGATGATCTCGCCGTTCGCCATCGGCTCGCTCTCCGCCGACCTGCTCAAGCCGCTCGCCAAGCTGCTCGGCCTGCCCCAGGACGGCCTCGCCCTCAACACCGACCAGTGGGACGGCTACACCGACGACCGCCGCGAGCTGCTGGCCCACCTGCGCTCCAACGCGATCGGCAACACGGTGTTCCTGACCGGCGACATCCACATGGCCTGGGCCAACGACGTGCCGGTCGACGCCGGGACCTACCCGCTCTCCGCCTCGGCCGCCACGGAGTTCGTGGTCACCTCGGTGACCTCCGACAACCTGGACGACATCCTCAAGGTCTCCCCGGGCGTCGTCTCCACCGTCGCCGCGCCGATCATCCAGCTGGCCAACCGGCACGTCCACTGGGTCGACACCGACCGGCACGGCTACGGCATCCTGGACATCACCGCCGCGCGGGCACAGATGGACTACTACGTCCTCTCCGACAAGACGAAGGCCGACGCCACCTCGTCCTGGGAGCGGTCGTACCGCACCCGCAGCGGCACCCAGAAGGTCGAGCGCACCTACGACCCGGTGTAACCCCCGTCCACCCCGGCTACAGCGAGTCGAGGAAGCCGAGCGCCACCCGCCAGGTGGCCTCGGCGGCCTCCTCGTCGTAGTCCGGCAGGCCGGGGTCGGTGTAGAGATGCCCGGCACCCGCGTACCGGTAGATCTCCACCTCGGCGCCGGCCCGGCCCATCTGCAGATACCAGGCGCTCAGCCAGTCGTCCGTCTCGAAGGCGTCCGGCTCGGCCACGTGCAGCTGCACCGGAAGGTCGTCCACCGCGGCGTTCGGCGCGATGTCCGACGTGCCGTGCAGAAGCAGCAGGCCCCGCGCCCGCTCGTCGCCCAGCGCCAGCGTCTGCGCGATCGAGGCGCCCAGCGAGAACCCCGCGTACACCAGCCCGCGCTCCGAGTACGGCGCCGCCGCCAGCACGGCCCGCTTCAGCAGCTCGTCCTTGCCGATCGACTCGTTGAACTCCATGCCCTCCTCGACCGTGTCGAACGTGCGCCCCTCGAAGAGGTCCGGCGTCCACACCTCGTGCCCCGCGGCACGCAGCCGGTCCGCGGCCTCGCGCACCGCGGGCCTGAGCCCATAGGTCGAATGAAAGAGCATGATGTTCATGCCCCCATGGTGCCAGCCGCCTGAGACGGCACCGTGACGGCCTTCTCACCGATCAGCATGTTCAGGACCCCGCGGATCCGGTTACGTTCGACCTCATGGAGATGGAGAACGTACTCCGCCCGCTGATCGTGGTCGGCGGCGCCGTCGTCCTCACCCTGCTGATCGGCTGGGCGACCGACCTGCTGCTGCGCAAGGCCGACACACGGCACACCGAGACCCCGCTGTGGGGCCTGCTGCGCCGCGCCCGCGTCCCCTACCAGCTGGTGCTCTGCGCGGCCCTGCTCAGAGGCTCCTACGACCAGGCCGCGCTGCTCCTGGAGCACCGGGTCGCCGTCGGCCAGCTGCTGACCCTGGTGCTGATCGGGTCCGCCGCCTGGCTGGTGGTGCGGATCGCGGCGGCCGTCGTCGAGTCCTCGTTCAGCCGCTACGCCCGCGGCCACACCGACGCGGCCCGGGTCCGCCGGGTGCGCACCCAGGTGTCGCTGATCATGCGGGTGGTGGCGGCGGTCGTCGGCGTGATGGCCGTGGCGGCGATGCTGCTGACGTTCCCGGCGATGCGCGCGGCCGGCGCCTCACTGCTGGCCTCCGCCGGTGTCCTCGGCATCGTCGCCGGTGTGGCCGCCCAGTCCACCCTGGCGAACATGTTCGCGGGTCTGCAGATCGCCTTCGGCGACATGGTGCGCCTCGGCGACACCGTCGTGGTCGACGGCGAATGGGGCACGGTCGAGGAGATCACCCTGACCTTTCTGACGGTACGGACCTGGGACGAGCGCCGGATCACCATGCCGGTGTCGTACTTCACCTCCAAACCCTTCGAGAACTGGTCGCGGGGCACAGCGCAGATGACCGGGATCGTCTTCTGGCATCTCGACCACTCGGCGCCGATCGAGGCGATGCGCGAGCGGCTCCGGGACATCCTGCGCGAGTGCGCCGCCTGGGACGGCCGGGACTACAGCCTCGTGGTCACCGACGCCACGCCGAACACCATCCAGGTGCGGGCGCTGGTGACGGCCAAGGACTCGGACGACGTCTGGAAGGTGCGGGTCGCCGTCCGGGAGCAGATGATCACCTGGCTGGCCGCCGAGCACCCGTACGCCCTGCCCCGGGTCAACACGGCCGACGCGGTCCTGCCGCCCGGCGGGATCATCCCCTCCCAGGACGGCACGGCGGCCGGCCGCCGCCTCCACGAGCCGCCCCGCACCGGCCGCGCCTGAGCCCTCGCTTCAGTGGCCGCGTTCGGCACCCCCGTTGACCTGGACGATCTGCGAGGTGATGTGCCCGGCCACCGGGGAGGCCAGCCAGTGCAGGGTGGCGGCGACGTCACCGGGTGTCCCGGCCCGCCCGGTCGACGTCTCGGCGACGAGCCGATCCCGCCGCCCCTCCTCGACCGGGCCGCCGAAGAACTCCGTGTCCTCGATGTACCCCGGCGCGACCACGTTCACGGTGACCCCGCGCGGCCCCAGCTGCCGGGCCAGATCGTGGGCGTACGGGTGCAGGGCCGCCTTCGCGGCGGCGTAGGACCCGGTCCCCGAGCCCCGGAAGGCGGCGATGGAGCCGATGAACAGCACCCGCCCTCCCGGATCGGCCAGCCGGTCCTTGAGCGCCTCCGTGAGCAGGACGGCGGTCAGCGTGTTCTGCCGGAAGTTCCCGCTCCAGACGCGGGCGACGGCGTCCAGCGGATCACCGGCCTCGGCGCCGTCCGCGAACGCCGCGTTCGCCCCGGCACTGTGGATCAGCACGTCCACGGTCCCGAACTCCTCCGCGACGAACCGTGCGACGTCCCGCACATCGGCCGGCTCGGCCAGATCGGCGGCACGCACCACCGCCCCCGGCACCCCGGCCCTCTCCAGCACCTCTCTGCGCCGCCCGAGCAGCAGCACCCGGTCCCCGTCCGCCGCGAACACCCGCGCCGCGGCCAGTCCGATCCCTGTTCCCCCACCACTGATCACAATGTTCCGAGCCATGATCCGAGACTACGAGCGCACCGCCGACCCTGCCTTCGGATATCCACAGCCGCCATACGTTTGTATGACCGCCGTTGCACAGCGCCCCGTAAGGGGCGCGGGGAACTGCGCGACCAGCCACGACGAGGCCGCGGACGAACGACGGCACATCACGGCACTTCCAGCGGAGCGCTAGCGCAGACTACGGACGTCCAGATGCCGCAGCACCCGGTCCACGATCTCCGGATCCGCCCCCGGCTCGCTCCGCGCCGCCAGCACCTCGTGCCGCGCCGCGCTCAGCATCTCCTGCTGGATCCGCCGCACCCGCTTCAGCCGCCGCACCCGCTTCTCGTGTCCCTCGCGCCGCTCGTCCTCCGCCACGTCGGGACTGATCCGGAAACCGATCTCGAAGGCCCGCCGCAGCATCTGCTCGGTCACGTCCTCCGGCAACTCCTCGACCTGCTCGATCTCCTTCAGCCGCCGCCGGGCCGCCTTCGCCGCCCGCACCGCCAGCTCCTTCTCGACCTCCTTCTCCCGGTCGGTGTCGGCCCGTACCCCCAGCCGTTTCACCAGCCACGGCAGGGTCAGTCCCTGGAGCACCAGCGTCGCCATGATCACGCCGAACGCGATGAAGACGATCTCGTCCCGGTCCGGAAAGGGCGAGCCGTCGTCGGTCTTCAGGGGGATCGCCAGCGCCAGCGCCACCGACGCCACCCCGCGCATCCCGGACCACCACATCACGATGGTCTCCCGCCAGCTCGTCGGGATCTCCTCGTCGTAGTCCCGCCGGGCGTGCAGCCGCTTGGTCAGCCAGGTCGCCGGCAGCAGCCACACCAGCCGGACCACGACGACCACGCCCACGACCGCCGCCGCCCAGCCGAGCAGCTCGCCCCAGCGGCCGGACGCCGTACGCAGGGCGTTGTGCAGCTCCAGCCCGATCAGCCCGAACGCCACCCCGGTGACGAGGGTGTCGACGATGTCCCAGAAGGTGTACCCGGCGAGCCGGGTCATCACGTCGTCGGCGTCGGTGGCGTACTCGGCGATGAACAGCGCGGTGGTGAGCACCGCGAGCACCCCGGAGCCGTGCAGTTCCTCGGCGAGGACGTAGGACGCGTACGGGACGAGCAGGGTCAGGCCGATCTGGAGGGTGGCGTCGCCGAGCACGTCCATCAGCTTGTTGGCGCCCCAGCCGAGCGCCAGCCCCACGGCGAGGGCGACCACCGCGGAGAGCAGGAAGTCCAGCCCGGCCCGCCAGGGCGAGAAGCTGCCGCTGACCACGGCGGCGATCGCCACGTGGTACAGCACGATGGCAGTGACGTCGTTGAAGAGGCCCTCGCCCTCCAGGATCGACACCAGCCGGCGCGGCAGCCCGAGCTGCCCGGCGACGGCGGTCGCGGCGACCGGGTCGGGCGGGGCCACCAGCGCGCCCAGCGCGACCGCGGCGGCGATCGACAGCCCGGGCACGATCGCGTTGGCGACGAAGGCCACGCAGACCGTGGTGACGAACACCAGGGCCACCGCGAGCAGGAAGATCGGCCGGATGTTGGCCGCGAACTGCCGCCAGGAGGTCCGCCGTACGGCGGCGTAGAGCAGCGGCGGCAGCAGGCCGGGCAGGATCAGCTCGGGCGGGATGTTCACGTTGGGCACGAAGTCGGCCACCGCGAGGACGATCCCGAACAGGGTCATCAGCACGGGCGCCGGCAGTCCGAACCGGTCCCCCACCGGGACGCTCACCAGGGCCCCGAGCAGCAGCACGAACAACAGGGCCAACTGATCCACGGCCAGCGCTCCGGGTGTCGACGATCACACAGCGGGCCTCAAGCGTGCCATGCCGGCTACAGAACCCGGCGCATGCCCCGGTGCGGGATCCCCGCCTCCTCGTACTCCGCTCCGTACGGCTCGTATCCCAGCCGCTCGTAGAAGCCCAGCGCATGGGTCTGCGCGTGCAGGTCGACGGCGGCCAGCCCACGCGCGCGTGCGGCCTCCTCGATGGCCCGCACCAGGGCGACGCCGACGCCGAGGCCGCGGGCCTCCTGGGAGACCGCGAGCCGGCCCAGGGAGCCGAGGGAGAGGTCGCCGCCGGTCTTCTCCGCGGCCACCTCGCCGTACAGCAGCCGGCCGGTGCCGAGCGGTACGCCGTCCTCGCGGACCGCGAGGACGTGCACGGCGACGGGGTCGTACGCGTCGTACTCCAGGTCCTCGGGGACGCCCTGCTCGACGACGAAGACCTGCTTGCGGACCGCGAAGCACGCCTCCAGGTCGGCCGGGTCCCCGGCGACCCGCACCGCGTACGCGCGCGTGCTCATCCGTAGGTCTCCTCGCGGACCTGGTCCAGCGCCTTTTGCAGGTCGGCCGGGTACTCGCTGGCGAACTCGACCCACTCGCCGTCCGCGGGGTGCTCGAAGCCGAGGCGGACCGCGTGCAGCCACTGGCGGGTCAGGTGCAGCCGCTTGGCGAGCGTCGGGTCGGCGCCGTAGGTCAGGTCGCCGACGCAGGGGTGGCGGTGGGCGGCCATGTGGACGCGGATCTGGTGGGTGCGGCCGGTCTCCAGCTTCACGTCGAGCAGGGAGGCCGCGCGGAACGCCTCGATGAGGTCGTAGTGGGTCACCGAGGGCTTGCCGTCGGCGGTGACCGCCCACTTGTAGTCGTGCTGGGGGTGACGGCCGATGGGGGCGTCGATGGTGCCGCTGGTCGGGTCGGGGTGGCCCTGCACCAGCGTGTGGTAGCGCTTGTCGACCGTGCGCTCCTTGAACTGGCGCTTGAGCGAGGTGTACGCGCGCTCCGACTTGGCGACCGCCATCAGGCCGGAGGTGCCGACGTCGAGGCGGTGCACGATGCCCTGGCGCTCGGCGGCGCCGGAGGTGGAGATCCGGTAGCCGGCGGCGGCAAGACCGCCGATGACGGTCGGGCCGGTCCAGCCCGGGGAGGGGTGCGCGGCCACGCCGACCGGCTTGACGATCACGACCACGTCGTCGTCGTCGTGCACGATCTCCATGCCCTCGACGGGCTCCGCGACGATCTGCACGGGCGCGGGCGCCCCCGGCATCTCGACCTCCAGCCAGGCCCCGCCGCGCACCCGCTCGGACTTGCCCACCACCGAGCCGTCCACCTGGACCTTGCCCGCCGCGGCCAGCTCGGCCGCCTTGGTGCGGGAGAAGCCGAACATGCGGGAGATGGCGGCGTCGACGCGCTCGCCCTCCAGGCCGTCGGGCACGGGCAGGGTGCGGATCTCGGGAAGCGTACTCACCCGTCGAGTATGCCGGACACCTCGGACAGCCCCGTACGCGCGCCCTCGCGGCCCCTCAGTCCTTGTGGACGGTCCCGTCGGGGTCCAGGCCCCGGAAGGAGAGCAGCACGATCAGGATGCCGCCGCAGACGATCGCCGAGTCGGCCAGGTTGAACACCGCGAAACCCTTGGGCGCGATGAAGTCGACGACCTGGCCCTCGAAGATCCCCGGCGAGCGGAAGATCCGGTCGGTGAGGTTGCCGAGGGCGCCGCCGAGCAGCAGGCCGAGGGCGACCGCCCAGGGGAAGCTGTAGAGCTTGCGCGCCAGGCGGAAGATCACGACGATCACGGCCGCGGCGATCACCGTGAAGATGATCGTGAAGGCGCCGCCGAAGCCGAAGGCCGCGCCGGGGTTGCGGATCGCGTGGAACTCGAGCCAGTCGCCGATGACCTCGATCGGCGCGTGGTGCTCCAGCTTCGCGACCACGATCATCTTGCTGACCAGGTCGAGGGCGTACGCGAAGGCGGCCACCGCGAACAGCACGGCGATCCGGCGCCCGCGCCCGGGCCGCCGCTCGTCCGTGACCGGCCGCTGCTCCGCGGCGGACGCACCGGGCGTCGCCGTCTGCTCGCCGCCGTCGTCCGGGGTGCCCGGCGTACCGATGATGCGCTCCGCCTCTGCCACGTGAGTCCCTCAACCTAGGTGCCTGCCTCGGGACGAGACTACGGCACGCCCCAGGCGACACCGATGCTCAGTAGCGGCGTTCCTGTTTCTGCTTGCACTCCACGCACAGCGTCGCCCTCGGGAAGGCCTGCATCCGGGCCTTGCCGATGGGATTACCGCAGTTCTCGCAGAGGCCGTAGGTGCCCGCGTCCAGCTTCTCCAGGGCGCGCTCGGTCTGTTCCAGCATCTCGCGCGCGTTGGCGGCCAGCGCCAGTTCGTGCTCGCGCGTGATGTTCTTCGTGCCGGTGTCGGCCTGGTCGTCACCCGCGCCGTCCCCGGAGTCCCGCATCAGACCGACCAGGGCGCTGTCGGAGGCCTCCAGCTCGGCACGGAGCCGCATCGCCTCGGCCATCAGCTCGGTGCGCGCCTCCTCGACCTCCTCCGACGTCCACGGGTCCTCGCCCGGACGCACCGCGAGCTCGCCCGGAGCCGCCGTGGCGACCCGCGCCTTGGGGACGGCGGTCTCCGCCGCCGCAGTGGCCCTGCCAGGGGTCTTCTTCGCAACCACCGTCGTGGCTCCCGTCTGCTTCGCGGCCCGCGCCGCGCCCGCTTTCTTGGCCGTGCTCTTCTTGGCCGTGCTCTTCGCCGCCGCGGTCGCCTTCTTCACCGGCGTCTTCTTTGCGGCCGCTTTCTTGGCGGCACCCTTCTCACCTGGCGTTTTCTCGGGAGCATCCGCCGCTCTCGCGTGCGAGTCCTTCTTTCCGCCGACCCCCTGGGTGGCCCCGTCGGAGGCGGCCGCGCCCCTGGTCCGGCCGGACGCCGACTGCTGTACGGCGGTCTTCTTCGCCACCATGGCCGCGGCCCCTTCACATATTGTGATCTTGCACGCGAATCGTGCTGGGACGATAAATCGACTCCAGTCCCGCGGCAACGGGGCACGCCGCCCGATCCGCCTGCCCCGCACCCCCCACGCAGCAGGTATGCATGCGTTGTGCCCAGCTCCCCGCGCGGTAATCCGTCGAGCCGGACATCCCAGGATGCGAACACGCGTACCTCGCCATTCGGGTCATCTCGGCAGGTGGACGGCCCGGCGCCGCGGGGGCCGGGAAAACGGGTCGGCCGCTGTCCGTGCGGAGCCGTACACTGGGCGGAGCGAGAAGCGTGGATGGGGACGAGTAGCGGCGTACGCAGCCCAGAGCGACCCGGGGACGGTGGGAGCCCGGGGGCGAGCGCGACGCGAAGATCACCCCGGAGCCGCCGGAGGAACGCCCCGCGAGGGTCAGTAGAGCCGGCTTCGCGACCCCAATGAGGGGGCTCACCGGCGCGTACGGCGTCCGGGGGGCCAAGGAGGGTGGTACCGCGGGAGCGCGCCGCACACGGCGTACGCAAGACAGAGCTCTCGTCCCTCCGACGGAAGGCAGCAAGTCCGTTGGAGGAAGCTCGCAGATGACAGCGCCGACGTACCGCCAGGTGCCCGCACAGGTCGACCTGCCCGCCCTCGAGCACGCCGTGCTCGACTTCTGGCGCGACCAGAAGATCTTCGCCAAGACCCTGGAGCAGTCCGAGGGCCGCCCCGAGTGGGTGTTCTACGAGGGCCCGCCCACCGCCAACGGCATGCCCGGCGCCCACCACATCGAGGCGCGGGTCTTCAAGGACGTCTTCCCCCGCTTCCGCACCATGCGCGGCTACCACGTCGGCCGCAAGGCCGGCTGGGACTGCCACGGCCTGCCCGTGGAGCTCGCGGTCGAGAAGGAGCTGGGCTTCAGCGGCAAGCCGGAGATCGAGGCGTACGGCATCGCCGAGTTCAACGAGAAGTGCCGCGCGTCCGTCCTGCGGCACACCGACGCGTTCTCCGCGCTGACGACCCGCATGGGCTACTGGGTCGACCTGGACGACGCCTACGTCACCATGGACCCCGAGTACATCGAGTCGGTCTGGTGGTCGCTCAAGGAGATCTTCGGCAAGGGGCTGCTGGTCCAGGACCACCGCGTCGCCCCCTGGTGTCCGCGCTGCGGCACCGGCCTGTCCGACCACGAGCTGGCGCAGGGCTACGAGACGGTCGTCGACCCCTCCGTGTACGTCCGTTTCCCGCTCACCTCCGGTCCGCTCGCCGGCCAGGCCGCGCTCCTGGTGTGGACGACCACGCCGTGGACCCTGGTGTCCAACACGGCGGTCGCCGCGCACCCCGAGGTCACCTACGTCGTCGCCACCGACGGCCAGGAGCGGCTCGTCGTCGCCGAGCCGCTTCTCGCCAAGGCGCTCGGCGAGGGCTGGGAGAGCACGGGCCAGACCTTCACCGGCGCCGAAATGGAGCGCTGGACCTATCAACGTCCGTTCGAGCTGGTGGAGTTCCCGGAACCGGCTCATTACGTCGTGAACGCCGAATACGTCACGACCGAGGACGGTACGGGTCTGGTCCACCAGTCCCCCGCCTTCGGTGAGGACGACCTCAAGGTCTGCCGCGCCTACGGCCTGCCGGTGGTGAACCCGGTCCGCCCGGACGGCACCTTCGAGGAGGGCGTGCCGCTGGTCGGCGGCGTCTTCTTCAAGAAGGCCGACGAACGGCTCACCGAGGACCTGGCGCAGCGCGGCCTCCTCTTCAAGCACCTGCCGTACGAACACAGCTACCCGCACTGCTGGCGTTGCCACACCGCGCTGCTGTACTACGCGCAGCCGTCCTGGTACATCCGCACCACGGCGATCAAGGACCGCCTCCTCGCGGAGAACGAGAAGACGAACTGGTTCCCTGAGACGGTCAAGCACGGCCGCTACGGGGACTGGCTCGACAACAACATCGACTGGGCGCTGTCCCGCAACCGCTACTGGGGCACCCCGCTGCCGATCTGGCGCTGCGAGGACGACCACCTCACCGTGATCGGCTCCCGCGCGGAGCTCACCGAGCTGACCGGCACCGACCAGTCGGGCCTGGACCCGCACCGCCCGTTCATCGACGACGTCACCTTCGAGTGCCCCGAGTGCGCGAAGACGGCCACACGCGTGCCGGAGGTCATCGACGCCTGGTACGACTCGGGTTCGATGCCGTTCGCGCAGTGGGGCTACCCGCACAAGAACAAGGAGCTGTTCGAGAGCCGCTACCCGGCGCAGTTCATCTCCGAGGCCATCGACCAGACCCGCGGCTGGTTCTACACGCTGATGGCGGTCGGCACGCTGGTCTTCGACAAGTCCTCGTACGAGAACGTGGTCTGCCTCGGCCACATCCTCGCCGAGGACGGCCGCAAGATGTCCAAGCACCTGGGCAACACCCTGGAGCCGATCCCGCTGATGGACCGTCACGGGGCGGACGCGGTGCGGTGGTTCATGGCGGCCGGCGGCTCGCCTTGGGCGGCCCGCCGGGTGGGCCACGGCACCATCCAGGAGGTGGTCCGCAAGACCCTGCTGACGTACTGGAACACGGTCGCCTTCCAGGCGCTGTACGCCCGTACGTCGAACTGGGCGCCGTCCGCGGCGGACCCGGCCCCGGCCGACCGCCCGGTCCTGGACCGCTGGCTGCTCTCCGAACTGCACGCGCTCACCGACCAGGTGACGCAGTCCCTGGAGGCGTACGACACCCAGCGGGCCGGCAAGCTGCTGTCCGCGTTCGTCGACGACCTGTCCAACTGGTACGTCCGCCGCTCGCGCCGCCGTTTCTGGCAGGGCGACAAGGCCGCGCTGCGCACGCTGCACGAGGTCGTGGAGACCGTCACCCGGCTGATGGCCCCGCTGACCCCGTTCATCACCGAGCGGGTCTGGCAGGACCTGGTCGTGCCGGTGACCCCGGGCGCCCCGGAGTCGGTGCACCTGTCGTCCTGGCCGGAGGCGGACCTGTCCGCGATCGACCCGGAGCTGTCCAAGCAGATGGTCCTGGTACGACGGCTCGTGGAGCTCGGCCGCGCCACCCGCGCGGAGTCGGGTGTCAAGACCCGGCAGCCGCTGTCCCGGGCGCTGGTCGCGGCGGTCGGTTTCGACGCGCTCGACCGGGAGCTGCACGCGCAGATCACCGACGAGCTGAACGTCTCGTCGCTGGCGTCGCTGTCCGAGGTGGGCGGTTCGCTGGTGGACACCACGGCCAAGGCGAACTTCCGGGCGCTGGGCAAGCGGTTCGGCAAGCGGGTGCAGGACGTGGCGAAGGCGGTCGCCGCGGCGGACGCGGCCGCGCTGTCGCTGGCGCTGCGCGAGGGCACGGCGACGGTGGAGGTCGACGGCGAGACGGTGGCGCTGGCGCCGGACGAGGTGATCATCACGGAGACGCCTCGTGAGGGCTGGTCGGTGGCGTCCGACTCGGGTGCCACGGTCGCCCTCGACCTGGAGATCACCGAGGAGCTGCGGCAGGCGGGTCTCGCCCGGGACGCGATCCGGCTGATCCAGGAGGCGCGCAAGAACAGCGGGCTGGATGTGGCCGACCGGATCGCGCTCAGGTGGGTGTCGACGGACCCGGCGGTGATCGCGGCGCTGGCGGAGCACGCTTCGCTGATCGCCGACGAGGTGCTGGCGACCGACTTCTCCCAGGGCGAGGGGGATGACGCCTACGGGTCTCCCTTCGCCGACGAAGGGCTCTCGCTGACGTTCCGCCTGCGCAAGGCGTAAGCGCCGGCCTGTTCGAGAAGGGGCCCGGTCTCCATGGTGGAGATCGGGCCCCTTCTCGTAGGTGCGGGTCGCAGCGTCACCGTGCGCGGTTCCCCGCGCCCCCCAAAAAAGCGAAGCGGGGCGCAACCCGCGTAAACAGGGCGGGGCCCCGGATCGGAATCCGGGGCCCCGCCCTGTGGTGCTCTGCCGACGGCTACGCGCGCTACGCGCCCGCCGTCAGTTGTCGTCCTCGTCGATGAGGAAGCCGCGCATCGGGGACGGCGCCTGGCCCATCGGAGAGGGGCCCTGCGGGCGTACCGGCGCCATCGGCTGGGTCATCGCCGGCGTCATCTGCTGCTGGCCGCCGTAGGACGGGGCAGCGGGGGACGGGGCGCCCATCGACGGACCGCCCATGGACGGGTTGCCGCCGTAGGACGGGGCGCTCGCGCCGGCCGGGGCCATGGAGGGCGCCGGGGACGGCGGGAGGGAGGCCGCGGCCGGGGTGCGCGGCGGGGCCAGGGAGTCGTCGGCCTGGGTCTCCAGCTGACGCAGCTGGGACTCGAGGTACGACTTCAGACGCGTGCGGTACTCGCGCTCGAAGCCGCGCAGGTCCTCGACCTTGCGCTCCAGCGTGGCGCGCGCGGACTCCAGGGAGCCCATGGCGACGCGGTGCTTCTCCTGCGCGTCCCGCTCCAGCGCGTCCGCCTTGGCACGGGCGTCACGCTCCAGACCCTCGGCGCGGCTGCGGGCCTCGCCGACGATCTTGTTGGCCTCGGAGCGGGCCTCGGCGATCGCCTGGTCGGCGGTCTGCTGGGCCAGCGAGAGGACGCGGGCGGCGCTGTCGCCACCGGGACCCTGACCGGGGCCGCCCATCGGACCGCCCATGGGGCCGCCCATCTGCTGCTGCATGGGGGGCTGGCCGCCCATCGGACCCGGGCCCATGCCCTGGCCCATCGGGCCGGGACCCTGTCCCATGCCCTGACCCATGGGGCCCTGACCCATCGGGCCCTGACCCATCGGACCCTGGCCCATGGGGCCCTGACCCATCGGACCGGGACCCTGCGGACCGCCCTGGCCACTGGGACCGGCCGGCAGCTGCGGGGCGCCGCTCGGCAGCTGCGGGGGACCGCCCATGGGGCCACCCATCTGCTGCTGCGGCGGGCCCGATATGCCGGCGGGCACCGGAGCGCCGGGGCCTCGCATGCCCTGCTGCGGCATCCCCTGCGGAGGCATACCGCCCTGCTGCGGCATCCCCTGCGGAGGCATGCCACCCTGCTGTGGCATCCCCTGCTGGGGCATGCCACCCTGCTGGTCCTGCGGCTCCGGAGGCTTGCGCATGTTCTGCTGGTTCTGGGCAGCAGCGCGCGTGGCCGCGGCCAGCTTGGCGCGCAGGTCCTCGTTCTCGCGGAGCAGGCGCGTCAGTTCGGCTTCGACCTCATCGAGGAAGGCATCGACCTCGTCCTCGTCATAGCCTTCTCGGAGGCGGACGGTCGTGAACTGCTTGTTCCGCACGTCCTCGGGGGTCAACGGCATCTCTTCACCTCAACGTAGTCGTCGGCGTTCGGCAAGACGGTAGGTCACATCGCTCATCACAGCCGACCAACGATCGCGATCAGGATGTAGACGATGATCATCAGTACGAAGAAGGACAGGTCGAGCGCCACGCCCCCGAGACGCAGCGGCGGGATGAACCGCCGCAGAAGCTTGAGCGGTGGATCGGTGACAGTGTAGGTGGCCTCAAGTACGACCACCATCGCCTTGCCGGGTTGCCATGAGCGGGCGAACTGGAACACGTAGTCCATGACCAACCGGAACAGCAGCACGATGAGGAAGCACATCAGCGCGATGCGAATCACATCCAGGAACACGCTCATGATCCGTGCTTCCCTCTCCCCTGTTCCATGCCCTGTACCGGTGTTGTGTCTCAGCTCTGGTTGAAGAACCCGCCCTCTGCGATGCGGGCCTTGTCCTCCGCCGTGACATCGACGTTAGCAGGAGACAACAGGAACACCTTCTGCGTCACCCGCTCGATGCTGCCGTGAAGACCAAACACCAAACCGGCCGCAAAGTCGACAAGTCGCTTCGCGTCTGTGTCATCCATCTCAGTCAGATTCATGATCACCGGGGTGCCCTCGCGGAAGTGTTCCCCGATGGTACGGGCCTCGTTGTAGGTCCGCGGGTGGAGCGTGGTGATCCGGTAAGGCTCTCGTTCCGACACGACCTTGGGCATGATCACCGGTGCGTTCTTCTCCAGGCTTGCGCGTTCTTGTGTGATGGACGCCACGGGAGCGATGCGCGCCGGGCGGCCGGATTCCGCGGGTAGCGAAGCGGAATGCGACACCGGTTCGCGCGGTGGCGACGGTTGTACCACTCGCACCGAATCGTCCCTTTGGGACTGATGTGCGCCGTGAGACTGGTGTGACGGCTCGTGCCGTCGGTGGTCCCGCTCCGGCTCCGGGTCCAGTTCGGGCTCGAAGTCGTCGTCGGGGTCGAATCCGCGGCCGTCGTACCCATCGTCCTCCACGAGGCCGAGGTAGACCGCCATCTTGCGCATCGCGCCGGCCATGCTCTGAGTCCTCCGCTCTGTGGTGGATCCGTGACGACTGCCAAGTCCCGCGATCCACGTGGCCGTTGCGCCCGCCTTGGGCCGCATTGACCATATTTTCTGCTGTGGTCCGACTTCCTGGCGACGTTACCCGAGCCTGGGGCGGACTCCGAGTACCGCAGTGCCGACGCGTACATGTGTCGCCCCGGCCGCCACTGCCTCCTCGAGGTCCGCACTCATCCCTGCGGAGACCATGTTCGCAGCCGGATGGGCCCGGCGCAGGTCAGTCGACAAATCCATCAACCGATCGAACGCCGCACGTTGGCGCCCCGCGTACTCCCCGGTGAGCGGAGCGACGGTCATCAGTCCGTCGAGCCGCAGCCCCGGCGAGCCGGCGACGAGGTCGCCCAACTCTTCGATTCCGCCCGGCGCCACGCCACCGCGCTCGCCCCGTTCGCTCGCACCCGCGTCGAGCGCGACCTGGAGGAGGCACCCCACCTCGCGCCCGGCCCGCACCGCCTCCCTGGACAGTGCCTCGACGAGCCTGGAACGGTCGACGGACTGCACGAGGTCCGCGTAACCCACCACGGATCGCACCTTGTTGGTCTGCAATTGACCAACAAAATGCCAGCTGAGGGGCAGATCCACACATTCGGCGGCCTTCGGGGCCGCGTCCTGGTCCCGGTTCTCTGCGACCTGGCGCACACCGAGTCCGGACAGGATCCGCACATCGCTCGCCGGGTAGGTCTTGGTGACCACGATCAGGGTCACCTCTTCACGCTTGCGCCCGGCCGCCGCACAGGCGGCGGCGATGCGCTCCTCCACTTTCGCCAGGTTCGCGGCGAGTTCGGTCTTACGGTCCGTCATGCCCCATCAGTCCAGCCACACATAGCCCGCGAGCCGCCCGGTGGTGCGGTCGCGGCGGTACGAGAAGTGATCAGCCGACTCCCGCGTGCACACCGGCGACTGCACTCGGTCGTGCACCCCGGCGCGCGCCAGCTGTGCGTGCACTCCGGCGCTCACGTCGACCGCCGGTGTGCCCCAGCTGGTCTCGGCGTGCGCCGCCGGCTCGACGGCGGCCACCTCGGCGCGCATCGCCTCCGGCACCTCGTAGCACCGGCCGCAGACGGCGGGACCGGTGCGGGCGACGATCCGGGCCGGGTCGGCGCCGAGTTCCGTCATGGCGCGTACGGCGGCGGGAACGACTCCGGCGACCATGCCGGGCCGGCCCGCGTGGGCGGCGGCCACCACCCCGGCGACCGGGTCGGCGAGCAGGACCGGGGTGCAGTCGGCGGTGAGTACCGCGAGGGCGAGCCCCCGCCGCGCGGTGACGACCGCGTCCACCTCCGGCACCGGCCGCTCTCCCCAGGGAGCGTCCACGACGGCCACCTCGGCGGAGTGCACCTGGTTCATCCAGACCACGTCCGCCGGATCGAGGCCGAACGACTTGGCGGCGACGTCCCGATTGGTCCGTACCGCCTCGGGGTCGTCGCCGACCGCCCCGCCCAGATTGAGCTGCTCGTACGGAGCGGCGCTCACCCCGCCCCACCGGTCGGTGAAAGCGAAGTGCGCGCCGCTCACGGTCTCGCGCTGTCCTATCACGTCGTAAGGATCACTTGAGGAAGTCCGGTACGTCCAGTTCCTCGGCCGCGCTGTCCGAGTAGGAACGCGACGGCGGGACCGGCGGGGCGACCGGGATGTCGGCGACCGGCTCGGGCGCCGGCTCCGGCTCCTCCTTGGGGGTCACGCTGCCGAGCGAGCCGAAGGACGGGCGGGACTCGGGCTGCCGTACCGGAGTCGGCTCGTCGCGGCGGGCGGAGGCCGAGGAGGAGCCGAGCACGTTGTCCCGGCGGGCCGGGGGCTGGCCCCCGTCGAAGCCGGCCGCGATGACCGTGACCCGGACCTCGTCGCCCAGGGCGTCGTCGATGACCGCGCCGAAGATGATGTTGGCCTCGGGGTGGGCGGCCTCGCTCACCAGCTGGGCGGCCTCGTTGATCTCGAACAGGCCGAGGTCGGAGCCGCCGGAGATGGAGAGCAGCACGCCCCGGGCGCCGTCGATGGAGGCCTCCAGGAGCGGCGAGGAGATCGCCATCTCGGCGGCGGCCACCGCGCGGTCGTCGCCGCGGGCCGAGCCGATGCCCATGAGGGCCGAACCGGCCTCGGACATGACCGACTTCACGTCGGCGAAGTCGAGGTTGATGAGACCGGGCGTGGTGATGAGGTCGGTGATGCCCTGGACACCGGAGAGCAGGACCTGGTCGGCCGACTTGAAGGCGTCGAGCACCGAGACCTGGCGGTCCGAGATGGACAGCAGCCGGTCGTTCGGGATGACGATGAGGGTGTCGACCTCTTCGCGGAGCTCGGCGATGCCGTCCTCGGCCTGGTTGGCCCGGCGCCGTCCCTCGAAGGTGAACGGGCGGGTGACCACGCCGATGGTGAGGGCGCCCAGCGAGCGCGCGATGTTGGCCACGACGGGCGCGCCGCCGGTGCCGGTGCCGCCGCCCTCGCCGGCCGTCACGAAGACCATGTCGGCCCCCTTGAGGACCTCCTCGATCTCCTCGCGGTGGTCCTCGGCGGCCTTGCGGCCGACGGCCGGGTTGGCGCCGGCGCCGAGCCCGCGGGTGAGTTCACGGCCGACGTCGAGCTTGACGTCGGCGTCGCTCATCAACAGCGCCTGCGCGTCGGTGTTGATGGCGATGAACTCGACGCCCTTGAGGCCGACCTCGATCATCCGGTTGATGGCATTGACACCACCGCCGCCGACACCGATGACCTTGATGACTGCGAGGTAGTTCTGCGGTGCTGCCACGTCGAAGGCCTCTCGCCTCGAATTAACGTCGCCGTCCACGAGCGGTGCCCCGCGCGGGGACGGCAGATGCCGAATGGGACGGTCCGTAGCGCCGACCCGAACCCTAAGCCTGAAGTTTAGGGTTACCAGTGTGTCTGTTCCCTGGAGTCTTCTGAACAGGACACTAAGTCGACAAGTGGCGCCCGTTCAACGAACACGCCGAACCTCCCGTTTTTCTTTTCACCCTATGTGATCAGCCATAGCGGTGCCCAACCAGGGTGCTGGCCTGCGCTGATGTGCGTCAACTCGCCGATGACGCGGGGGCGGTGGGAACGCTCACGTCGAAGTGCCGGGCACCGGAAGCGGCTTTCATGAGTGCGCTGAGAGTACGCGCCTTGGCGGCGCCGTTCTCGGCACTCCCCCACTCGACGGTGCGCCCGCCGCTCAACTCCAGCGAGATGTCGTCGTAGGAACGGACCTTGAGGGTCGCGGTGTCCCGGCGGACGGCGGCCGGAATGGCACCCGCGACCTGGACCGCCTCCCGCACCAGCCGGTCGGTGCCGAAGCGGCGCAGGCTCGCGGTGGCCGAACCCGATCGGGACAGAGTCAATTCCAGCGCCGGAACGCCTTTCGGCGCCTGCGAAACCGTCGCGAACCGGACGCCTTCCTTGTCCACTTCGGCGAAGTTTCCGCCCTTTCCGATGAGCAGAACCGGGGTGCGCTCGGTGATTTTCAGCCCGATTCCACGAGGCCAGGAACGGACGACGTCGACCACGTCGATCCGGGGCAGTCTCCGGCGCAGCCGGGCCTCGATGCCGTCCGTGTCCACGGAGATCATCGGAGCCCCGACCGGGACGTCGGCGGCCTCCAGCACCTGCTCCGGCGTCAGAACGGCCGTACCGGACACGGAGACGTGCCGAACGCGCAGCCACGGAGAGCCGTACAACAGCCAGACGGAACCGGATCCGAGGAGCACCACGGCGAGGGCCAGAATGACGATCATACGAAAGCGGCGGTTGCGCAGCCGCCGAAGGAGCGGCGGGCCGGACGACTCCCGCTGGCGTTCACCGCGTTCGGCGGTGGTGGTCGGTCCGGCCACGCTGCTCACTTGCCTTTCGTCATACAGTCCTAGCGGCTTGAGGCGATCGCCTCGTACACCATGCCGACGAGCAGGTCGTCGGCGTCCCGGCGGCCGAACTCGCTTGCCGCGCGGGACATCTCGTACAGCCGGTGGGGGTCGGCGAGCACGGGCAGGACGTTCTGCTGCACCCACTCCGGGGTGAGCTCCGCGTCGTCGACCAGGAGGCCGCCGCCGGCCTTGACCACCGGCTGGGCGTTCAGACGCTGTTCGCCGTTGCCGATGGGCAGCGGGACGTAGGCGGCCGGGAGCCCGACGGCGGAGAGTTCGGCGACGGTCATCGCGCCCGCGCGGCAGAGCATCATGTCGGCGGCGGCGTACGCGAGGTCCATCCGGTCCAGGTAACTTACCGGGATGTAGGGGGGCATCCCCGGCATCTGGTGCACCTGCGGCAGTTCGTTCTTCGGGCCGACCGCGTGCAGGATCTGGATGCCGGCCTGCTGGAGCCAGGGAGCGACCTGCTGGACGACCTCGTTGAGCCGGCGGGCGCCCTGGGAGCCGCCGGAGACCAGCAGCGTGGGCAGGTTGGGGTCCAGGCCGAAGCGGTGCCGGGCCTCGGGACGGGCGGCGGCCCGGTCCAGGAGGGAGATGGAGCGGCGCAGCGGGATGCCGATGTAACGGGCGTCGCGCAGCTTGCTGTCCGGGGTGGAGACGGCGACGGCGGCCGCGTACCGGGAGCCGATCTTGTTGGCGAGGCCGGGGCGGGCGTTGGCCTCGTGGATCACGATCGGCACGCCGAGGCGCTTGGCGGCGAGGTAGCCGGGCAGGGCGACATAGCCGCCGAAGCCGACGACGCAGTCCGCCTTGGTGCGCTCCAGGATCTGCTCGGCGGCCTTGATGGTGCCGCGCAGCCGGCCGGGGACGGTGATCAGCTCGGGGGTGGGCCTCCGGGGCAGCGGCACCGCCGGGATCAGCGCCAGCTCATAGCCCCGCTGCGGGACGAGCGTGGTCTCCAGGCCGCGTTCCGTGCCCAGGGCCGTGATCCCCACGGTGGGGTCCTGCCTGCGCAGGGCGTCCGCGAGGGCGAGCGCGGGCTCGATGTGGCCGGCGGTCCCCCCACCAGCGAGTACGACATGCACCGAAATTCACCGCTCTCCGGACGGGCGCGCCGCCGGGGCGCGCCGTCGCATCGTGTTCCATCTCCGAGGTCCGCGAGGACCCCCGGCTCCCCGCTTTCTACCAAAGCGAGGTTGCCGCATCGCAAGCGCCGCCCGCGCAGCGGGCTCGTCGCGTGCGAAGGCGATCAGCAGCCCGATGGCGAACATGGTCGGCAGCAGGGCGGAGCCTCCGTAGGAGAACAGCGGGAGGGGGACGCCGGCGATCGGCAGCAGGCCGAGCACCGCACCGATGTTGATCACCGCCTGGGCGGTGATCCAGGTGGTCACGCCTCCCGCGGCGTACCTCACGAAGGGGTCCTCCGTGCATCCGGCCACGCGGATACCCGCATAGCCTAGAGCCGCGAAGAGGGCCAGTACCGACAGCGTCCCCGCCAGGCCCAGTTCCTCACCGGTGACGGCGAAGATGAAGTCGGTGTGGGCTTCGGGGAGTTGCCCCCATTTTTCCACACTCGCGCCGAGCCCGGATCCGAAGAGCCCGCCGCTGGCCAGGGCGTAGATGCCGTGCACCGCCTGCCAGCAGTCGGCGACGCCGGTCTTGGGCTCGGTGGCGCCGATGCAGGCGAGCCGGGCCATGCGGTTGGGGCTGGTCTTGATGAGGATCACCCCGAGCACGCCCGCGATGGACAGCACCCCGGCGAACAGCCGGGTCGGCGCCCCCGCCAGCCACAGCAGGCCGAACAGGATCGCCGTCAGGATGATCGCCGTGCCCATGTCGCCGCCGAGCATGATCAGCCCGAGCAGCAGGAAGCTGACCGGGACCAGCGGCACCAGCATGTGCTTCCACTGGGTCAGCAGCCGCTTCTCCTGTTTGCGCGCCATCAGGTCCGCGCCCCAGAGCACCAGGGCCAGCTTGCCGAACTCGCTGGGCTGGATCTGGAAGGAGCCGCCCAGGGAGATCCAGTTCTGGTTGCCGTTGACCGACATCCCTATCCCCGGCACCTGCACCAGCGCCATCATGAAGACGGCTCCGGCGAGGATCGGGTAGGCGAGCGCCCGGTGCAGTTTCACCGGCATCCGGGAGGCGACGAGCAGCAGCACACCGCCGATGCACGCGGCCAGGAACTGTTTGCGGAAGAAGAACGAGCCCGGCAGCGACATCTGCAGCGCGGTGATCTGGGAGGCCGAGTAGACCATCACCAGACCCAGCACGATGACCAGCAGGCTGCCGCCGAGGATCAGGTAGTAGGCGGTCAGCGGCCGGTCCCAGGCCCGCTGGGCGCGCGTGTAGAGCCGCCGCAACGGGTTGTCCCGCCGTGAGCGGGAGGCGGCGGGCCTGCGGACCGCTCGCTGTACGGGCGGGCGGCCGGTGCGGCTACCGGGCATCAACGCCTCCGCTGAACGTCGACCGTCCCACGCGTCCCTCCCATGGTCGCCCGGCAGGCGGCCGGGTCAGGCTCCGAGTCCGCGAACAGCCTGGGCGAACGCGTCACCGCGCTTGTTGTAGTTGGCGAACATGTCCATGGAGGCACAGGCGGGGGCGAGGAGCACCGTGTCGCCCTCGACCGCCAGCCGCCGGGCCTCCTGGACCGCCGCGAGCATCGCCCCAGTGTCGGTCCGGTCGAGGTCGACGACGGGTACCTCCGGCGCGTGTCGCGCGAGGGCGTCCCGGATGAGGGCGCGATCGGCGCCGATGAGCACCACCCCGCGAAGTCGCTTCGCCGACTTGGCGACCAGCTCGTCGAAGGTCGCGCCCTTCGCCAGCCCGCCCGCGATCCATACGATCGACTCGTACGACGCCAACGAGGCCTCCGCCGCGTGGGTGTTGGTGGCCTTGGAGTCGTCGATGTAGGCGACCCCGTCCACGTCGGCGACGTGCGCGATGCGGTGGGCGTCCGGGGTGAAGGCGCGCAGCCCGTCCCGTACGGCCGTCGAGGGCACCCCGAAGGCCCGCGCGAGGGCCGCCGCCGCCAGGGCGTTGGCGATGTTGTGCGGGGCCGGCGGGTTGACGTCGGAGACCTCGGCCAGCTCCTGGGCGTTCTGGTGCCGGTTCTCGACGAAGGCCCGGTCGACCAGGATGCCGTCCACGACACCGAGTTGGGACGGCCCCGGGGTGCCGAGGGTGAAGCCGATGGCCCGGCACCCCTCCTCCACGTCGGCCTCCCGGACCAGCTCCTCGGTGAGCTTGTCGGCGACGTTGTAGACGCAGGCGACCCGGTTGCCCTCGTAGATACGGCCCTTGTCCCTGGCGTACGCCTCCATGGAGCCGTGCCAGTCCAGGTGGTCCGGGGCGAGGTTGAGCACGGCCGCCGAGTGGGCGCGCAGCGAGGGCGCCCAGTGCAGCTGGTAGCTCGACAGCTCCACCGCCAGGACGTCGTACTCCTCGTCGCCGAGGACCGCGTCGAGCAGCGAGACGCCGATGTTGCCGACGGCGGCCGTGCGCAGGCCCGCGGCCTTCAGGATCGACGCCAGCATCTGGACGGTGGTGGTCTTGCCGTTGGTGCCGGTGACGGCCAGCCAGGGGGCAGCGTCGGGGCCGCGGAGCCGCCAGGCCAGCTCGACATCCCCCCAGATGTCGACGCCGGCCGCGCGGGCCGCCGTGAACAGCGGCTTGTCCGGCTTCCAGCCGGGTGCGGTGACGATCAGTTCGGTGCCCTCGGGCAGGGTGGCGCCGTCGCCGAGGCGCACGGTGATGCCGAGCGCCTCCAGCTCCGCGGCCTGTTCACGCGCGCGTGCGTCGTCGCCGTCGTTGACGACCGTGACGATCGCGCCGCGCGCGTGCAGCACCTTCGCGGCCGGGACGCCGGAGACGCCCAGCCCGGCGACGGTGACGTGCTTGCCCTGGAGTTCCGGGGACACCGAGGAGGTCACTTGTCCGCTGCCCATCCCGCGTAGAAGAGGCCAAGTCCGACAATCACACAGATACCTTGAATGATCCAGAAGCGGACCACCACAAGTACCTCGGACCAGCCCTTGAGTTCGAAGTGGTGCTGGAGTGGTGCCATCCGGAAGACGCGCTTGCCGGTGAGCTTGAAGGAGCCGACCTGGATGACGACCGACATGGTGATGAGGACGAACAGACCGCCCATGATGGCCACGAGGATTTCCGTACGGGACAGGATCGCCAGGCCGGTGAGGACACCGCCGAGCGCCAGCGAACCGGTGTCGCCCATGAAGATCTTGGCCGGCGAGGTGTTCCACCACAGGAAGCCGAGGCAGGAACCCATCAGCGCGGAGGCGATGACCGCGAGGTCCAGCGGGTCGCGCACCTCGTAGCAGGCGTTGGGGTTGGTCAGGGTCGTCGCGTTGGCGCAGGACTCCTGGAACTGCCAGACGCCGATGAACGTGTAGGCGCCGAAGACGAGCACGGAGGCGCCGGTGGCGAGGCCGTCCAGACCGTCCGTCAGGTTCACGCCGTTGGACATCGCCAGGATCATGAACAGCGCCCAGACCACGAACAGCACCGGGCCGATGGACCAGCCGAAGTCCGTGATGAACGACAGCTTGGTGGAGGCCGGGGTGTTGCCGCGGGCGTCGGCGAACTGCAGCGAGAGCACCGCGAAGGAGATGCCGACGATCAGCTGGCCGGCCATCTTCGCCTTGGCCCTGAGGCCCAGCGAACGCCGCTTGACGATCTTGATGTAGTCGTCGAGGAAGCCGACCAGGCCCATCCCGCACATCAGGCCCAGCACCAGCACACCCGAGTACGTCGGGGTGTAGCCGGTGATCACCTTGGACAGGAAGTAGGCGGCGACCGTCGACAGGATGAAGGCGATACCGCCCATCGTCGGCGTACCGCGCTTGCTGGCGTGCTCACGCGGGCCGTCGTCACGGATGTACTGCCCGTAGCCCTTGCGGGCGAGGAGCTTGATCAGCAGCGGGGTGCCGATCAGCGTCAGGAAGAGACCGATGACACCCGAGAACAGGATCTGCTTCATCATCGGGCATCAACACCCTCGGCACCGGCCTCCAGGAGCGCCTGCGCAACGCTCTCCAGGCCCACCGAACGTGACGCCTTCACGAGGACGACATCCCCCGGGCGCAACTCGCTGCGCAACAGGTCGACCGCCGCCTGTGCGTCGGACACGTGCACCGACTCCTCACCCCACGAACCCTCGTTATATGCGCCCAGTTGCAGCCAGGAGGCTTCCACTCCCCCGACGGCGACGAGCTTGCCGACATTGAGCCGGACGGCGAGCCGTCCGACCGCGTCGTGCTCGGCGAGCGCCTCGTCCCCGAGCTCGGCCATCTTGCCGAGCACCGCCCACGTGCGTCCCCCCTTGGCCTGTGAGGCTGTGCCCATGGCCGCGAGCGCGCGCAGCGCGGCTCGCATGGACTCGGGGTTGGCGTTGTAGGCGTCGTTGACGATGGTCACGCCGTCCGGGCGCTCGGTGACCTCCATACGCCAGCGGGAGAGGGAGCCAGCCTCGGAGAGCGCGGTGGCGATCTCTTCCGCGGACATGCCCAGCTCATGGGCGACGGCGGCCGCGGCGAGCGCGTTCGACACGTGGTGCTCACCGTACAGGCGCATGGTCACATCGCTTGCACCGGAGGGTGTGTGAAGGCTGAACGCGGGCTGTCCCGTGTCCGTGAGTCGTACGTTCTCGGCCCGTACGTCCGCTTCGGCCGACTCTCCGAAAAGGACCACCTTCGCCTGGGTACGGGAGGCCATGGCCCGCACCAACGGGTCGTCGGCGTTGAGGATCGCGACCCCGCCGTCCTCGGCGGCCGGCAGTGCCTCCACCAACTCGCCCTTCGCCTGGGCGATCTGCTCCCGGCCGCCGAACTCGCCGATGTGGGCGGTGCCCACGTTGAGGACCAGGCCGATCTTCGGGGGCGTCAGATCCGTCAGGTACCGGATGTGGCCGATGCCGCGGGCCCCCATCTCCAGCACCAGGAACTTCGTCTCCTCGGTGGCGGACAGGGCGGTCAGCGGCAGCCCGATCTCGTTGTTGAGCGAGCCGGGCGTGAACACGGTCGGCGCCTTGGTGCGCAGCACCTGGGCGACGAGGTCCTTGGTGCTGGTCTTGCCGGCCGAGCCGGTGAGGGCGACGAGGGTCGCGCCGAGCCGTCGTACGACATGACGGGCCAGGGCGCCGAGGGCCCGCTGGACGTCGTCCACGACGATCGCGGGCACGCCGACGGGGCGCGACGCCAGTACGGCGACCGCGCCCTGCCCGACGACCTGGGCCGCGAAGTCGTGGCCATCGACCCGCTCGCCCACGAAGGCGGCGAACAGGCTGCCCGGTCCCGCCTCGCGGGAGTCCCGGACGACCTCCCCGGTGACCTGGACGGACGGATCCGGTATGTCGTGCGTCTGCCCGCCGACGACTTCTGCGATCTCGGCGAGAGAGAGGGCGATCACAAGTTCATCCCCTGGGTCTTCTGGATTTTCATCCCTGGGTCTTCTGGATGGCTTCGCGAAGGACCTGGCGGTCGTCGAAGGGACGGATCACGCCGGCGATGTCCTGGCCCTGCTCATGGCCCTTGCCGGCGACCAGCACCGTGTCGCCGGGGTGCGCGCGGGCGACTGCGGCCTGGATCGCGGCGGCCCGGTCCTCGAAGAGGAGCACCTCGCCGCGCTCGTGGGCGGGCACCGAGGCGGCGCCTTCCAGCATGGTCGCGAGGATGGCGAGGGGGTCCTCGGAGCGGGGGTTGTCGGAGGTGAGTACGGCCGTGTCGGCGAGCCGGGCCGCCGCGGCGCCCATCGGGGCCCGCTTGGTGCGGTCGCGGTCGCCGCCGCAGCCGAGGACGATCAGCAGCCGGCCCTTGGTGACCTTGCGCAGGGCCCGCAGGACCGACTCGACGGCGTCCGTCTTGTGGGCGTAGTCGACGACCGCGAGGTAGGGCTGTCCGGCGTCCACGCGCTCCAGGCGGCCCGGCACGCCCGGCACGGCGGCGATGCCGTCGGCGGCGGTCTGCGGGTCGAGGCCGGCGGCGGCGAGGGCGACGATCGCGGCGAGGGTGTTCGCCACGTTGAAGGGGCCCGGCAGCGGCGACTTGGCGGCGATCCGGACGTCCTCGGGCCCGACGACGGTGAACGTCGAGTCCATCGGGCCGATGTGGACGTCGGTGGCGCGCCAGTCGGCGTCGGGGTGGCCCTCGGCGGAGTAGGTGACGACCGGGACGGAGGCCTCCCGGGCGAGCCGGCGGCCGTACTCGTCGTCGACGTTGACCACGCCCCGTCTGCTGCGTTTCGGGGTGAACAGCTGTGCCTTGGCCCGGTAGTAGTCCTCCATGTCGGAGTGGAACTCCATGTGTTCCGGGCTGAGGTTGGTGAAGACGGCGATGTCGAAGACACAGCCGTCGACCCGGCCGAGGACCAGGGCGTGGCTGGAGACCTCCATGGCGACCGCCTCGACGCCGCGCTCGCGCATGACGGCGAACAGCGCCTGGAGGTCGGTGGCCTCGGGGGTGGTGCGCTCGGACTTGATGCGCTCGTCGCCGATGCGCGTCTCGACCGTGCCGATGAGTCCCGTGTTGCGGGTCGACTTCAGGCCACCCTCGACCAGGTAGGCCGTGGTGGTCTTGCCGGACGTGCCGGTGATGCCGATCTGGAGCAGGTCGCTGCCGGGACGGCCGTAGATGGTGGCCGCGAGTTCGCCCATCCGCGCCCGCGGGTCGTCCACGACCAGGACCGGCAGGCCGGTCGCGGCGGCGCGCTCGGCGCCCGTCGGGTCGGTCAGCACGGCGACCGCGCCGAGGCCGGCGGCCTGGGCGACGAAGTCGGCGCCGTGCAGCCGGGCGCCCGGCAGGGCGGCGTACAGGTCGCCGGGGCGGACCGCGCGCGAGTCATGGGTGATGCCCGTGACCTCGGCGGTGTCGCCCGCGGTGGCCGGCTCGGCGGCACCCAGCTGGTCGGCGAGCTCCGCGAGGGGTGTGGCGGAGATCTGAACCGGCCTGGGCGGCCCCGGATATGTCACGGAAGCGCCCTCCTGGGTGGTTTGGGACTGATCAGCATGTGGCACGGCGGTGAGCGTACCGGGCGCACCCGCCGGGGAGCGAAGTGAGGGGCGCGGGACGCCGTGGTTCCCGGGATCGGGGGTGATCGTTGTCACGAGCTCGTTCCTGGTGGTCTGTGCGAGAGCGCTGCGGTGCTGATCAGGGCTTGTGTCAGGGCTTGTAGTCGACGGGCAGGTTCGCCGCCTTGGCACCGGTCGGCGGGACCTGGAGGGTCTTGAGGGCGAACTCCATCACCTGCTTGTAGATCGGGCCGCAGATCTGGCCGCCGAAGTAGCTGCCGGAGGTGGCGTTCTGGATGGCGCAGTAGACGGTGATGCGGGGGTTGTCCGCGGGCGCGAAGCCGGCGAACGACGAGGTGTAGCCGCGGTACTTGCCGGTGGCCGGATCCACTCGGTTGGCAGTGCCGGTCTTGCCCGCGACGTTGTAGCCGGGGATGGCCGCCTTGGCGCCGGTGCCCTGTTCGTCGTCCACCACGGACTCCAGCATCTCGGCCAGGGTCTTGGCCGTCTTCGCGCTGATCACGCGGGTCTTCTTGGGCTGTGCGGCCGGGGTGAAGTTGCCGTCGGCGCCCTTGGTGCCGCGCACCAGGGTCGGGTCGACGCGGACCCCGCCGTTGGCGATCGTCGAGTAGACGGAGGCCGCCTGCATGGCGTTGATGGAGAAGCCCTGGCCGAAAGGAATCGTGTACTGCTGCGAGGTCGACCACTTGTTCGGCGCGGCCAGGATGCCCCTGGTCTCACCGGGGAAGTCGAGCCCGGAGTAGCTGCCGATGCCGAACTTGCGCAGATACGAGTAGAGGGCCTGGTTGGCCTGTTCCTGGGTCTTGCCGAGCTGGCCGGTGGCGAGGATGGTGCCGATGTTGCTGGACTTGGCGAGCACGCCGTTGAGCGTGAGGTACCAGGTCGCGTGGTCGACGTCGTCCTTGAAGAGCCGGTCGCCGCGGTGCAGCCGGTTGGGCACCACCACATGGGTGAGCGGGGTGGCGGCGTTCTCCTCCAGTACGGCCGCCATGGACATCACCTTGGCCGTGGAGCCGGGCTCGTAGGCGTCCTGGAGGGCCGCGTTGCCCATGTCGGCGGAGTCGGCCGTCGACAGGTCGTTCGGGTCGAAGCCGGGCGAGTTGGCCATCGCCAGGATCTGCCCGGTCCTGGTGTCCTGGACGACCACGTAGCCGCGGTCCGCCTTGGACTTCTTGACCTGCTCGGTGATGGCGTTCTGCGCGGCCCACTGGATGTCGCGGTCAATGGTGAGCTCGACGTCGGAGCCGGGCACGGCCGGGGTCTCGGTGGAGCCCGCGGTGGGCACCTCGCGGCCGCCGGACTGGGCGTAGCGGATCTTGCCGTCCTTGCCGGTCAGCTGCTTGTCGAGCTGCTGCTCGATCCCGCCGCCGCCCTTGCCCTCGGCGTTGACCCAGCCCAGTATCCCGGCGGCCAGGTCGCCGTTCGGGTACACGCGCTGGCTGCTGGGGTCGGCGAAGACGCCGGCCAGCGCGTTGACGGTGTTGTCGTCGGTCCCGGCCTTGGCGGTGAGCGCGGCCTTCAGGTCCTTGATCTGCTTCCAGACCTGCGGGGTCTGCCGGGTCGCGAGCCGGACGTAGCGCAGGTCCTTGTTCGCGGGCCGCAGCAGCTTGACGAGGCTGGCCTGGTCCTTGCCGAGGATGGGGGCGAGCAGCGCGGCGGCCTGCTCGGGGCCGTCGTCCACCTTGAGCTGCTTGCTGGTGAACATCGTGGGGTCGGCCGTGATGTCGTACGCGTCCTCGCTGATCGCCAGCGCCACGCCGTTGCGGTCGGTGATCCCGCCGCGCTCGGCGGCCAGGGTGTGCACGACGTACCGGTTCAGCTCGGCCTTCGCCGCGTAGGCACTGGCGTCGACGGCCTGGACCTGGAGAAGGCGTCCGACGAAGACCAGGAGGACGAGGGTCAGGGCGAGGCCGACCATGCGCAGCCGGGGGCGGGGGCTGCCGAGCCGCAGGGCGGGGGCTGCCGGGGAGCGCGGGGTGCTCGGGCGGCGGACCGGGCGGGCGCCGGGCCCGGGGCCGGAGCGGCTGCGGACGGTACCCCTGGGGTCCCGGGGCCGGGGCGGCTTGGCGGGGCCGGGCACGCGGCGGCGCGGCGGCTGCCTGTCTCCAGAAGTGTCGGGCACTTCCGTCACCTGCCGGGGGTCGGGGTCGGGGATGTCACGGGCGTGAGGGCCGGGGTGGGCGTCGGCGCGGGGACCGACACCGGCGTCACCGGCGCGGAGGCGGTGGGCGTCGGGGTGGGTGCGGCCGTGGACCGCGTGCCGATGACCTCGGGGGCGGGCGGCACGGTGGTCTGCCGGAGGGCGGCCGGGCTGGGGACGCCCTTCACGGTGCCGTCGGGGCCGAGGAAGGCCGGGTCGCCGCCGGGGACCATGCCGAGCTCACGGGCCCGGCGCTGGAGGGCGTCGGGGGCGGAGTAGGCGTCGATGTCCCGCTGCAGGGCCTGCTCCTCGTCGGTGAGGTTCTTGGTCTGCTTCTGCAGGTCGTCGAGTCTGAACGAGCCCTCGCTGAGCGCCGAGTTCAGCACCAGCAGGCCGATCAGGCCGCCGCCGAGGAGCAGCACGACGAGCAGGACGAACGGGGTGCGGGCGGCCTGGCGGGCACGGCCGGCCGGAAAGAGCCGGGCGAGCCGGGCGGCCCGTCCCTTCAGCTCGGGTTTCCTACTCACGTGTCCTCCGGTGGGTGCCCAGCGTCCTCTCGCTCACACGGCTCATTCAATGGACTCCCTGATCCGCTGGGCCCCACGAAGACGCGCCGGAGCGGCGCGTCGGTTCTCGGCGACCTCTTCCTCGGTGGGAAGTTCGGCACCGCGCGTGAGCAGCTTGAGCCGCGGCTGGTACTGCTCGGGCACGACCGGCAGCCCGGGCGGCGCGGTGGTGGCGGCGCCGGCCGCGAACACCTGCTTCACCAGACGGTCTTCGAGCGAGTGGTACGACAGCACCGCGATCCGTCCACCGACCGCGAGGGCCTGCACGGCGGCCGGGATCGCCCTTTCCAGGACCGAGAGTTCGCCGTTGACCTCGATGCGCAGGGCCTGGAAGGTGCGCTTGGCGGGGTTGCCGCCGGTGCGCTTGGCGGCCTGCGGCAGCGAGTCCCGGATCAGCTCGACGAGCCGGGCGCTGTTGGTGAACGGCTCCTTGGCGCGCTCCCGGACGATCGCCGAGACGATCCGCTTGGCCTGCTTCTCCTCGCCGTACGCGTACAGGATGCGGACGAGGTCACCGGCCGGGTAGGTGTTGAGTACATCGGCGGCGCTGATGCCGGTCGTCTGGTCCATGCGCATGTCCAGGGGCGCGTCCTGGGCGTAGGCGAAGCCGCGGTCGGCCTCGTCGAGCTGCATGGAGGAGACCCCGAGGTCGAACAACACGCCCTGCACGCGCGCGATGCCGAGGCGTTCGAGTACGTCGGGGAGTTCGTCGTAGACCGCGTGCACCAGGGTGGCGCGGTCACCGAAGGGGGCGAGCCGCTCGCCGGACAGGCGCAGGGCCTCCTTGTCGCGGTCCAGGGCGACCAGGCGGGCCTCGGGGAAGCGGGTCAGCAGCGCCTCGCTGTGGCCGCCGAGACCGAGGGTGCAGTCGACGACCACGCTTCCGGGCGCCTCCAGGGCGGGCGCCAGCAGATCCAGGCACCGCTGGAGCATCACCGGGACGTGTCGACTCTGGCTCAAGGGGGCCTCTCAGTTCCGGCACGGGGGGACGCACCGCCGGGTCCCCGCCCGCTCGGTACGCGCGCCGCGCACGTGGGGAGACGGCCCGGGCGCCGTGCCGGGGTCTCCAGGGGATTTCACCAGCGGGGAGAGCCTCGCCTCCCGCTTCGCGTCACTTTAGTCCACCGTGTCGCGCGGTCAATCAACCGGCCTGCGCGTCGCGTACGGCATCGCGTCGGGGGTGGCAATTGGAAAGGAATCATCCTTACAGCCCCGCTTTGCCCTCCGTGTGGGTTAGCTCACAACAAGCCACGATGACGTTCTTTGTCCCCTCTCACAGGAGGCCGTGACCAGCCGTGACCAGTAACGTCATGACTATGACGACTTCCGCAGCAGTTCCCACTGGATCCGAAGGCGCCATAACCACGGACGGCACCGTGACGGATCGCCTGGTCGACGCCAACCGCACCTATGCCGATGCCTTCACCGACCCCGGAATGGACGCCCGGCCCGTGCTGCACGTGGCCGTGGTGGCCTGCATGGACGCACGTCTGGACCTGCACAAGGCGCTGGGCCTGCAGCTCGGCGACTGCCACACCATCCGCAACGCGGGCGGCGTGGTCACCGACGACGTGATCCGCTCCCTGACCATCAGCCAGCGCAAGCTCGGCACCCGCAGCATCGTCCTCATCCACCACACCGGCTGCGGCCTGGAGGCCCTCACCGAGGACTTCCGCACCGAGCTGGAGATGGAGGTCGGCCAGCGCCCGGCCTGGGCGGTGGAGTCCTTCCGCGACGTCGACCAGGACGTACGGCAGTCGATGCAGCGGGTGCGCACCTCGCCGTTCCTGCTCCACGCCGACGACGTCCGCGGTTTCGTCTTCGACGTCCGCACCGGCCTGCTGCGCGAGGTCGACCCGGTCTGACCCGCCACCCGTCCCGCCCCCTCCCCCGACCGCGCGCAGCAGGACGCGCACCCCGGATCCCCCACGCGGAAAGCTGTCGGCCCGCTGTCGAATAGGCCACCGAAAGGCCGTAAGACCGACATACTGCGGGCAGTTGTCCACAGGCGAGTGACACGAATCGGTAACGGCAGCAAGAATGCGGTGTGAGACGTCGCGCGGAACCATTCACGCGCGGTGTCCGTGATTCGGGGTGGGCCGGTTGTGCGAGACGATGCGCCGGTCCGGGCAATAACGGGCCGAGGAGGGCCGGGTGACGACCTATGACGATCGAGCGAGCCTCACTGATCTGACTGCCACTGTGGAGCGGGTCCGCAGTTCGGTGGAGGGTGTGATCGAGGGCAAGCCCGAGGTCGTACGGCTTTCGCTGACCGTGCTGCTCGCCGAGGGACATCTTCTGATCGAGGACGTCCCGGGCGTGGGCAAGACGATGCTGGCGAAGGCGCTGGCACGGTCCATCGACTGCACCGTGCGGCGGATCCAGTTCACCCCCGACCTGCTGCCGTCGGACATCACCGGCGTGTCCATCTGGGACCAGCAGCGTCGGGACTTCGAGTTCAAACCGGGTGCCATCTTCGCCCAGATCGTGATCGGCGACGAGATCAACCGCGCCTCGCCGAAGACCCAGTCCGCGCTGCTGGAGTCGATGGAGGAGCGGCAGGTCACCATCGACGGGCAGACCTATGAACTGCCCAGCCCCTTCATGGTGGTGGCGACCCAGAACCCGGTCGAGATGGAGGGCACCTACCCGCTGCCCGAGGCCCAGCGCGACCGCTTCATGGCCCGGGTCTCGGTCGGCTACCCCAGCGTGGAGGCCGAGTTGCAGATGCTCGACATCCACGGCGCGGTCAACCCCCTGGACGACCTCCAGCCGGTGGCCCACGCCCATGACGTGGTGAAGCTGATCGACGCCGTGCGCGGTGTCCACGTGGCCGAGCCGGTCCGGCGGTACGCGGTGGACCTGGTCTCCGCCACCCGCACCCACCCCGACCTCAGACTCGGCGCCTCCCCGCGCGCGACGCTGCACCTGCTGCGCGCGGCGAAGGCGTCCGCCGCCCTGAGCGGCCGGGAGTACGCGCTGCCGGACGACGTGCAGGCGCTCGCCGTGGCGGTCCTCGCCCACCGGCTGCTGCCCACCGCCCAGGCCCAGCTCAACCGGCGCACCTCCGAGCAGGTCGTCCAGGAGATCCTGCAGTCCACCCCGGTGCCGGCGGCCACCCAGCAGCAGACCGGCTTCGGCGGTCTGGGCCGGGGCGTGCCGGCGTATCCCCAGCAGCCCCCGCGGAGTCTGTGATGGGCACCCCGGCGGAGGCGGACCGCGGGGAGACCGGCGGGATCCGCACGGCCCTGGCCGGGCTGACCACCCGTGGCCGCTCCTTCCTGGCGGCCGGTGTCGCGGCGGTGATCTGCGCGTACATACTCGGCCAGCAGGATCTGCGCCCGGTCGGGCTGCTGCTCGCCGTGCTGCCGCTGATCTGCGCGGCCGTGCTCTACCGCACCCGCTACCGGGTGGCCGGCAGCCGCCGGCTCTCCCCCGCGCGGGTGCCGGCCGGCAGCGAGGCCCGGGTGCATCTGCGGATGGACAACGTCTCGCGGCTGCCCACCGGCCTGCTGATGCTCCAGGACCGGGTGCCCTACGTCCTCGGCCCGCGCCCCCGCTTCGTCCTGGACCGGGTGGAGCCCGGCGGCCGTCGCGAGGTGTCCTACCGGGTCCGCTCGGACCTGCGCGGCCGCTATCCGCTGGGACCGCTCCAGCTGCGCCTGACCGACCCGTTCGGCATGTGCGAACTGACGCGTTCCTTCTCGACGTTCGACACCCTGACCGTCATCCCGAAGGTCGAGCCGCTGCCGCCGATCCGGCTCAGCGGCGAGGCGAGGGGGTACGGCGACGGGCGGCAGCGCTCGCTGGCCCTGGCCGGCGAGGACGACGTGATCCCGCGCGGCTACCGCTACGGCGACGACCTGCGCCGGGTGCACTGGCGCTCCACCGCCCGCTACGGCGAGCTGATGGTGCGCCGCGAGGAGCAGCCGCAGCGCGCCCGCTGCACGGTGCTCCTCGACACCCGGGGCGGCGCCTACGAGGGCGCGGGTCCCGACTCGGCGTTCGAGTGGGCGGTGTCCGGCGCCGCCTCGGTCCTGGTCCACATGCTCGAACGCAGCTTCTCGGTCCGGCTGCTGACGGACTCCGGCAGTTCGGTGCCCGGCGAGGGCGCCGACGGTTTCACCGGCTCCGGCCAGGAGTCGGCGGACGCGGCCGGGCTGATGATGGACACCCTCGCCGTGATCGACCACTCGGACGGCACCGGCCTGTCCCGGGCCTACGACGTGCTGCGCGGCGGGAACGAGGGGCTGCTGGTGGCCTTCCTGGGCGACCTCGACGACGAACAGGCGGCGGTGGCCGCGAAGATGCGCCAGCGCAGCGGCGGTGCCGTGGCGTTCGTGCTGGACCCGGACACCTGGGTGCGGGAGCCCACCGACGTGCCCCCGCCGGGCAACCCGCACGAGGAGCGGCTGCGGATGCTGCGCGAGGCCGGCTGGACGGTGCTCGGCGTGGAACGCGGCGCCTCGCTGACCGAGCTGTGGCGGCAGGCCGACCGGGAGCGCACCTCGATGGCCGCGGCGGCCGGGGAGACACGGCGATGAGCGGACGAGCCCGGCTGGCCCTCACCGCGGCGGCGGCGACGCTGCTGGCGTCCTGCGCCCTGCTGCCCCTGGTCGCCCCGTGGACCTGGATGTTCCAGGCGATCTTCCTGGTGGCGATCCAGACCGGTGTGGGCGCGGCGGCCCGCCGGGTGCCGCTGGCCCGGTCGCTGACCGTGGCCGCGCAGGCCCTGGTCACGCTGCTGATGCTGACCCTGGTCTTCGCCCGGGAGCACGCCGTCCTCGGGCTGATCCCGGGCCCGGACGCCTTCCGGTACTTCGCCGACCTGCTCCAGCAGGGCTCCGAGGACGTCAGCCAGTACGCGATACCCGCACCGGTGACGGACGGCATCCGCCTGATGCTGCTCGGCGGGGTGCTGATCGTCGGGCTGCTGGTGGACACCCTCGCGGTGACCTTCCGCAGCGCGGCCCCGGCCGGGCTGCCGCTGCTCGCGCTGTACTCGGTGGCGGCCGGACTGACCGACAACTCCGCCGAATGGCTGCTGTTCCTGATCGCGGCGGCCGGTTACCTGATGCTGCTGCTCGCCGAGGGCCGGGACCGGCTCTCGCAGTGGGGCCGGGTGTTCGGCGGGGTGTCACGGACCCCCGGCGGACCGGACAGCGGCGCGGCCCCGGCGCGCTACGGCGGCCGCATCAGCGTCGCCGTGCTCGGCATCGCCGTGCTGGTCCCGTCCTTCGCGATGCCGTCGATCCAGGGCGGCCTGCTGGACGGCACCGGGGCCGGGGTCGGGGTGGGCAACGGGAACGGCGGCACGATCTCCGCGGTCAACCCGCTGGTGTCGCTGCGGGACAGCCTCAACGTGGACGAGGACCGCCAGGTGCTGTCCGTGCGGACCTCCACCGACGACGTCTCCGACCTGTATCTGCGGATCGTCTCCCTGGACGACTTCGACGGCACCACCTGGAAGCCGGCCCAGCGGCACATCACGAACGTGCCGGACAAGTTCCCGACCCCGGCGGGCCTCGGCGGCGACATCAAGCGGACCGCGGTGCGCACGACGATCTCGGCCGCCGACTGGTACGCCCAGGACTGGCTGCCGATGCCGTACCCGCCGAGCGGGGTGAAGGTGGCCGGCACCTGGCGGTACGAGCCGGTCGGGATGACCCTGGTCGGCGACCACGGGCAGAACACGCGCGGTGAGACCTACCAGGTCACCAGCCTGGACGTGCAGCCGACGGCGGAGCAGCTGGCCGCGGCGCCGGAGCCGACGGCGGCCATGAAGCGGGACTACACCAAGGTGCCCTCCTCGCTGCCCTCGGTGGTGGCGCAGACGGCGAAGGAGGTCACCGCGGGCTCGGCGAACCACTACGAGGAGGCGGTCAAGCTCCAGGACTACTTCGCGGTGACCGGCGGCTTCCAGTACGACACCCAGGTGCAGGTGGGCCGGGGCGAGGGCGCGATCGCGAACTTCCTGAAGCAGAAGCGCGGCTTCTGTGTGCACTTCTCCTTCGCGATGGCCGCGATGGCCCGCACGCTGGGCATCCCGGCCCGGGTCGCGGTGGGCTTCGCGCCCGGCACCCCGCAGGCCGACGGCACGGTCTCGGTGGGCCTGAAGGACGCGCACGCCTGGCCGGAGCTGTACTTCGAGGGCGTGGGCTGGACCCGCTTCGAGCCGACCCCCACCCGGGGCACGACCCCGTCGTACACGGTGTCGGACACCCCCGGCTCCTCCGTGCCGAACGAGGCCCTGCCGTCCAAGGGCGCCTCGGCGGCGCCGTCGGCCTCGGCCTCGGAGAGCGCGAGCTGCACGCCCCAGCTGCGCAGGCAGAACGCCTGCGAGAGCCCGTCGTCGGCCGCCGCGGCGGCACGCGATGACGACAACTGGTGGGGGCGGCTGCAGGGGTCGCTGACATGGCCGTTGCTGGTGCTCGCCGCCCTCGCCGTGCTGGCGCTGCCCCTGTCGCCGATGCTGTGGCGGCGCGTGCTGCGCGCGAGACGGCTCGGCGGGTACGCCCGTACCCCGGAGGGCGTGGTGGCGCACACGCTGGCGGTCTGGCAGGAACTGATCGACACGGCCTGGGACTTCGGCATCCTGCCGGACGAGTCGCTGACCCCGCGCAACGCGGCCGCGCGGATCGTCCGGCTCGGGCACCTCGACCCGGTCACGGAGGCCTCGGTGCACCGGGTGGCGGACGCGGTCGAGCAGGTGCTGTACGCGCCGCGGCCACAGCCGACGGCCGGGCTCGCCGAGGACGTCCGCCGGGTGGTGACCACCCTGGGGGCCACGGTCGGCACCCCGGTCCGTCTCAGGGCGACGCTCGCCCCGCGGTCGCTGGTGCGCGTGGTGTGGGCGGCCTCGGCGGGATGGGCACGGCTGCGGGAGCGCACGGCGGCGGCCCGGCCGGCCTCGCGCAGGCCGTCGGGGCAGCGAGGCTGACGAAGGAGGGCTGCCGTCGGACCGACCGGACCGACGGCAGCCACCGCCACAGCCACAGCCGATCATCACGCATCGTGCATCACGCGTTGGGCAACGGCTGAGGGGTGACCGCCCGGTGGCGGTCACCCCTCAGTCACGCTCTGTTCGGCGGAGCCGTCAGTGGCCCTGTTCGTCGCGGCGGCGCTGCCAGCGCTCCTCGATGCGGTCCATCATGGAGCGCTTCGGCCGGCTCTGACGACGGGCCTGCGGGCCTCCCGCGGGCTGCTCGCCGGGCTTGGGGGCCTTGCGCCAGCCGGTGACGGCGAGTACCGCGCAGCCCAGCATGACGAGGAAGCCCACCACGCTGACCCAGATCTGCAGCGTGACCATTCCGGCGATGAGGAGCGCGATACCCACGAGGAAGCCGGCCGCCGCCTGGTAGACCCGTCGCCGGGTGTACGTCCGCAGGCCGCTTCCCTCAAGCGCTGTCGCGAACTTGGGGTCTTCGGCGTACAGCGCTCGCTCCATCTGCTCAAGCATTCGCTGCTCGTGCTCCGAGAGCGGCACGGCGTCCTCCTCATCGTGCAGTCGCCGGGGCGACCCGGGGGGTCCCTTCAGGATAGGCAGGGAATCGCCCCCGTGAAACCCGCCCCTCTAGGCCAATTGGCCAACCGGAACCCGCCATGGCCGTTCCGACTCGCTGAAGCTTCCATTCCCCAGCGGCCGGTCCGTCATGCCGGGCGGTCTCCCTCGATCATACGGCGCAAACCCCTCGATCGGGGGGCCTGTGGCGTACTCCATCCGCTGTCGAGCCGCTGATCAGCGGGCTCGTCCCAGGAGGATCTCAGGCCCCGGCGGCACCCGCGGTCTCGCCGAGCACATGCAACTGGGTGGCCACGGCATGGAACGCCGGCAGCTCGGCCGCGGCGGCCTCCAGCTTGAGCAGGGCGTCGAGGGCGCCGGGTTCGGTGTCCACGAGGACGCCGGGGACCAGGTCGGCGAAGACCCGGACTCCGTGCACGGCGGCTACGGCCAGGCCCGCGCCCTCGACCAGGCCGGTGAGCTGCTCGGCGGTGAAGCGGCGGGGCATGGGGTCGCCGGTGCCCCAGCGGCCGTCGGGATCGGCGAGGGCCTGCCGGGCCTCCGTGAAGTGCCCGGCGAGGGCGCGGGCGATCACGGCGCCGCCGAGCCCGGCGGCGAGCAGGCTGAGGACGCCCTCGGGGCGCAGGGCGGCCACCGTGTTGCGTACCCCCTCGGCCGGGTCGTCGACGTACTCCAGGACGCCGTGGCACAGCACCGCGTCGTGGCTGCCGCGCTCGACCACGTCGAACAGGCCGAGGACGTCGCCCTGGACGCCCTTGACCCGGTCGGCGACGCCGGCCTCGGCGGCGCGGCGCTCCAGCGCGAACAGCGCGTTCGGGCTGGGGTCGACGACGGTGACGCGGTGGCCGAGTCGGGCGAGCGGGACGGCGAAGTTGCCGCTGCCGCCGCCGGTGTCGAGGACGTCCAGCGCGTCCCTGCCGGTGGCCTTGACCCGGCGGTCCAGAGCGTCCTGGAGGACCTCCCAGACCACGGCGGTACGGAGAGAGGCGCGGGGTCGTGTGGGGTCCGGCACGGCAGTTGACTCCTCGGCGCGGCACCGCCTGTTGCCCGGCGGCGCGAACTCGGTGCCTCCCCGGCCCGGGTGCGGGAGGAGGGGAGGCTTCAGGCGTTCTCCACCCTATTGCCTCCGCCGCCTCACCCGGTCCTCGCCCGTCCGGGATCTCCCCTCCCGGTCCCCGCACATCCGGGATCCCCCTTCCCGGCCCCCGCCGCACGTCCAGGACTCCCCTCCCCGGCCCCCGCAGGTCCCGGGATCCCTCTTCCCGGCCCCCGCAGGTCCAGGACCTCTCTCCCCGGTCATCCCGTCTCCCCGGTCATCCCGCGTCGGGCAGCCCTCTCCCCGGGTCGCCGTCCGGCTGCCGGTCGGCGTCCTGGCGGCGTGGCTGCGGCAGGACCGGCTGGAGGACGAGCATCCGCTCGACGATGCGCAGGAACATCGCGACGTCGCGTATCAGGTCGTCGGCGTCGCGGCGGGTGGCCGCGCCCTGGATGCCCGCCACGGCGCGGGCCCGGCGGCCGGCGCCGGAGGCGAACAGGGCGCTCCACTCGGTCAGCTCGGGTGTGACCTCGGGGAGCACCTCCCAGGCGCTGCGGATCCGCGCCCGGCGCCGGGGCGAGGTCTCGGGGCGGGCACGGGCGGCGAGCACGGCGGCCGCGGTGCGCAGGGCGGCCAGGTGGGCGGTCGCATAGCGCTCGTTCGGAGTGTCCAGCAGCTCGGCCTCGTCGAGGGCGGCACGGGCCTGGGTGAGCAGGTCGAGGGCGGCGGGCGGGGCCGTGACCCGGCGGAGCACGGGGTGCACATCGCTCGCCGGGCCGGTCAGTGAGGGGGCAGGGCCGGTGGCGCGGCGCCGGTGGGCGGCGGCCGCTGACGAGTTGGCCATGACGAACCTCCTGTCGTCTGGGTGACGGCTCCCTCACACGGGGTGCCGTATGTGCCCATCGTGCGGTATGCCACTGACAATCCGTTCTGACCTGGGCTTTTGCTTCGATCGGGAGTTCGGGCTAGTTTTTGCACTGACTAGTCAGTTCAAAAACGGGGCGGACGTGGAAGAGGGGGACCAGTGCACGGCGTACCTGTCACGGCCGAGGGCCTCGGGCTCAGGGGCCCGCGGGGCTGGGCGTTCCGGGGGATCTCCCTGGACGCAGGGCCCGGCGCGCTGATCGCGGTGGAGGGGCCGTCCGGCTCCGGCCGCACCTGTCTGCTGCTCGCGCTCACCGGCCGGATGAAGGCCACCGAGGGCACCGCGAGCGTCGGCACCGCCCGGCTGCCCAAGCAGCCGGCGGCCGTGCGCCGGATCAGCGCGGTGGCCAACGTCGCCGGGGTCACCGACCTCGAACCCGCCCTGACCGTCGGCGAGCATCTGCGTGAACGGGCCCTGCTGCAGCGCCGGTTCGGCGACTCCGTGCGGGATCTGGTGCGGCCGCGGGTCCAGCGGAAGGCGCGGGCACAGCACCGGATCGACGACGCCCTGGCCGCCGCCGGGCTCGACCCGGAGTCGCTGCCGAAGGGCGCCCGGACCGCCGTACGGGATCTGGAGCGGATCAAGGCACTGCGGCTGTCCGTGGCGCTGGCCATGGTCGGAAAGCCCCGGCTGCTGGCCGTGGACGACGCGGACCTGAAGCTGTCGGAGGCCGAACGGGCCGAGGTACGGGCGCTGTTGGCGTCGATCGCCGCGTCCGGGACGACGGTGGTGGCGGTGTGCGGGGAGGCGATGGCGGGGGCCGTCGTCGTACACACCGGCAGCACCGAGGCACCCGACGCATCGGAGGCACCCGAGGCATCGGAGACAGCCGAGGGATCGGAGACAGCCGAAGCACCGGAGGTAACCGAGACACCCGAAGCACCCGAAGCACCGCAGAAGAAGGAGGCCCGCGATGCGTTCGTCGCGACTGGCCGCGCTTGAGCTCAGGCGCTTCGGACGGGGGAAGCTGCCGCGGGCGGCCCTGGTGGCCCTGCTGGTGCTGCCGCTGCTGTACGGAGCGCTGTACCTGTGGTCGTTCTGGGATCCGTACGGCCGGCTGGACCGCATCCCGGTGGCGCTCGTCAACGACGACCAGGGGGCGACCGCGAGCGGCCGGAGGATCAGCGCCGGCGCCGACATCGTCACCGGGCTGCGCGACAGCGACACCTTCGACTGGCACGAGGTGAGCGCCGCCGAGGCCCGGCGGGGCGTCGAGAACGGCACCTACTACCTGTCGCTGACCATGCCCGCCGACTTCAGTGAGCGCATCGCCTCCAGCGCGGGCGACTCCCCGGAGACCGGCGCCCTCCAGGTGCGTACGAACGACGCGAACAACTACATCGTCGGGCAGATCTCCCGGACGGTCTTCAACGAGGTGCGGTCGGCCGCGTCCACCAAGGCGTCCCGGTCCTTCCTGGACCGGATCTTCATCTCGTTCTCCGGCATCCACGGGCAGACCGTGAAGGCCGCCGAGGGTGCCGACACCCTCACCGGTGGCATCGGGAAGGCCGAGAAGGGGTCGAAGGACCTCGCGGACGGGCTGAAGGACGCCAAGACCGGCAGCGCGAAGCTCGCCAAGGGCGTCAAGAAGCTGGACGCGGGCGCCGGGACGCTCGCGGACGGTTCGCGGCAGGTCGCGGACGGCACCCAGGAACTCGCGGACAAGGTCGACGCCGTCTACGGCGAGGTCGGCCCGTATCTGGCGAAGAACGAGAAGACCATCGGCGACACGGCGCGGCTGGTCGCCGACTCGGCGCGGACCGTCCGCGACAACCTGGGCGTGCTGGTGAAGACCGCCCCGGCGGCGGCGAAGACCGCCCGCACCGCGGCCGACACGCTGGACGAGGTCTACCGCGCGCGCTGCTCGGCGGACCTGCTGGCCGACCCGGTCTGCCCCGATCTGAAGAAGGCCAGGGACGCGGCCGACGACGTGGCGGCCGTCGCCGACGACCTCGACACGCTGATCGCCGACCAGAACGGCGACCTGAAGACGCTCGACGGCAACCTCGCCACCCTCCAGCAGCAGGCCCAGGCCCTCGCCGACCGCGCCCCGCACCTCTCCGAGGACGTCGCCGACGCCGTCAAGAAGATCGACAGGCTGAACGACGGCGCGGCCCGGGTCGCCGCGGGCGCCGAGAAGCTGCACACCGGCCTCGGTACGGCCGCCACCGGCGCGACCGGCCTCGACACGGGCGTCGGGAAGCTCAGGACCGGCGCCTACGACCTCAGCGGCGGGATGTACAAGCTCGTCGACGGCTCGGGCCGGCTGGCGGGCGGTCTGCACGACGGCGCCGACAAGATCCCCGACTACGGCACGAAGGACCGCGAGCAGCGCACCGGGGTCATGGCCGACCCGGTCCAGCTGGCCTCCCAGGACTTGCACAAGGCGCCCAACTACGGCACCGGGTTCGCCCCGTACTTCATCCCGCTGTCCCTGTGGGTCGGCGCGATGGTGGCCTACATGCTGATCCAGCCGCTCAACCGGCGCGCCCTGGCGGCCGGTTCCGCGGCCTGGCGGATCGCGCTGGCGGGCTGGCTGCCGGTGGTCGCGGTCGGGGTGCTGCAGACGGCGGCCCTGATGGCCGTACTGCACTGGGCGATCGGGCTGCAGATGGCCCGCGCGGCCGGCACGGTCGGGTTCCTGTTCCTGGTGACGGCGTGCTTCGCGGCGCTCGTGCAGTGGCTGAACGCGCGCTTCGGGGCGGCGGGGCGGATCCTCGTCCTCGCCCTGCTGATGCTCCAGCTGACCTCGGCGGGCGGCACCTATCCCGTGCAGACCAGTCCGGGCTTCTTCAACGCGATCCACCCGTTCCTGCCGATGAGCTACGTCGTGTCGGCGCTCAGGAGGCTGATCACGGGCGGCGGCCTGGGCCCGGTGTGGCAGGCCTGCGCGGTCATGACGGCGTTCACGGCGGGCGCCCTGGCGCTCACCGCGCTGTCGGCCCGGCGCCGCCAGGTGTGGACGCTGGACCGGCTGCATCCTGAACTGAGCCTGTGAGGCCCGCATGACCTCCCCTTCCGTGCCCGCGCGGGCCACGGTTCCTGTGAGAATCAGGACCATGGAAAGCAGCAGCACCACGGGCGGCAGCACGCGCCGAGAGGCCACCCGGCAGAAGCTCTACGAGGCGGCCGTCACCCTCATCGCCGAGCAGGGGTTCTCCGCCACCACGGTGGACGAGATCGCCGAACGGGCCGGGGTCGCGAAGGGCACGGTCTACTACAACTTCGCGAGCAAGTCGGTCCTCTTCGAGGAGCTGCTGCGGCACGGCGTGGGCCTCCTCACCGCCTCCCTGCGGGAGGCCGCCGAGCGGACCGCGCGGGAGGGCGGCAGCCGGGTCGACGCCCTGGACGCGATGGTCCGCGCGGGCCTCGTCTTCATCGACCGCTACCCGGCCTTCACCCAGCTCTACGTGGCCGAGCTGTGGCGCACCAACCGGGCCTGGCAGTCCACGCTCATGGTGGTCCGGCAGCAGGCCGTCGCGGTCGTCGAGGGCGTGCTGCGCGAGGGCGTGGAGAACGGCGAGTTCAGCGACGAGATCGACGTCCAGCTGACGGCGGCCGCGCTGGTGGGGATGGTGCTGGTGGCGGCCCTGGACTGGAAGTCCTTCCAGCCGGAGCGCTCCCTGGACGACGTCCACGCGGCCCTGTCGCGGCTGCTGCAGGGACGGGTGAGCGGGAAGGGCTGAGCACCGGATGTGCGAAGGCGCCGGTCCTCCGGTGGCCGCGTCCCCCGCGGGCCACCGGAGGACCGGCGCCTTCCGTGCTCCCCCGTACTCCCCCGGTTTCCGGTCGTTCCCCCGGGTCCCCTCTCCCCCGTGTCTCGCTTCCGCCGACGTGCATCGGCGGAAGGAGCGGTCGAGGGCGCCTCGGCCGTTCCGCCGCCCCGTGTCGGCGGTGCCGGGCCGCGCGCCCCTTCCCGTGTCTCCACTCTCTCGTTCACGCAGGTCGCGGCCCATCCGCGCGCGTACTCAACTCGTCCCCTAGGTACACGTACTCAGGTCTGCGCACGCACGCCCAGCACGCGCGGCCGCCGACTGGTTACGATCGCGTCCGTGTCGGTACTCCCCTTGGTCTTCACCAGCGGCTGGGCCAGCGGAATCAACGCCTACGCGGTGGTGCTGCTGCTCGGCTTCTTCGGCGCCACCGGTCTGAGCGACGACGTCCCCGAGACGCTGCAGCGCCCCGAGGTGCTGATCGTCGCGGGCGTGCTGTTCCTGTGCGAGGCGGTCGCGGACAAGATCCCGTACGTCGACTCGGTGTGGGACTCCGTGCACACCGTGGTCCGCCCGCTCGCGGGCGCCTGGGTCGGCGCGCTGCTCGCCGGGCAGAGCGGCTCGCTCAACGACGTGGTGGCCGGGCTGGTCGGCGGTTCGACGGCGCTGGCCAGCCACAGCGTCAAGGCCGGGACCCGGATGGCGGTCAACACCTCCCCGGAGCCGTTCAGCAACATCGTGCTGAGCTTCGCGGAGGATCTCGGGGTCGCCGGGATCGTGTCGTTCGCCATGTTCCATCCGCTGGCGGCGGCGATCATCGCGGCGGTGCTGCTGGCCGGCGGACTGGTCGTGCTGGTGTTCCTGGTCTCCCGGATCCGGCGGTTCTGGCGCCGCCGCGCCCAGCGCCGGGAGGAACGGCGGCTGGCCGCGCACCCGGGTGGGCCACCGGGCTGACGGCCCGCCGGACGGGCCTGTCGGTGGCGGTCGATAAAGTCGCGGGCATGGGACGGATTGCGGTGATCGGCGCCGGGCTGGGCGCCATGGCGGCGGCCGCCCGGCTGGCCGTCGCGGGCCACCGGGTGACGGTGTACGAGCGTACGGAGACGTACGGCGGTGCGCTGCGCCGCTTCGAGCGCGACGGGTTCGCCTTCGACACCGGCCCGGGGCTGCTGCCGCTGCCCGCCGTGTACCGCGACCTGTTCGTCAAGACCGGCAAGGAGCCGCTGGAGGACCGCGTCGAGCTGGTCCAGGTCGACCCGTCGGCCCGGCATGTCTTCGCGGACGGCACCGAGGTCTCCTTGCCGAACGCGTCCCGCGCGGGCGTCGTCACCGCCCTGGACGAGGCCCTCGGGTCGGGCGCCGGGCAGCGCTGGGGCGACTTCCTGGTGCGGGCCCGCGAGGCCTGGGACCGCACCCGGCGGCCCCTCCTGGAGGAGCCGCTGTGGCCGAACTGGCAGGTGCTGGCCGAGCGCGAGCCGTACCCGTCCGTCCCGCACAAGAAGCTGCTGCGCACCCGCCGGGCCGGCACGCTCGCCGAGGTCGGCGCCTGGGAGCTGCGCGACGAGCGCCTCGCCGCGCTCCTGGAGAGCCATGCGCTCGCCTACGGCCTCGACCCGCGCACCGCACCGGCGAGCGCGGCCGTGCTGCCGTATCTGGAGCACGCCTTCGGCACCTGGTACGTGCGCGGCGGCCTACGGGAGTTGGCGCGCGCGGTGTACGAGCGGTGTGTGAAGCGGCGGGTCGCGTTCGTGTTCGGCGCCGAGGTCACCGGGGTCGTGGAGAAGGACGGCCGGGCGGCGGGCGTGGAGCTGGCCGGCGGTGCGGTGGCCGACGCGGACTTCGTGGTGGCGGGCGTGGCGCCGGACGCGCTGGGCCGTCCCGCGGTGGAGGGCGGGCCGGCGCCCCGGCGGGGGCTGCCGAGCCGGCTGACGGTGCTGCTGGCGCTGCGCGGCGGGCGGCCCGAGGGGACCGCGCACCGGACCGTGGTGCACGCCCCGGACCGGTCCGCGGAGCTGGACGCCCTGTTCGGCTCCGGCCCGGCCGCGCCGGGGACCGTCACCGTCCTGCGGCCCGACGACCCCGCCCTGACCCCCGACAACGACCACGAAGCCGTCGCACTGGTCTCGACGGTGCCCGCCGGAACCGCCGACGGTCCCGTCCGCACCGAGCAGATGATCACCGCCGCCGAGCGGGCCGTCCCCGGACTGCGGGACCGGATCCTCTGGCAGGAGGTGCGCACCCCGGCGGACATCGCCGAGGAGACCGGCGCGGCAGGCGGCGCGGTACCGCCCCCGGCGCTCGCGGCGGCGGCCGGAGACCTGCTGTACCCGTCCAACGCCACCGGCCTGCCGGGCCTGTTCACCGCCGGAGGCTGGTCCCACCCGGGCGGCGGGCTGCCGCACGCGGGCATGTCGGGGGCGCTGGTGGCCGGACTGATCGTGGAGGGACCGGAGTTCCGCGGCTCGCAGTGAGCCGGCGGGCCAGGCGCAAGAGCTTCGCGGAAGCTTCAGAAACGGTACTGCTCGTCGTACCCGTTGCCCTGGTGGCCCTGACCCTGACCCTGCTGCTGCCCGTCGCCCTGGTAGGGGTACGGCTGCTCCTGCGGGAGTTCGCCGCCGTAGGTCTCGTCGGCGCGCTGCTGCGGGACCCAGACGCCGTCGGCCGGGGTCTCGTAGCCGCCGGTGCCGTACTGCCCCTGGGCGTAGCCCTGCTGGTCGTACTGCTGGGTGCCGTACGACTGGTCGTACCCGGTGGAGCCGTAGGTCTGGTTGCCGATGTACGGGTCGGAGTAGTTGGCGTACTGCTGCTGGCCGTTCGCGTCGTAGCCGTACTGCTGCTGGCCGTAGCCGGAGTAGTCGTAGGCGTAGTTCTGGTCGGTGCCCTGGGTGGCGTACGACGGGTCCTGGCCGGCGGCGGCGTAGGCGGCCTGCTGGTCGCCGGTGGCCGCGTAGCCGGAGCCGTCGCGGTAGACGCCGTAGGAGCCGGTGTCGTCGGGCATCGGCTGCGGCTCGTACACCGTCGTGGACTCGGCGGCGGTGGGCTGCTCGCCGGGCCGGGCGGCGTTCGGGGTGAAGACGTCGTCGCGGTCGTAGTCGTCGTCACCGCCGTAGACGGGGGTACTGCCCGTGGAGTACGCGGCCTGCTGGCCGGCGTAGGCGGCGTCGGCCGCGTCCGGGTCGGCGGCCTCCAGGCCCGGGTCCTCGTCCGGCTCGCCGCGACGGCGCTTGATCAGGCCGCCTTCGTCACCCTCCGTACCCGGACGCTTGACCGCCCAGCCGGCCTCGAAGCCGCGGCGGAAGGAGAGCGTGACGTAGGTCTGGCCGACCGCGAAGGCGATCGCGCCCACGCCGATGACGATCACGGACGGGATCAGGACACCGAAGACGACCCCGAGGAAGCCGCCGAAGGCGAGCAGCCGCCAGCGCAGACGCGCCTTGTACTGCAGCAGTACCTCGCCGAGCAACCACAGCGCGACGATGCCGAACGCTACGTAGAGGACCGTCCAGCCCATGTACGCCCCTCTCCCAGTGACCGCTACGCAGTGTGTCGTACTCCGGTGCGGCCGGTCTAGGCCCGCGGGGGATGGTGCAGGCCCAGGTTTTCGTAGATTTCCAGCGTCGCCGTGGAGTTGTTGAGCGTGATGAAGTGCAGTCCGGGCACTCCCTCGGCCAGCAGCCGCGCGCAGAACTCCGTGGCGAATTCGATGCCAATGGAGCGTACCGCCGCCGGATCGTCTTTCGCTGTGAGGATCCGCTCTTTCAGGACGTCCGGGAAGACCGCGTTGCTGAGTTTGGGCAGCCGTTCCAGCATCTTCACACTGGTGACCGGAAGAATTTCCGGAATCACCGGCGTCTCGCAGCCGGCCGCCGCGACCGAGTCGCGAAGGCGAAGGTACGACTCGGGCTGGAAGAACATCTGCGTGATGGCGTAGTCGGCGCCCGCGCGGCACTTGTCGACGAAGTGCCGTACATCGGTGTCCCAGTCGCCGGAGCGCGGGTGCATCTCCGGGAAGGCGGCGACGCCCACGCAGAAGTCGCCCGACTCCTTGATCAGCCGGACGAGTTCGGCCGCGTAGGTCAGGCCCTGCGGATGCGCCACCCAGTCGCCCATCGGGTCGCCGGGCGGGTCGCCGCGCACCGCGAGCATGTTGCGGATCCCGGCGTCCGCGTACTGGCCGATGATGTTGCGCAGCTCGGCCAGCGAGTGGTCGACCGCGGTGAGGTGGGCGACCGGGGTGAGGGTGGTGTCGGCGACGATCTGCTCGGTCTCCTTGACCGTGCCCGCGCGGGTGGAACCGCCGGCGCCGTAGGTCACGGAGACGAAGTCGGGGGCGACCGCCTCGACCCGCCGGAGCGCGCTCCACAGGTTCCGCTCACCCTTGGGGGTCTTCGGCGCCGAGAACTCGAAGGAGTACGTGGTCTTGCCGGAGGCGAGCATGTCACGCACGGTGCGTGCGCGGTCAGTCCTGGTGGATGCGGTTCCTAGGGCCATACTCGCAGGTTAGCCAGGGGCGGACGGCGACCCAACCGCGCTCGGGAAATTCGCCCGGTTTGTCGGCCTCCTGTCCGGATACTGGACATGTTTCCGGACAGCCGGTACGGACGGTGCGGACGGTGCGTCACGCCGACCGCAGCCGCTTCGCGAACTCGGCCGCCGCCGCGCCCGGGTCGTCGGCGTCGGTGAGCGCGCGGACGACGACCGCCCGGCGGGCGCCCGCCTCCAGGACCTGGTCGAGGTTGCCCAGGTCGATGCCGCCGATGGCGAACCAGGGGCGGTCGGTGCCCAGAGCGGCGGTGTACCGCACCAGGTCGAGGCCGGGGGCGTGGCGGCCGGGCTTGGTGGGGGTGGGCCAGCAGGGGCCGGTGCAGAAGTAGTCCACCCCGTCCTGGACGGCGGCCGCGGCGGCCTCGGACCCGGCGTGCGTCGAGCGGCCGATCAGGACGTCCGGGCCGAGGATCGCGCGGGCGGCGGGTACCGGCAGGTCGCCCTGGCCGAGGTGGAGCACGTCGGCGCCGGCCGCGTGGGCCACGTCCGCGCGGTCGTTGACCGCGAGCAGCTTGCCGTGCCGGGCACAGGCGTCGGCGAACACGGCGAGGTGCTCCAGCTCCTCGCCCGCCTCCATGCCCTTGTCGCGCAGCTGCACGATGTCGACACCGCCCGCCAGGACCGCGTCCAGGAACTCCGCGAGGTCGCCCTGCTCCTTTCGGGCGCCCGTGCAAAGGTAGAGACGGGCGTCGGCCAGCTGGGCGCGGGCGGTGTCGGTCATCGTCTTGGTCCCCCGTTGAGTCGGTACTGGCTGCCTCAGACGGCGAGCGCCTGGGCGCGGCGCTTCACCTCCGTACCGCGATTCTCACTCAGCGCCTGCGCGGGGGTGCCGGGCAGGGACTCGTCGGGGGTGAAGAGCCATTCCAGCATCTCTTCGTCACTGAAGCCGTCGTCCCGCAGGAGCGTCAGGGTCCCGGACAGGCCCTTGACGACCTTGTCGCCGTCGATGAAGGCGGCGGGGACGTGCAGCGCGCGGTTCTCGCCACGCCGTACGGCGATGAGCTGGCCCTCCTTGACCAGCTGCCGCACGCGCGTCACCTCGACGTCGAGCATCTCTGCGATGTCGGGGAGGTTGAGCCATGCGGGGACGAGAGCATCGATGTTTGCGTCAATCTCGGTCACGAGGTCAAGGGTAGGCGTTGTCGTGGTTCGGGCGCGATGGGTGGGTGTTCGGGTGCGGCGGGGTGGGGGCTGGTGGCGCCCACGCGGCGGAGCCGCATATGCCACAGCCCCGCACCCCTAACGGGGCGCCGCAGTCGCGTTCTTCAAGGGGCGGGCCGGATCCGCGAGGGCGTCCGCGTCCATTTCCTGCCCCGCCTCGATCAGTCGTCGTCCCTGTGCCAGATCACGCGGGCGACCGACCGCCAGGAGGGCTACCAGGCGGCCCTCGCGCAGCCAGCACACGCTCCAGGACGGGCCGGACGGGTCGCCGCGCCACACCATGCGGTCGGCCGCCGCGTGGTGGCCCGCGTACTGGACGAAGCGGCCGAACTGCTCCGACCAGAAGTACGGCACCGGATCGTAGACGGCGTCGGTCTCGCCGAGGATGTTGGCGGCGACGGTGCGCGGGCCCTGGAGGGCGTTGTCCCAGTGGTGGATCAGCAGGCGCTCGCCGTAACGGCCGGACGGGAAGGAGGCGCAGTCGCCGACCGCGTAGACGTCCGGGACGCTGGTGCGCAGCCGGTCGTCGGCGAGCACCTCGCCATGGGGGCCGAGCTCGATGCCGGAGCCGGTCAGCCAAGCGGTGGCGGGGCGGGCGCCGATGCCGACCACGACGGCGCCCGCGGGCACCTGCGAGCCGTCGTCGAGCACCACCGCGCCGGGCTCGACCCGGGCCACGCGCGCGTGGGTGCGCAGGTCGGCGCCGCTGCCGGCGTACCAGGCGGCCATCGGCACGGCCACCTCGGCGGGCAGCGCCCCGGCGAGCGGACGGTCGGCGGCCTCCACGACGGTGACCGCGCAGCCGGCCTCGCGGGCCGCGGTGGCGAACTCGGCGCCGATCCAGCCCGCGCCGACGACCACGACGTCGTGCTGCCGGACGAGCACGGGCCGCAGCCGTTCGGCGTCGTCGAGGGTGCGCAGCAGATGGACGCCGGGCACGCCCTCGGTGCCGGGCAGCGTGATCGGCTCGGCACCGGTGGCGAGGACCAGGACGTCGTACGGCACCGGTCCGGTCTCGGTGTCCAGCTCGCGGTCGGCGGGGCGCACGCCCAGCGCCTCGCGGCCGAGCGCCAGCTCGATGTCGAGGGCCTCGAAGTCGACCTCGAAGGCGGAGTTCTCGGCCTTGCCGAGCAGCACGGCCTTGGAGAGCGGCGGCCGGTCGTACGGCTGGTGCGGTTCGGCGCCGATCAGCGTGACGGGGCCGGTGAACCCCTGTTCGCGCAGGGCCACGGCGGTCTGCACCCCGGCCATGCCCGCGCCGACGACGACCACGCGTCGCGTCTGTGACGTGCCCTGCTGCTGCGTCTGCTCGCTCACCTGATCACCATAGACGCGAACGATAGACAACTGACAGACAGTCAGTCAGGGGGCGTGCTGGGTGACCTCTTCCACAGGACCTTGCAGAGGACCTTGCCCAGGACCTTCCGCGGCACCGGCCCAGGCCGTCTTACCCGGGCGGAGCCCCGCGGGCTAGGGTGGCGGGCAAGCACACGCGGGAGCCCGGACGCACCGGGCTGAGAGGGAGGCTGGCGGCCTCCGACCGTACGAACCTGATCCGGGTCATGCCGGCGAAGGGAGGGGCTGGACGCCCATGTCCTCACATACGTCCGACGTCCTCGTCATCGGGGGCGGAGTCATCGGCCTGGTCACGGCCTGGCGGGCGGCTCAGCGCGGGCTGGCCACCGCCGTGGTCGATCCCGATCCCGGCGGCGGGGCCGCGCAGGTGGCGGCCGGGATGCTGGCCGCGGTCACCGAACTGCACTACGGCGAGCAGACCCTGCTGGGGCTCAACCTGGCCTCCGCCCGCCGCTATCCCGACTTCGCCGCCGAGCTGACCGAGCTCACCGGCCACGACCTCGGCTACCGGCGCTGCGGCACCCTCGCGGTCGCCCTGGACGCCGACGACCGGGCCCATCTGCGGGAGCTGCACACCCTCCAGCGGCAGTCGGGCCTGGAGTCGGAGTGGCTGTCGGGGCGGGAGTGCCGGCGCCTGGAGCCGATGCTCGCGCCGGGCGTGCGCGGCGGGCTGCGGGTCGACGGCGACCACCAGATCGATCCGCGCCGGCTGGCGGCCGCCCTGGTGACCGCGTGCGAGCGGGCCGGGGTGGTGTTCCACCGGGACTGGGCGGAGCGCCTGGAGGTGCTACGGGAGCGCGCCACCGGCGTCCTCACCCGCGCGGGTGACACCTGCGGCGCGCGGCAGGTGGTGCTCGCCGGCGGGAGCCTGAGCGGCCGGCTCGCGGGCGTGCCCGACGACGTGCTGCCGCCGGTGCGGCCGGTGAAGGGGCAGGTGCTGCGGCTGACCGTGCCGAAGCGGTACGCGCCGTTCCTCAGCCGGACCGTACGGGCCGTGGTGCGCGGCAGCCAGGTCTACCTGGTGCCGCGGGAGAACGGCGAGCTGGTGGTCGGGGCGACCAGCGAGGAGCTGGGCTGGGACACGACGGTCACCGCCGGGGGCGTGTACGAGCTGCTGCGCGACGCCCACGAACTGGTCCCCGGGATCACCGAGCTGCCGCTCACCGAGACCCGGGCCGGGCTGCGCCCCGGCTCCCCCGACAACGCGCCGCTGCTCGGGCCGACCCGCCTCGACGGCCTGCTGCTGGCCACCGGGCACTACCGCAACGGGGTGCTGCTCACGCCGGTCACGGGAGACGTGATGGCGGAGCTGCTGGCCTGCGGGGAGCTGCCCGAGGAGGCCCGTCCGTTCACGCCGAGGCGATTCGGCACCGTACTCGTGGAGCAGACCGCATGAACCTCTCCGTCACCATCTCCGTCAACGGCGAGCGCCGGGAGATCGCCCCGGGCACCGCGCTCGACACGCTCGTACGGTCCCTCACGCCCGCGCCCTCCGGGGTGGCAGCGGCGGTCAACGAGACCGTCGTACCGCGCGGCGAGTGGCCGGGCACGGCGCTCGCCGAGGGCGACCGCGTGGAAGTCCTCACCGCCGTGCAGGGGGGCTGAGCCGTGGCCGACGATCCGTTCGTGCTCGGGGGTACGGCCTTCTCCTCCCGGCTGATCATGGGGACCGGGGGCGCGCCGAGCCTGGAGGTGCTGGAGCGGGCGCTGGTCGCGTCCGGGACCGAGCTGACCACGGTCGCGATGCGACGGGTGGACCCGGGGGTACGGGGTTCCGTGCTGTCGGTCCTCGAACGGCTGGGGATCCGGGTGCTGCCGAACACCGCCGGCTGTTTCACGGCGGGGGAGGCGGTGCTGACGGCCCGGCTGGCGCGGGAGGCGCTGGGGACCTCGCTGGTCAAGCTGGAGGTCATCGCCGACGAGCGCACCCTGCTGCCGGATCCGGTCGAGCTGCTGGACGCGGCGGAGACGCTGGTCGACGACGGGTTCACGGTGCTGCCGTACACCAACGACGACCCCGTGCTGGCCAGGAAGCTGGAGGACGTCGGGTGCGCGGCGGTGATGCCGCTGGGGTCGCCGATCGGGTCGGGGCTCGGGATCCGCAACCCGCACAACTTCCAGCTGATCGTCGAGCACGCGCGCGTGCCGGTGATTCTGGACGCGGGGGCCGGTACGGCGTCGGACGTGGCGCTGGCGATGGAGCTGGGGTGTGCGGGGGTGATGCTGGCGTCGGCGGTGACGCGGGCGCAGGATCCCGAACGGATGGCTCACGCCATGCGGGCCGGGGTGGAGGCGGGGCGGTTGGCCCGGCTGGCGGGGCGGATCCCCCGTCGGTACCTCGCCGAGGCGTCGTCTCCTGCGGAGGGCCTGGCCGTGCTGGACCCCGAGCGCCCCGCCTTCTGACCGCCGGTCCGGTCCCGACTTCCTCTCCCATCCCACCCACGCACCGCCCGAGACGGTTCGCCGAAGAGGTGAGCTCTCCCGCGGGGGTCGAGCGCCGTCTGCGGCCTCGGGTCGCGGGCGGTGTGGGGGGCGTCTCAGGCGTCGGCCAGTTCCGTGTTGGCGCGCTGGGTGATCAGGGTCAGTACGCGGCCGGCGACGGCGAGGTCCTCGGGCGGGATGCCGGCGTACAGGCGGGCGGCTATCGCGCCGCTCTCGGCGGCGACGCGCTCGTGCAGGTCCCGTCCGGTGTCGGTGGGGCGCAGCCGGGACGGGTCGGCAGGGTCCGCTTCCAGCAGCTTCGCGGCCAGCAGTTCCTCGATCACGCCGTGCACGAACGAGTCGTCGGTCTTCAGCGCGCCGGTGACCTCGCCGACGAGTTCGTCGCGGCCGACGGGCTCGGCGGCGATCGCGACGAGCCGGAGCGTCACGTTCTGGTGGAACGTGACGCCGTGGCGGTCGAGCACGCGCTCCAGGAGGGCGCGCGGGGCGTGGTGGGCCAGGCCGATGATCCGGGCGTTGACGGCGGGTGCGGTGGTGGTGGCGGTGACCGTGGTCATGACTGCTCCTTCTCGTTCTCGGTGTACGGATCAAGAGGTGCGTCGAGCAGGATCGCGAGCTCGCGGGTGAACTCGCGGGCGCGGGGACCGCGCTGTCCCCCGAGGGGCGCCAGCAGCTGGTCCAGCAGGCCCTGGACCACCCCGATCGCCCGACGGGTGATGTCGCGGCCCTGGTCGGTGAGTGTCAGCCGGATGGCGCGCGGGTCGACCGGGTCGCGGGTGCGGGCGACGAGCCCGGCGGTCTCCAGGGCGCGGGCGAGCTTGGAGACGTAGAGCGGTTCGAGGCCGGTGTGGTCGGCGAGCTCGCGCTGGCTGGGCCGCAGTCCGGTGCGTCCCATGCCGTACAGCGACGCCATCACCGCGTACTGGGCGTGGGTCAGGCCCAGCGGTGCGACCGCCCGGTCGACGGCCACCCGCCACTTCGTCGACAGGCGCCAGACCAGGTATCCCGCCGTCGCGTTCTCAGCTGCTTCGCTCACGAGAAATACAGTACATGGATACTATGTACATGGCTACTACTTTCTGGTGTCGAGCGTCACAGCTCCGCTGCAGTCCGGGGAGTGAGCGGTCTTACCTGTGGGACTGTCGGTCCGGGCTCGTACACTCGCCTGCGTGGATATGACCCTTCAGGACCCTCTCGTCGGGCAGGTGCTCGACGGCCGTTATCGCGTCGACGCGCGGATCGCCGTCGGCGGGATGGCCACGGTGTACCGGGCCCTGGACGTCCGGCTGGACCGTGTGCTCGCCCTGAAGGTGATGCACCCGGCCCTCGCCGTGGACGGGTCCTTCGTCGAGCGGTTCATCCGGGAGGCCAAGTCCGTCGCCCGGCTGGCCCACCCGAACGTGGTCCAGGTCTTCGACCAGGGGACCGACGGGACGTACGTCTACCTCGCGATGGAGTACATCGCCGGGTGCACCCTGCGTGACGTGGTGCGCGAGCGCGGTGCGCTGCAGCCGCGGGCCGCGCTGGACATCCTGGAGCCGGTGCTGGCCGCGCTGGGCGCCGCGCACCGCGCCGGGTTCGTGCACCGGGACATGAAGCCCGAGAACGTGCTGATAGGGGACGACGGGCGGGTCAAGGTCGCCGACTTCGGTCTGGTGCGCTCCGTGGACAGCGTCACCAGCACCACGGGGGCCGTCCTCGGGACCGTGTCGTATCTCGCGCCAGAGCAGGTCGAGAACGGGGCCGCCGATCCGCGCGTCGACGTGTACGCGTGCGGTGTCGTGCTCTACGAGATGCTCACCGGGCAGAAGCCGCACGACAGCGACTCGCCCGCGGTGATCCTCTACAAACACCTCCACGAGGACGTGCCGCCGCCGTCCGCCGCCGTGCCGGGGCTCGCCTACGAGCTGGACGAACTGGTCGCCCTCGGCACCGCCCGCAACCCCGAGGTCCGGCCCTACGACGCCGTCGCGCTGCTGGCCCGGGTGCGGGAGGCCCGGGCCGCGCTCCGCGACGAGCAGCTGGACGCCGTACCGCCGCAGGCGCTCGCGGCGACGGGGCACGAGACGGCCGAAAACCGGACGAGCGTTCTTCCGCGGTCGCTGACGGTGCCCCGGCCGCTGCCCGTCAACGAGGCGGACGAGGGTGTCCTGCGGACCAGCCGGTTCGAGGCGGCCCCGGTCCCGGAGCGGCGGCGCCGGTCCGGCTCCCGGCGGGGGCTCATCACCCTGCTGGCGGCGCTGCTCGTGGTCCTCGGCGTCGGCACCGGGGTCTGGTACATCAACTCCGGGCAGTTCACCAAGGTCCCGCCGCTGCTGGCGAAGACGGAGGCCCAGGCCACGGCACGGCTGAAGGAGGCCGGGCTCGACGTCAAGACGGTCGAGCACGCCTACAGCGACACGGTGAAGCGGGGCACGGTGATCAGCACCGACCCGGCGGCCGGCCGGCGCATCCGCAGCAACGACTCGGTGACGCTCACGATCTCGGACGGCCCCGAGACCGTGAACGTGCCGGATGTGCAGGGGCGGACGCTGGCCAGGGCCAGGGCGCTGCTCAAGGCCGACGGGCTCGCACCGGGCATGGTGACCCGGGAGTTCAGCGACAGCGTGCCCAAGGGCTCGGTGATCAGCACCGACCCGGGCATCGGGACGAAGCGGCACACCGGCAGCGCGATCGCGCTCGTCGTCAGCAAGGGCTCGCCGGTCGACGTCCCGGACGTCACCGGTGAGGACCTGGACGACGCCCGGCAGGAGCTCCAGGAGGCCGGGCTGAAGGTGACGGTCTCCGCCACCGAGGTCAACTCCGAGTACGACCAGGGGCAGGTCGCCCAGCAGACCCCGGCGGGCGACGGCCGGGCCGCCGAGGGCGACACGGTGACGCTGACGCTCTCCAAGGGCCCCGAGATGGTCGAGGTGCCCGACGTGGTCGGGGCCACGGTCGACGACGCGACCAAACTGCTGGAGCAGTCGGGCTTCCAGGTCAAGGAGGACCGCGGGCTGCTCGGGCTGTTCGGCAACACGGTGAAGCAGCAGTCGGTGGACGCCGGGGAACAGGCGCCCAAGGGGTCGACGATCACGATCACCATCCGGTGACCGGGGCCCGGCCCCGGCGTGACACCCTTGACGGGTGAAGAGTCAGCGCACCGGTCCCCTCCGCAACCCCGTCGGCGGGCATGTCCCCGTGGCCGGCGGCCTGCACTCCGTGGGGCTGTCGTACGCCCGTGAGCTGCGGGCCGAGACCGTGCAGGTCTTCGTCGCCAACCCGCGCGGCTGGGCCACCCCGGCGGGCAACCCGAAGCAGGACGAGGACTTCCGCGCGGCCTGCGCGCAGGGGTCGATCCCGGCGTATGTGCACGCGCCCTACCTGATCAACTTCGGCTCGCACACCGAGGCGACCGTGGAGAAGTCGGTGGAGTCGCTGCGGCACTCGCTGCGGCGCGGGCGGGAGATCGGGGCGCTGGGTGTGGTCGTGCACACCGGGAGCGCGACCGGCGGCCGGGCCCGGGAGGTCGCCCTGAAGCAGGTGCGGGCGCACCTGCTGCCGCTGCTGGACGAGCTGACCCATGACGACGACCCGTTCCTGCTCCTGGAGTCCACCGCCGGTCAGGGCTTCTCGCTCTGCTCCCGGACCTGGGACTTCGGGCCGTACTTCGAGGCGCTGGACGCCCATCCGAAGCTGGGCGTCTGCCTGGACACCTGCCACATCTTCGCCGCCGGGCACGACCTGACCGGGCCGAGCGGGATGCACCAGACGCTGGACCTGCTGGTGGACACCGTCGGCGAGGGGCGGCTGAAGCTGATCCACGCCAACGACTCCAAGGACGTCGTCGGCGCGCACAAGGACCGGCACGAGAACATCGGCGCCGGGCACATCGGCGAGGATCCGTTCCGCGCGCTGATGACCCACCCGGCGACCGCGGGCGTACCGCTGATCATCGAGACGCCCGGCGGCAAGGAGGGGCACGCGGCCGACGTCGAGCGGCTCAAGCGGCTGCGGGAGAGCTGATCAGCCGGCCGCCAGCGGCACCGCAGCCAGCAGCAGCCCCGCCGCCAGCAGCGCCATCGACCGGCGCAGCCAGCGGTACTTGGCCGACAGGATCACGCTGACGTCCTGGAACTGGGTCAGCAGCCAGCCCACCGGATCCGCCCCGGCCTCCGCGGCGGCGCGGCGCAGCGTCTCCGGGTCGCCGGCGGTGAGGGCGTCGGCGTAGAAGGTCGGGCCGGGTGCCAAGCGGACCGTGCGGGTGCGGGGCACGATCACCGCGAGCAGCAGCAGGGTGCCGGCCGCCCACAGCGCCCCGCCGACCACGAGGAAGGCCAGGGCGACGCCGGAGGCGCCGGACGGCGCCCCTCGGCCGAGGGCCAGCGCCGGCACCGCGACCGCCCCCGAGAGCAGGACCGACGCCTTGACGTCCGCCCTGCCCAGGTCCTCCCGCACGGTCAGCAGCAGCCGTTCGGCCACGTAGTGCGCGGCGGCGTCCGGGTCGCCTGCGGTCATCGGCGTGCCTCGGGGCTGGAGTCGTCCTCCACCCCCGTCCCCTCTCCGGGGATGGCGTCCGCCGGCGGGGCCGGCGGAATGGGCGGGGGCGCGTCGGCCGGGAGCAGCGGGGGCGCGGGCGGCATCGGCGGTATCGGCAGCGAGGTCGGGGCCTGCGGCAGGCCGTTGGGAAAGACCCCGGTGGAGACCGTACGGCTGAAGTCGATGAGGGCCTGGACCTGGTCGTCGATCTGGTGGCGCTGCACCACGCCCTGGTTGATCAGGTTGGTCAGGTAGTCCAGGGCGCCCTGGCGCTGTTCGCGGGCCTGCTGCTGGAGCACACCGAGGATCTCGTGGGCGCGGCTCGGGTCGGCGGCCAGCATGTGGGCGTACTGGGCGGTCTCGCCCGCGCCGATCAGCTTCTGCGCGTCGTCGAGGTTGGCGGCGATCCGCACCTTGTTGGCGGTGTCGATGGCCTCCTGGACCATGCTGCCCTTCTCCACCGCGACCATCTGGGCCTGGTGGTCGGCGGCCGCCTGGCCGAGGTCGATGCGGACGAACACCTGGGTGGCCAGGCCCAGTTCGGCGCCGAAGTCGCCCCACCGGCCGCTGGCCAGCTCGTCCTGGATGGCCTCGTCGACCTGCTGGGCCGAGTCCAGGCTGTAGCGGCGGCTGAGCCCGCGCAGCCGGGCCTCCAGCGAGGGCCGCAGCATCCGTTCCACGTCGACCACCCGCTTCTCGGCGGCCTGGTAGAAGTCCTGCACCTCCCAGTTGACGTCGGCACCGGCCCGGAACTGGGCCCGGTCGCCGTGGGTGGGCAGCTCCAGCTGGAAGGAGACCTGGTGCTGGCCGCGGGCGATCCAGCACACCGAGGTGGGCTTGCCCATCAGCGGCTTGTTGACGTGCTCGGCGCCGCGCACGGTGATGATGCTGTGCCCGCCGTTCTTGTAGTAGAGCACCGAGGCCACCTGGCTGTTGCGGTGCCGGTACGCCGCCTGCGGGGCGAACTCGCGGACGAAGGGGCCTCTGAGGTCGTGCGGAAGGACGAACTCCTGGTCCTGGGGCGGCCACGGCTGCCCCCACTGGTTGTTGCTCATCGTGTACTCGCTCCCTGGACCGCCCCCCACAGGCGGCGGACCTGCTGTTCGTTCAGTGGTTGGTCGGGGTCTTCGGTCAGTTCCTTGATCAGGCCCAGCAGTCGGTTGCGGTCGTCGTGGCTGTGGACGAGGAACGGCAGGAACCGCTCCAGCGCGCCGGCCCAGGGCTGGTCGGCCGAGCCGCGCAGCCAGTCGGTCAGGGTCTCGACCGCCGCCTCGTACGACCGCGGGGTCTGCAGCGCCGTCCACAGGAGGCCGGCGAGTTCCGGGGCGAGGGCGGGCCGGACGGCGGCCAGGGCCAGCATCAGCGGCCAGTCGCCGTAGCCCTCTAGGTCCTCGTGCTGGTTCCAGAGGTCGGTGACGGGGACGGCGGCGAGATAGACGGTGCTCTGCAGGCCGAGGTCCTGCTGGGGCCGGCGTTCGTCGGAGAGCCAGGCGCGGATCCGGCGCAGGGTCTGGGCCTCGGGGTGGGCGCCGGCGAAGTGGGCGACCTGGACGGAGGCGTCGGCCCGCAGCCTGCCCTCGTCCCAGACGCCGATCCCGCCGAGCAGGTCGAGGGACTCGCGGACGGTGTCGGTGGCCCGGCCCCGGCCGAGCACCGCGCCCGCGGTCCAGCGGCGCTGCTCGTCGCCGTGCCGGGCCCAGGAGGTGACCAGGGCGCGGACGGCGGTGCCGACCTCCGGGGAGCGCAGGGCCACGTCGAGGACGGTCGCGGCGAACAGCCGGCGGCGCGCCTGCTCGGCCTGGGCCATGGGCTGGACCAGTTCGTGCACGGTGTGGGAGAGGTCGAGCCGGCACAGCTGTCCGGCGGCGACGGCGGCCCGCACCCAGACCTGGGGCCGGGTGTCCTCGCTCAGTCCGGCGAGCCAGCGCAGTACGGGCCCGCGCGCGTTGTGCCGGTGCTGCCAGAGGTGGCCGAGGACGGCCGGGGCGAGGGCCTCGCCGCCGAACCGCACGGTGCGCACCGGCACCTCCTCGCTGCCGACGACCTCCTCGGTGCCGAGTTCGGCGACCGCGCGGGCGGAGACCAGCCGGGCGTCGACGCCGTCGCTGAAGAGCGGGCGGCCGGGGGTGGCCTCCGGGTCGACGGTGACGGCCAGTTCCCAGGCGAGCACCTCGGCGGCCTCGGCGACGGAGCTCAGCGAGGCCCCTTCCAGGACGGCGACGGCGATCCGGTAGGCGGCGTCCCGCAGCCGCTCCGGGGTCTCGGAGCGGACCCCGCCGGCGAACCACTCGGCGGCCTGGTTCTCGGCGAACTCACGGCATTTGTCGAGGAGTCCGTCGTGGGTGAGCTCGTCCCGGGTGTGCTGGGCCAGCAGTGTCGCGAAGAGGGCCGCCTCGGCCGGCCGCAGTTCGTCCAGGCCCCGTGCCTCCAGGACGTCGGGGTCCAGGGCGGTGGCCCGGGCCCGCTCGTACAGCTCGGGGGCCTGGTCCTCCAGTTCGACGGCGAGATGGCCTTCGAGTACGGAGGTCTGGGCGGCCGGGGTGTGGGCGCGGTAGTAGCGGCCGCCGCGGGAGAGCACGTCACCGGGTTCCGGGGTGGCGAGCAGGACCGCGAACGCCTCCTTGGTGCGCAGCAGTTCGCAGAGCCGGTCGAGGCCGGTCTCGTCCGGTAACCCGGTGGCGCTGGGTTCCAGGGCGTAGCCGTGGCCGTCGTCGATCTGCTGGTCGTCCAGGTCGTCCAGGTCGGTGCGCGGGTCGAGGCGGGAGACCTGGCCGCGGGTCAGGTCGTCGAGGAGGGACAGGGCGGTGTAGGCGCGGCCGGTGCCGGGCTGGCCGTACAGGACCAGGAGGCGTCCGCCGCTCAGTTGCTCGCGGTAGTCGTCGTAGTCCGCGGGCTCCTGGAAGACCCGGCGCAGTCTGCGCAGTTCGTCGGCCGGGAGCGGGCCGGCGAGCAGGCGTTCGGTCGTCTGCCGGCCGAAGAAGTTCATCGTGCCGACGGATCCGGAGCTGATCAGGGTGCCGGTGCCGTGCTGGCTGACGGTGGAGCGGTAGATCCGGGAGGCGGCGGCCGCCGCTCCGGGGAGCGCCTCCTCGCCGAGCGGGTCGGCGGCGGAACCGCCGATGAGGTCGGACTTCTCCGGTTCGGGCGCGCCGCCGGACTCGGCGCCCTGCGGTTTGTCCGGCTCGGCCTTCTGCTGGGGCTGGGGCTGGGGCTGCGGTTTCGGGTTGCCCTGGGGCGGCGGGGGGTTCTGCGCGTTCACCGGTCACCCCCGCGGGACTTGATGTTGATGGTGCCGATGTGCTGGGCGGCGATGAGGTCGCCGCTGCCGTTCTGGGTGTTGTTCTGGACGTAGGTGTCCCTGGGCCCCTGGGGCGCCGGTGGCCCGGGCGGGGTGCCGCCGCCGGGTCCGCCGGAGCCGCCCGGCCCGGACGGGCCGTCCCCTCCGTCCGGGTCCGACTCCTCGGGCAGTTCGGGGGGCTGGGGCAGGCCCGGGACCATGAACCAGGCGGTCCTGCGGCCTTCCTTGAGCTCCACGTCGTGCCGGCGGTAGTGCCGGGGTTCCACCCAGCGGCCGCCGGGGCGGACGACGTCCTCGTAGAGCTGGTCGGAGGCGGCCACCACCAGGGGCGCGTCGGTCGCGGCCTTGAGGAGCGCCTTGGCGATGTCGCAGTCGCCCAGCCGGCAGGCGAGGTCGACGGCGCGTCCGGAGCGGCCGTGCGCGTCGGCCGTGACCGGGCCGATGTGCAGTCCGGCGCGCAGGCGCAGCGGGGTGCGCAGGCTTCGGTTGGTCTCGCGGAGGTTCTGGTGGAGGTACTCCAGCCACTCCCCCATCACCCGCCGGGGCGGCACGTCCGGCGCCAGCACGCTGAGGATGCCGTCGCCGCGGTCCTCCTGGTAGAGCCGTGGCGGGCGGATGCCGGCCTGTTGGAAGGCGGTGCCCGTGACCTCGTAGAGTCTGCGCCGCATCTCGGGTTTCTCGGTGTCGGACAGCAGGCCCGAGCCCATCGCGTCCACGTTGACGATGAAGCCGTACGCGGCTTCCCCCTCCATCGCTTTCTCCTCCCTGCCGTCCCGCCGGGCCACCGGCGCCTGAGGTGCGATGCTCGCGGAGCCGGCCGGTCGCCGCTGTAGCCGTTTACACAGCACGGGACTCGGTTCTTCTAGGTCTCGTGCGGTTGTCCGGCGGCGAGCAGGCGGAGCGGGTCCAGATCGGCCACGGCCAGCGTGCCGGGACCGGTGCGGACCAGCCCTTGTTCGCGTAACAGGCGCAGGGCCTTGGCGACGGCCTCGCGGGTGGAGCCCACGGACGCGGCCAGTTCGTGCTGTGCGAGGGGCAGCCGTATCGTCACGGCCTCGTTCTCCAGCCGGCCGGTGCGGTCGGCCAGTTCGACCAGGCGCTCGGCGAGCCGCTGCAGCACGGTCATGGAGGCCAGGGCCCGGCGCTCGTGGTCCGCGCTGCGCAGCCGCTCGGCGAGCTGGCTCATCATCAGCGCGTTGGCGTGCGGCCGCGAGGCCAAAAACCGGCGGAACCGCTCACCGGACACGACCAGGCCGGTCACCGGGCCCAGGGTGCTCACCGAGGCGCTGCGCGGGCGGCCGTCGAGCGCCGCCATGTCGCCGACGACCTCGCCGGCCCGGCGCAGGGCCAGGATCAGCCGGCCGCCGCGCTCGGTCGGGGTCCACACCGTGCACCAGCCGCTGAGCAGGACCACCGCGAACGTGGTGCGATCACCCTCCGCGACGACCGTGTCGTACGGCGGGTACTCGTGCCGGGTACCCAAACCCGCCAGCGCTTCCCGGTCCCCCGGACCGAGGCCCCCCATGAAGGTATGCCGCTCTCCGAACAGCCCCACCGTCGTCCCCCGACCGCTCGCCCCCGAACCGGACCACAAGCGGAACCCCAAGGGCCCCTTGGATCCGTCTTTGCCCGGCATGTCTCCCGCCAGGCAAGGATCTCAGCGTAGCGCTCTGGGCACGGAAAGTGCCGTCCGTTACCGGAACGAGCCCCAACCCTTCACGGGAATACCCCAGGGGGGTATATATGTTGGCGCTACAGAAGGATCCGCACCTGACACCGGGGATCAGCCATGGACCACGAGCACACCGCCCATACGCATGAACAACACGCGGCACACGAGACGCACGGGCCGTCGCACGGCGGCACCGGCGCCTCCTGGACCATGGCCGCCCAGGCCACCCTGCACTGCCTCACCGGCTGCGCCATCGGCGAGGTGCTCGGCATGGTGGTCGGCACGGCCTTCGGCTGGGGGAACCTGCCGACCACCCTGCTGGCGATCGTGCTGGCGTTCTTCTTCGGCTACGCGCTCACCATGCGCGGGGTCCTGAAGGCGGGCGTCGACCTGCGCACCGCGCTGCGGGTGGCGCTGGCCGCGGACACCCTGTCGATCGCGGTGATGGAGCTGATCGACAACGGCACGATCCTGGTCTGGCCGGCCGCGATGGACGCCCAGCTGGGCGACGCGCTGTTCTGGATCTCGCTGGCCATCTCGCTGGTGCTCGCGTTCATCGTGACCACGCCGGTCAACAAGTGGACGATCGGGCGGGGCAAGGGGCACGCGGTGGTGCACCAGTACCACCACTGAGCCCGCCGGGCCTCAGAGCTCCGGACCGTCCCCCGGCCCCTCCTGGTAGGAGTAGCGCTGCTCCCGCCAGGGGTCGCCGATGTTGTGGTAGCCGCGCTCCTCCCAGAAGCCCCGGCGGTCGGCGGTCATGTACTCGATGCCGCGGACCCACTTGGGGCCCTTCCAGGCGTACAGATGGGGCACGACCAGGCGCACCGGGAAGCCGTGCTCGGCGGTGAGGAGTTCACCGTCCTTGTGGGTGGCGAAGATCGTGCGCTCGGCGGCGAAGTCCATGAGGCGCAGATTGGAGCTGAAGCCGTACTCGGCCCAGACCATCACATGGGTGACATCGGGGGCGGGCGGCGCGAGCTCCAGGACGGTCCACGCGGGGATCCCGCCCCACTCCGCGCCGAGCATGCTGAACTTCGTCACGCAGTGCAGATCGGCGACCACGGTGGTGTACGGCAGGGCGGTGAACTGCTCATGGTTCCAGGTGCGCACACCCCCGTCGGCGGTGGCGCCGAAGACCCTGAACTCCCAGCGCTCGGGCCGGAACTTGGGTACCGGACCGTAGTGGGTGACCGGCCAGCCGCGCTGCAGTCGCTGCCCCGGCGGAAGCTCGGACCCCGCGGCTTCTCGAGACGCACGCTCCACCGGATGACCCATGCCTTCCATCCTGACAGACCGCGGGCGGTGCACCTGACCAGGCAGACCGCCCACCGGTCATCAAATCGGTCAACTGCCACCAAGCATGGACTTACTTACTAAGTCCGCACTTACTGGACGATCTTCTACGCCAGTGCAATCATGCGCCGCAAACACCCCCGTGCGTGGAAGGAGCCTCTGCGATGCAGGGCGACCCCGAGGTCATCGAATTCCTCAACGAGCAGCTCACCGGTGAGCTCACGGCGATCAACCAGTACTTCCTGCACGCGAAGATGCAGGAGAACTTCGGCTGGTTCAAGCTCGCGAAGTACACCCGGCACGAGTCGTTCGACGAGATGAAGCACGCCGAGGTGCTCACCGACCGGATCCTGTTCCTGGAGGGGCTGCCCAACTACCAGCGGCTGTTCCACGTCCGCGTGGGACAGACCGTGAAGGAGATGTTCGAGGCCGACCGGCAGATCGAGGTGGAGGCGATCGACCGGCTCAAGCGCGGGATCAAGGTGATGCGCGAGAAGGGCGACATCACGTCCGCGAACATCTTCGAGGACATCCTCAAGGACGAGGAGCACCACATCGACTACCTCGACACCCAGCTGGAGCTGGTGGAGAAGCTCGGCGAGGCGCTCTACATCGCCCAGCTGATCGAGCAGCCGGAGAGCTGACCCGGGCGACTCGGCCTAGGCGGCTTCGCCCAGTCCGTCGAGCCCGCCGTCGATCTCGGAGAGCACCGGGCGGCCCTGGTCGGCCAGCTCACGGCGGGGGCAGGCGCCCCGGCCCAGGATCGCCTGGATGCGGCGGACGCACGAACCGCAGTCCGTGCCCGCCTTGCAGGCGGACGCTATCTGGCGAGGGGTGCAGGCGCCGTCCTCCGCGTGCTTTTTGACCTGCGCCTCGGTCACCCCGAAACAGCTGCAGACGTACACGCGGATTCACCTCCCGCCGGGATCGATAAGGTCAACCTAACCTTACCCGGCGCGCCCGGCCCGCAAAAGTGCGGTGGGGCGCGGATCGTATGTGATCCGCGCCCCACCCCATGGTCGACCGGTCACTGGTCCCGGTACATCTCCGCGACGAGGAACGCCAGGTCCAGGGACTGGCTGCGGTTCAGGCGGGGGTCGCAGGCCGTCTCGTAGCGCTGGTGCAGGTCGTCGACGAAGATCTCGTCGCCGCCGCCCACGCACTCGGTGACGTCGTCACCGGTGAGCTCGACATGGATGCCGCCCGGGTGGGTGCCGAGGGTCTTGTGGACCTCGAAGAAGCCCTTGACCTCGTCGAGCACGTCGTCGAAGCGGCGGGTCTTGTGGCCCGAGGCCGCCTCGAAGGTGTTGCCGTGCATCGGGTCGGTCACCCAGGCCACGGTGGCACCCGACGCGGTGACCTTCTCGACCAGCTCGGGAAGCTTGTCCCGGACCTTGTCCGCGCCCATCCGGACGACGAAGGTCAGCCGGCCCGGCTCGCGGTCCGGGTCGAGGCGGTCGATGTAGCGCAGCGCCTCCTCGGCCGTCGTGGTCGGGCCGAGCTTGAGGCCGAGCGGGTTGCGGATCTTCGAGGCGAACTCGATGTGCGCCCCGTCCAGCTGCCGGGTGCGCTCACCGATCCACACCATGTGCGCCGAGACGTCGTACAGCTTGCCGGTACGGGAGTCGACCCTGGTCAGGGCGGACTCGTAGTCGAGGAGCAGCGCCTCGTGCGAGGAGAAGAACTCGACCGTCTTGAACTCCTCGGGCTCCGCGCCGCAGGCCCGCATGAAGTTCAGCGCGTTGTCGATCTCGCGTGCGAGCTGCTCGTAGCGCTGGCCCGACGGGGAGGACTTCACGAAGTCCTGGTTCCAGGCGTGCACCTGGCGCAGGTCGGCGTAGCCGCCGGTGGTGAAGGCACGCACCAGGTTCAGCGTGGAGGCGGACGCGTTGTACATCCGCTTCAGCCGCTCGGGGTCCGGGATACGGGCCTTCTCGTCGAAGTCGAAGCCGTTGACCGAGTCGCCGCGGTACGTCGGCAGGGTCACGCCGTCGCGGGTCTCGGTCCCCTTGGAGCGCGGCTTGGAGTACTGGCCGGCGATCCGGCCCACCTTCACCACGGGCACCGACGCCGCGTACGTCAGCACGGCACCCATCTGGAGGAGGGTCTTGAGCTTGTTGCGGATGTGGTCGGCCGACACGGCGTCGAAGGCCTCGGCGCAGTCGCCGCCCTGGAGGAGGAACGCCTCTCCCTTGGCGACGGCCGCCATCCGGGCGCGCAGCTGGTCGCACTCGCCCGCGAAGACGAGCGGCGGATACGACTCCAGCTCCGCAACGACTGCGCGCAGAGCCTCGGGGTCGGGGTACTCGGGCTGCTGCGCCGCGGGCAGGTTTCGCCAGGTGTTGCCAGCACCGAGGCTGGTCTTAGCGTTCACGGTCACCTCGTAAACATTACGGGGTCGTGTCGCCATGTATTCCTCCCGCTCGACTGGTGAGACAGAGCGATTGTCCTGTGGACAGGGCGTGGAGTGGGGTAGGGTTTTTCGCATGTTCGCGCATTCGACCCAGAACTGGTGGTGGACCGCTTCTCCGGCGGCCCACTGACTGCGCGTACGCAAGACTTCGCGAAGGCCGCCCGAGGGGCGGCCTTCGGTGTTTTCCGGGGTCGTTCCTCTCACCTACCAGCCCCACCGGGCAGAGGAACCATGGACCTGACCCAGTTGCTCCACGACGACCGCCCCTTCGCCCTGCTCCGCCGGCGCACGCCCGGCCACGACGAGAACACGGTGGAGGTCCTGGTCGGCCCGGTCACCGCCCACGACCGGCTCGCCGACCTGCCCGAGGAGGGGCTCGCCCTCGTGCCGTACCGGCAGATCCGGGAGCGGGGGTTCGATGTGCGGGACGACGGGACGCCGCTGCTGATGCTGTCGCCTTCGGTGGTATGTCACATTCCACTCGACGAGGCCCTCGCGGCCCTCCCCGCCCACGACGTCCACGTCGCGGCCGGCGCCTTCGACGTCGACGACGACGCGTACGCCGAGATCGTCGGCCGGGTGCTACGCGAGGAGATCGGCCGGGGCGAGGGCGCGAACTTCGTGATCCGGCGGACGTACCAGGGCCAGATCCCCGGCTTCGGCCGCGCCGACGCGCTGGCGCTGTTCCGGCGGCTCCTGGAGGGCGAGCGGGGCGCGTACTGGACGTTCGTCGTGCACACCGGGGACCGCACGCTGGTCGGGGCCAGCCCGGAGGTGCATGTCCGGATGTCCGGCGGCACGGTCGTCATGAACCCGATCAGCGGCACCTACCGCTATCCCGCCGAGGGCCCCACCCCCGAGCACCTGCTCGATTTCCTCGCCGACGGCAAGGAGATCGAGGAGCTGTCGATGGTCGTCGACGAGGAGCTGAAGATGATGTGCACCGTCGGCGACATGGGCGGGGTCGTCGTCGGGCCCCGGCTGAAGGAGATGGCGCACCTCGCGCACACCGAGTACGAGCTGCGCGGCAGGTCCTCGCTGGATGTGCGGGAGGTCCTGAAAGAGACCATGTTCGCGGCGACCGTCACCGGCTCGCCGGTGCAGAACGCCTGCCGGGTGATCGAGCGCCACGAGGTCGGGGGGCGCGGCTACTACGCCGGTGCGCTGGCCCTGCTCGGCCGGTACGCGGGTGACGGGCGGGACGAGTCTGTCGGCGCCCAGACCCTGGACTCCCCCATCCTCATCCGTACCGCCGACATCGACGCGCGGGGGCGGCTGCGGGTGCCCGTCGGCGCCACGCTGGTGCGCGGCTCGGACCCGGCGGGCGAGGTCGCGGAGACCCACGCGAAGGCCGCGGGGGTGCTGGCCGCCCTGGGTGTACGACCGGCCCGGCCGCGTGCGGAGGGTGCGCGCCCCCGGCTGGCCGACGATCCCCGGGTGCGGGCCGCGCTGGACGGGCGCCGGGCCGCGCTGGCGCCGTTCTGGCTGCGGATGCGGGAGCGGACGGAGGAGCTGGCCGGGCACGCGCTCGTGGTGGACGCGGAGGACACGTTCACGGCGATGCTCGCGCATGTGCTGCGGGCCGGGGGGCTGGACGTCACCGTCCGGCGGTACGACGAGCCCGGGCTGCGGGAGGCGGTGCGCGCGCACGAGGGTCCGGTGGTGCTGGGCCCGGGCCCCGGTGACCCGTCCGACCTGGACGATCCGAAGATGCGGTTCCTGCGGAAGCTGACGGCGACGGTGCTCCGCGAGCACCGGCACGGGGTGCTGGGCGTCTGCCTCGGGCACGAGCTGATCGCGGCCGAGCTGGGCCTGGAGATCGTCCGCAAGGAGGTGCCGTACCAGGGGGCGCAGACGACCGTGGACCTGTTCGGGCGGCCGGAGACCGTCGGCTTCTACAACAGCTTCGTGGCCCGCTGCGACGAGGAGGCGGCACGGGAGCTGGCGGCGCACGGGGTGGAGGTGAGCCGGGCGGCGAACGGGGAGGTGCACGCGCTGCGCGCCGCCCGCTTCACCTCGGTCCAGTTCCACCCGGAGTCGATCCTGACGCTGAACGGCCAGGCGATCGTGGCGGAGCTGCTGAGCGGAGCTCTTCTCCGCCAGCCGTGACCGGGCGGCTGCGCCGGGCCGTGGGCGGGATCCGGCCCACAGCCCGGCGCGCCGGTCAGCCGAAGAACACCCCGACCTCTTCGTAGAGCTTCAGGTCGACGGTCTTCAGTTTGGCCGTGGCCTCGGCGATCGGCACCCGGACGATGTCGGTGCCGCGCAGGGCGACCATCTTGCCGAAGTCGCCGTCGCGGACGGCCTCGATGGCGTGCAGGCCGAAGCGGGTGGCGAGCCAGCGGTCGAAGGCGCTCGGGGTGCCGCCGCGCTGGATGTGCCCGAGGACCGTGGTGCGGGCCTCCTTGCCGGTGCGCTTCTCGATCTCCTTGGCGAGCCACTCGCCGACCCCGGAGAGGCGGACGTGGCCGAAGGAGTCGAGGGTGCCGTCCTTGAGGACGGCGTCGCCGTCCTTGGGCATGGCGCCCTCGGCGACGACCACGATCGGGGCGTAGGACGCCTTGAAGCGGGAGGTCACCCAGGCGCAGACCTGGTCGACGTCGAAGCGCTGCTCGGGGATGAGGATGACGTTGGCGCCGCCGGCGAGACCGGAGTGGATGGCGATCCAGCCGGCGTGCCGGCCCATCACCTCGCAGACCAGGACCCGCATGTGCGATTCGGCGGTGGTGTGCAGGCGGTCGATCGCCTCGGTGGCGATGCCGACGGCGGTGTCGAAGCCGAAGGTGTAGTCGGTGGCGGACAGGTCGTTGTCGATGGTCTTCGGGACGCCGACGACGGGCACGCCGTACTCGTCGGTGAGGCGCGCGGCCACGCCCAGGGTGTCCTCGCCGCCGATCGCGATGAGCGCCTCGACCTCCAGCTTGGCGAGGTTGTCCTTGATCCGGCGGATGCCGTTCTCCTGCTTGAGGGGGTTGGTGCGCGAGGAGCCGAGGATGGTGCCGCCGCGGGGCAGGATGCCGCGCACGGCGGGGATGTCGAGGCGGACGGTGTCGCCTTCGAGGGGTCCGCGCCAGCCGTCCCGGAAACCGACGAAGTCGTAGCCGTACTCCTGCACGCCCTTGCGGACGACGCCCCGGATGACGGCGTTGAGCCCGGGGCAGTCGCCGCCTCCGGTCAGTACTCCGACCCGCATGGAAATGTCCCTTCGCCGCGGTTGCCTGGTGAGGGTCACGCTAGTGGTGATCCAGGTCACACAGGGATGGGCGGGAAGGGCAATTCCGGTGAATCGGTGGGCGGTTGGTTTACTTGCCGTCAAGCGCGAAGATCACATCAGCTGTGGATCATTCGTCGTCGAGGCCGCGCTCTATCGCATAACGGACCAGCTCCACCCTGTTGTGCAGCTGGAGTTTGCCGAGGGTGTTCTGGACGTGGTTCTGCACCGTGCGGTGCGAGATGACCAGGCGCTCGGCGATCTGCTTGTAGCTCAGGCCCTTGGCGACCAGCCGCAGCACCTCGGTCTCGCGGTCGGTGAGCCGGGGCGCGTCGGGCCGCTCGGCGTCCGCGGCCGGGGCCGGTTCGGAGGCGAGCCGGCGGTACTCGCCGAGGACCAGCCCGGCGAGGCCGGGCGTGAACACCGGGTCGCCGACGGCGGTACGGCGCACCGCGTCCAGGAGTTCCTCGGTCGAGGCCGACTTCAGCAGATAGCCGGTCGCGCCGGACTTCACCGCCTCCAGGACGTCGGCGTGCTCCCCGCTGGCCGAGAGGACCAGGACCCGCAACGCCGGGTTGTGGCCGACGAGTTCCTTGCAGACCTGGACGCCGGGCTTGGCGGGCAGGTTGAGGTCCAGCACGAGGACGTCGGGCGCGGCGGCCTTGGCCCGGCGCACCGCCTGGTCGCCGTCACCGGCGGTGGCGACCACCTCGAACCCGGACTCGGCCAGGTCCCGGGCGACCGCGTCGCGCCACATCGGGTGGTCGTCGACCACCATCACCTTGATGCTCATCGCCGCTCCGCCTTCCCCGGGGAGACCTTCGGTACCTTCAGCTCCACTTCCGTGCCCTGCCCGGGAGTCGAGAACAGTTCGGCGCTGCCGCCGAGGTCGCGCAGCCGTCCGCGGATCGACTGGGCCACCCCGAGCCGCCCCTCCCCCTCGGCCTGGGCGAGCCGGCCCTCCGGGATGCCGGGGCCGTCGTCCCGTACGGTCACCACGATCCCGTCCGGCTCGTCCTCGACCAGGATCCAGGCCCGGGCCGTCTCCCCCGCGTGCCGGCGCACGTTCTCCAGGGCGGCGCCGACGGCGGCGGCCAGTTCACGGGCCGCGTGCGGCGCCAGCGTCACCGGAGCGCCGGGCTCGGCGAGGCTCACCCGGGACCCGGCGTAGGGCGCGAGCAGCGCCCGCAGATCGACGGGACCGGAGTCGTCCGGTTCCTCGACGAGGCGTACGACCGCCCCGTCGGCGGCGTCCTCGGAGGCCCGCGAGAGCGGCACCAGGCCGCCGGAGACGAGCGTGCGCAGGGCCACCTCCTGCTCCCCGGCCAGCCGCCCGAGTTCGGACGCCTCGCCGCCGAGGACCGCCCCGCGCCGCTGCACCATGGCGAGCACCTGGAGCACGCTGTCGTGGATGTCCCGGGCCAGCCGCTCGCGTTCCCGGGTGGCGGCCTCGATCTCCAGGGCGCGGGCGAGGGTGCGCTCGGAGGCGCGGGCGACCTCGACGACGTACCCGATGGCGATGGACGCGACCCAGACCAGGACCACGCTGTGGACGGTGTCGCGGGCCGGGTGGCCGCGCTCGATCAGGTTGGCGGCGGCGACCGGGGTGGAGGCGAACGCGGCCCAGCGCCAGCCGCCCTTGATGGCGAAGGCGAGGACCGAGCCCGCGGTCCATATCGACGGCAGGGTCGGGCCGCCGCGGTCGATATGGCCTTGGGTGACCACCCAGGGGGTCAGCACGATGCCGGTGATCGCGATCGCGAGGTCGACGGCGAGGAAGCGCCTGGTGCAGGCCGCCGCGCTCTGCACGCGGGGCAGGGTCGCCAGGGTCCAGACGGTCAGGACGGCGTAGTAGCCGATGGCGACGCCCGCACGGTCGTAGTCCTCGTAGGCGGAGGCGAACAGGCCTATCGCGTACAGCAGGGTCAGCACGCGGTAGCCGGTGAGCGCACGCCACAGCGGCTGCTCGACCGACATCCGTACGACCCGTTCCCGCTTGGTCATCTCCCCCAGCCCCCCTCACCGGCCCCCTGCTAGGACTCGGCGGCCTTCTTCTCGGCCTTCGCCGCGTCCTTCTCGGCCTTGGCGGCCTCGGCGATCTGCCGCTTGGCGGCGGTCGCGTAGATGTCGACGTACTCCTGGCCGGAGAGCTTCATGATCTCGTACATGACCTCGTCGGTCACCGCGCGCAGCACGAACCGGTCGTGCTCCATGCCCTGGTAGCGGCTGAAGTCCAGCGGCCTGCCGATCCGGATGCCCGGGCGCATCAGCTTGGGCATCACCTGCCCCGGCGGCTGGATCTTCTCGGTGTCGATCATGGCGACCGGGATCACCGGGGCGCCGCTCGCGAGCGCCACGCGCGCGAGGCCGCCGGGCTTGCCCCGGTAGAGACGGCCGTCGGGCGAGCGGGTGCCCTCCGGGTAGATGCCGAACAACTCGCCGCGCTCCAGCACCTCCAGGCCGCTCCTGATCGCCGCCTCGCCGGCGCCGCGCGCGCCGGAACGGTCCACCGGGAGCTGGCCGACACCCTTGAAGAAGGCGGCCGTCAGCCGGCCCTTCACCCCGGGTGTGGTGAAGTACTCGGCCTTCGCGATGAAGGTGACCTTGCGGTCCAGCACCGCGGGCAGGAAGAACGAGTCCGAGAAGGACAGGTGGTTACTGGCCAGGATGGCCGCGCCCTCGGCCGGGATGTTCTCCAGGCCCTCCACCCAGGGCCTGAAGGTGACCTTCAGCGGTCCCCCGATGGCGACCTTCATCGCGCCGTACAACAACCCAGTGCCTCCTGTTTCCGTCGATGAGACCTTAACCCGGAGCGCCGGGAATGGGCCCGACGACCCTGGTCGGTGTCAGTGCCGTCGCGTACGGTGAAGCACATCCGAAGTCGTCGTTCGGGCCCCGCGCAGTTCCCGCCCCCACTCATGAATTGGAGACCGAAGGTGCCGGTTCTCCCCGGAGCCGAGCCGTACCGCCATGACGGCGGGGAGGTCGGTGTCCTCCTGTGTCATGGTTTCACCGGCTCGCCCCAGTCGCTGCGCCCCTGGGCGGAGCACCACGCGGCACACGGCCTGACCGTGTCCCTGCCCCTGCTGCCCGGGCACGGCACCCGCTGGGAGGACATGCAGGTCACCGGCTGGCAGGACTGGTACGCGGAGGTGGACCGCGAGCTGCGGCTGCTGCGCGAGCGCTGCTCCCAGGTGTTCGTGGCGGGCCTGTCGATGGGCGGCACGCTGGCGCTGCGGCTGGCCGCCAAGAACGGGACGGGTGTGGACGGCGTGGTGATCGTCAACCCGGCGAACAAGGTGCACGGCCTGTCGGCGTACGCCCTTCCGGTGGCCCGGCATCTCGTGCGGACGACCCCGGGCATCGCCAGCGACATCGCCAAGCCGGGCGCGGCGGAGGTGGGGTACGACCGGGTGCCGCTGCACAGCGCGCACTCGCTGCGGAACTTCTTCCGCCGGGTGGACGGTGAGCTTCCGCAGGTGACCCAGCCGCTGCTGCTTCTGCACAGCACCCAGGACCATGTGGTGCCGCCGGCCGATTCCGCCCGGATCCTGAGCCGGGTGTCCTCCACGGACGTAACCGAGGTCGTGCTGGAACAGAGTTACCACGTGGCGACGTTGGACCACGATGCGGACCGGATCTTCGAGGAGAGCCTCGCCTTCATCGGCCGGCTCGCACCCAGTGTCGGCAAGGAAGGGACGGCCGCAGTTGGCTGAGCACGACTCCGACCGCGAGGACCGCGAGCCGGACGAGAAAGGGGTGCCCTTCGACGAGGCGGCCGCCTGGGCGGCGATCGTCGCGGGGTACGGCGACGAACCACCGGACCCGCCGGGCTCGAAGCCCTTCAAGCCGGTGGAGGATCTCGCGCTGCCGGCGATGGAGGGGGACGAGACAGAGCCGGACTCCGGGGCGGCCGAGGAGCAGGTGCCCGCGAAGCCGCTGGGCAGTTCCGTCTCCTTCGCGCCCGGGGTGGGCCCGCGTGACTACACGGCGCCGGAGGCGTCCGAGGACGATTTCGACGAGGACGACGAGGGCCACTTCGTGCCGCCCGAGCCGCCGCCGCTGCCGTCCGCCGACACGACGGCCAGGTTCGCCTGGCTGGGCGTGGTCGGCGGGCCGATCCTGCTGCTGCTCGCGGTGCTGCTCGGCTGGGACATGACCTGGTGGCTGGCGACCCTGGGCATCGGCGGCTTCCTCGGCGGCTTCGTCACCCTGGTGACCCGCATGAAGACGGACGACGACGAGGACGGCGACCCCGGGCGGGGTGCCGTCGTCTGACCGATCAGCTCCCGCCCGAGGGCCCGTCCGGAGTCGCTCCGGACGGGCCCTCGCGTTTCCGGGCGCGGCCCCGTCCCGAAAGGGAACTCGATTCCGCCGAGCGGCGAAGGAGAGGTGAACCAACAAGCCCAAGCCTTCGAGGCGTTCGGACGAACGAGAGGAGCCCCGATGACCGTCGAACCGGGCGTCGGTACCCGCGCGGAGGATCGCGGGGGGAGTGACGCCTGCGTGATCGAGCGGTCCCGGGATGAGCCCGAAGCATTCGCCGCGCTCTACGACCGCCATGCCGACGCCGTGCACCGTTACGCGGCGAGACGGCTCGGTCCGGAGGCCGCGGAGGATCTGATGGCGGAGACCTTCGTCACCGCTTTCCAGAGACGCAAGACCTACGACCTCACGCGTGCCGATGCCCGTCCGTGGCTGTTCGGCATCGCGACCAACCTCGTGGGCCGGCACCGCCGGGCCGAGGCACGCCGCTTCAAGGCGCTCGCCAAGGTCCCGACGCCGGTCGAGCACGAGGAACCGGTCGCGGACCGCGCGGTCGCCAGGGCCGGTGCCACGGGGGTGCGCCGGGACCTGGCGGCCGCGCTGGCCGGGCTGTCCGCCCGGCATCGCGATGTGGTGCTCCTGGTGGCCTGGGGTGACCTCGACTACGAGGAGGTGGCCCTGGCGCTGGGAGTGCCGGTCGGCACGGTCAGATCGCGGCTGCACCGGGCCCGCAGCAGATTGCGCGAAGCACTGGGCGGCACCGATCCGACGGCTTTCCGGGAGGCAGACGCCCATGCGTGACATCGATGAACTGCGCGAGCTGAGAGACTTCGACACGGGGGCTCCCCCGCTCGACGACGGGACCAGGCGCCGGGCGCGGGCCCGCCTGCTCACGGCGATCAACGGCCCTGCCGTGCGCGTACGGGCCCAGCGCCCCGTCCTGCGCATCGCCCTGTCCGGCGCGCTCGCCGCCGCGGTCGCCGTCGGCGTACTGGTCGCCGTACAGGACGACGGCACCCGCACGCACCGCACGGCGAATCCGCCGGCCACCAGTGCTCCCGCCATGCGGAACATGAGCGCGCAGATGGTGCTCAAGGGGGCTGCCGCGTACGCGCGCGAGCACGAGCGGACGGTCAGTCCGCGGGACGACCAGTTCATCTACACCAAGGAGATCATCAAGGAGACCGACCAGAAGACGGGTGTCACGAAGAGCCATGTCGACGAGAACTGGCGCTCGGTGGACGGCTCCAAGCGGTCCTGGACCATGGAGATCGGCCACGGCTGGTGGTCGCCGCCGCTGAAGGCGAACGAGACCGTGTGGCCGCCGCAGGACTGGAGCACGTTGCGGAAGCTGCCGACCGACCCGGAAAAGCTGATCCTCGTGCTCGCCGACGAGCACAGCAGCAGGACCAAGTCCCTGGACGACCTGACCGACGAGGACTGGTGGTCGATCCACTTCAGCCTCGCCGGGTTGCTCAAGCTGGTCCCGGTGATGCCGGAGGGGTTGCGACCGGCGGCCTACGAGGCGCTCGGCATGGTGCCGGGTGTGAAGCTCGTGCCGAACCAGAAGGACGCGAAGGGGCGTACCGGCGTGGCCATCACGTACGACGACCCGACGCTCCCGAAGGGCTCGGTGGGCTTCGGCGGCTACTTCATCTTCGACCCCGTGACATACGAGTTCCTCGGCTTCCGCGACGTACGCACCTCGGGCGACGGCGCGGCCATGAAGACGTACACCCAGCTCTCGTATCTCGACAGCTGGGCCATCGTGGACAGGGTGAAGGAGCGGCCGTAGAGCGCTAGGAGGCGGCGGGGACCCTGAGGGCGGCCAGGACCGGGAGATGGTCGGTGGCCGCCCTCAGGTCTGCGTCGGTGATACCGGGGAGGCCCGTCGGTACACCGCAGCCGAGTACCTCGATGCCCTTCGTCGCGAAGATGGCGTCGATGCGCTGGTGCGGGTCGGTGGAGTCGGAGGTGAACTCGCCGCCCCAGGGGGCGGTGGTGCGGCAGTCCTGGAGGGTGTCGGCCAGGCGGCGGAAGGTGCGGCCGTCGGGGCGGTCGTTGAGGTCGCCGCCCGCGATGGCGTGCTCCACGCCCAGGCCGGCGAGGCGGTCGAGGAGCATGCCGCCCTGCTCGTGGCGCTCGTCCTGCTGGAGGCCGAGGTGGAAGCTGGCGACGCCCAGACGGACGGCACCGAAGCGGACGACCGCGGTCGCCAGGCCGCGGCGGTGCAGGCCGGGGGTGAGCGGGAGCAGGACGTCCTCGGTCCGCTCGACGGTGGCGCGCAGGTCGCAGAGGATCGCCGGGCCCGCCGCGGTCGCCCCGCCGGTGAGGATCACCAGGTCGGCGGCGGAGGCCAGCCGGGCGAGCTTCTTGCGCCAGCGGAAGAAGCGGGGCGCTTCCTGGACGAGGACCAGGTCGGGGGCGCAGGCCTTGATGACGCGGGCGAGGGCGTCGGCGTCGTCCCGCATGGAGCGGATGTTGTAGCTGAGGACGCGGATGACGGCGGAACCGTCGGGCTCTGTGTGGGAGTTGGGGAGCGGCGCCATGTGATCAATCTACGCCGGGTGCGGGAGCTGTGCCCCCAATGGGGTGGGGCGCGAGGTGTGTGCGCGACTGCCGGTGCGTCGTGGCTTGTCGCGCCCACGCGGCGGCAGCCGCACATCAAACACAGCCCCGCGCCCCTTGGGGAAGTGCAGTTGCCGCACCTCAAAGGGTCCGGGGCATCACATGATCGGGTCCGGCTCTCTCGCCAGGTCGGCGGCGCCGACCAGGCCTGCCTCGTTGCCCAGTTGGGCGGCGATGACCTCGGCGACCGGGCGCCAGTTGCCGCCTACCAGCCAGCGCTTGTAGGACTTGCGGATCGGGTCGAGGACCAGTTCGCCCTCGTCCGAGAGGCCGCCGCCGACGATGAAGGCGGAGGGGTCGAAGAGGGAGGCGAGGTCGGCGAGGCCGGCGCCGGCCCAGCGGGCGAGCTCGCGGTAGGAGTCGACGGCGACCAGGTCGCCCTGGCGGGCGGCCATGGAGATGTGCTTGCCCTCGATGCCCTCGGGGGTGCCGTCACCGAGGCCGAGCAGGATCTCGGCGGCTTCCGGGGTGGCGTTGGCGCGCTGCTTGGCGTAGCGGACGAGGGCGCGGCCGGAGGCGTACTGCTCCCAGCAGCCCTGCGAGCCGCAGCCGCAGAGCAGGCCGTCCGGGACCATGCGGATGTGACCGAATTCGGCGGCGACCCCGAAGTGGCCGCGGCGCAGCTTGTTGCCGATGATGATGCCGCCACCGAGGCCGGTGCCGAGGGTGATGCAGATGACGTTGCGGTGGCCCTTGCCGGCGCCGAACTTGTACTCGCCCCAGGCGGCCGCGTTGGCGTCGTTCTCCACGACCACGGGGAGGCCGACGCGGGCCTCGACCTTCTCCTTCAGCGGCTCCTGGCGCCAGTCGATGTTGGGCGCGAAGTAGACCGTGGAGCGCTGCCGGTTCACGTAACCGGCCGCCCCGATGCCCACGCCGACGATCTCGTGCCCGGCACGGGCGCCCTCTACGGCGGAAGCAATGGCGTCCACGATGCCCTCGGGCGTACCCGGGGTCGGCACCTTGTGGGTCGAGAGGATGTTGCCTTCCTCATCGACCACGCCGGCCGCGATCTTCGTGCCGCCGATGTCGACGCCGATGGTGAGTCCCATGAATCCCTCAGTTTCGGTCGAGCCCCGCTACGGCCAACCGTACCCGAGGGGGCTGTCAGTCGAGATCGATGCGCTCGCCCGGGCCGGTGCCCTCGCCCTTGTCGGGGTTGCCGGAGGTCCAGCGGGTCTCCTGGGCCTGGACCGCGGAGCGGTAGGCGGCGAGGAGCTCGCTGCCGGCGGCGGCCAGGTGGTCGAAGACGTCCGGGTTGCGCTCTATGACGGGCTCGACGGCGTTCTTCGCCTGCTGGACGACCTGCCGGACCACCTGCTGGGCGGCGGGTCCGGCGACCGCGCCGAGGAGCGGGGTCTGCAGGCCGGAGAGCTTGTCGGCGACGGTGTCGACGAGCTTGCGCAGTTCCTCGGCGGCCGAGCCCGGGGGCGGGCCGTACTGGGTGCGGCGGCGGGCCTTCTCCGCGGCGAGGTCCTCGGCACAGGCCGTGGCCCAGGCGTCGTCGTCCGTCGCCCGTACCTCGTCCGCGGCCTCGGAGGCGTCAGCTGTGGGGCGCTCTTCGCTCATGACGGACTCCTGACTACGGTTCGTCTCTACGACGTTACCCGAACGGGCGTACCGGTTTCACCGTCAGCGCGGCCACAGATCCGGGTCCGGCGCGAAGCGCAGCCTCAGCTCGCCGTCGCGCAGCGCCGCCCCGGCGACCGTGCAGCGGCGCAGGGCCGAGGGCAGCGAGACGATACGGCGGAAGCCGCCCACCGTGATCACCACCTCGTCGCCGCGCCGGACGAGGTCGAGGTCGTCCCGTATCGCGCCGGGCAGCGGGATGTGCCAGACCAGGACGCCGTCCCCCTCGACCAGGTCGGCGACGGGCCACTCGACCGGGTCGGGCGCGGTGTTGACGCCGGGTGCCTCGGGCACGGCGAGCGCGGCGAGGTCGTCGGTGCCGCGCGGGTCGTGGCCGAGATGGGCGACGGCCGTGACGTCCTGCTCCTCGCCCCACTCGGCGAGGGTCTTGCGCTGCTGGGCGACGAGACCGTGCAGGGGGGTGGCCTCGGGCAGCACCCGGTTGGCGACCACGGTCTCGGTGCGCAGTCCGCGCAGGGCGAGGCCGAGCCGGGCGGTGCGCACGGCGTCGGCGCCGGCCGGACCGGGTTCGGCGACCAGGCGTACGACGGTGCGGCGGTCGGCGAGGACGGCCTCGACGGCGGCCAGCTCCACGTCCCAGCGGGCGGCCGTCTCGTAGAGCCAGTCGGCGGGCATGGGCACGCCGGCGAGCCTGCCGAGGACGGGGCGCAGGGCGCGGGCCGCCTGCCGCTCGGGCGGGAGCAGCCGGCGCAGATAGCGGCGGAGCTCCTCGGGGAGGGCGAGCAGGGCGAGGGCCTGGGAGACCGGCGGGAGGTCCACGACGAGCAGCTCGTAGCGCTCGGAGAGGGCGGCGTCGCGCAGCGCGCGGAGCAGGGAGAGTTCCTCGGCGCCGGGGAGGGGGGTGAGCTCCTCCGCGTCCAGGCGGGAGGCGCCGAGGAGGTCGAGGACGTTCGCGGCACGGGACTGGAAGGCGGTGAGGTCCTCGCGGAAGCGGGCGGCCGCGTCGGGGCGCCAGGCCGTGAGGGTGCCGGTCACCCGGGCCGGCACCGGTCCTGTCGCCGTACCCAGGGCCGCGCCGAGGGTGTCCGTGCGGTCGGCGCTCAGCACGAGGGTCGGAATACCCTCGCCCGCGGCGCGCAGTGCGGTCGCCGCGGCGACGGTCGTACGACCGCTGCCGCCGGGGCCGGTGATCAGGAGGGTGCGCATGAGGGTGAACCGTAACGGACGTCCAGGTGAGCCCTCGCCCAGCCGCGGCCGACCGAACTACGCGCCCGCCTCGACCCGCTTCTTCAGTCCCGCGAGCGCCCGGTCGATGATGACCTTCTCGGCCTTGCGCTTGATCATGCCGAGCATGGGGATCTTGACGTCGACCGTCAGCGAGTAGGTGACCTCGGTCGCCCCGGCCCCCGCCGGCTTCAGCAGGTACGAGCCGTCCAGGGAGCGCAGCATCTGGGACTTCACGAGCGTCCAGGAGACCTCGTTGTCGCCGGTCCAGGTGTACCCCAGCGTCTGGTCGTCCTTGATCGCACCGGCGTCCATGACCAGCCGGACCTGCTCGGCGCGGCCCTGGGCGTCGGCCTTCAGGACCTCCGCCTCCTTCACCTCACCGGTCCAGTCCGGGTAGCGGGCGAAGTCGGCGATGACCGCCATGACGTCGGCCGGGGCCGCCTCGATCGTGATGCTCGAGCTGGTGTGTTCCGCCATCGCCGTGGCTCCTCCAGATGCGGGCCGGTGAGACCATTTGAAAGGGGTCGCCGCACGCGTGCGCACGCGTGTGCAGCGTGAAGGCTACCGCGCGTCCGACCAGCCGACTTCACCGCCGTCCGCGGTCGTCACCATTCCAGCGCCCAGGGCCGTCCCGTACCGGCGAAGTGCCCGACGTTCACGCACTCGGTGACGCCGATCCGCATCCGCTTCACCAGCGGCTGGTGGACATGTCCGAAGAGCGAATAGCGGGGGCGGGTGCGGCGGATGGCGTCCAGCAGCGCCCGGCTGCCCCGTTCGAAACGGCGCGCGACGGTGTCGTACACCAACTCCGGCACCTCCGGCGGGATGTGCGTGCAGAGCACGTCGACCTCGCCGACCGCCTCGATCTTCGCCGCGTACTCCTCGTCGGAGATCTCGTAGGGGGTGCGCATCGGCGTCCGCAGTCCCCCGCCGACGAAGCCGAACACCCACCCGCCGATCTCGACCCGCTGCCCGTCCAGGACCGTGGTGCCCGGTGCGGCGTACTCCGGCCACAGCGGCGGCATGTCGACATTGCCGTAGGTCGCGTACGTCGGTGCCGGGAAGGCCGCGAACATCTCGGCGTACTGCTTGCGCACCGCCTTCTCGATGGCGGTCGCGCGGTCCGTGCCGATGCCGCCCCAGAGCCGGGCGCCCAGTTCCCGTGCCTCCTCGAAGCGGCGGGCGGTGCGGAGTTCTACGAGGCGGTCGGCGTTCTCGACGCCGAACAGGTCGGGGAAGATGCCACGGGAGTGGTCGGCGTAGTCGAGGAAGAGGACGAGGTCGCCGAGACAGATCAGGGCGTCGGCGCCGTCGCCGGCTCTGGCCAGGTCACGGACGTTGCCGTGCACGTCGCTGACCACGTGGACGCGGGTCCTTCGGGGGCCGGTGGGTGTGGCTGCCATGGTGATCAAGGGTAGGCCTGTGCGGCATACGTGAACAGGCGGTGGGCGGAGCTGCGGTTACTGGTCAGTCACTAAAGGGGTGGACTACCGTACGCGAAGGAACACCAACCTGTGTGACGCACCGAACATCTCGCCGGGACCCCCTGTCGAAGAAGCCATACCGGCGGGTAACGTCCGGGCAGTCCAGTCGTGCTCAGGATTTCAACCAACGGATCAAGTGGCCCGTGGGTGAGCCCTGAGCACCTGCCCGAGCCTTGGACCGCACCGTCGCATCGCACAACGTCGTGGCGTCGGCGCCCTATGAGGAGCAGCAGTCTTGCGCGAGTTCAGCCTTCCGGCTTTGTACGAGGTCCCCGCGGACGGCAATCTGACCGACATCGTCCGCAGAAACGCCGCGCAGCATCCCGACGTAGCCGTCATGGCCCGCAAGGTCGGGGGTGTGTGGACGGACGTGACCGCCACCACCTTCCTGGCCGAGGTGCACGCGGCCGCCAAGGGCCTCATCGCCTCCGGCATCCAGCCGGGCGACCGGGTCGGCCTGATGTCCCGCACCCGCTACGAGTGGACGCTCCTCGACTTCGCGATCTGGAGCGCCGGCGCGGTCACCGTGCCGGTGTACGAGACCAGCTCGCCGGAGCAGGTGCAGTGGATCCTCAGCGACTCCGGCGCCACCGCCTGCATCGTGGAGCTCGACGGGCACACGGCCGCCGTCGAGTCGGTGCGCGAGACGCTGCCCGCCCTCAAGCACGTCTGGCAGATCGAGGCCGGCGCCCTGGAGGAGCTCGGCAGACTCGGCCAGGGTGTCACCGACGCCACCGTCGACGAGCGCAGCTCGCAGGCGAAGGCGGACGACCCGGCGACCATCGTCTACACCAGCGGCACCACCGGGCGTCCCAAGGGCTGTGTGCTCACCCACCGCAGCTTCTTCGCCGAGTGCGGCAACATCGTGGAGCGGCTGCGTCCGCTGTTCCGCACCGGCGAGTGTTCGGTCCTGCTCTTCCTCCCGCTCGCGCACGTCTTCGGCCGGCTGGTCCAGATCGCCCCGATGATGGCGCCGATCAAGCTGGGCTGCGTCCCGGACATCAAGAACCTCACCGACGAACTGGCCGCCTTCCGGCCGACGCTGGTCCTCGGCGTCCCGCGCGTCTTCGAGAAGGTCTACAACTCGGCGCGCGCCAAGGCGCAGGCGGACGGCAAGGGCAAGATCTTCGACAAGGCCGCGGACACCGCGATCGTGTACAGCAAGGCGCTGGACACCCCGTCCGGCCCGTCGCTCGGCCTGAAGATCAAACACAAGACCTTCGACAAGCTCGTCTACAGCAAGCTGCGCGCGGTGCTCGGCGGCAAGGGCGAGTACGCGATCTCCGGCGGCGCCCCGCTCGGTGAGCGCCTCGGCCACTTCTTCCGCGGTATCGGCTTCACGGTCCTGGAGGGCTACGGCCTCACCGAGTCCTGCGCGGCGACCGCGTTCAACCCCTGGGACCGCCAGAAGATCGGCACGGTCGGCCAGCCGCTGCCCGGCTCGGTCATCCGCATCGCGGACGACGGCGAGGTGCTGCTGCACGGCGAGCACCTGTTCAAGGGCTACTGGAACAACGAGGCCGCGACCGCCGAGGCGCTTGCCGACGGCTGGTTCCACACCGGGGACATCGGCACCCTGGACGAGGACGGCTACCTCAGGATCACCGGCCGCAAGAAGGAGATCATCGTCACCGCGGGCGGCAAGAACGTCGCCCCGGCCGTGATCGAGGACCGGATCCGCGCGCACGCGCTGGTCGCGGAGTGCATGGTGGTGGGCGACGGGCGGCCGTTCGTGGGCGCGCTGGTCACCATCGACGAGGAGTTCCTGGGCCGCTGGGCGGCCGACCACGGCAAGCCGGCGGGTGCCACCGCGGCGTCGCTGCGTGACGACCCGGATCTGATCGCTGCGATCCAGGCCGCTGTCGACGACGGCAACGCCGCGGTGTCGAAGGCGGAATCGGTGCGGAAGTTCCGCATTCTGTCCTCCCAGTTCTCGGAGGAGTCGGGCCACCTGACGCCGTCCCTGAAGCTCAAGCGCAATGTGGTGGCGAAGGACTACGCGGACGAGATCGAGGCCATCTACCAGAAGTAGCGGGCCCCTTGAGGTACTTGGCGGCTCAGAAGTCCTCGGCGAGGACCCGTTCCATCGTCCGCTCGGCGAGCGCGGTGATGGTGACGAACGGGTTCACGCCGATGTTCCCGGGCACCAGCGAGCCGTCCGTGACGTACAGCTTCGAATACCCCTTCACCCGGCCGTAGTTGTCGGTCGCCTGGCCCAGTACGCAGCCGCCCAGCGGGTGGTAGCAGAAGTCGTCGGCGAACACCTTGCTGCTCGACCCGAACAGGTCGTACCGGTAGATCGTCGCGTTGGCCGCGTTGATCCGGTCGAACAGCTTCTTGGCCATGGCGACCGAGACCGCGCTCTGCGCCGCGGTCCAGCCGAGCTTCACCCCGCCGCTCGCCGAGTCGTAGGTGAAGGAGGCCCGTTGGGGGTTCTTGGTGATCGCCAGGTACAGGCTCACCCAGGTCTCGAAGCCGATGGGCAGCGGGGCGATCTCCGCGAAGACCGGGTTGTCGGTGTTGGCCCAGTCGTCGATGCCCATGACCGGCATGGTGGCCTGGTTGGCGCCGGTGGTGTCCCAGATGTGGTTGGCGCGCCCGACCATGGTGTTGCCGTTGGTGCTCCAGCCGCCCCCCACGCTGGAGTTGAGCGCGGGCAGCGCACCGGTGTCCCGGGCCCGGACGAGCAGCTCGGTGGTCCCGAGGCTGCCACCGCCCAGGAACAGATAGGTGCAGCTGTACTGCTTGCTCTCGACGACGTTCCCACTGGTGTCGATCCGGTCGACGCCCAGCAGGTACGACCCGTCGCTCGCCCGCGTGACGGACTTGACCCGCTCCAGGGTGTGGATGGTGACGTTGCCGGTGCCGAGGGCGGCGGCCAGGTAGGTCTTGTCGAGGCTCTTCTTTCCGTAGTTGTTGCCGTAGATGACCTCCTGGGCGAGCGCGGACTTGGTGGCGGTGCCGGCGGCCTCCTGCTGCATGTACCCGAAGTCGTAGACGTTGGGCACGAAGGTGGTCTTGAGCCCGGTGTTGGTGGCGGCCTTCCGGGACGTCCGGGTGAACTGGTACCACTCGGTCGACTCGAACCAGGTGGCGTCCACGGTGTTGACGCCGAGCATGGTGCGGGCGCGCGGGAAGTACGTGCTGTACATCGCGCTCGCGTCCACGGTCGGGAACTGCTCGGTGAAGTACGACTGGAGCGGGGTCACCGCCATCCCCCCGTTGACCAGGGACCCGCCCCCGACACCCCGTCCGACGTAGACGGACATGTTGTCGTAGTGCACGCGGTCGAGCACGCCCGCGTAGGAGGGGATGTCCTTGTTGACGACGTCCAGCCAGAGGAAGGTGGCGAGCGGGGCCTCCGTGCGGGTCTTGAACCACATGGATCGCTTGTCCGGGGCGGCGGTGGAACAGAAGATCTTGCCGTCGGAGCCGGCCGTGTTCCACAGCTGGCCCATCTCGATCATGAGGGTCCGTACGCCCGCCTGGCCGAGCCGGAGCGCGGCCACGGCCCCGCCGTACCCGGAGCCGACCACGATGGCCGGGGCGCTGTCGACGGCGGCGGCCTCCTCGGCGGCCTGCGCCGACTGGAGGCCGATACGGGTGAGACCGGCCGCGGCGGCGGTCTGGAGGGCGATCATGCCCAGTATGTGACGTCTCGTCAGCTGACGCTGCATCAGTTTTACTGTCATGCGCGCAGCATGTGCGGATTTTCGGGTTCCGCCTAGAGGTACGACGACGTTTGCCGCAAGCCCTTGAAACAGACTTTTACAGAAGCTCCCTCAGCCGCTCCGCGAGGAGATCCCACCGCCACCGCTCCTCGACCCACGACCGCCCCCGCTCCCCCATCCGCCGGCGCAGCTCGGCATCCCCCAGGAGCACGACGATCCGCTCGGCGGCCTCCTCCACCGAACCGCCCCGCACGACCCACCCGGTCTCCCCGTCGAGCACCGCGTCCGGCGCCCCGCCCGAGTCCCCCGCCACCACCGGCAGGCCCGTCGCCGAGGCCTCCAGATACACGATCCCGAGCCCCTCCACGTCCAGCCCGCCCCGCCGCGTCCGGCACGGCATCGCGAACACGTCCCCCGCACCGAAGTGGGCCGGCAGCTCGGCCCACGGCACGGCTCCCGTGAACCGCACCGACGCCTCGACCCCGGTCTCCCTCGCGAGGCGCCGCAGCTCACCCTCGTACGGCCCGCCCCCCACGATCAGCAGCACCGCGTCCGGCTCGGCGGCCAGGATCAGCGGCATCGCGAGGATCAGCGTGTCCTGCCCCTTGCGCGGCACCAGCCGTGACACGCAGACCACCACCGGCCGGTCGGTGAGCCCCAGCCGGGCCCGCACCGCCGCGCCCCCCGAGCCGGGATGGAAGACCTTCTCGTCCACCCCCGGCGGCAGCTGCACCATCCGCCCGGCCGCCGCCGGACTGAGCGCGCCCGCGATCCGGGACCGCGTGTACTCGCCGAGATAGGTGATCGTGTCCGTCGCCTCGCCGATCCGCCCGAGCAGCTGCCGCGCGGCGGGCAGCTGCGCCCACCCCGCCTCGTGCCCGTGGGTGGTGGCGACCAGCCGCCGCGCCCCGGCCTTCCGCAGCGCCGGCGCCATCAGCCCGAGCGGGGCCGCCGCCCCGAACCACACGGAGGTGCACCCGTGCTCCCGGAGCAGCCCGGCCGCCGTCCGGGTGGCCCCGGGCGTGGGCAGCAGCATCGTCGTACGATCGCGTACGACGGTGAAGGGCTGCTCCGCGTCGAACGCGCGGGTGGCCTCGACGCCCTCCCGGCTCCGCTTCCACGTGGACGCGTAGACCACCAGCCGCCCGGGGTCCAGGCGCAGCGCCATGTTGTGCAGGAAGGCCTGGATGCCTCCGGGCCGGGGCGGGAAGTCATTGGTCACGACGAGGGTCTTGTCCATCGGCGCCGACCCTACCCGCACAGGGTGTTCGGCCGTGCTTCATGGCCCCCGCACAGGCCGGCGGGGGATCATGTGGCGCACGCGCAGACAGGCGACGGACAGGGGACCGGGTGGACAGGACGGGCGTACGGCGTGCCCTCGCGTTGCTGCTGCTCACCTGGGGGGCCAGCCGTCTGGTGCTGCTGCTGTTCGTGCTGAAGGTGTTCGTCTTCCCGGGCGCGGACGTGACGACCGACGTGTCGGTGATCTACCAGGGCTGGTACGAGGTCCTGCGGCACGGAACGTTTCCCCTGGACGACGTCACCTGGCAGTACCCGCCCGCGGCCGCCCTGGCGATCCTCGCCCCCGCGCTGCTGCCCTTCCTGGACTACCCGACCGCCTTCTTCGTGCTGGCCTTCCTGGCCGACCTGGTGGTCCTCTCCCTCCTCCTCTACGCGGGCCTGCGCCCCGGCCGCACCCTGCGCGGTGCCTGGGTCTGGGTGATCGGCGTCCCGCTGCTCGGCCCGACCGTCTACTCCCGCTACGACCTGCTGGTCACCGCCGTCGCCGTGGCCGCGCTGCTCGCCGGGTCCCGGCACCCCCGGCTCATGGGCGCGCTGGCGGGCTTCGGGGCGATGGTGAAGGTGTGGCCGGCGCTGTTGCTGCTGGGAGCCGTACGGCGGCGGGCCTGGGCCGCGGCGGCGCTCACGGCGGCCGGGGTCGGCGCGCTGTTCGCGGTGGCCATGCCCGGCGCGTTCGCCTTCCTGACCTTCCAGCGGGACCGGGGCACAGAGGTGGAGTCGCTGGGCGCGCTGGTCCTCCATGTCGCCCGGCACTACGGCTGGCACGGCGAGGTGCTGCTCAACTACGGCTCGATCGAGTTCCTGGGCCCGCAGGTGAAGGCGGTGAGCACGGCGGCCCTGCTGCTGACCGCGCTCGCGTTCGGCTGGCTGCTGCTGTGGCGGCTGTCGGCGGTCCGTTTCCGGTCCCACACGCCGGCGGACGCCGCCTTCACCGCCGTCCTGATGTTCACGGTCACCAGCCGCGTGATCAGCCCGCAGTACCTGGTGTGGCTGGTGGGCCTGGCCGCGGTCTGCCTCTGCTTCCGGGCCGGCCGGATGACCTGGCCGGCGGTGCTGGTCCTGCTGGCGACCTTCGTGACGGTCCTGGAGTTCCCGGTCGGCTTCTCGCACGTCGTGGTGAGCGACTGGTACGGCATCACCCTGCTGGCGCTGCGCAACGGCCTCCTCGTCGCGGCGACGGTATGGGCGGCCCGGGTGCTGTGGCGCTCCACGGTGACCGAGGCCCCGGAGACCCGGCTGCCCGCCCAGGCCTCCCGCTCCGAGGAGACCCCGGTCTCCTCCTGACTCCGGCCCCGGGCGGCCGGGTCAGTCGCCGAGCTGCTCGCCCAGGTACGCCCGCCACCGCTCGGTGAAGGCCGGCAGGGTCGTGCCGAGTTCCTTCCGCAGCGCGTCCTCGACGGCGCCCTCGCGGCCCTGGTGCGCGCCCACGGCCCGGTAGAAGGCGCCCAGCCGCTCCTCGCCCCAGTGGGCGGCGATCATCCGGCAGGCCAGCCAGCCGCCCTCGTAGGCCTCGGCCAGCTTGGTGGGGTCGTCGGTGAAGCCGAAATCCTGGTCGGCGGGGAGGTCCTCGGGGACCTCGCCGGACTGGACGGCGCGGGTGAGTTCGGGGGCCGCCTCGGTGGGGGTACGGCCGGTGTCGAGATAGCCGATCCAGTCGGCGTAGCCCTCGGAGAGCCAGAGCGGGGTGGCGGCCGTGGTGTGGGCGCGGGTGGCGACGTGGGTGGTCTCGTGCGTCAGCACCACCTGTCTGCCGACCGAGCCGAGGACGGCGTACGCCTCCGGGTTGAGGATGACCCGGTCCGCCGGGGTCTTGCCGGAGCCTCCGGCCTCGCCCGTGGTGACGGCGGCGATGCCCCGGTAGTTGGCGGCGGGGGCGCCGAGCAGGCCCGCCATGCCGTTCAGCGACGCGGGTACGAGCAGGACCACCCGCTCGGTCCAGTCCGTGCCCCAGACCTTGGAGACCTCGGGGACGGCGGTGTCCGCGAGGCGCGCGTAGCCGTGCAAGGTGTCCTCGGACTGGCCGACGCCGAGGACCAGGCTGTGGGCGCCCTTGACGGCGGTCACCGTGCCCTGGTCCCAGAGTTGCTGGCCGGCCTTCTTGGCGGGCTTGTCGTATGTGACATACCACCGGCCGTCGGCGGTGCGGTCGAGCGTGAGGGTGCGGTCGGTCGTGACCGGCGCCTTGTCGTAGCCCTGGATCCGGTAGCGCAGTTGCGCCTGGGCGGTGGCCTCGGCGCCGTCGCGGTGCACGGCGGTGACCCGGTAGCCCCACTCCGCGAGCGGTACGGCCCGCAGAGCGGCGTAGGAGGCGCGGGTGCCGGTCTCGCCGTACGCCTGCTCGTCGTGGCCCAGTACGGCGGCCGCGCGCCGGTCGAGGACCTGCTGCACCTCGGCCCTCGCCGTGCCGGTCGCCGTCCGTCCGCCGCCGCATCCCGTCAGCGGCAGGAGCAGCAGGCAGAGCCCCACCGCTCCTGAGCGCCACGCCCGTCCGCCACCAGCCACTTTCCGATCGTACGGGGCGGGGCCCGGAAGTCAGGGCCTGGTGACGGAGGAGACCGGCATCATTCCGACCGGGTCGTAGCGGACCGGGGCGCCCGGGTAGGGGGCGTGGATGACCTGGCCGTGGCCGACGTACATGGCCACATGGCTGGCGTCGGAGCGGTAGACGACCAGGTCACCGGGTTGCGCCTGGGAGAGCGGGACCTGGTGGCCGGCGTAGCGCTGCTCCTGCGAGGTGCGCGGGAGGTGGATCCCGGCGTGCGCGTACGACCACTGCATCAGGCCCGAGCAGTCGAAGCCGGAGGGGCCGTTGGCGCCCCACACGTACGGCCTGCCGAGGGCGGCGCGGGCGGCGGCGATCGCGGCGGCGGCACGGCCGTTGGGTGCGGCGACGCCGGAGAGGTCGGCGCGGTCGTCGCCGCGGGAGGCGTGTTCGAAGGCGGCGCGGTCGGCGGCGGGCATCCCGTCGAGGATCTGCCGGGCCCTGGCGAGCTTCTTCTCCACGGTGGCCTTGTGGGAGGCGACGGCCTTGCGGCTGCGTTCCAGCTCGGCGAGTTTCCCGGCGGTCTCGGCGCGCTCCTGGGCGAGTTCGCGCATCGCCGCCTGGAGTTCCCTGAGCTGCCCTGCCTGGCGGACGTCGATGCGGTCGATCAGGGAAGCCCGGTCGAGGTAGTCCTGGGGGTCGTCGGAGAACAGCAGGGCCACGGTGGGGTCGATGCCGCCGGAGCGGTACTGGGCGCCGGCGAGCGAACCGAGCGCCTCCCGCATGGTGTTGATGCGCTGCTGCTGGCGGGCGATGCGGTCCTGGGAGTCGTTGACCTCGCGGCGCAGCGCGTCGGCCTTCTCGTCGGCCTTGTTGTAGGCCTCGGTCGCCTCCTCGGCCTGCTGGTACAGCCGGTCCACCTCGGCGCGGCCGTCCGGGTGCGGGGCGGCGCTCGCCGGTACGGCGCCGAGCGCGGCGGCCGCGGCCGACAGCACGCAGAGGGCGGCACCTGCGCCCCGGTTGAACCCGGACGACGATGCGAGACGGCGATGAAACCCCACAGGAAACGGCACCCCTTCCGTTTGTCGGACGCCGACGGTCTCCCCCGGGTACAGGGGGGAAACGCGCCAGACATTGACGCCCTCCCCCGCCCGAAGGCGGGGAATTCCGGTCCGCATCGCGCTGCGATGCCACCACGGGTTCCTGTTTCACAGGCCGCCGCCAACCCGGGTGGGCTGGTCCTACGCGGCCTCCGCAGGCGTGACTTTCCGCCCGTCCGGCGGTAGGTCCGACAACTCGGTCGCCGAACGCGGCGATGCTAGCCATACGACCGGCCCACGGCCAAAGACCTCCACGGCCACGCAAACGTCACGCCCCGCCGCTGACGCAGGTCACCGGCGGGGCGTGGAGTCAGTATGGGGTGCCGCGATTCGCCCGTTCGGGCGCAACGTGGAGTTGATCTTCGGCCGTACGGGTGTCCGCTTAACCGGATGGGGTCAGATCCGGACGCCGAACTCGAACGTCATGTTGCTGATCGCCTCGTAGCGGACCACTGCGCCGGTGTGCGGGGCGTGCAGCACCTGGCCGTTGCCGGCGTAGAGGCCGACGTGGTGGTAGTCGCCGTAGAAGATGACCAGGTCGCCGACCTTGAGGTCGCTCTGGCTGTAGATGCGGGTGCCGGCGTTGGCCTGGGCCTCGGAGGTGCGCGGGATGGTGACGCCGGCCTGGGCGTAGGCCCAGGAGGTCAGGCCCGAGCAGTCGAACGAGGAGGGTCCGGAGGCGCCGTAGACGTAGGGCGAGCCGATCACGGACTGGGCGGCGGCGAAGGCGGCGGCGGCCCGGCTGGAGGCGGAGCCGGTGTTGCCGAGGTCCACGCGGGAGGAGGCGCGGCTGGCGGCCTGGGCCTGCTCGGCGTCGAGCGCGGCCTTCTCCTTGGCCGTCAGGGTGTTGAGCAGCTTCTGCGCGTCGGCGAGCTTGGACTGGACGGCGCTCTTCTGCTTGGCCAGCTCGGTGCGGGTGGCGGAGAGGTCCTTGAGCTTGTCAGTGGCCTCTGCCCGCTCCTGGGCGAGTTCGCGCTGTTTGTCCTGAATCTTCTTGAGGGCCTCGACCTGCTGGCTGCTCAACTGGTCGAGCGTGGAGGCCTTGTCGAGGTAGTCGTCCGGGTCGGACGAGAGGAAGAGCTGGACGGACGGGTCTATGCCGCCCGAGCGGTACTGCGCGGTCGCCATCGAACCGAGGCTGTCCCGCAGCTTGTTGAGGTCCTCCTGACCACGGGCCACGTTGTCCTGGATCGTGGAGATCTCCTTCTGCAGCTTCTGCTGCTTCTCCTTGGCCCCGTCCAGCTTCTCGGTGGCCTGCTCGGCCTCCTCGTAGAGCTTGTCGACCTTGGCCTTGACCTCGCCCTTGCTCAGCTTCTCGCTGGGCGCCGCGTTGGCGGCGTTGGCGCTGAGGACTACGGCTGCGGCCGCCGCGGTGGTGAGCACGGTCACGCGCGCACGGCTCGGCTGCTTGGGTCGACGATGGGACGCCACGGAGACGGGCTCCTTCGTTTGAGTGATCACCCGTGTGGAGGTTCGAGCCCAGACCCTAGTGACCCTCCTGTGATCAGTTCAAATCCCAACAGCCAAAAATCTGGTCACGCAACACACTCTTTGCACATAACTAACGTCCCGTGATGCTCGATTGACCCTACGTTGCGTGACGATCCGGCCAATTCGGGCATTGCACATGCAGGTTGAATGTTCAGGACAGTCGCTTCAGAAGCATCGCAGAAGCCACCGGACGGGCACCGGCCCGCGCGACCCCGTCGGCGACCTCGCGGTCGGTCGAGGCGACGATCACCGGGCGGCCCGGCGGCTCGGCGCGCACCAGCTGGCGGATCAGCTCGTCCGCCGTGACCCCGGGCTTCGAGAAGAGCACCCTGACCCCGCGCGGCGGGGCGAGCAGCACCGGGGCGGCCAGTTCCGCGCCGTCGAAGACACAGGTGACCTCGGCGCCGGTCTGCGCGGCGAGCTGGGAGAGCTGGCCGAGCAGCCGCAGCCGCTGCTTCTCCAACGGCATCTGCGGATAGCCGGTCTTGGTCACGTTGTAGCCGTCGACGACCAGGTGCGCCTGCGGCAGGGCGAGCAGCTGGTCGAGGACGGCCGGGTCGTGCTCGGACAGCGCCCGGGCGGCGATGTCCTTCGGCGTCATCCGCCCCGGCTCGACCGCGTCCACCGTGTCGGCGGGACGCAGCGACACCGGCGGCAGGGCCAGCTCCCGGCGCAGCCCCTGGGCCGCGTCCAGGACGGTGTCGAGCAGCAGCCGCAGCCGCATGTCCTCGACGCTGCGTCCCTCGCGGGCGGCCCGGCGGCTGGCCTCCAGGGCGGCCTCCACCTCGCCGAGCCGGGCCTTCAGCCGCCGGCTCTCGCTCTCGGCGGCGGACACGTGCGCCTGCCCCTCGGCCCGCCCGGCCTCCATCTCGGCCTGCAGCTTGCGCAGGGCGGCCTCGCCCCGCTTGACGTCACTGAGGGCCGCCCGCAGCTTGCGGTGAAGCGATTCCGCTTCCTTCTTCGCCGTCTCCAGCTCCGTGCGCAGCCGCTCCGTCTCGCCACGGGTCTGCTCCCGGGCCCGGTCCAGCTCCTCGCGCAGCCGCTCCAGCTCGGCGCGGCTCTCCTCGTCGGCCCGCTCGGCGTCGGCCCGCAGGGCCTCCTCGCCGGCCGCCGTCACGAGCTTCACCCAGCCTGTGGGGCGCAGTACATAGGCCGCGGCCGCCACATCGAGCGGGTCCGCGGCCGGGGGCGGGGAGCCGGAGTCCAGGGCGCCGGCCAGTTCCGGCTGGGCCTCTCTCAGCTTCTCCCCGATCCGCTGCCGGAAGAGGGTGTCGGTCTCCAGCGCGGCCGCCATGGCGTTCCCGGCGAACTTGGCCCGCCGGTTGGGGGCGAACCGGGCGTACTGCCGCAGCTGTGCGGGCAGTTCGGCCATCGTCAGCCCGCCGAAGCCGTCCGACACGATCTGTACGACCCGCCGCCGCACGCCGTCGGGCAACGGACGGTCAAGCACCTCGGCGGTGCCGTCGCCCGGCCCCCCGCCTGTGGTCTCCACCATCCGTCACACCCCATCACCTGTTGGGGCCGCCTCCCGGTCTCAGGAGTCGGCACCCGGCCTGTCCACGAGTTCCACCTGGTCCACCGCGTTGCACCAGCGGCAGCGCACCGACTCGATGGTCTCACTGACCACCTCGCGCTCCTCGACCTTGGGCTCTCCGGCCAGGTCGAGGTGGAGGTACTCCACGACCTTCGACGAGCGGGTCACGTCGAAGCGCGTGAGGTTGCCGCAGAGGGTGCAGCGCCACCGCGTCGTGGCAGTCGGCAGGGGAACCGTCATCGTGGCTTGTTCGCTTCCTTCTAGTGTCCGTGACGCGCCGTCCTGACGCGTGTGGCTCGTTACCCTACGGCCTGGCGGGTACTCGACGCCGCCCTGTCCCCAGGGCCTGTCCGGCGGATCCTGTCGGAGACGCGGGGTACGGCACGCACATCTGCCGCGTTGTCGTCACTCGCCGACGTCCCCCAGCCTTCGGCCGGGAGGTGCCCCCACCGCGTCGACTCCCTCCTCCGCCTTGCAGCTGCACGCACCATACCCCGCTCACCTGCGCTAATAAGCTCCGCAGCTTTCCTCCGACCTGATCCGCCGGACAGGCCCTGGCGGCGAGGCGATCTGCACCACTGCGTCCCGTTACGCCATGCTCTATGTCCATGATCGGCAACCGGAACACGACGGCCGCCCGGACCCTGCGGAGCCTGAGGGGCACGTCGGCGCCCATGACGTACACGCTGATCGCGGTGTGCTGCCTGATCTTCCTGCTCGGCCCCGGCTCCGGCTTCACGCCGTCCTACGGCACCGGGGACGCCCTGGCGGCGGCGCAGCGGGCGTACTTCCGGCGCTGGGGCGTGGTCCCCGCCGACCTGTTCGACGGCCCGGCGCGGGAGGCGCTCACCCCGGCCACGGCGCTGTTCATCCACGGCAGCTGGGTGCACCTGCTCGGCAACATGCTCTTCCTCTTCGTCTTCGGGGCGATGACCGAGGAGCGGATGGGCCGCGTGGAGTTCACCCTCTTCTACCTCGGCTGCGGCTATCTCGCGCTGCTCGGCTACGCGGCCGCCAACGCCTCGTCCCAGCAGTCGCTGGTGGGGGCGTCCGGGGCGATCTCGGCGGTCCTCGGAGCGTTCCTGTACCTGTTCCCCAGCGCCCGCGTGACCAGTCTTCTCCCTTTCCTCTTGTTCCTGCCCCTGCGCTTCCCGGCCTGGGTGGTGCTCCCCTTCTGGGCGGCCCTGCAGTGGCTCGCCCTGGGCCAGGCCCCCGCCGGCCCCGGCGTCGCCTACCTCGCCCACCTGGTCGGCTTCGGACTCGGCTTCGGGTACGCGTGGGTCCGGTACGGCCGTACGACTAAAGTGAGGACCGCCCCAGCCCCGGCACCCGAGGGAGAGAACCAGCCGTGATCACCGCGATCGTCCTCATCAAGACCAGCGTGGACCGGATCCCCGAGATCGCGGAACAGATCGCCGCGCTGGAGAGCGTCAGCGAGGTCTTCTCCGTCACCGGCACGTACGACCTGATCGCCATGGTCCGGGTACAGCAGCACGAGGACCTCGCCGAGGTCATCCCCGGCCGCATCAGCAAGATCCCCGGCGTGGAGGGCACCGACACGCACGTCGCGTTCCGCACGTACTCCCAGCACGACCTGGAAGCGGCGTTCGCGATCGGCCTGGACAGCTGACCCCTCAGCCCTTCAGCCCCTCAGTCCTTCAGCGCCTCAGTCCTTCAGGGCGAGGACGGTGATGCCGTCGGCGGTCGCGACGTAGATGCGGCCGTCGCGGACGACCGGGCTCTGGGTCCCGGTGGACACCCCGCCCTCGACCCGCTTCCGCCAGGTCCGTCCCCCCTTGCGGTTCAGGCCGAAGAGCGTCGAGCCCTGGCGCACGTAGAGCGTGCCGGCCGCGACCACGGGGTCGCCGTACTGGTTGCCGTCGGCGGTGAACGCGGACGCCCACGCCTTCGATCCGTCCCCGGGGTCCAGGGCCAGGATCTCGTAGTCGCTCGCGGTGACGGCCAGGCCGCCGAACGCCACGCTCGTGAAGTAGCGGCTGCCGCTCGGCAGGTCGTTCCCCGACTTGTGCCACAGCGGCTTGCCCGCGCGGCTGATGCCGTGCAGCATCTGCTCGCCGCCCGACCCGACCACCAGGACGTCCCCGACCAGCGTCGGCCGCCCGGTGTCGCTGCCGGCGGCCGTCGCCCACAGCCGCCGCCCGCTTTTCGCGTCCAGGGCGAGGAGCTGGTCGCCGAAGGTGCCGCAGTAGACCACGCCGTCCGCGGCCAGCGGCTCGCTGGTGGGCGCGGGGCCGGTCGGCATGTCCCAGGCCTTGGTGCCGTCGGAGGCGTAGGCACGCACCCCGCCCTTGTCCGCGGAGCCGTACGACACCAGGACCAGGCCGCCCGCGGCCACCGGCACCTGGCTGTCGCCGGCGACCGGCCTGGTCCAGCGCACCTTGCCGTTCCGGCCGAGGGCGCAGAGCCGGGTGGACCCCTCCCCGTTGTCGTACAGCAGGCAGTACACACCGTCGGCGGTGGCGAGCGGGGACATCACCGGCCCGCCCAGCCGGGTCGCCCAGACGGCGCGGCCGTACGGGTCCACGGCGTGCAGCGAGCCGTCCGCGCCGCCGACGTACACCAGCTTCCCGTCCGGGGACAGTGCCGCGCAGGGGCCGCGCCGCCCGCCCAGCCCCTGGACCTGGTACTGCCAGCCCGTCAGGGGAGCGCCCGACGCGGTCGTGCCCTTCTCCTCCCCCGACCCCGGCCGGCCCGTGCTCCCCGAGGAGCCCCGCAGCCACAGCCAGCCGCCGGCGCCCGCGGCCGCCACGGCCGCCGAACCGCCCGCCAGGCCCGCCAGCAGGCGGCGCCGGGAGGGCGCGGCGGGGCCCGGGGCGGCGGCCGGGGTGTCCGTGACCGTCACGGGCGCCATGTACTCGACCCGGCTGTCCCGCTCCCCCGAGCCGTGCTCCGGCATCCAGCGGGTGCCGTCGTCCGCGGTCCCGGGCAGGGTCGGGGCGCCGCCGGTGTACCACCCGGCCCGCAGTCCCGCGCGCAGACTGTCCGCCGTGTGCCCCACCGCCGCGACCACGTCGGCGGGCGTCGGCCGGGCGTCGGGGTCGTCGCGCAGGCACGCCTCCACTAGCGCCAGACGGTCCTTCGGCACGGCGGACAGGTCGACGTCCCCGGTCAGGATCCGCAGCAGAACGACCGAATCCTGCCCCTCGCCGAAGGGCTCCCGGCCGCCCGCCGCGTAGGCGAGGACCGCGCCGAGCGAGAAGACGTCACTGGCCGGCCCGACCTGGGCGCCGTTGCGGATCTGCTCGGGCGAGACGTAGCCGACGGACCCGACGATCACTCCGGTCCGGGTCAGTGCCGTCCCCTCCAGGGCCCGGACGATGCCGAAGTCGATGACCCGGGGGCCGTCCGGCGCCAGCAGGATGTTGGAGGGCTTGAGGTCCCGGTGGACCAGGCCCCCCGCGTGGATCGCGGCCAGCGCCTCGCCGAGCGCGGCCGCGAGCAGTCGTACCGCGTCCCCGGTCAGCGGGCCGCCGTCGAGGATCGCGTCCCGCAGGTTGGGGCCGTCCACGTACTCGGTGGCCATCCACGGCCGGTCCGCCTCGGTGTCCGCGTCCACCACCCGTGCGGTGTACGTGCCCGCCCCGCCGACCGTCCCCGCGGCCCGCACCTCGTGCCGGAACCGGGCCCGGAAGGTGCGGTCCTCCGCATGCTCGGCCCGCACCACCTTGACCGCGAGCCGGGGGCCGCCCCGGGCCTCGGCGAGGTAGACCTCGCCCATGCCTCCGGACCCGAGCCGGCCCAGGACCTGGTAGGGACCGATGGTCCGCGGGTCAGTCTCCCGCAGCTCCTGCACTCCGCGCTCCCCCTGCTCTCCGTACAGCTGCCGAGGTGAGCGTATACGCGCGAGTGGACGTCAGTCCGTCACACGGCCGGTACGCAACGGCCGTCCTCCGTGCGGTAGTTCCACTTCGCGCCGTCCCGGACCAGTTCCCGTACGGCGCCCACGAACCGCTCCACGTGCTCGTCCGGCGTCCCCGCCCCGAAGCTCACGCGGATCGCGTTGAGGGACTTCTCGCCCGGTGCCGCCTCCGGCGCCCCGCACTCGCCCTGGGTCTGGGGGTCGGAGCCGAGGAGGGTCCTGACCAGCGGGTGGGCGCAGAAGAGGCCGTCGCGAACGCCGATGCCGTACTCGGCGGAGAGGGCGGCGGCGAAGTGGGAGCTGTTCCAGCCGTCCACCACGAAGCTGATCACGCCGACGCGCGGGGCGTCGTCGCCGAAGAGGGAGAGGACCCGGACCTCCGGAACCTCGGCAAGTCCAGAGCGCACCGTCTCGATCAGGTGCCGCTCACGGGCGACCAGCGTGTCGAAGCCGGCCTCGGTGAGCGCCTTGCAGGCGGCGGCGATGGAGTAGGCGCCGATGACGTTGGGCGAGCCGGCCTCGTGCCGCGCCGCGCTCTCGTGCCACTCCACGGCCACGCCCCCGTCCTCGCGCCGGGTGACCTTGCGGCTGGCGCCGCCGCCCGCGAGGTAGGGCTCGGCGGCCTGGAGCCAGTCGGCGCGGCCGGCGAGGACGCCGGAGCCGAAGGGGGCGTACAGCTTGTGGCCGGAGAAGGCGACCCAGTCGACGTCCAGGTCCTGGACGGAGACGGGGTGGTGCGGGGCCAGCTGGGCGGCGTCCAGGACGATCCGGGCGCCGTGGGCGTGCGCGGCGGCCGCGAGCTCCCGTACCGGCCACAGCTCGCCGGTGACGTTGGACGCGCCGGTGACGCAGACCAGGGCCGGGCCGTGGGGGTCGCGGTCGGCGAGGGCGCGCTCCAGGGTCTCGACTGCCTGGCGCGGGGTGCGGGGGGCGTTGAGGTAGGTGACGCGGGCGTCCTGCCACGGCAGCAGGGAGGCGTGGTGCTCGGTCTCGAAGACGAAGACCTGGCAGTCGGCGGGGAGGGCGCGGGCCAGCAGGTTCAGGGAGTCCGTGGTGGAGCGGGTGAAGACCAGCTGGTCGTCGGGGCGGCAGTCGAGGAACTCGGCGACGGTCCGGCGGGCGTTCTCGAAGAGGTCCGTGGAGAGCTGCGAGAGGTAGCCGGCGCCGCGGTGGACGCTGCCGTAGTAGGGCGCGTACGCCGCGACGTCGTCCCAGACCCGCTGGAGGGCGGGGGCGCTGGCCGCGTAGTCGAGGGCGGCGTAGGTGACCTCGCCGCCGGTGACCAGCGGGACGGCGACATCCCGGCCCAGAACGGGCAGTGGGGCACAAACGGACTGGGCGGAGGCAGCGGTGGAGACAGACATGGCGGAACTCCTGTGAGGGTAAGCGGAACCGCCGTGCCGGACGGTGTGTCGACGGCACGGGGAAAGCTGAAAAGGGGTACGCGGAGGCGGGGCTCGACGCCCTATCGCATTCGCTTGCTCACAGAAGGCTCCCTCGTACGACCAGGACCCCTGGTGTGTCGAGGGGTCCGCGCTTGCCGTAGACCTCGCTGCCTACGACCTGGTCTTCACCCGGGGCACCCCGCCACGGACGGAGGGTTGCCGGACAGTCGGCCGGGGCCTCATGACTGTCACTCATGACCTGGGAAGAAACGTAAGGGAAGTGATCGCCGCCGCGCAACCTCTGTCCGGATGACGGAACGAGGGCCTGGCCGGCCGGGCACCGCCGACAACGCCGCGCGGGGCTGCGCGCCGCCGCGACGGCGGGACCCGGCGGTGCCGGACCTCCGCGCCGCCGCTACTTGTTCGTCGCCGCCGCCCAGCGCTCAAGGGCCCTCTTGGCCGCGCCCGAGTCGATCGACTCCGTCGCCCTGTCCATGCCCGCGCGGAGCTGTTCGGGCAGCGTGCCCGGGCCCGGGTCCAGGGCGACCAGGGCGGCCGCCGAGTTCAGCAGGACCGCGTCCCGTACCGGGCCCTGGTCGCCGTCCAGGAGCCTGCGGGCGACCTCCGCGTTGTACGACGGGTCGCCGCCCCGCAGGGCCTCCACCGGGACCAGGTCGATGCCGACGTCACGGGGGTCGAAGGTCTGCTCGGTGACCTTGCCGTCGCGGACGACCCAGACGTGGGACGTGGCGGTCGTGGTGAGTTCGTCGAGGCCGTCGTCGCCGCGGAAGACCAGGGAGGAGTTGCCGCGCTCGGCGAAGACGCCCGCGACGACGGGGGCCATGCGCGGGTCCGCGACGCCGACGGCCTGGGCCCGCACCCGCGCGGGGTTGGTCAGCGGGCCGAGGATGTTGAAGACCGTGCGGATGCCCAACTGGCCGCGCGCGGCACCCGCGTGACGCAGCGCCGGGTGGAACTTGACGGCGAAGCAGAAGGTGATGCCGGCCTCCTCGGCTACCTCGGCGACCCGCTGCGGGGTCAGGTCGAGGTTGACGCCGAGCTTCTCCAGGACGTCCGAGGCGCCGGACGCGGAGGAGGCGGCGCGGTTGCCGTGCTTGACGACCTTCGCGCCGGTGCCGGCCACCACCAGCGCCGACATCGTGGAGATGTTCACCGTCTTCGCGCCGTCACCGCCGGTCCCGACGATGTCGACCGTGCGGCCCGGCACCTCGATGAGGTTGGCGTGCTCGTACATCGTGCGGACCAGGCCGTTGATCTCCTCGACCGTCTCGCCCTTGGCCCGCAGCGCGACCACGAAGCCGGCGATCTGGGCGTCGGTCGCCTGGCCGCGCATAATCTGGTCCATCGCCCAGGCCGTGGCCTCGGCGCTCTGGTCCTGGCCGTACAGCAGCGCGTTCAGTACCTCGGGCCAGGAACGGCCCGCCGCGGTGTCGCCTCCAGCGGGGGTCACAGCGCTCATAAGGCCGCTCCTGATCGTCGTACCGGGAAATGGTGCCTGTGAGGCCTACCCTATCCAGCCCCGGGCACCGCGAAGGGCCCCCGTCCGGTGTACGGACGGGGGCCCTTCGGCTGTGGCGTGGCGACGCCGTCGATCAGTGGTGGCCGTGGCCGCTCGTGATCTCCTTGTACTCCTCGACGGACGGCTTCGGGATCTGGTTGTCCTCGCCGTAGTAGGCGTTGCTCAGCTTGGCGCGGAGCTTCTCGGACCCCTTGATCTTGCGCTCGACACCGTTCTCGTCGACCGCCGGGCCGATCTGGGCCGGCTCGTACTGGTGGTGGGCGGTGAGGGTGTGCAGCTGCTCCTGGGAGAGCGGCTCGTGGATCTCGACGAACTCACCGTGCGGCAGCCGCTTGATGATGCCGGTCTCGCGGCCGTGCAGCACCTTCTCCTTGTCGCGGCGCTGCAGACCGAGGCAGATCCGCTTGGTGACGAGGAACGCGATCACCGGTCCGGCGAAGAAGAAGATCCGGACGAACCAGGTCACGTCGTTGATCGACAGGTGGAAGTGGGTGGCGATGAGGTCGTTGCCACCACCGATCAGGCCCACCATGTACACGGTGATCCAGGCGACACCGAAACCGGTACGGGTCGGGGCGTTGCGCGGGCGGTCCAGGATGTGGTGCTCGCTCTTGTCGCCGGTGACCCAGGACTCGATGAACGGGTAGAGCGCGATCGCACCCAGGACCAGACCGAACAGGACCAGCGGGATGAACACGCCCAGGACCAGGGTGTGGCCCCAGAAGTTGATCTCCCAGCCCGGCATGTAGCGGATCAGACCCTCGGCGAAGCCCATGTACCAGTCGGGCTGGGCGCCGGTGGACACCTGGTCCGGGCGGTAGGGGCCCATGGCCCAGATCGGGTTGATCTGGGTGGTCGCCGCGATGGCCGCGATGACACCGAAGACCAGGAAGAAGAAGCCTCCGGCCTTGGCCATGTAGACCGGCAGCAGCGGCATGCCGACGACGTTCTTCTCGGTCTTTCCGGGACCCGCGAACTGCGTGTGCTTGTGGTAGAAGACCAGGATCAGGTGGCCCACCATCAGGCCGAGCATGATGCCCGGCAGCAGCAGGATGTGGATCGAGTAGAACCGCGCCACGAAGTCGTGGCCGGGGAACTCGCCGCCGAAGAGGAAGTACGAGATGTACGTGCCGACGATCGGCATCGACAGGATGGCGCCCTCGGTGAAGCGGACACCGGTGCCGGAGAGCAGGTCGTCCGGGAGCGAGTAACCGGTGAAACCGGTGAACATGCCCAGGACGAACAGCAGGAAGCCGAACAGCCAGTTGATCTCACGCGGCTTGCGGAACGCGCCCGTGAAGAACACGCGCATCATGTGCACGAACATGCCGGCGAGGAAGATCAGCGCGGCCCAGTGGTGGATCTGCCGGATGAGCAGACCACCGCGCACGTCGAAGGAGATGTGCAGGGTCGAGTTGAACGCCTCGGACATCAGCTGTCCCTGGAGCGGGACGTAGCTGCCGTGGTACACCACCTCGTTCATCGACGGGTGGAAGAACAGCGTCAGATACACACCCGTCAGGATGATGATGATGAAGCTGTACATGCACACTTCGCCCAGCATGAACGACCAGTGGTCGGGGAAGATCTTGCGCATGTTGGACTTGGCCAGGGAGTAGATCCCGAGCCGTCCGTCGGCCCAGTCGGCGACACGCTCGCCGGCCGGTGCCTTCCCGCGCTCGCGGGACTCTGAGTTCTCGTTGGTGCTCATCCGCGCTCCCAGAAGGCAGGACCGACGGGCTCGTCGAAGTCGCCGAGCGCCTGGAGGTAGCCCTCCTCGCTCACGCCGATGCGCAGCTGCGGCAGGGCGTGGCCGGCCGGGCCGAAGATCACTCGGGCTCCGTCGGAGAGGTCGAAGGTGGACTGGTGGCACGGGCAGAGCACGTGGTGGGTCTGCTGCTCGTACAGCGAGATCGGGCAGCCCACGTGGGTGCAGATCTTCGAGTAGGCGACGATGCCCTCGTGCGACCACTCGAGCTCGCGCTTGTCCTTGATGTTGTCCGGCTGCAGCCGGATGATCATCAGGGCCGCCTTCGCCATGACGTTCTGGAAGTCCTCCTGGTCTTCCTCGACGCCCTCGGGCTTGGCGAACGTCAGGGAGCCGACGGCGACGTCGGAGGGACGCAGCGGCTCGTTGGTGTTCATGTTGACGAGCAGCTTGCCCTTCGACCACGCCGTGTGGCGCAGCGAGGTGCCGGGCAGCGGGCCGAGGTCGCGCAGCAGCACGACGCCGGAGAGCGGGACCAGGGTCAGCGCGCCGAACATCGTGTTGCGGATCAGCTTGCGCCGGCCGATCGCCGACTCCTTGGCGCCCTGCTTGAAGTCGGCCAGGACCTTGGCCTTGACCTCGGGCTCGGCCGAGATGGCGTGCCGCTCGTCGGCGACCTCCACGTCGGACATCAGGGTGCGGGCCCAGTGGACCGCGCCCGCGCCGATGCAGAACAGGGCCGCACCGAGCGTCAGGCCCAGGGCGAAGTTCAGCGCGCTGATGTGACCGAGGGGGAAGACGAAGATCGCCTTGTCCTTCGGGATGGTCACATAGGACGCGATGAAGCCGACCGTGGCCAGCATCGACACCGTGAACAGCAGGGCGACGACGCGCTCGGACCGCTTGGCGGCCCGCTCGTCGATGTCCTGGATCCGGTGCTCGTGGGGCGGCAGACCCGGGTCCGCGAACGGGTTCTTCTCGTCCGCGACGCTCACGGCGCCGTGCGCGTGATCCTGCTCAGCGGGCAGGTTCTCTTCTGGAATGTCTTGGCTACTCATGACTTCTTGGCCTTTGCGGTCCGAGCGGCGACCCAGACGGCGACCGCGATCAGCAGGCCGAGACCGAAGATCCACGCGAACAGGCCCTCGCTGACCGGCCCGAGGCCGCCCAGGTTGAGACCGCCGGGGTTCACCGTCTTGCTGCTGTTGACCGAGTCGAGGTACGCGATGATGTCCTTCTTGTTCTTCTCCGACAGCGTCGTGTCAGGGAAGGACGGCATGTTCTGCGGGCCCGTCTGCATGGCCTCGTAGATGTGCTTCGGGTCGACGCCCTGCAGGTCCGGCGCGAACTTGCCCTTGGTCAGCGCGCCACCCGAGCCGACGAAGTTGTGGCACTGCGCGCAGTTGGTGCGGAAGAGCTCGCCACCCGCGGCGATGTCGGCACCGTCCGGACCGTACTGGTCCTTGGTCGGCACCGAGGGACCGGCGCCCAGCGAGGCGATGTACGCCGCGAGCTGGTCGATCTGGGCCTGGGTGTAGATGTTCTTCTTCGCGACGACCTGCGGGCCCTGCGAGGTCGCGGCCGGCATACGGCCGGTGCCGACCTGGAAGTCGACGGCCGCGGCGCCCACGCCCACCAGGCTGGGGCCGTCGGACGAACCCTGACCGCCGGTGCCGTGGCAGCTGGCGCAGCCGACCGAGTAGAGCTTCTTGCCCTCCTCGATGGTCAGGGACTGGGATGTTTCATCGGCCTGCGCCTTGCTCGCGGGCGCGAGAGCGGCGTAGGCCCCCCCAGTGCCCACCAGCGCAAGGAGTAGGACGACGAGCGCCGCCAGCGGATGGCGTCGTCGTGCGGAGAGCTTTTTCACGGATTACTCCGGTGTCAGGATCTTCTGCGTCGATGCTTCTGGAAAGTGCGCTTCTGCGGCGCGCGTGCCGGCCTGGCTACTTGATCAGGTAGATCGTGGCGAAGAGGCCGATCCAGACGACATCGACGAAGTGCCAGTAGTAGGACACGACGATGGCCGCGGTCGCCTGCTCGTGCGTGAACCTCTTCGCCGCGTAGGTGCGCCCCAGGACGAACAGGAAGGCGATGAGGCCGCCCGTCACGTGCATGCCGTGGAAGCCGGTGGTCAGGTAGAACACCGAGCCGTACGGGTCGGAGGAGAGCGAGAGCCCGTCCTTCTTGACCAGTTCGGTGTACTCGTAGATCTGACCGCCGATGAAGATCGCACCCATGATGAAGGTGACGATGAACCATCCCCGGAGCTTCTTCACGTCCCCGCGCTCGGCGGCGAACACGCCGAGCTGGCAGGTGAGGGAGGAGAGCACCAGGATCGTGGTGTTGGTCGCGGAGAACGGAAGGTTGAGATGGCTCGCCATCTCCTTCCAGTGCGCCGGACCGGTCACCGATCGCAGGGTGAAGTACATCGCGAAGAGGGCCGCGAAGAACATCAGCTCGGAACTCAGCCAAATGATGGTTCCGACGCTGGTGAGGTTCGGCCGGTTGACCGACGGGTGCGCGTGCCCGGTTTCTACTGTCGTTGCTGTCGCCACGACCGACATTATGTCGGTCGCTTATCTCGCGCTCACTCCGGGGGGTGCCGTTCGGAGTGTTCGCAGCGTGTGGACTGCCCGGATGGCCCATCGAAGCGGTGTTCCAACAGGTGTTGACGAGGTGTTCGGGGGAGTAGCATCCGGGCCATCGGTCCTGTCCGTACGACGCTGACGTCTCGGAGGAACAATGCAGCCGACCGCCACGGTGCTGGTCTACAGCGACGACTCCAACACCCGCGAGCAGGTACGGCTCGCCGCCGGCCGGCGACCGGCCCCCGATGTGCCGTTCGTGGAGTTCCTGGAGTGCGCCACGCCCGCGGCGGTCGTCGCCGAGCTGGACAAGGGCGGGATCGACGTGTGCGTGCTGGACGGCGAGGCCGTGCCGATGGGCGGCATGGGGATGTGCCGGCAGATCAAGGACGAGGTCTTCAACTGCCCGCCGGTGCTGCTGCTGATCGGGCGGCCGCAGGACGCGTGGCTGGCCACGTGGAGCCGTGCGGACGCGGCTGTGACGCTGCCGGTGGAGCCGGTGGAGTTCGCGGGCGCGCTGGCGTCGCTGTTGCGGCAGAGGAAGCTTCAGAGCGCCTGAGAGGCGGTGGGGCGCGGTGAGTGCGCGGCTACCGGTCGTGGGTGGCTGGTCGCGCCCACGCGGCGGTAGCCGCAGATCGGCTACCGCCCCGCGCCCCTGACGGGGCGCTTTCCCTTGAGGGCGACTCAAAGGGCGACCGGCTGGACCCTCACCGCGTCCTGCGGCTTGGGGCCGTCCGGGGTGCCGTTGATGAGGGCGCTGCCGTTGCGCCAGTCCTTCCAGGCGAGGTTCCAGTCGCCGAAGCCGTTGCCGAAGTTCTCCATCTCCTTGCCGTTGGAGTTGACGACCTTCACCAGGTCACCCGGGTGGAAGGTGTCGAAGAACCACTCGGCGTTGGAGGTGTTCATGCCGGTGCAGCCGTGGCTGACGTTCTCGTAGCCCTGGGAGCCGACCGACCAGGGCGCGGCGTGGACGTACTCACCCGACCAGGTGACCCGGGTGGCGTAGTAGACCGGCAGGTCGTACGAGTCCGAGGTGCCCTCGGCGATGCCGACCGTGGTGCCGCGCATGCGTACGAAGTACTGCTTCTCCAGGACGACCTTGACGCCGTTGCGGGTCTCGTAGCCGGGTTTTCCCGTGGTGATCGGAATGGTGTTGATCACCTTGTCGTTCTTGTAGATCGTCATCTGGTGGGCGCCGGCGTCCGTGACGGCGAGGAGCTTGTCACCGGTGGTGATCTTCAGGGGCTTGGCCGTGCCGCCCCAGAGGCGGTCGCTGATCTTGACGCCGTCCAGGTTGCTGTGCACCTGGATGGTGGCGTGCGTGGGCCAGTACTCCTTGGGCCGGTAGTGGAGCTCCTTGTCGCTCACCCAGTACCAGGCGCCGTCCACGGCGGGGATGGAGTCGACCCTCAGGCCGCGCTCGACGACGGCGCGCTGGGCCTTGTCCTTGACCTCGTGGTCGAGTTGGGCGGTGATGGGCTGGCCGACGCCGTACTGGCCCGACTGGGGGCCGAAGGTGACCTTCAGCCGCTGTTTGGTGGTGGGCATGCTGGTGTCGAAGGTGAGGACCTTGCGGCCGGGGACGCCGTCCTCGTCCTCGGTGCTCACCTGGACCGTGTAGTGGGCGTTGGCGGCCAGCGGGGAGGTGCTGTGCCAGCGGCTGCCGTCGGCGTCCAGTTCGCCCGCCACATAGCGACCGGTGGCGTCCTGGGCCGTGACGTCCGTGATCCGGTCGTCGTCGCTCTTGGCGACGACCTCCAGGGGCTTGTCCGGATCGACACGCTTCCCCTTGCCGGTGGGGGTGTTAAAGGAGAGCTGGTCCGCCGCGTCGTACGGCTTGCCCGCCAGCGGGTTGCCGTCCGAACCGCAGGCGGTGACGCCCGCGCCGAGGGCGATCACCAGCAGGGTGCAGCTGACGACGGTACGGGCGCACGGAGAGTGACTCATATGATCACGCTATGAGATGTTTTACGTACCGGCACGACAGGTAGTCCGGACGGGGGACGGACACCGCTCCGGGGACGGGAAACCGGCCGTGACGACGGGAGCCCGGACCCTCCTGACGGAGGGTCCGGGCTCCCGGTGTACTGCTTGCCTACTGGGTGCGGTTCTCACCGTGGTAGTACTCGAACACCCAGCCGAAGAGGCCGATCAGGATGATGGGCACCGAGAAGTACAGCAGCCACCAGCCGACGGCGACACCGAGGAAGGCCAGCGCGCCACCGACGCCGAGCGCGAGCGGCTGCCAGCTGTGCGGGCTGAAGAAGCCCAGCTCACCGGCGTCGTCCGCGACATCGGCCTCCTTGTTGTCCTGGGCACCGGCGTCCACCCGCGAGGCCGTGAAGCCCAGGTAGAAGCCGATCATGATGCACAGGCCGAAGGCCAGGAAGAGCGCCGTGGTACCGGCCGGCTCCTTCGACCACACGCCATAGACGATCGCGATGGCGAGGACGAAGACGCTCAGCCACACGAACATGCGGCCCTGGATCTTCACTTGCCGGCCTCCTTGCTGCCCGTGACAGCGGCGGCGGCGTGACCGTGCTCCAGCTGCTCCAGGGCGGCGATCTCAGGGTGGTGCAGGTCGAAGGCCGGCGATTCGCTGCGGATCCGCGGCAGGGTGAGGAAGTTGTGCCGCGGCGGCGGGCAGGAGGTCGCCCACTCCAGCGAACGGCCGTAGCCCCACGGGTCGTCGACCTCGACCTTCTTGCCGTACTTCGCCGTCTTCCAGACGTTGTAGAGGAACGGCAGGATCGACAGGCCGAGCAGGAAGGAGCTGATCGACGAGATCGTGTTCAGCGTGGTGAAGCCGTCGGCCGCCAGGTAGTCGGCGTAACGACGCGGCATGCCCTCCGCGCCCAGCCAGTGCTGGACCAGGAAGGTGCCGTGGAAGCCGATGAACAGCGTCCAGAAGGTGATCTTCCCGAGCCGCTCGTCGAGCATCTTGCCCGTCATCTTCGGCCACCAGAAGTGGAAGCCGGAGAACATCGCGAAGACGACCGTACCGAAGACCACGTAGTGGAAGTGGGCCACCACGAAGTACGAGTCGGAGACGTGGAAGTCCATCGGGGGCGAGGCCAGGATGACACCGGTCAGACCACCGAAGGTGAAGGTGATCAGGAAGCCGGTGGCCCAGAGCATCGGTGTCTCGAAGGACAGCGAGCCCTTCCACATGGTGCCGATCCAGTTGAAGAACTTCACACCGGTCGGGACCGCGATCAGGAACGTCATGAAGGAGAAGAACGGCAGCAGCACACCGCCGGTGACGTACATGTGGTGCGCCCACACCGTCACGGACAGACCCGCGATCGAGATCGTGGCGGCGATCAGGCCCATGTAGCCGAACATCGGCTTACGGGAGAAGACCGGGATGACCTCGGAGATGATGCCGAAGAACGGCAACGCGATGATGTACACCTCTGGATGGCCGAAGAACCAGAAGAGGTGTTGCCAGAGCAGTGCTCCGCCGTTCGCCGCGTCGAAGACATGTGCCCCGAATTTCCGATCCGCCTCCAGCGCGAACAGCGCGGCGGCGAGGACGGGGAAGGCGAGCAGGACCAGGACGGCGGTCAGCAGCACGTTCCACACGAAGATCGGCATGCGGAACATGGTCATGCCCGGTGCGCGCATGCAGATGATCGTGGTGATGAAGTTGACCGCGCCGAGGATCGTGCCGAAGCCGGAGAAGGCCAGACCCATGATCCACATGTCGGCGCCGATGCCCGGCGAGCGGACCGCGTCCGACAGCGGGGAGTAGGCGAACCAGCCGAAGTCGGCCGCACCCTGCGGGGTGAGGAAGCCGCCGACGGCGATGGTCGAGCCGAACAGGTACAGCCAGTAGGCGAACATGTTCAGTCGCGGGAAGGCGACGTCCGGCGCACCGATCTGCAGCGGCATGATCCAGTTCGTGAAGCCGGCGAACAGCGGCGTCGCGAACATCAGCAGCATGATCGTGCCGTGCATCGTGAACGCCTGGTTGAACTGCTCGTTCGACATGATCTGCAGACCGGGGCGAGCGAGCTCGGCGCGCATGAGCAGCGCCATCACTCCACCGATCAGGAAGAACGCGAACGACGTGACCAGATACAGCGTTCCGATGGTCTTGTGGTCGGTGGTGGTGAGCCACTTGACGACCACGTTGCCGGGCTGCTTGCGCCTGACCGGCAGCTCATCTGCGTAAGAGCCTTCAGCTGCCGCGGCACCCTGGGGTTCGTTGAGGATGCTCACAGGTTGTTCGTCTCCCGGTTCTTCTCGTGGCTCGTCTGCGCGATGCCGGCGGGAATGTAACCGGTCTGCCCCTTCTTGGCGAGGTCCTTGAGGTGCTGCTGGTACCGCTCGGGGGAGACGACCTTCACGTTGAACAGCATCCGGGAGTGGTCGACGCCGCAGAGCTCGGCACACTTGCCGAGGAAGGTGCCCTCCTGGTTGGGAGTCACCTGGAACGCGTTGGTGTGCCCCGGGATGACGTCCATCTTCATCAGGAACGGCACCACCCAGAAGGAGTGGATGACGTCACGCGAGGTGAGGACGAAGCGGACGGTCTCGCCCTTGGGGAGCCAGAGCGTCGGACCGGGGTTGCCGGTCTGCGGGTTCTTCGTGCCCGGCGTACCGACGTCGTAGACACCACCGGCGGCGGCCGGGAATTCCTTCTTGAACCGGTCCGGGATGGCGGCCAGGTTCTCGTCGGTCTTCGCGTCGCCGGTGACACCGTCGACGGGCGTGATGTAGTTGAAGCCCCAGCTCCACTGGAAGCCGACCACGTTGACCGTGACGTCCGGCTTCTTGTCGGTGAGGCTGAGGAGCTTCGTCTCGTCCCGCGCGGTGAAGTAGAACAACACCGAGACGATGATGAGCGGGACCACCGTGTACAGCGCCTCGATCGGCATGTTGTACCGGGTCTGTGCCGGGACCTCGATCTTCGTGCGGCTGCGCCGGTGGAAGATGGCGCTCCAGATGATCAGACCCCACACCAGCACGCCGACGGCGAGCGCGGCGGCCCAGGAGCCCTGCCACAGGGAGAGGATCCGCGGAGCCTCTTCCGTGGTCGGGGTGGGCATACCAAGGCGGGGGAAGTCCTTGTATGTGCAACCGGTAGCGGTCGCAAGGACCAGGCCCGCGGTCATTGCCTGCAGCAGCTTCCGCCGCATCGGGCGCCGCGGCGAGCGGTCGGAGCCGTTGGGACTCACGTAGCGCCTTCCCGAGAGTCTCGCCCGGCGGTTCGGCTGCGGCCTTCTCGCTGGTCGGTCGCCGCCCTGCGTCGGGCAGGGGTTTGGATGTTTATGCGGACCAAACCCTAGCCGACGCGATTCGGGGGTTCGCGGGGAGGGGGGCATACGCGTCGCCTGTCACTCGGTTGGGGTGGGAATGGGCGCCCAATAGCTCGGGTTGGTGGGGTTTCGTGTGCTGGTGCGGGTGGGTGGGGGCTGGTCGCGCCCACGCGGCGGAGCGCATATCGGCACAGCCCCGCGCCCCTGGGTTGGCTGCCCCTGGAGACGTTTTAACGTTGCTGCGTGTCCTACTTTGACGCTGCGTCCGCTGCTCCCCTTCATCCTGTTGCTCGTCAGGCGCTCTTGGCCGCCCTCGACGACGGGTGGGCCGATCCCTCCCGCCTCTACCGGGAGGGGCGGAAGGCGCGGATGTTGTTGGATGCCGCGCGGGAGGCGGCTGCCGAGGCGGTCGGCTGCCGGGCCGACGAACTGTCCTTCACCCCATCGGGGACGCGGGCCGTCCACACGGGCATCGCGGGGGCGCTGGCCGGTCGGCGGCGGACGGGACGTCACCTGATCGTGTCTGCCGTCGAACACTCCTCGGTACTCCATTCGGCGGAGGCGTGGGAGGCCGACGGCGGACAGGTGACCCGGGTGCCGGTGCGGCGGACGGGTGCGGTGGACGTCGGGTCGTACGAGGCCGCGCTCCGCCCCGACACCGCGCTCGCCTGTCTCCAGTCGGCCAACCACGAGGTGGGTACGGAGCAGCCGGTGGCGGCCGTCGCCGAGGTGTGCCGGGCGGCCGGGGTGCCGTTGCTGGTGGACGCGGCGCAGTCGCTGGGGTGGGGGCGGGTCGAGGGCGGCTGGTCGCTGCTGACGGCGAGTGCGCACAAATGGGGCGGACCGAGCGGGGTCGGGCTGCTGGTGGTGCGCAAGGGGGTGCGGTTCGCCGCCCAAGGGGCCTCGGACGAGCGGGAGTCGGGGCGGGCACCCGGCTTCGAGAACCTGCCGGCGATCGTCGCGGCGGCCGCCTCGCTGCGGGCCGTGCGGGCGGAGGCCGAGCGGGAGGCCGTACGACTGCGGGAGCTGACGGCGCGGATCCGGGCGCGGGTACCGGAGTTGGTACCGGACGTGGAGGTGGTGGGGGACCCGGAGCGCCGGCTGCCCGGGATCGTCACCTTCTCCTGTCTCTATGTCGACGGAGAGACACTGCTCCACGAGTTGGACCGGGAGGGCTTCTCGGTCTCGTCCGGATCGTCCTGCACCAGCAGCACGCTGACGCCGAGCCATGTGCTCAAGGCGATGGGTGTGCTCAGCGAGGGGAACGTCCGGGTGTCGCTGCCGACGGGCGCGGCAGAGGCGGATGTGGAACGGTTCCTGGAGGTGCTGCCGGGGGTGGTGGCGGGGGTGCGGGAGAAGCTGGGCGCCCCGACGCCGACGGCTGTCGTGCGGCAGGCGGAGGAAGTCGTCGTCGACTCGCTCGGCAAGCGCTGCCCGATCCCCGTCATCGAACTGGCGAAGGTCATCGGCACCGTGCCGGTGGGCGGCAGGGTCCGGGTCCTGTCCGACGACGAGGCCGCACGACTCGACATCCCGGCGTGGTGCGAGATGCGGGGCCAGGAGTACGAGGGTGAGGAGAAGGCAGAAAGAGGAACGGCTTACTTGGTGCGCCGGACCAGCTGAGGCGCCCCGTCAGGGGCGCGGGGCTGAGTCGATTTGCGGCTGCCGCCGCGTGAGCGCGACCAGCCCCCACGCACCCGCACCCGCACCTCAGACCAGATAACCCCGGACCTCTTCGGCGGCCTCGTCCCCGTACGCCTTCGTGAACCGCTCCATGAAGTGCCCCCGACGCAGCTGGTACTCCTGCGTCCCCACCGTCTCGATGACGAGCGTCGCCAGCATGCAGCCCACCTGGGCCGCCCGCTCCAGCGAGACCCCCCACGCGAGCCCGGACAGGAACCCGGCGCGGAACGCGTCGCCGACGCCCGTCGGGTCGGCCTTGCGCTCCTCGTCGGGGCAGCCGACCTCGATCGGGTCCTCCCCCGCCCGCTCGATGCGCACGCCCCGCGCGCCCAGCGTCGTGACCCGGTGGCCGACCTTCGCGAGGATCTCCTCGTCGGTCCAGCCGGTCTTCGTCTCGATCAGGCCCTTCTCGTACTCGTTGGAGAAGAGGTACGTCGCGCCCTCCAGCAGTATCCGGATCTCGTCGCCGTTCATCCGGGCGATCTGCTGGGAGAAGTCGGCGGCGAAGGGGATCGCCCGGGCCCGGCACTCCTCCGTGTGGCGGAGCATGCCCTCGGGGTCGTCCGCGCCGATCAGGACCAGGTCGAGTCCGCCGACCCGGTCGGCCACCGTCTTGAGCTCGATCAGGCGGGCCTCGCTCATCGCGCCCGTGTAGAAGGAGCCGATCTGGTTGTGGTCGGCGTCGGTCGTGCACACGAAGCGCGCGGTGTGCAGGGTCTCGGAGATACGGACGGACTCCGTGTCGACGCCGTGCCGGTCGAGCCAGGCACGGTACTCGTCGAAGTCGAAGCCCGCCGCGCCGACCAGGACCGGCCGGGTGCCGAGCTGTCCCATGCCGAACGCGATGTTCGCGCCGACGCCGCCCCGGCGCACGTCCAGGTTGTCGACCAGGAAGGACAGCGAGACCGTGTGCAGCTGGTCCGCGACGAGCTGGTCGGCGAAGCGGCCGGGGAAGGTCATGAGGTGGTCGGTGGCGATGGAGCCGGTGACTGCGATGCGCACGGCTGGGACTCTCCTGAGGGGGAGGCGTAATTGACAGTTAACGCTACCGGGTCGGCGTGGGCACCCTGAAGGTGCCAAAACTACCCGATAGTAGATCTTTCTTCGCGGCCCTCGACGTGCTTACGGTTCCGTCATGACGAACCTCAAGGTCCACGCCCCCGCTCCGGCCGACCTCGACGGCGACCTGGCGTCGCTGCGCGGTGACTGCGCGCGGATGGCCCCGCACTGGGCGGTTCCTGATCACAGCGATGCCCGTCCGGTGCCGCCGTCACTCATCCACGGGGTGACCGTGCCGAAGAAGTCCGCCAGACTCCTGGACGCGATGTCCGACTACGGCGACTGAGTCCCGCCCGGCGCGTTTCCCAGGGAACCGCGCGCTCCCCTCCCGCGTCCCATCGCCGTCCCCCGTGAAGGGGAGGCGGGATACGACACGGCAAGGAGCGATGCGGTGAAGAGCGAGCGACCCGACAACGACGAGGACGCGGCCGCCGGTACCACCGGGGAGCCCCCCGAGGCCCGGCAGTCCACGGGGTCGCCGGAGGCTGCCGAGGCCGACGCGCAGGCCACCGCCGAGGCCGCCGAGAACGCCGTGGAAGAGGTTCCGGAACCGGCCGAGCCGACTGAGCCGACCGAGCCGGAGAAGGCCCCCGCGCCGGGTGCGGACGTGCCCGAACCGAGCATGGCCCCGGAGCCGGAAGAGATCCCCGGCCCCGCGGTGGCGCCTGCCGCCGAGGCCGCATCTGCGCCCGCACCGGCACCCGAGCCGGAAGCTGCCTCTCACGCCGACACGCCGGGTACCCCCGATCTCACCGCCGCGCCCGACGGCCCGGACGCCCTCGATGCGCCCGGCACCCCCGAGGCGACCGGGACGACCGGTACACCCACGGCGGCCGAGTCACCTGAGACATCCGAGGCGCCCGAACCGTCCGCGACGCCCGCGGCTCCCGCGGCTCCCGCGGCTTTCGAGCCCCCCGGCGCCGGTGACCACCCCGCCCGGCGCCGCTCCCCCGCCCTCGTCATCGCCTCGGTGGCCGCCGCCGTACTCCTGATAGGCGGCGGTGGCGCCTACCTCACGTCGAACGGCGGCAGCGGCGGCAACGGTTCCGGCGGCGGGACGGCCCCGGGTGCCTCCGGTGGCTCCACTCCCCCGCCCCTGGCCCTGGACGGCTACTCCTCCTCCGGCGGCGGCAACGGCATCGCCCCCGGTGAGCCCAATCCCTACGGCGTGAGCTACACGGCGAGCGGGACGCTCCCCGGCGGTCCCGGCTCGGCCGCGGTGTACCAGCCGTCCGGCGCGGTCTCCGAGGACCGGGTCGCGGCGCTGGCGAAGGCGCTGGGGGTCGACGGGACCCCGGTCGCCGAGGGCACGGTGTGGAAGGTCGGTACGGACAACGACGGCTCCGGCGGGAGTCTCCAGGTGAACCGGGCCGCACCGGGCATCTGGACGTACAACCGCTATGCCCCCGGCACCGACAACTGCAAGAGCGCCCTGGTGTGCGCGCAGGACCCGGCTGCGCCGGCCGGTGACCCGGTGAGCGTCGCCGACGCCGAGAAGGCCGCGGCGCCGGTGCTGAAGGCGCTCGGGCAGGACGACGCGAAGCTCGACGCGAGCCAGGTCATGGGTGCGCAGCGGGTGGTGAACGCCGCTCCGGTGGTCGGCGGACTGCCGACGTACGGCTGGACGACCGGGCTGACCGTCAGCAAGCAGGGCGAGGTGGTCGGCGGCAACGGGATGCTGGCGACGCCGGCCGAGGGCGCCACGTATCCGGTGCTGAGCGCCGCGAAGACGCTGGACCTGATGAACGCGGCGCCGCGCTCCGACCACCGGATGGGCATCGGCGGCTGCGCCAGTCCCGTACCGCTGAAGGACCGCCTGGAGCAGCCGTGCGCCGCGTCGACGGCGTCGACCGGATCGTCGCCGTCCGCGTCCTCGGCGGTGATCGAGAAGGCGGTGTTCGGGCTGGCGGCCCAGTCCGTCGCAGGGCAGCAGGCGCTGGTGCCGTCCTGGCTGTTCCAGGTGCGCGGGGCCGCGGACTCGTACACCGTCACCTATCCGGCGGTGGACCCGAAGTACCTGGCGTCCGCCTCGACGCCCGCGTCGACGCCCTCGGCGAGCGCCAGTGCCACGCAGAAGGACGTGAAGGTGGACGGGTACACGGCCGAGGGCCGTGATCTGACGGTCGCCTTCACCGGCGGGGTGTGCGCCGACTACAAGGCGACGGTGGACGAGGGTTCGGAGCAGGTGGTGGTCAAGGTCACCGAGACGCCCTGGCCGGACAAGATCTGCATCCTGATCGCCAAGCAGTACCACCAGACGGTGCGTCTCGACGCGCCGCTGGACGGCCGGAAGGTGGTCGGCACGGACGGTGGCGCGGTCCCGAAGGAGAAGGCCACGACGCTCACCCCGCAGGACGGCTGAGCGCGGACAGCACGAAGGCGGCGGCCCCTCGTTGCGAGGGGCCGCCGCCTTCGTGTCGGTCAGCCGCTGGGCTCAGCTGAAGGAGTCGCCGCAGGCGCAGGAGCCGGTCGCGTTCGGGTTGTCGATCGTGAAGCCCTGCTTCTCGATGGTGTCGACGAAGTCGACCGACGCGCCGCCCAGGTACGGGGCGCTCATGCGGTCGGTGACGACCTTGACCCCGCCGAAGTCCTTGACGACGTCGCCGTCGAGGGACCGCTCGTCGAAGAAGAGCTGGTAACGCAGGCCGGAGCAGCCACCGGGCTGGACGGCGACGCGCAGGGCGAGGTCGTCACGGCCTTCCTGCTCGAGCAGGGCCTTGACCTTGGCCGCGGCGGCGTCGCTCAGGATGATGCCGTCGGTGGCGGTGCTGGTCTCGTCCGATACGGACATCTACATCTCTCCCGGGTTGTACGGAGACTGCTTGCCGACGAGTGCAACCGGCGGGTCCGCTGTTTCATTCCGGCCCGGCATTCGCGTTCTCGCGTTTTCTACTTCTTCATGCTCGCACACGCCCGAAGTCACGCACAGCGGCGCCGGGATTCATGTCACATCGACGCAATGGCCATCGTCAAAGTGACGTGAAGCAGTTATGATAGATAACGTCAGATCGACGAAAAGTAGAAAGGGTGCGTGTCGTGACCACCGCCCAGACCCCGAAACTCGACGTACAGCCGACTCCGCTCGCCCTGCTGCTGCTCGGCCGTGAGGCCGACCCGAGGAGCGAGCGGGGCGTCGAGTGTCCCGGCGACCTGCCCTCGCCGTCCGACCCGGATCTGGTCGCGCGCGCCCGCGCGGCCAAGGAGAAGCTCGGCGACAAGGTGTTCGTGCTCGGCCACCACTACCAGCGCGACGAGGTCATCCAGTTCGCCGATGTCACGGGCGACTCCTTCAAGCTGGCCCGGGACGCGGCCGCCCGTCCGGAGGCCGAGTACATCGTGTTCTGCGGTGTGCACTTCATGGCCGAGTCCGCCGACATCCTGACCTCGGACGACCAGAAGGTGGTCCTGCCGGACCTGGCGGCCGGGTGCTCGATGGCGGACATGGCCACCGCCGAGCAGGTCGCCGAGTGCTGGGACGTGCTGACCGAGGCCGGCGTGGCCGAGCAGGTCGTACCCGTCTCGTACATGAACTCGTCCGCGGACATCAAGGCGTTCACGGGCAAGCACGGCGGCACGATCTGCACCTCGTCGAACGCGCAGCGGGCCCTGGAGTGGGCCTTCGAGCAGGGCGAGAAGGTCCTTTTCCTCCCCGACCAGCACCTGGGCCGCAACACCGCCGTCCGGGACATGGGCATGTCCCTGGAGGACTGTGTCCTCTACAACCCGCACAAGCCGAACGGCGGGCTCACGGCGGAGCAGCTGCGGGACGCGAAGATGATCCTGTGGCGCGGCCACTGCTCGGTCCACGGCCGTTTCAGCCTGGACTCCGTCAACGACGTACGCGAGCGCATCCCCGGCGTGAACGTCCTCGTCCACCCGGAGTGCCGGCACGAGGTCGTGGCCGCCGCGGACTACGTCGGCTCGACCGAGTACATCATCAAGGCCCTGGAGGCGGCCCCGGCCGGCTCCAAGTGGGCGATCGGCACCGAGCTGAACCTGGTCCGCCGTCTCGCGAACCGTTTCGCCCCCGAGGGCAAGGAGATCGTCTTCCTCGACAAGACGGTCTGCTTCTGCTCGACCATGAACCGCATCGACCTCCCCCACCTGGTCTGGACCCTGGAGTCGCTGGCCGAGGGCAACCTGGTCAACCGCATCGAGGTCGACCAGGAGACCGAGGCCTTCGCCAAGCTGGCCCTGGAGCGGATGCTGGCGCTGCCGTAGCCGTACGCCCCCTGTGTCACCCCGGGCCGGACTTCCGCCCGGGGTGCGCGGGGTCGAGGCTGAAGAGGGTGCCGTCGGGGGTCATGACGGTCACCACGCCCCCGTAGAGCAGTGCCTTGGGATCGGACGCCCCGTCCGTCGAGGCCGTGCCGACGCGTGGGGACGTCTGCCAGAGGAGAGTGCCCTTGCGGGTGTCCAGGGCTGCCACCCGGCCGCTGGGACTGGCCAGGTAGAGGGTGTGGGTGCGGGAGTCGTACGTCGGGGAGCCGGAGTTCTCCACGCTGGTGCGGGTGTGCCACAGCTCCTTGCCGGTCAGCGGGGACACCGCCGCCACCTCGCCGTTCGCGCCCGTGATCCAGAGGGTGTCCGAGGCGAGCGTCACCGAGCCCTCGTAGGTCTTCGCGAGCTTCGTCGTCGTCCGGCCGCCGGTCGTCGGGTCCGTCAGGAGGATCCTGGTGAACCTGGAGTCCTGCAGGGACGTCGAGCCGCTCTCCTCGTCGGCCAGGACCAGGGCCGGATGGCCGTCGACGACACCGAGGAAGCCGCTCTCGAAGGGGATCTGCCGACGCGCGAGGACCGTTCCGTCGCCGCGGTCCAGCTGCAGGAGCGAGGAGTACTTGGCGTTCTGCTCGGTGGGGAAGCACTGCGCGTACACGTCGGTTCCGGCCGGCAGGAACGTGCAGTAGGTGTGGGCCGGCAGTGTCATGGCCCAGCGCGCCTTGCCCGTGCGCGGGGAGCGGGCCGTCACCGTACGGCCGTCGCTCTCGGCGGTGAGCACGACGTCACCGGCCATGACCAGGTCGACGTTCTCGTCGTTGACCTTGCGGATCCACAGTTGCGAGCCGCTCGTCGCGTCGAGGGCGACGACGAAGGTCGGGTTGTTCTCGGCACCTTCCTCGGTGAGGGTCTCCCGGACGAGGACCGTGCCGTCGTACACCCCGAGGACCCAGGAGTCGTACCGGCTGGGATCGTCGCCCGGCGCCGCGAGCGCGGCGCGCCAGAGGGTCCTGCCGGTCCGGCCGTCCAGCCGTACCGGCAGGACGCCGTGGCCTCCGCAGTAGACGCTGCCGCCCTGGCTCAGGCAGTCCGCCTGGCCGTCCGCCGGTGTGCCGAGCGCCTTGACCTCGCCCCGGTCCGCCGGCTTGTACACCGTCGTCTGCCAGGGCTGCCAGCCGGTGGGCACCGCGGCCCAGCGGGAGGCCGAGGAGGAGCCCGCCGCTCCGGGGCCGTCCGCGAAACCCGGTCCGAACCGGACGTACCACAGCAGTCCCAGCGTCAGCGCGCCCACCGTGCCGACCGCCGCCCAGAGGGTACGGCGGCCCCGGATCCGGCGGCGGCCGGAGCGGGTGCCGGTCGTGCGGTCGCCGTCGGCCCCCGGACCGGACGTCGCGTCGGTCGGCGCGGTGGCGGCGTCGAGGGGCCGGGCCGACGGCAGCCGCAGGGTCATCGTCTCCGGTTCGCCGGGGGCCGGCTCCGGCAGGGCCGCCGCGAACTCCCGGGAGAGGTCGTCGAGTCCGGGGCGGTCGGCGGGGTCCTTGGCCAGGCAGCGCTCCAGGACCGTGCGCAGCGGGCCGGTGACGCCGTCCAGGACGGGTTCGTTGTGGACCACCCGGTAGCCGGTGAGGTAGGGGCTGTCGGCGTCGAAGGGGCCGCGTCCGGTGACGCAGTACACCAGCAGCGCGCCGAGCGAGAAGACGTCCGAGGCGGGGCCGACCGTACGGGCGTCGGTGAACTGCTCCGGGGACATGAACGGCGGGGTGCCGACCATCTGCCCGGTCTCGGTGAGGGTGTTGTGGTTCTCGGCGGCCCGGGAGATGCCGAAGTCGATGACCCGGGGGCCGTCGCCGGCCATCAGGACATTGGCCGGCTTCAGGTCGCGGTGCACCATCCCGGTCCGGTGGATGTCCCGCAGCGCCTCCACCAGGCCGAGGGCCAGCGGGCGCAACTCGGCGACACGGAGGGCGCCATGGGCGCGGATGCGGGCGGCGAGGGACTGGCCGGGTACGTACTGGGTGGCCATCCAGGGCGCCCGGGCGTCCGGATCGGCGTCCAGGACGGGCGCGGTGAAGGCGCCGCTGACCCGGCGGGCGGCCTCGATCTCCTGCCGGAACCGGGCCCGGAAGACGGGGTCCTCGGCGTACTGGGCGTGCACCACCTTGACGGCGACCTCGCGCCCGGAGCGCGACCGGCCCCGGTAGACGATGCCCATGCCGCCGGCCCCCAGCCGGTCGACCAGCTTGTAGCCGCCCAGGGACCGTGGATCGTCCTTGTGCAGCGGCATACGTCGATTCCCCTTCCACGACCGGCAGTTCGCGGCGCCAGCATACGGAACGCCGGTGTCGGACGATCGGTGGCCGGGTCGGCGGCCGAGGCCCGGGGCCGGTGGCCGGGGCCGATGGCCAGGCGTGCAGGGACGGCGGCCGGTTCCCGGTGGTGTGCCGGGAACCGGCCGCCGTCGGCGGGGACCGTCAGACGGCCGCGGGCTGCGGCTCCTCGGACGCGGGGGCGGACTCCGCGGCCCCCTGGCCCTTCTTCGCGGCCCGCTTCCCGGCCCGGCGCTCCTTGCGGAGCTCGACCATCGCGTAGAGCGTCGGCACGAGCAGCAGGGTGAGCAGGGTGGAGGTGATCAGACCGCCGATCACGACCACCGCCAGCGGCTGGGCGATGAACCCGCCCTCGCCGGTGACGCCGAGCGCCATCGGGAGCAGGGCGAAGATGGTCGCCAGGGCCGTCATGAGGATGGGCCGCAGCCGGTGCCGGCCGCCCTCGATCACGGCCTCGACGACGCCGTATCCCTGCGTCCGGTACTGGTTGACGAGGTCGATCAGGACGATCGCGTTGGTCACCACGATGCCGATCAGCATCAGCATGCCGATCATCGCGGGGACGCCCATCGGGGTGCCGGTGACGATCAGCAGGCCGAGCGCGCCGGTCGCCGCGAACGGGATGGAGACCAGCAGGATCAGCGGCTGGACCAGCGAGCGGAAGGTCGCGACCAGCAGCATGAAGACGATCGCGATCGCCGCCAGCATCGCCAGGCCCAGGTTCTTGAACGCGCTGTCCTGGTCCGAGGTGACCCCGCCGATCGAGGCCGTCGCGCCCGCCGGGAGCTTCAACGCCTTTATCTTGGACTGGAGTTGGGTGCTGACCGCGCCGGTGTTGTCACCGGTGGGCTTCGCGCTGATGGTCGCGGCCCGCTGGCCGTCGATCCGGGTCATCGACACCGGGGCGTCCACCAGCTTCACGGTGGCGATGTCGCCGAGCTTGACCGGGCCGAGCTTGAGCGCGCGCAGTTGCGCGAGGGTCTCGGCCGGCTTGGCGGACTTCACGACGACGTCCCGCTCGGTGTCGTCCAGGGTCGCCTTCGCGGCCGTCGTGCCCTTCACGGCCTGGGTGACGGCGGCGCCCAGCGTCTGGTCGTCGAACCCGGCGGCCGCGGCCTTGGAGTTGGCCTTCACGGAGATGCGCGGCACGCTCTGCGCCAGGTCGCTGGTGACGTCGGTGACGTCGTCCAGCTTGGCGACCGTCGCCCGGACCTGCTCGGAGGCCGTGCGCAGCACATCGCCGTCGGCCGCCTTCACGACGACGCTCAGGTCCTGGCTGCCGAAGCCGTCACCGGCCGACACGGTGGTCGTACCGATGCCGGAGAGCTTGTGCAGGCCGTCCTCGATGGCGTTCTGCACCTTGTCGTACGACTTCGCGTCGTCCAGCATCACCGAGTACGACGCCTGGTTGGTGTCGGTGCCGCCGCCGAAGGCCGCCATGAAGCCGGAGGAGCCGACGGTGACCTGGTAGTCCTTGACGCCGTCGACGGAGGCGAGGAGCTTCTCGACCTTCTTCGCCTGGGCGTCGGTCGCGGCCAGGCTGGTGCCGGGCTTCAGCTCCTGCTTGACGGTGAGGACCTCCTGGTCGCCCTGGTCGAAGAAGTTCGTCTTCAGCAGTCCGGACATGCCGAACGTGACGACCAGGACGACGATCGCGATCAGCACGCTGGTGAGGCGGCGCCGGGTCGCGAAGCGCAGGACGGGGACGTACGCGCGCTGCAGGCGGCTGTTCGCCTCCTTCTCCTCGGCCTTGCGGCGGGCCTCCTCGGTGTCCTCGGAGGTGCCCTTGGGGGCCCGCAGGAACCAGTACGCGAGGACCGGTACGACGGTCAGGGAGACCAGGAGGGACGCCAGCAGGGCCGCGGTGACGGTGAGGCTGAAGGGGCCGAACAGCTGGCCCACCATGCCGCCGACCAGGCCGATCGGCAGGAAGACGGCGACCGTGGTGAGGGTGGAGGAGGTGACCGCGCCGGCCACCTCACGGACCGCCGTGATGATGGCGGACTGGCGCTCCTCGCCGTAGCCGAGGTGGCGCTTGATGTTCTCCAGGACCACGATCGAGTCGTCGACGACCCGGCCGATGGCGATGGTGAGCGCGCCGAGGGTGAGCATGTTGAGCGAGAGGCCGCGGGTCCACAGCACGAGCAGCGCGAGGACGACGGACAGCGGGATGGACACCGCCGTCACCAGGGTCGAGCGGACCGAGGCCAGGAAGACCAGGATGACCAGGACCGCGAAGACCAGGCCGAGGGCGCCCTCGGTGGTGAGGCCCTTGATGGACTTGGAGACCGCCGGGCCCTGGTCGCTGACGACCGTGAGGGTGGCGCCGGAGCCGAGGTCCTGGCGCAGCTTCGGCAGCTTGTCCTTGACCGCGTTCGAGATGGAGACGGCGCTGCCGTCGTGGTCCATGGTGACGTTCACGGCGAGGCTGGGGCGGCCGTCGGTGCGGGTGATCGAGTCGGCCGGGGCCTCCTGCTCCTTCACCGTGGCCACGTCGCCGAGGCGCACGGGCTTCTGCACGCCCTGCCCGGTGACCATCAGGTCCTCGATCTGCCGCAGCGAGGTGAGGCCGCCGCCGACCTGGACGGTGCGGTTGGCGCCGTCCTCGTCGAAGGAGCCCGCCGGCACGGTCGCGCCGGCCGCCTGGAGCGACTGGGCGAGGGCGGCGGAGGTGAGCCCGGCCCGCGCGAGCCTCGCGTCCTGCGGGGTGACGGTGACCTGGAGGTCGCGGACGCCGGTGACCTGGACGCGGCCGACGCCGTCGATGTTCTTCAGGTCCGGGACGACCGTCCTGTCCAGCTGGTCGGCGAGAGCCTGCTGGTCCTTGCCGGAGGTGACGGCGAGGACCACGGTCGGCATGTCGTCGGTGGAGCCGGAGATGACCTGCGGGTCGACGGAGTCCGGGAGCTGGGCGCGGTTGACGGCCAGCTGGACGTCGGCCGCCAGCTGCTTGGTGTCGTTGCCGTAGTCGAAGGACGCCATGATGACGGCGTTGCCCTCGCTCGCGGTGGAGGTGACGCCGGTGACGCCGTCGACGCCTTCGAGGTTGTTCTCGATCGGCTCGATGACCTGCTTCTCGACGACGTCGGGCGCCGCCCCCTGGTACGGGGCGATGACCGACACCACGGGCAGGGAGATGGTCGGCAGCAGCTGCTGCTTGATCTGGGGGATGGCGATCGCCCCGAAGACGAGCGCGATCAGGGACATGAGGCCTATCAGGGCCCGCTGCGCGAGGCTGAATCTGGACAGCCAGGACATGGGTCAGGGTCTCTTTTCGGTGAGCTGCTGTGAGCGGCAGATGAGCGGCACAGGGGGCACCTGTGAGCGCCCACCCCACCACCCTCACCCATGCGGGACCCTGCTCACGTAGGCCCTGGGTCCCGTTCCCTTATCCGGTTCCTACTCCGGCCGCAGTACGCCCGGGTGGAGATCAGTCCATCCTCGGGCGGACCAGACCCGACTCGTACGCGATCACCACGAGCTGCGCCCGGTCCCGGGCGCCCAGCTTGGCCATGGCCCGGTTGACGTGCGTCTTCACGGTCAGCGGACTGACCTCCAGGCGCTCGGCGATCTCGTCGTTGGAGTGCCCGCCGGCGACCTGGACGAGGACCTCGCGCTCGCGGGAGGTGAGCGCGTCGAGCCGCTCGGTGCGGGCCGGGTCGCGGCCGGCGTCGCCGGCGTCGCCCTGGGCGAGGAAGCGGGCGATCAGGCCCTTGGTGGCGGTCGGGGAGAGCAGTGCCTCGCCGCCGGCGGCGACCCGGATGGCGCTCAGGAGTTCCTCGGGTTCGCTGCCCTTGCCGAGGAAGCCGGAGGCGCCGGCGCGCAGTGCCTGGACGACGTAGTCGTCGACCTCGAAGGTGGTCAGGATGACCACCCGGACCCGGTCGAGGGACGGGTCCTCGCTGATGAGCCGGGTCGCGGCCAGCCCGTCGGTGCCCGGCATCCGGATGTCCATCAGGACGACGTCGACCTGCTGCTCCCGGGTCAGCCGGACCGCCTCGGCGCCGTCGGAGGCCTCGCCGACCACCTCCATGTCGGGCTCGGAGTCGACAAGCACGCGGAACGCGCTGCGCAGCAGTGCCTGGTCGTCGGCGAGCAGGACACGGATCGTCATACGGAATCCCCCAGGGCGGCCGTACGGTCGTTCGTACGGCCGTCGGTGTCGGTCTTGACCGGCAGGATCGCATGGACGCGGAAGCCGCCGCCGTAGCGGGGGCCGGTGGTGAGGGTGCCGCGCAGGGCGGTGACGCGCTCGCGCATGCCGAGCAGGCCGTGGCCGCCGCCGGCCTCGGGGGCGGTGTCCTCGCCGGAGCCGTTGTCGAGGACGGTGACCTCGATGTGCGGTCCGACGCGTACGACGCTGACCTCGGCCTTGGCCTCGGATCCGGCGTGCTTCTGCACGTTGGTCAGGGCCTCCTGGACGATCCGGTAGGCGGCCAGGTCGACGGCGGCGGGCAGGGTGGTGCCGTGGTCGGCGCGGGCGACCTCGACCTGGAGTCCCGCGTTGCGGAAGGTGTCGGCGAGCTCTTCCAGGACGTGCAGGCCGGGGGCGGGCTCGGTGGGTGCCTCGGGGTCGCCGGTCTGGCGGAGCAGGCCGACGGTGGCGCGGAGTTCGTTGAGCGCGGAGCGGCTGGCCTCGCGGACGTGGGCGAGGGCCTCCTTGGCCTGGTCGGGCCGCTTGTCCATGACGTGCGCGGCGACCCCGGCCTGCACGTTGACCAGGGCGATGTGGTGGGCGACGACGTCGTGCAGGTCGCGGGCGATCCGCAGCCGCTCCTCGGCGACCCGGCGCCGGGCCTCCTCCTCGCGGGTGCGTTCGGCCCGCTCGGCGCGCTCCCGGATGGCCTGGACGACGGCGCGCCGGCTGCGGACCGCGTCCCCGGCGGTGGCGCCGATGCCGGTCCAGGCGAAGATCGCGAGGTTCTCCTGGGCGTACCAGGGGAGCGGTCCGGCGGCCATCGCGGCGGTGGTCAGCACGATCATGGTGAGCAGGCCGGCCCGCAGGGTGGTGCGGCGGTCGGTGGTGGCGGCGACGGTGAAGAGGGCGACCACGGCCGCCATCGCGACGGGGGCGCGGGGGTCGCCGGTGACGCACTCGACGACGGCGGCGGCGCCGGTGACGGCCAGCACGGTCTTCGGGGCGAACCGGCGGAACACCAGGGCCGCGGCGGCCAGGGTCATCAGGGCGAGGCTGAGCGGGGCCGGGGTCCGGATGCCCCAGGCGACGCCGTGCGCACCGTGCGGCACCGCGAACGAGCTGACGACCATGCACCCCAGGACGCCGGCGGCGATGACCGCGTCCACGGCGAGGGGATGGGCGCCGGCCGTACACCGGGCTCTTTCGAAGGTGCTCACGATCTGAACAGTACGGCCGGTTCGCGCCGACCGGAACTGTGCGCTCGGGCCGCTCCAGGCACCGCCGGGTTTCCCACCCACCCACCCACCCGACTCGGTCGGCCAGGAGGCTCGGTCCGAGGCGGGGGCGAACCGGGACCAAGCTCGCCCGGGAGCCGAGGGAATCAGCCTGGGATCAGGCCGTCGTCCCTCAGCAGGGCCCGGACCTCCTCCAGGGTCGCGTCCGGGGACGGGAGGATGAGGTCCGAGGGCTCCAGGGCGTCGTCGGGCAGCGGCGTGCCCAGTTCTCGGACCTTGTCCAGGAGGGCGGTGAGGGTGCGGCGGAAGGCCGTCTCGTCACCGGACTCGGTCTCCGCGAGGAGTTCGTCGTCCAGCTTGTTCAGTTCGGTGAGGTGGCTGTCGGCCAGCCTCACCTGGCCCTCCCCCATGATCCTTACGACCATGTCGGCCATGTCGCCCTCCAGGCGTCGGCTACTGCCCGTCGAAGCTACTGCTTGTCGAAGCGCGGGGTGTCCTGCGGCTGCTGCGCCTGCTGGCCCTGGCCGGTGCCGCCCTCGATCGCCTGCTGGGGCGAACCGCCCGCGAGCTCGGCCTTCATGCGCTGCAGTTCCAGCTCCACATCCGTACCACCGGAGAGGCGGTCCAGCTCGGCGGCGATGTCGTCCTTGGCCATGCCCGTCGGGTCGTCCAGGGCGCCGGAGGCGAGGAGTTCGTCGATGGCGCCGGCCCGGGCCTGGAGCTGCTGCGTCTTGTCCTCGGCGCGCTGGATGGCGAGGCCGACGTCGCCCATCTCCTCGGAGATGCCGGAGAAGGCCTCGCCGATGCGGGTCTGGGCCTGGGCGGCGGTGTAGGTGGCCTTGATGGTCTCCTTCTTCGTACGGAAGGCGTCGACCTTGGCCTGGAGGCGCTGTGCCGCGAGGGTGAGCTTCTCCTCCTCGCCCTGGAGGGTGGCGTGCTGCGTCTCCAGGTCGGTGACCTGCTGCTGGAGGGCGGCGCGGCGGGACAGCGCCTCACGGGCGAGGTCCTCACGGCCGAGCGCGAGCGCCTTGCGGCCCTGGTCCTCCAGCTTGGAGGACTGCTGCTGGAGCTGGTTCAGCTGGAGTTCGAGCCGCTTGCGGCTGGTCGCCACGTCGGCGACGCCCCGGCGGACCTTCTGCAGCAGTTCGAGCTGCTTCTGGTACGAGTAGTCGAGGGTCTCGCGCGGGTCCTCGGCCCTGTCCAGGGCCTTGTTCGCCTTCGCGCGGAAGATCATCCCCATACGCTTCATGACACCGCTCATGGGCTTCGCGCGCCCCCTTCTGACGGACTCCAGCTCACCGATCCTGCGACAGAACCCACAGTACGGGCCCTGCCTCCATTACCGCACTGTTCGGGGACCGATGCGCTCATCCCCAAGGACGACTGCGGACAGTCCCGCTCCGGCACAGGTAGTAGGTGACTCCCCGAGCCGAACGCCTGCAACATCCCCTCTGTCCCCCATGGAGACGACTGGCGTTGCGGGATCGTTCCCCGCCCGACTAGGGCCCACACCCCGCCACCCCGTACCCTTGGGTTTTGTGTTCCGTAGCCGTGCCAAGGATGAGAAGGCCCCCGCCGACAAGGCGGCGGTGACCGACTCCAAGCAGACCCGTGACCCGCAGGCCCCGAAGGGCAGGCCCACGCCCAAGCGCAGTGAGGCCCAGACCCAGCGGCGCAGCGTGGCCAACACGCCGACGACCCGCAAGGACGCCGCCAAGCGCCAGCGCGACGACCGGCGCGCCGCCATGGAGCGGCAGCGCCAGGCGCTGGCCACCGGCGACGAGCGGTACCTGCCCGCCCGTGACAAGGGCCCGGTCCGCAGGTTCGCCCGCGACTGGGTCGACTCGCGCTTCAACGTGGCGGAGTTCTTCCTGCCGCTGGCCGTGGTCATCCTGGTCATGAGCGTGATCAACAACACGGCGATCAAGAACATCGCGCTGCTGCTGTGGCTGATCGTGATCGTGCTGATCGTGCTCGACGCGGCCGTCAGCGGCTTCCGGCTGCGCAAGCGCCTGGCCGAGCGCTTCCCCGACCAGAACAAGAAGGGCGCCGTCGCCTACGGGCTGATGCGCTCCCTCCAGGTGCGCCGGCTCCGGCTGCCCAAGCCGCAGGTCAAGCGCGGAGAGCGGCCCTGAGCACAGAGCCGTTCTCCGGGGGTGCGGCGAAGGTCTGGCTGACCAGGCTGGGCGGGCTGCGTGATGTCGTACGACAGGAGCTGGTGGCCCGTCAGCTCGACGAGCAGATAGCCGGGCGGTTCCCGGTGGGGCAGCGGCTGCGGGTGCTCGACGTCGGGATGGGCCAGGGCACCCAGGCGCTGCGGCTGGCCCGGGCCGGGCACCAGGTGACCGGGGTCGAGCAGGAACCGGCGATGGTCGCGGCCGCGCGTCAGGCCCTGGCCGGTGAGCCGGAGGGCATCCGCGAGCGGGTGCGGATCGTCGAGGGGGACGGCCGGGACACCGGCGTCCACTTCCTGCCGGGCAGTTTCGACCTGGTGCTCTGCCACGGTGTGCTGATGTACGTCGAGGAGCCCGACGCGCTGCTGGCCGGACTGGCCCGGATGCTCGCGCCGGGCGGACTGCTCTCGCTGCTGGTGCGCAACGCGGACGCGCTGGCCATGCGGCCGGGGCTGAGCGGGGACTGGGCGGGGGCGTTCGGCGCCTTCGACTCGGTCTCCTACCGCAACCGGCTCGGACTGGACGTCCGGGCCGACCGGCTGGGCACGCTCACCGACGCCCTCGCCGGGATCGGCGCGCCCCTGCACTCCTGGTACGGCGTACGGGTGTTCACGGACACGGCCGCGGACGACGCGGAGATACCCGACGACGTGGAGACCCTCCTCGCGGCGGAGGAGCGGGCCGGGCGGACCGATCCGTACCGGGCCGTCGCGGCGTTGCTGCATCTGTGCGGGGTCCGCGGCTGACCTCCGCGGGCGCCGCTCGTTCGGATCAGCAGCACGCGCCGGACCGTCAGCGGCGCGACGAGACTCGGGACATGGACGCTTCCCCCGCCCGCCGGACGACCCTTCGTACGGCCGCCGCGCTCGGTTCCTGCTGCCTCGTCCTCGTCTCCGGGTGCTCCGCCCTCGGCGGCGGCGCGGCAGAGGACGCCTCGACCGGGGCGGCCCGGGCGGCGGCCGTCCCGATGTCGGCGACCGATCTGCAGAACCAGTACCAGAAGGTGATCAAGGACGTCCTGCCGTCGGTCGTGCAGATCCAGGCCAGCAGCGACCTGGGCTCGGGCGTGGTCTACGACGGCGACGGACACATCGTCACCAACGCGCATGTCGTCGGGAACGAGAAGACGTTCCGGGTGACGACCGCCAACAACGAGGAACCGCTCACCGCGACGCTCGTCTACTCCTATCCCGAGCAGGACCTGGCGGTCATCCGGCTCGACAAGGTCCCGGACGGGCTGAAGGCGGCCTCCTTCGGGGACACCGAGAAAGTCCAGGTCGGGCAGATCACGCTGGCCATGGGCTCGCCGCTCGGGCTGTCGTCCAGCGTGACCGAGGGCATCGTCTCGGCGACCGGACGGACCGTCAGCGAGAACCGCGAGGGCGGCGGTACGGGCGCCACCATCCCCAACATGGTGCAGACCTCGGCGGCCATCAACCCCGGCAACAGCGGCGGTGCGCTGGTCGACCTGGACGGCAGGGTCGTCGGCATCCCCACCCTCGCCGCGAGCGACCCCGACCTCGGCGGCAGCGCGGCGCCCGGGATCGGGTTCGCCATCCCGGCGTCGATGGTGAGGACGGTCGCCGACCAGATCATCAAGCAGGGCAAGGTCACCGACTCGGGGCGGGCCGCGCTCGGCATCACCGGGCGCACCGTCGTCGACGAGAACTACCAGCCCGCCGGGGTGGCCGTGGTGACCGTGCGGCCGGGGGGCGCGGCCGACAAGGCGGGCATCCGGGCCGGGGACGTCATCACCAAGGTGGGTGAGGACGACATCACCACCATCACCTCACTGGCCGTGTCGCTCGCGTCGGACCGGCCGGGGCAGCGGACGACGGTGACGTACAGCCGGGACGGCGTCCGGCGGACGGTGGATGTGACGCTGAGCGAGCAGTAGCGAGCAGTGACGGCGGGGCGGCCCTGTGCGGGCCGCCCCGGACCGGCACGTCTCAGGACTCGTCCGCGTGCAGGCTCATCGGGCCGTAGATCTCGGTGGCGTCCTCGTAGAGCCGTACCTGGTCGGCGCCGCCGGCCAGCAGGGCCTTCCACTGTTCACCGATCCAGGACTCGGCGTCGCCCTGGGTGGTGAACTCCTCGGGCTCCACCGCGGGCTGGACCTCCGTCCCGTCGGCCTTCTCGAACCGCCACGTCCATGCCGCCATGTAGGCCTCCTTTGATCCAACTGGTGCATCGTATAAGGGCGCCGGGAAAAACTCCGCTGGTTGTGGGCTTGTGTGCGGGCTCGGTGGGGGCTGAGCGCGCCACGCGGCGGAGCCGCATATCAATACAGCCCCCGCCCCTTCGGGGCGCGCTGTTCGGGGCGTCCGCTGAAGCGAGAACCGTCGGGACGGGTGAAAATCATGGCGTGGAAGTGACTTTGCTCGGTACCGGTGCTCCTGAGGGGCTGCCTCGTCCTGGTTGTCCGTGTGCGGTGTGTGCCCGTGCCGTCGGGGCGGAGGCGCGGGCCGCGACCTCGGTGCTGGTGGACGGGACGCTGCTGCTGGATCTGACGCCGGGTGCGGCGTTCGCGGCGGCGCGGGCCGGACGGTCGCTCGGTGCGGTGCGGCAGGCGCTGCTGTCGCATCCGCACGACGGGCCGGCCGTCGAGGTGCCGTCCGGGCTGCCGCAGCCGGTGCGGGTGCCGGACGGGCGGGAGCTGGCGCTGCTGACGGGGCATCGGGTGCGGGCGGTGGCGATGGACGCGGGCGGCACCGGGTACGCGGTGACCGGTCCCGACGGGCAGCGGCTGCTGTACCTGCCGCCGGGCGGGGCGCCGGCCGGGCTGGAGAACGGGAGCGCGGACTCGTACGACCTGGTGCTCCTCGACGTCGTGGGACGCCCGGACGCGCTGGCGCGGCTGCGGGCGGTGGGTGCGGTGGGGCCGGCCACGGATGTCGTCGCCGTCCATCTGGACCACGACGTGCCGCCCGGCGCGGAGTCCCGGCGACGGCTGGCGGCGGCCGGGGCCCGGGCGGTGCCGGACGGGACGACGCTGACGGTCGGGGTGTACGAGGACGTGCCCGACGTACCGCGCCGGACGCTGGTGCTGGGCGGGGCGCGGTCCGGGAAGTCCGTGGAGGCCGAGCGGCGGCTGGAGTCCTTCCCGGACGTGCTGTACGTCGCCACGGGCGGGACGCGCGGCGGGGACACCGAGTGGGCGGCGCGGGTGGCCCTGCACCGGGACCGGCGGCCGGGGTCCTGGCGTACGACGGAGACCTGCGACCTGGTGCCGCTGCTGGCGGAGGACGGGCCGCCGTTGCTGGTCGACTGTCTGTCGCTGTGGCTGACCGACGCCATGGACTCCGTCGGGGCGTGGGACGACACGGAGTGGGCGTCGGGCGGGGAGAAGGCGCTGCGGGAGCGGGTGCGGGAGCTGACGGACGCGGTGCGGGCGACCCGGCGGACGGTGGTGGCCGTGTCCAACGAGGTCGGGTCGGGGATCGTGCCGGCGACGGCGTCGGGGCGGCGGTACCGGGACGAACTGGGGCGGCTGAACGCGGCGTTCGCGGGTGAGTGCGAGAGCGTGCTGCTGGTGGTGGCGGGGCAGGCGGTGGTGCTGAGGTAGCCGCGCGGCCGCCCTCCAACGCCCGCTTTCAGCACCCCCCTCGGTGTCCCTTCACGACCCCCTCAGCGCCCCTTTCTCGCGATGATCCGGTAGGTGTTCGAGAAGCGGGTGCGGCGCAGGACGGGGGCCAGGGCGTGGTCGACCGCCGCCACCGTCGCCACGAGTGGGGCCTTCGCGCGCGGCCACCGCTTCGGCAGGAGCCGGCCGAACAGCAGGGCGACCGCCGCCGAGAGGTCGTACGGGAGGTGCGGGGCCCGGTGGTCGGTGGCCAGGATCTCGCAGCCCTGGGCTTCCAGTTCCGCCCGGAGGTTGGCGGGCGGCAGCAGGTGCAGCTGGCGCGGCTGGCCGTGCGGGAACCACCACTTGCCCAGCAGCCGGGCGAACGGGCTGCGCGGGTCGGGGGTCTCGACGAGCAGGAGGCCGCCGGGGCGCAGCGCGGTGAGGGCGGCGCGGAGTTCGGCCCGGGGGTCGGGGGCGTGTTCCAGGTGGTGGAACATGCTGACGACGTCGTAGCGGGCGCGCAGCCGGGTCAGGACCTCCGGGGTGGTCAGATGGCCCAGGTGGGCCTCCTCGACCCGGCCCGCCGCCTGGGCCCGCACGATGCGCAGGGTCGGGTCGAGGCCGTCGAAGGCGGTGTAGGGCAGCAGTTGCTTCGCCGTGTGCGGGAAGTGGGCGTGGCCGGTGCCGATGTCCAGCCAGCTTTCCGGCTCCGGCAGTGCTCGCGTGGCGCGGACGGCGGCGCGGTGCCGGCGGCGGCCGGCGCGGGTGGTGTGGCCGCGTTCGGCGTAGTCCGCCAGCCGGCCCTCGTAGAAGTCCCGGTGATAGAGGCCGAATCCCTCCCAGGTCAGCCGGGGGTTCTGGAAGGTGTGCGCGCAGTCCCGGCACTCGTCGAGGACGAAGGTGCCGGGGCGGTGGTGGAGGAGGTCGGGGGTGCGCAGCCGGGTGCGCAGGCGTCTGGAGCCGCACCAGGGGCAGTCCTGGCGGCGCGGCTCGTGGAACCGGTCGGTGCCCGGGTGGAGTTCGGGTCTGGGCGGCATGGGCGGCTCCCTGTGCTCCCGGTACGCGTCCCTGTACGCAATCCACTGCAAACCGGAACGTATGGGATACCGATCTTGCCTGCCAAGACGCCGTGCGGGTGTGGTGGCGATCTGGCACCGAACCGTTGGTTCCGTGCCGGTACTGTTCGGCGAATGAGCTCGCTTAATCTCGACGACTTCACCGATCTGATCGAGCGCCCCGACGGCGGTGTACGCCGGGACGCCGAGGCGCGCCGGGAGCGGCTGGTCGTGCCGCCCGGGGCGCTGGGCCGCCTCGACGACCTGGGCGAGTGGCTGGCCGCCGCGCAGGGTTCCGTACCGGTACGGCCGGTGGAACGGCCGCGGGTCCTGCTCTTCGCCGGCGACCACGGCGTCGCCGAACTGGGCGTCTCCGCGCGGCCCGCGGGCACTGCCGAGCTGCTGGTGCGGGCGGTCCTGGAGGGCGCCAGCCCGGTGGCGGTGCTCGCCCGGCGGCTCGGGGTGCCGGTGCGGATCGTGGACATGGCGCTGGACTGCGACCCGGACGCGCTGCCCGAGGAGGTCGTACGGCACCGGGTGCGGCGGGGCAGCGGCCGGATCGACATCGAGGACGCGCTGACGGCGGAGGAGGCCGAGGCGGCCTTCCGGGCGGGCGTCGGGCTGGCCGACGAGGAGGCCGACTCGGGGACGGACCTGGTGGTGCTCGGCGACATCAGCGTCGGCGGGACCACGGCGGCCTCCGTGCTGGTGGCCGCGTTGTGCGGGACGGACGCGTCCGTGGTGACCGGGCGGGGCGGGCTCGCCATCGACGACCTCGCGTGGATGCGGAAGTGCGCGGCGATCCGGGACGCGTTGCGGCGGGCGCGGCCGGTGCTCGGGGACCAGTTGCAGTTGCTGGCGGCGGTCGGCGGGGCCGACCTCACGGCGATGACCGGGTTCCTGCTGCAGGCCGCGGTGCGGAAGCTGCCGGTGGTGCTCGACGGGGTCGTGGTGGCCGCGTGCGCGCTGGTCGCCCAGCGGATCGCCTTCCGGGCACCCGACTGGTGGCTGGCCGGCCACGACAGCGGCGAGCCGGGCCAGGCGAAGGCGCTCGACCGGATGGCCCTGGAACCCCTCCTGCAACAGGGCGTGACCGTGGGCGAGGGCGCGGGCGCCCTACTCGCCCTGCCCCTGGTCCAGGCCGCAGCGGCCCTGTCAGCAGAACTGCCCGAGAAGCCGGAACCCGAGGAGAAGCCGGAGGAGTAGGCACCGGCGGGGACATGGGGCCCGGTGGGTCACGGCCGGGACGGCACCGCCGGGTTGCGGCGTCCCGGCCGATCGCCGTCGCGGCGGACAGAGAGGACCGGCGGAGGAGAGCGACCGGCAGAAGAGGGAAACCGGCGGGGCACGGAGCCGACGGGCGGGGCATGGGGCCTGGCGGGTCACGGCCGGGACGGCACCGCCGGGTTGCGGCGTCCCGGCCGATCGCCGTCGCGGCGGACAGAGAGGACCGGCGGAGGAGAGCGACCGGCAGAAGAGGGAAACCGGCGGGGCACGGAGCCGACGGGCGGGGCATGGGGCCTGGCGGGTCACGGCCGGGACGGCACCGCCGGGTTGCGGCGTCCCGGCCGATCGCCGTCGCGGCGGACAGAGAGGACCGGCGGAGGAGAGCGACCGGCAGAAGAGGGAAACCGGCGAGGCGCGGAGCCGACGGGCGGGGCATGGGGCCTGGCGGGTCACGGCCGGGACGGCACCGCCGGGTTGCGGCGTCCCGGCCGATCGCCGTCGCGGCGGACAGAAGAGATGGGCGGGGACGGGAGGCCGGCGGAAGAGGGAGGTCGGCGGGTGGGGGTTGGTGCATTGCGAGGGCGTGGTGGGTGGGAGGGGGTCTCGGGGGCGAACGGGCGGCGTTGCTGGCCCGGATGGCGCGGTTCGTCACGGGAGCGCCCATATGATCGCTCTCCATGGGAGATGCCCGAATTGCCGTTGAGCGGTGTGGTGGTCGTGAGCGGGGGCGGTGGGGCGTCGGGGTTTCGCAGCGGGCCGCCGGGTTTGCCGTGTGGTACTTGCGGGGTGTCGCGTTCGTCAACTTCCTCAGCGCGGTGTGGGTGTCGTTGGGGCAGGACGTACGGCGGCACAACCAGGAGAACTTCTTCACGCCGTACCTGCTGACCGCCGGCTTCGCCTCCGGTGTGTTCACCGCGTTCCTCGCGATCACGATGCGGCGGCGCAAGCGGGCCGCGTGGATCCTGAACCTGGTGCTGAGCGGGCTCTTCCTCGCGCTGTTCGCGTTCGCCATGGCGTTCCCGGAGATCCGGCGGTACCCGCAGAACTGGATCTCGATCGTGCTGACCGCCGCCTTCGTGGGGGCGCTGCTCGTCGGGCGGCGGGAGTTCTACGCGAAGGGCGACCGGGCCAACCCGCGGCTCGCCGCGACCGTCGCCGTCGGCGGCGGACTGGCCGCCTCGCTGCTCGCCGCCCTGCTCGTCACCGTCACCGACCAGGCCCCGCACGCCGCGCGTTCGACGTTCCTGGAGCGCTGGCACTACGGCACCCTGCGCCTGGTGTCGGTCGCCGCCGACCCCTCCCGGTTCCCGTACATCGCCCCGCCCACCTGGGTGAACGTCGTCATCAACGTGCTCAGCACCGTCCTCGTGCTCGCCGTCTTCTACGCCGCCTTCCGCTCCCGCCGCGCCGTCGACCCGCTCACCGAGGACGACGAGAAGCGGCTGCGGGCGCTGCTGGAGCGGCACGGGGAGCGGGACTCGCTCGGGTACTTCGCGCTGCGGCGGGAGAAGAGCGTGGTGTGGTCGCCGACCGGGAAGGCGGCGGTGGCCTATCGGGTGCTGGGCGGGGTCAGCCTCGCCTCCGGGGATCCGCTCGGCGATCCGGAGGCCTGGCCGGGCGCGATCGTGCCGTGGCTGGACGAGGCGCGGGCGCACGGGTGGATCCCGGCGGTGATGGGGGCGGGCGAGGAAGCCGGGACGGTGTACGCACGGCACGGGCTGGACGCCCTTGAGCTCGGGGACGAGGCGATCGTGGAGGTCGCCGAGTTCACGCTGGAGGGACGGGCCATGCGGACCGTCCGGCAGGCCTACAACCGGGTGAAGCGGGCCGGGTACACGGTGCGGATCCGCCGGCACGAGGACATCCCGGCGGACGAGATGTCGTATCTGGTCCGGCGCGCCGACGACTGGCGGGACGGGGCCACCGAGCGCGGGTTCAGCATGGCGCTGGGGCGGCTCGGCGACGGCCGGGACGGGCAGTGCGTGATGCTGGAGTGCACGGACGGGGCGGGTGAGCTGCGGGCGTTGCTGTCCTTCGTGCCGTGGGGGCCGGGCGGGCTGTCGCTCGATCTGATGCGCCGGGACCGGGACTCCGACAACGGGCTGATGGAGTTCATGGTCATCGAGCTGCTGCGGCGCGCCGGAGAGATCCGGATCACGCAGGTTTCGCTCAACTTCGCCATGTTCCGATCGGTCTTCGAACGTGGTGCGCGTCTCGGCGCGGGGCCGGTGCTGCGGCTGTGGAGGTCCCTGCTGAGCTTCTTCTCCCGGTGGTGGCAGATCGAGTCCCTGTACCGGGCGAACGCCAAGTACCGGCCCATCTGGGAGCCCCGTTTCCTGCTCTTCGAGAAGAGCGCGGACCTGCCGCGCATCGGCCTGGCGTCGGCGCGCGCGGAGGGGTTCCTGGAGGTTCCGGGACTGCCGGGGTGGGTGAACCGCGAGCACCTCGACACGCGATGAGGCACGCGGGGCAACCGGCCGCGCGACACGCACAGATGAGGACCGCCGTATGACGCCGCTCGCCCGCTGGGCCCGCGCCGAGTGGGGGCTGCTGTACGCCACGGTGCGCGGCCCGCTGGCGAAGCGGCGGTTGCGGGCGGTGCCGATGACGGTGGCGGCGGTGTGTCTGACCGCGCTGCTGCAGTTCGCCCAGAACCAGCCGTGGGGTTTCCGGTTCGTGCAGGATCTCGGGGCGGTGCGCGCCGAGGACCCGCTCTGGCAGGCCCTGCTGCGCACTCCCCTGTCGCTGTTCGTGCCGGCGCTGGATCTGCCGGTGTGGGGCGCGCTGGCGCAGATCCTGGTGGTGTTCGGCATCGCCGAGGTGTGCCTGGGCTGGTGGCGGACGCTGGCCATCGCCTATGTGGCGACCCTCGCCGGGACGCTGTACGCCCGGTTCGGCATCGCGATCGGTCCGCACGGCCCGCTGGGCCTGCCGGCCTCGGACGCGCTGGTGGTGGACACCGGTCCGTCGGCCGCCGTGGTCGGTCTCGCGGTGTATCTGGGCTGGCGCTACGGCGCGTACACCACCGCGGGCGCGGTGGTGGCCGCGATGGTGGTCGAGGTCGCGGTGAAGGAGAACCTCGCCGGCAAGGAACACCTCGCGGCGATCGCGGGCGTGACGGCGCTGTGCGCGGTGGCGGTGGCGCTACGACGGCTGCGGCACCGGCGGCGGCGCCGCGGGGGTCAGCGGCGGCCGGGCAGCCGGAGCGGCTCGGGGCGGTCGGGCTTGCCGCCGATCCAGTCCTGAAGGGTCCGGCTCAGCCGGGACCAGCGGCGGTCGTGGTGGTAGGCGCGCAGTCCGGCTCTGGCCCGGGCGCGCGGCCGGTCGCGGTAGAAGCGGCGGGACCAGGCGGAGCCGGGGCGGGCCAGCCGGACCGCGCCGACGATCCCGACCAGCGGGACGATCACGCCGAAGATCGCGGTGCGGGTCTTGCCCTTGCTCAGGGCGACGAGCGAGAAGAGGAAGTTCGCCCCGATGTTGGCGATGGCGGTGCCGCGGTCCTGGAGTTCGTCGGCGGACAGGTCGTTGACGCCGAGCGGGGAGAACCCGGCGAGCAGCAGCCCGACCAGCGCGGCGGTGATGACGACGACCTCGACGCTCTTGCGGCCGTCCTCGGTCCAGTAGACGTCGTTGAGGTGCAGGATCAGCGCGAACTCGTCGAGGACGAGGCCGGCGCCGATCCCGAAGACGATCGCGGCGAGGGCCGCGCCGGGTCCGTGGCGGCCGCTGCCGACCGCGCCGAACCCGCCGACGACGATCAGGACGACCCCGGGGACCACGTGGTGGATGTGCAGCCCGCCCGCCTTCACATTGCCGAACGGGCCCTTTCCGGCGCGGATCAGCCGGGTGATGGTCCGGGTGATCGCGAAGGTCAGGACGAAGGCGGTCAGGGCGAGCAGCAGCGGGAGTTTGCCCGGCTCGATGATGTTCCGCTCCAGCCAATGTCCCATGTGCGCACTTTATCCCCGGCGCGGTTCGGCCCGAAGTCCGGCGGCAGGCAGCCGGAGCCCGGCCCGAAGTCCGGCCGAAGCACGGTGAGGCTCGGCCCGAAGTCCGGCCGGAGGCACCGCCGGAGTGCGGCCGGAGGCACCGCCGGAGGCACCGCCGAAGTCCGGCCGGAGGCACCGCCGAAGTCCGGCCGGAGGCACCGCCGGAGCATGGCCGAAGCACGGCCGGAGCCCAGCCGGGGCAATCGCCTTCCTGACCACCGGGTAACCTGCGCCGGTGGCTGCGACACCTGCGACTCCCTGGCTTGACGGCCTCCGCTTCGCCTTCGGCACGCTCACCGTCTTCCCCGTGAAGGTCACCCGCTGGGACCGTGACGCGGCCCGCGGCGGCATGCTGTCCGCCCCGCTGGCCGGCCTCGCGGTCGGGCTCTGCGCGGGTGCGGCCGGCGCGCTGCTGCTGCTGGCCGGCGCGAGCGCGTTGGTGGCCGCGGTGGCCGCGGTGGCCGTACCGGCCGTGCTGACCCGGGGCCTGCACCTGGACGGCCTCGCCGACACGGCCGACGGCCTGGGCAGCGGCAAGCCCGCCGAGGACGCCCTGCGGATCATGAAGCAGTCGGACATCGGGCCGTTCGGCGTGATCACCCTGGTGTTCGTGCTGCTCGCCCAGGTGGCCGCGCTGGCCCAGGCGTACGGGGACGGCTGGCGGCGCGGGGCGCTGGCCGCCGTCGTCGCCGCGGTGGTGGCCCGGCTGGCGCTGACCCTGGCCGCCGTGGACGGGGTGCCCGCCGCCCGGCCCGAGGGGCTGGGGGCGGCGGTGGCGGGGGTGGTGCCGAAGGTGGGCGCGTCGGTGGTCACGGTCGCCGTGATGGTGGCGGCGGCGGGTGCCGGGGCGCTGGTGGGGTCGGACTACAGCCTGCAGGCGCTGCTCGCGGTGGTGGGCGCGGAGATGGTGACCGACGGGCTGCTGCGACACTGCAGGCGCCGCTTCGGCGGGGTGACCGGGGATGTCTTCGGGGCGCTCGCGGAGACGGCCGCGACGACCGCCCTGATCGTCCTCTGCCTGTGGTGACCGGTGCCCGAGGTGACCGGCCTCAGCAGGTCTTCCGCCACACCCCCAGTTCGTACTTCTTCTCCAGCGAGCTGAGCCCCAACTTCCGTGACTGCGCGCAGAACTTGCCCGTCGGCAGTTCGTACTCGACGTGGAAGACCGCCTTGTCCGCCTTGACGAAGGGCACCAGGTCCGCGCACTCGCCGTACTGGGCGCACTGCTCGTTCACCGCGAAGTCGAAGTCCCCCACCAGCTGCGGTATCTGGTCCAGGTCGTTCTTCAGGCCCACCGCCATGCCCCGGTCGTGGGCGAGCCGCGCGATGAGCCGGTTGTAGCGGAGCTGGTCGGCGGCCTTGAGCGGGAAGCCGGTGCGGTTCTTGTAGCCGTCCATGTTGTCGGGCTCCACCGCGTCGAAGCCCTTCTCCTTGCACATGTCGAGGCGGGCCGCCATCAACGGCTTCAGTACGTCGGTGCGGCGGATGTCGAGCCAGCGCTCGCCCTCCCAGCCGTTGCCGCGCCCCAGCACCGACTTGGGGAACTTCTTCGCGTCGGGGCGCCAGTCCTCGTAGGCGCCGGTGGAGAGGTAGCAGATGACCTTGCGGCCCGCGTCGTGCAGCTTGCCGACGGTCGCCTCGGACTGGTCGAAGCCGTCGATGTCGTAGACCGACGCCTTGACGGAGGTGTCGACACGGCCGCTGAGCTGCCACTGCCAGCTGACCCCGGGTCTCGGCTGCCAGCGCCCGGCGTCGTCCGAGGCCCGGGTGCAGCCGGCGAGCAGGGCAGGCAGGGCGAGCAGGGCCAACAGCGATGCGGGGCGGGGTTTCACCGGTCGGGCTCCAGGGTGTGCGGCAAGGTACCCCAGGGATGATCTCCCACCCCGGGGACCACGCGGTACACCGAGGCCCCGCGCTCCCGACTCGCGGAGCCCGGCGGCGACTTCGGCGAACGCCGGGCCGGGGTGCTGGCCGGGACCGCCGCGGGCGGCCGGAGTCGTCGGGATCGACGGTCGTGTACGGGATGCCCTCGCACCTCCCGTGGGCCGTGACGGCCACGACAGGGCTGCCCGGTACACCTTGATATAGGGCGGATTGGAGCGGGATCAGCGGAAATCACGCGAAGCGGCGGGCAAGTCGTCCGCCGGATCCCGGCGAGTGTGTCCCACGTGGCCCCTGGGGAGGGGCGGGAAATGGCGACGACGCCACCGCCAGGTGAACGACCGCAGGAATGAGCGAACGCATACACACGCGTAGGCTCGTCCCGGGTGTTCGCCGACAGGGTGAAGGCCCCGGTCGCAACGCGCCCCGCGAAGGCTTCTAGGGTCGCTTCCCGGGCCCGGTCGACCCACCCACTCGGCCACAGCAACTCAACATCGGAAGCGAGATTCCACCACCGTGACTGCTCTCACTCTCAGCACCTCAGCGGCGCCCGGCCTCCGGGCCGACGCGATCGTGATCGGTGTCGCCAAGGGCACAGGTTCCAAGTCCGGGGGCCTGCTCGTAGCACCGGGCGCGGAGGCCGTGAACGAGGCCTACGACGGCAAGCTCGCCGACGTCCTGGAGACCCTCGGTGCCTCGGGTGCCGAGGGCGAACTGACGAAGCTGCCCTCCCCGGCCGGCTTCAAGGCCCCGCTCGTCATCGCGGTGGGCCTGGGCGCCGCGCCCGGAAAGGACGCCGAGTACACCGCCGAGGCGCTGCGCCGGGCGGCCGGTGTCGCCGCCCGCGCGCTGAACGGGGCGAAGAAGGCGGCCTTCGCGCTGCCGGTCGAGGACGCGGCCGCCGTGGGCGCGATCGGCGAGGGCGTGCTGCTCGGCGCGTACTCCTTCGACACGTACAAGGAGAACGGCCGGCAGGCCGCGGGCGCCGCCAAGGCCAAGAACGGCAAGGCGCCGCTCGCCGAGGCCGCGCTGCTCGGCGGCAAGCCGCGGGACGCGGCCCACAAGGCGGCCCTGGCCCGCGCCACCGCCGTCTCCGAGGAGCTCAACCGCGCCCGTGACCTGATCAACACCCCGCCGAACGACCTCACGCCGGCCGCGTTCGCCGCGATCGTGCAGGGCGCGGGCAAGGAGCACGGCTTCAAGGTGCAGGTGCTCGACGACAAGGCGCTCGCCAAGGACGGCTACGGCGGCATCCTCGGCGTCGGCGGCGGCTCGGCGGCGACCCCGCGGCTGGTGAAGCTGTCGTACACGCACCCCGAGGCGGAGAAGCACCTCGCCTACGTCGGCAAGGGCATCACCTACGACTCGGGCGGCATCTCCCTCAAGCCGGCCGGCCACAACGAGACGATGAAGTGCGACATGAGCGGGGCGGCCGCGGTCTTCGCCGCCGTCGTCTCGGCGGCGCGGCTCGGTCTCCAGGTCAATGTGACCGGGTGGCTGGCGCTGGCCGAGAACATGCCGTCCGGGTCCGCCGTGCGGCCGGGTGACGTGCTGCGCATGTACAGCGGCAAGACGGTCGAGGTGCTGAACACGGACGCGGAGGGGCGGCTGGTCCTCGCCGACGCGCTGTGGGCGGCGTCGGCGGAGCAGCCGGACGCGATCGTGGACGTGGCGACGCTGACCGGGGCGATGATGCTGGCGCTGGGCAGCCGGACGTTCGGGGTCATGGCCAACGACGACGCGTTCCGCTCCACGGTGCACGAGGCGGCGGAGGAGGTCGGCGAGCCGGCCTGGCCGATGCCGCTGCCGGAGCACCTGCGCAAGGGGATGGAGTCCTCGACCGCCGACATCGCGAACATGGGCGAGCGGATGGGCGGCGGGCTGGTCGCGGGGCTCTTCCTGCGCGAGTTCGTGGGCGAGGGCATCACCTGGGCGCACCTCGACATCGCCGGTCCCGCCTTCAACGAGGGCGGACCGTTCGGGTACACGCCGAAGGGCGGCACGGGGTCGGCGGTGCGGACGCTGGTGCGGCTGGCGGAGCTGACGGCCGAGGGTGACCTGGGCTGATGTCGCCGACGGGACCTCGCGCGCGGGTAGGGCGGGGTCCCGTCGCCTCTTGGCTCGGTCCATTCCGTCGTACGGCGACCGCGGGCGGTGGGGGTTTCTCGCGCAGTTCCCCGCGTCCCTGAGTGGGACCACGTCCCCTTTCTCACAAGTGAGCGTGTGGTGTCTCACACCCCGGCCCCGCGTCTCGTTCACCTCCGACAAGTGCGAAGATGGGGCTCGGCAGGACAGGGCCCCACCCACAGGGCCGAAGAAGAGCGGCCGGACACCAGCCGCCGACCGGTCGCCGTTGACCGGCGTACGGCGCACATGCATGGAGGACGTGACGTGGCGAACGACGCCAGCACCGTTTTCGACCTAGTGATCCTCGGCGGTGGTAGTGGCGGTTACGCCGCGGCCCTGCGCGGGGCGCAGCTGGGCCTGGACGTCGCCCTGATCGAGAAGGACAAGGTCGGCGGTACCTGCCTGCACCGGGGTTGCATCCCCACCAAGGCCCTGCTGCACGCGGGCGAGATCGCCGACCAGGCCCGCGAGAGCGAGCAGTTCGGCGTCAAGGCCACGTTCGAGGGCATCGACGTCCCCGCCGTCCACAAGTACAAGGACGGTGTCATCTCCGGCCTGTACAAGGGCCTGCAGGGTCTGATCGCCTCGCGCAAGGTGACGTACATCGAGGGGACGGGGCGGCTGTCCTCCCCCACCTCCGTGGATGTCAACGGCCAGCGGATCCAGGGGCGCCACGTGCTCCTCGCCACCGGCTCCGTGCCGAAGTCGCTGCCGGGTCTGGAGATCGACGGCAACCGCATCATCTCCTCCGACCACGCCCTCGTCCTGGACCGCGTGCCCAAGTCCGCGATCATCCTGGGCGGCGGTGTCATCGGCGTCGAGTTCGCCTCCGCGTGGAAGTCCTTCGGTGCCGACGTCACCGTCGTCGAGGGCCTCAAGCACCTCGTCCCGGTCGAGGACGAGAACTCCTCCAAGCTTCTTGAGCGCGCGTTCCGCAAGCGCGGCATCAAGTTCAACCTGGGCACCTTCTTCTCGAAGGCCGAGTACACCGCCGACGGCGTCAAGGTCACCCTCGCCGACGGCAAGGAGTTCGAGGCCGAGGTCCTGCTGGTCGCGGTGGGCCGCGGGCCCGTCTCCGCCGGTCTCGGCTACGAGGAGCAGGGTGTCGCCATGGACCGGGGCTACGTCCTGGTCGACGAGTACATGCGGACCAACGTCCCGACCATCTCCGCCGTCGGCGACCTGGTCCCGACGCTCCAGCTCGCGCACGTCGGCTTCGCCGAGGGCATCCTGGTGGCGGAGCGCCTGGCCGGTCTGAAGGCCGTCCCGATCGACTACGACGGCGTGCCGCGGGTGACGTACTGCCACCCCGAGGTCGCCTCCGTCGGCATCACCGAGGCCAAGGCCAAGGAGATCTACGGTGCGGACAAGGTCGTCGCGCTGAAGTACAACCTGGCGGGCAACGGCAAGAGCAAGATCCTCAACACCTCCGGCGAGATCAAGCTCGTCCAGGTGAAGGACGGTGCCGTGGTCGGCGTCCACATGGTCGGCGACCGCATGGGCGAGCAGGTCGGCGAGGCCCAGCTGATCTACAACTGGGAAGCGCTGCCCGCCGAGGTCGCCCAGCTCATCCACGCCCACCCGACGCAGAACGAGGCGCTCGGCGAGGCCCACCTGGCCCTGGCCGGCAAGCCCCTGCACTCGCACGACTGACCCTCGGTCGACACAAGCGACGACTCAGACTTCCGCAATTCGTAAGGAGCAACCGAAACCATGGCGGTTTCCGTAACCCTTCCGGCGCTCGGCGAGAGCGTCACCGAGGGCACTGTCACCCGCTGGCTGAAGGCCGAGGGCGAGCGCGTCGAGGCCGACGAGCCGCTGCTCGAGGTGTCGACCGACAAGGTCGACACCGAGATCCCGGCCCCCGCCTCGGGCATCCTGGCCTCGATCAAGGTCGCCGAGGACGAGACGGTCGAGGTCGGCGCCGAGCTGGCCATCATCGACGACGGCACCGGTGCCCCGGCTGCCGCTCCGGCCCCGGCCGCCGAGCCCGTCGCCGCGCCGGCTCCGGCCGCCCCGGCCCCCGCGCCGGTCGCCGAGGCCCCCGCCGCTCCCGCCCCGGCCCCCGCCGCCGCTGCCCCCGCCGCTCCGGCCGGTGGCGCGTCCGGTACGGACGTGGTCCTGCCCGCGCTCGGTGAGTCCGTCACCGAGGGCACCGTCACCCGCTGGCTGAAGCAGGTCGGCGACGAGGTCGGCGAGGACGAGCCCCTGCTCGAGGTCTCCACCGACAAGGTCGACACCGAGATCCCGGCGCCGGTCGCCGGTGTCCTGCTGGAGATCGTGGTCGGCGAGGACGAGACCGCCGAGGTCGGCGCCAAGCTCGCCGTCATCGGCGCCCCGGGTGCCGCTCCGGCGGCTGCCCCGGCCGCTCCGGCCCCGGCGCCCGCCGCCGCCCCCGCTCCGGCCCCGGCCGCCCCGGTGGCTCCCCCGGCTCCGGCGCCCGCCCCGGCCCCGGCTGCTCCGGCGCCCGCCCCGGCCCCGGCTGCTCCGGCGCCCGCCCCGGTCGCCGCCGCTCCGGCTCCGGCCGCCCCGGCCCCCGCGCCGGTGGCCGCCGCCCCCGTCACCCCGGCGCCGGCTCCGGCCGCTCCGGTCGACGAGGGTGCCTACGTCACCCCGCTGGTCCGCAAGCTCGCCGCCGAGAACGGCGTCGACCTGGGCGCCGTCAAGGGCACCGGCGTCGGCGGCCGGATCCGCAAGCAGGACGTGCTCGCCGCCGCCGAGGCCGCGAAGGCCGCCGCCGCCGCTCCGGCTCCCGCCGCTGCCGCTCCGGCCGCCACCGCCGCCAAGAAGGCCCCGGCGCTGGAGGTCTCCCCCCTCCGCGGCCAGACCGTCAAGATGCCCCGCATCCGCAAGGTCATCGGCGACAACATGGTCAAGGCGCTGCACGAGCAGGCGCAGCTGTCCTCGGTGGTCGAGGTCGACGTGACCCGCCTGATGCGCCTGCGCGCCCAGGCCAAGGACTCGTTCGCGGCCCGCGAGGGCGTCAAGCTCTCCCCGATGCCGTTCTTCGTGAAGGCGGCGGCCCAGGCGCTGAAGGCCCACCCGGCCGTCAACGCCCGGATCAACGTCGAAGAGGGCACGATCACCTACTTCGACACCGAGAACGTCGGTATCGCGGTGGACTCGGAGAAGGGCCTGATGACCCCGGTCATCAAGCACGCGGGCGACCTCAACATCGCCGGTATCGCCAAGGCCACGGCCGACCTGGCCGGCAAGGTCCGCGCCAACAAGATCACCCCGGACGAGCTGTCCGGCGCGACCTTCACCATCTCCAACACCGGCTCGCGCGGCGCGCTGTTCGACACGATCATCGTGCCGCCGAACCAGGTCGCGATCCTCGGCATCGGTGCCACGGTCAAGCGTCCGGCCGTCATCGAGACGGAGGAGGGCACGGTCATCGGCGTCCGCGACATGACGTACCTGACCCTGTCCTACGACCACCGCCTGGTGGACGGCGCCGACGCGGCCCGTTACCTGACGGCCGTCAAGGCGATCCTGGAGGCCGGCGAGTTCGAGGTCGAGCTCGGTCTGTAGGCCTCAGCAGGTCCCCCACGGTGCCCCGTCCGGAGTTCCTCCGGACGGGGCACCGTCGTGTAAGTCTCGTCTCACCTGCATGAAAGCGCCCCCGTGCGCCTCTCCCGAAAGGCGGTCCGGCCTTATTGTCTAAACGTCAAACGCCCTTAAGGAGCTCCCATGACCGCGCCCGTCGTCCACTCGCTGCGCGAACAGATCCGCGAGCACATCGTGGAGGGAATCGTCAGCGGGCGCTGGAAGCCGGGCGAGCGGATCGTGGAGCGGCGGATCGCCACGGAGCTGGAGGTCAGCCAGACGCCGGTGCGGGAGGCGCTGCGGGAGCTGGAGTCCCTCCGGCTGATCGAGTCCGCGCCGAACAAGGGCGTGCGGGTGCGGAACCTGACGGCGGCGGACCTCGAGGAGAGCTACCCGGTGCGGGCCGGTCTGGAGGCGATCGCGGCGGAGCTGGCGGCGGAGCGGCTGGCCGAGGACTGCTCGGCCCTCGAACCGCACGTGGCGGCGCTCTACGAGGCCGACCGCAACGCCGACGGCACGGGCCAGGTCCGCCACACGGTCGGCTTCCACCGCGAGCTGGTCCGGGCGGCCGGCAACTCGGTCCTCCTGCACACCTGGGAGGGCCTGGGCATCGAGGTCTTCACCGCCCTCTCCATCCGCTGGCTGGGAACGGTCCAGCAGTCGTACGCCGAAGAACACCAGGAACTGGTCGCCGCCTTCCAGCGCCGCGACCCGCGCATCGCCGACATCGTCAAGTCCCACGTCCTGGGCTGCGCCCCGAGGCCGTGAGCCCACGGGGCCCCGGCAGGCCCGGCACCGCCGAAAATCGCCGTCCCAACTGATCGCCGTCGCGGCGGAAAAATAAGGGCGCGCGGGGAGAAGAGCCGACCCGAACAGCGCCCCGTAAGGGGCGCGGGGAACTGCGCGATCAGCCAGGACGGCGCGGCACCCGACCGACGACGGCCACCCGCAGACAGGGCACCAAGCCCCGCCCACACAAGAGCAACCCCTCGCTCAAACACCGCCCCACCTGCGCAAACGCCCACTGAATCACGTCACCCGGTGCCATCGCCGAAGGCACCCCGTGCCGACTTTCTCGGAATCGAGAAGTTTTGCCCTTGAACCCTTTGATCGATCATCGATCAGGGAGTTAGAGTCGCCGACGGGCTCGCACCCGGGCCCTCTGCCCTGTCCTGCCAAAGACCAAGGGCACCCCGAACCCTTACCGATGAGGGAACCCCCTTCGACTGAGGAAGGCGGCGACATGACCGACCCCCAGGCCATCCAGCCGAGCGCGCTCGACCAGCTCCCCGACCGGGACCCGGAGGAGACCGCCGAATGGCAGGCCTCACTGGACGCCGTGGCCAGGGAGGCCGGGCCGCACCGCGCCGCGTACCTGATGCGCCGCACGCTGGAGCGCGCCGAGGCGGACGGCATCGCGCTGCCGAAGCTGCTGGAGACGGACTACGTCAACACCATCCCCACCGCCGCCGAGGCCGCCGTGCCCGGTGACGAGGAGATGGAGCGGAAGATCACCGCGTGGAACCGCTGGAACGCGGCCGCGATGGTCACCCGGGGCTCGAAACACGGCGTCGGCGGCCACATCGCCACCTTCGCCTCCGCCGCCTGGCTGTACGAGACCGGCTTCAACCACTTCTTCAAGGGCAAGGAGGCCGACGGGTCCGGCGACCAGCTCTACATCCAGGGCCACGCCTCCCCCGGCATCTACGCCCGCGCCTTCCTCGACGGCCGCCTCACCGAGGCGCACCTCGACAACTTCCGCCAGGAGGCCGGCGGCAACGGCCTCCCGTCGTACCCGCACCCCCGCCGCCTGCCCTGGCTGTGGGAGTTCCCGACGGTGAGCATGGGCCTCGGCCCGCTCTCGGCCATCTACCAGGCCCGCTTCAACCGGTACCTGACCGCGCGTGGCATCAAGGACGTCTCGCAGTCCCACGTCTGGGCGTTCCTCGGCGACGGCGAGATGGACGAGCCCGAGTCGACGGCGGCGCTCGCACTCGCCTCCCGTGAGGGCCTCGACAACCTCACCTTCGTCATCAACTGCAACCTGCAGCGCCTCGACGGCCCGGTCCGCGCCAACTTCAAGATCGTGCAGGAGCTGGAGGCCCAGTTCCGCGGCGCCGGCTGGAACGTCGTCAAGACGCTGTGGGGCACGGCCTGGGACGAGCTGTTCCAGCTCGACACCACCGGTGCGCTGGTACGCCGCCTCCGCGAGGTACCGGACGCGCAGGTGCAGACGTACCAGACCCGCGACGCCGCCTACATCCGCGCCGACTTCTTCGGCAAGGACCCGGCGCTCGCCGAGATGGCGAAGCTGCTGAGCGACGACAAGATCCTGGAGTGCTTCCACCTCTCGCGCGGTGGTCACGAGGCGCGCAAGGTGTACGCCGCCTACAAGGCCGCCGTCGAGTTCAAGGGCGCGCCGACCGTGATCCTGGCCCAGACGGTCAAGGGCCACACCCTCGGCGACGGCTTCGCGTCGAAGAACGCCAACCACCAGATGAAGAAGCTGACGGTGGACGAGTTCAAGACGATGCGGGAGCTGCTGGAGCTGCCGATCCCGGACAGCGCCTTCGTCGACGGGGTCGTGCCCTACGGCCACCCCGGCGCCGACTCCCCCGAGGTGCGTTACCTCCAGGAGCGCCGCGCCGCCCTCGGCGGTCCCGCCCCGGCCCGCCGCACCCACGCCCTGGCGCCCCTGCCCGCCCCCGCCGACAAGGCCTTCGCCTCCTTCGACAAGGGCTCCGGCACGCAGAACGTGGCGACGACCATGGCCTTCGTCCGGCTCGTCAAGGACCTGGTCCGGGACAAGGAGACCGGCAGGCGCTGGGTGCCGATCGTCCCCGACGAGGCGCGCACCTTCGGCATGGAGAGCCTCTTCCCGTCGCTGGGCATCTACTCGCCCAAGGGGCAGACGTACGAGCCGGTCGACCGCGACCAGCTGATGTACTACAAGGAGGCCAAGAACGGCCAGATCCTCAACGAGGGGATCACCGAGGCCGGTTCGATGGCCGACTTCATCGCCGCGTCCAGCGCGTACGCGACGCACGGCGAGGCGATGATCCCGTTCTACATCTTCTACTCGATGTTCGGCTGGCAGCGCACGGCCGACCAGATGTGGCAGCTCGGCGACCAGCTCGGCCGCGGGTTCCTGGTGGGTGCCACGGCCGGTCGTACGACGCTGACCGGCGAGGGGCTCCAGCACGCGGACGGCCACTCCCCCGTCATCGCCGCGACCAACCCGGCGGCGCTGTCGTACGACCCGGCCTTCGCCTACGAGATCGCGACCATCGTCAAGGACGGTCTGCGCCGGATGTACGGCGAGCCGGCCCCCGGCGAGGACCCGAACGTCTTCTACTACCTGACCGTCTACAACGAGCCGCTCCCGCAGCCCGCGAAGCCGGCCGGGCTCGGTATCGACGAGGGCATCGTCAAGGGTCTGTACCGCTTCAGCACGGCGGAGTCCGCGGGCGTCACCGTCCCGGCCAACGCCCCGCGCATCCAGCTGCTCGGCTCCGGTACGGCGATCCACTGGACGCTGAAGGCGCAGCGGCTGCTCGCCGAGGAGTGGGGCGTGGCGGCCGACGTCTGGTCGGCGACCTCCTGGACGGAGCTACGCCGGGACGCGCTGGAGGCCGACGCGGCCCTGCTGCGCGGCGAGGAGCGGGTGCCGTACGTCCGTCAGGCGCTGCAGGGTGCCGAGGGTCCGGTGCTGGCCGTCTCCGACTACATGCGCCAGGTCCCGGACCAGATCGCGCAGTGGGTCGAGCAGGACTGGTCCTCGCTGGGCGCCGACGGCTTCGGTCTCTCCGACACCCGTGAGGCGGCCCGCCGCCACTTCGGCGTGGACGCGGAGTCCGTCGTCGTGGCGGCCCTGGCACAGCTGGCCAGGCGCGGCGAGGTCAAGGCCGCGGCGGTGAAGGAAGCCCGCGAGAAGTACGGGCTGTAGCAAAACCGACGCCATCACGACAGCGCGGTCCGGATCGCCGGGCCGCGCTGTCGTGGTCGTTCACCGCTTCTTTCTCTCCGCCGCGACGGCGCCCGGCCACGACGGCGGATTCCGGCGGTGCCGGACCGCTCGCGGGCCCGCTGTCAGTGCTCCCCGGCATCATGAGACGTATGCGCGCCGCCCGACTCATCAAGATGGTGCTTCTCCTGCAGTCCCGGTCCGCCATGACCGCCGCCGAGCTGGCCGGAGAGCTGGAGGTGTCCGAGCGGACGGTGATGCGGGACGCGCAGGCGCTGTCGGAGGCGGGCGTTCCGGTGTACGCGGACCGGGGGCGCGGGGGCGGGTACCGGCTGGTCGGCGGGTACCGGACGCGGCTGACGGGGCTGGGCCGGAGCGAGGCCGAGGCGCTGTTCCTGAGCGGGGTGCCGGGTGCCCTGCGGGAAATGGGTCTGGAGGACGCGGCCAGTGCGGCCCGGCTGAAGGTGTCCGCCGCGCTGCTGCCGTCGTTGCGGGACGCTTCACGGACGGCTTCCCAGCGCTTCCACCTGGACGCGCCGAACTGGTTCACCGAGCCGGAGACCCCGGCGCTGCTGCCCGACGTGGCCGACGCGGTGTGGGACGACCGGCGGGTCGTCGCGCGCTACCGGCGCGGGGAGTCGGAGGTGCGGCGGGAGCTGGAACCGTACGGGCTCGTACTGAAGGCCGGGGTCTGGTACCTGTGCGCGCGGGTCGCCGAGAGCGACTCCTACCGGGTGTACCGGATCGACCGGTTCGCCTCCGTGGAGGCCGGCGAGGAGCGGTTCGGGCGGGACGAGGAGTTCGACCTGCCGGGTTTCTGGAACCAGCGGGCGGAGCAGTTCGCGCACTCGCTCCTGCACGCCGAGGTGGTGGTGCGGCTGTCGGCGGTCGGCGTGCGCAGGCTGGCGTACGCCGTCGATCCGGTCGCCGCCCGGCAGGCGCTCGCGGGCGCCGGTGCCCCGGACGCGCGCGGGTGGGTGACGGTGACCCTGCCCGTGGAGAACGAGGAGGTCGCGCACGGCCAGCTGACCGCGCTCGGCCCGGAGGCCGAGGTGCTGGCGCCGCCCCGGCTGCGGGCGCGCTTCGCGGCCGACGCGACCCGGCTGGCGGAGCTCTACGCGCGGCAGGGCGACGGAGGATAACAATCCGCACCACTCCGCGTGCGGCCCCGGCGCCCAGGCACGATGCTTGACCCGTGATGGACGAGACGGAGTTCTGGGAGCTGGTCGACGCCACCCGTGAGGCCGCCGAGGGCGACCCGGAGGACCAGGCCGACCTGCTCGTGGAGCGGCTGCTCCAGCTGGAGCCGGACCTGGTGCTGGACTTCGCCCGTCACTTCGAGGCCCGCTACAACCGCGCCTACCGCTGGGACCTGTGGGGTGCCGCCTGGGTGCTGCTGGACGGGGCCAGCGACGACGCGTTCGACTTCTTCCGGTGCTGGCTGATCGGCCAGGGCCGGGACGTCTACGAGGGGGCCGTGCACGACCCGGACACCCTGGCGGAGTTGCTGGACGACTTCGACGAGGAGATCGACGGCGACGGCGAGGAGCTGGGGTACGCGGCGGACGAGGCGTACGAGCAGCTCACCGGGACCGTGGCCCCGGACCTGGGCATCGCCCCCGCGCCCTCCGAACCGGAGGGCACCCCGGTCGACTTCGAGAACGAGCGGGCGCTCGCCGAGCGGTTCCCCCGGCTCTGGGACCGCTTCAAGGAGTGAGCGCTAGGCGGCCGTACGGCGGCGGGTGGCGTCCGACGGGATGTACGCCTGCGTCTGTTCGGCCTTGACCGCGTGGTGCATCGGCGCCGCGTTGGCCTGGTCGAGGGCGGACGCGGTGACCGCGGCCGGGCCGAGGACGACCGTCGCGACCGCGCAGACCACCGCCCAGGGTCCCCGGGACGACCTGACCCGGCCGGCCTTCTCCGTACCCTGCGTGGTCTCCGTACGGGCTTCGGTACGACTGCTGTTCATGATCCCCACCTCCAGTCGGCTGCTGATGTCCTTGACGGTAGGGCGTGGGGATCTGAGCAGCCTGCGTGCCGCCTATGGCGTTCCTGTGGACGCTTTCGCGGGTGTTCCATGGGGTGTCGGGACCGGGGACGCCGAGGTCGCCGCAGTCGTCGCGGGCACCCTGCCCTGCAGCCGGGCGGCCGCCTCCCTGATCTCGGGGAGGCGCTCGGTGAGGGCGGCGCCGGGGCAGTTGGTCCGGTAGCCGTCCTTGTGGGCGGCCACGGCGGGCAGGGCGACGGCGGTGCCCTCCCGGTAGCGGCTGAGGCCGTTGCTGGAGACCAGGCGGGCGCCGGCGCGCGGGTCGATGTCGGCGAGGCCGAGCTTCCAGGCGGTGAGGGCGGCGATCGCGTCGGTCACCGCGCGCGGCACGGGCACTCCGGCGGTGAAGGTGCCGAGCGCGGCGATGCCGGCGGTGCGGTGGTTGAAGCCCTGGGTGTGGGCGCCGGTGACGGCACGGTCGACGCCGCCCGCGCGGCCCTCGTAGATGGTGCCGCAGCGGTCGACGAGGAAGTTGTAGCCGATGTCGTCCCACGCGCGGTCGCCGGTCTGGCCGGTGTAGAGGCGGCGGATGATCTCGGGTGCCTGGGCGCAGGAGTAGCCGTTGGGCGAGTCGGTGTGGTGCACGAAGACGGCGACGACCCGGTCGTCGTAGCGCGGGGGCGGCTGGGTGCGGCGGACGGTGGCGTCCAGCCAGGCCGAGCGCGGCACGATGTGCGGCCGGGGCGCCCGGTAGCGGGTGGCGGGGCTGGCGGGCGCGGGGGCGGCCAGCCGGATCGCGGCGGGGCGGTCGGCGCCCTGGGCGCACAGCACCAGCGCGAGCGCCGCGGCGAGGCCGGGCAGGCAGCCGAGCAGGGTCAGGACGGTGAGCCGGGTGCGCCGCCCCGCTCTTGGGAAGACACGCATGGCACTCACTCTCGGGTCGATCCACCGCGCCCGCGATGTGTGCTGTGCCACCTGGTGGAACCATCGTCCTGGTCCGGGGCGTTTCAGGAGGTACACGCACGCGTGGCCGGTTCCCGGGGGCCCCGCGCGCGTGAACTGATCACCGGGCCTGTCCCGGCCGTATGAGAGGGCACCGAGAGAAAGGCGGCTCCGTGGACCTGCTCGACCTGGCGCTGGTACTGGTGGTCCTCGTCTACGCGGCGTCCGGCTACCGGCGCGGGCTGGTGGCCGGCTGCGTCTCGCTGGCCGGGTTCGTCGGCGGTGCGGTGATCGGCGTGTGGGTGCTGCCGTGGGTGATGGAGCTGGTCACCCGTGGCACGGCGACGGCGACGGTGGTCGCGGTGCTGACCGTGCTGGTGCCCGCGGTGGTGGGGCACGAGCTGGCGGGGCGGCTGGCGCTGCGGCTGCGCCGGGAGCTGGACGAGGGCCCGCTGCGGGTGGCCGACGGGATAGGCGGGGCGTTCGCCAACTCGGTGGCGGTGCTGATCGTGGCCTGGGTGGCGGCGAGTGTCCTCGGTGCCTCCTCGTCGCCCGCGGTGACGACGGCGATCCGGGACTCGAAGCTGCTCGGCGCGGTGCAGAACACCATGCCGGACACCACTCCGGCCTGGTTCTCGCGGGCCACCTCGGCGCTGACCGAGGCGGGTTTCCCGCAGGTCTTCAACCCGTTCGAGAACGAGTCGACGGCCGAGGTCGCCAAGCCCTCGGGCGACAACGTCACGGCGGCCGCCACCGACGCGGCCAAGCGCAGCACGGTCAAGATCGAGGGTTCCTCCGGCACCCAGGGCCGCGAGGGCAGCGGGTTCGTGTACGCGCCGGAGCATGTGATGACCAACGCCCACGTGGTGGCCGGCATCTCCAACCCGAGTGTGCGGATCGGCGGGGTCGGGCCGGCGTACGACGCGGAGGTCGTCCTCTTCGACCCGGACCGGGACGTGGCGGTGCTGTACGTGCCGCAGCTGCGCGCGCCGGTGCTGCGGTTCGACACCACGGCGGCGCGCGGGAACTCGGCGGTGGTGGCCGGCTATCCGCAGGACGGCGACCTGAACCTGCAGGCGGCCACGGTGGCGAACAAGGTGCAGGCGACCGGCCAGAACATCTACAGCGACGCCACCGTGACCCGGGAGATCTACTCGATCCGCTCCACGGTCCGCCCCGGCAACTCCGGCGGCCCGCTGCTGACCACCGGCGGCAAGGTGTACGGCGTGGTGTTCGCCCGCTCCACCTCGGACAACGAGACGGGGTACGTGCTGACCGCCGACGAGGTGGCCACCGACGCGCAGCGCGGGGCGGACGCGACCCGGCCGGTGGACACGGGCGAGCTGATCACGTCCTGACCCTCACGGTCGGCACGGCCGTCACAACGACCGGCCCATGACCACGTCGTCGACGTACGCGCCGTCCAGGAGGAACTCCCCCGGCAGCACGCCCTCGACGGCGAAGCCCTCCGACTCGTAGAGCCGGCGGGCCGGGGCGTTGTGCCCGAGGACGCCCAGCCTGATCCGGCGGGCGCCCCGGCGGCGGGCCTCGTCCATGACCGCCCGCAGCAGCGCCCGGGCGACCCCCCGGCCGCGGGCCTCCTCGGCGACGGCGAGGCCCTGGATCTGCCGGACGTGCGCGTTGGAGGCGACCTTGTAGGCGAGGCCGAGGCGCACATAGCCGACGATGCGCCGGTCGAGTTCGGCGACCAGGGTGTCCTCGGGGGCGTGCCGCTCGCTGAAGAAGGGGTCGTAGGGCGGCTGCGGGGCGGGCGCCACCGAGTGCAGGTACGACCAGGTGGCGCGGTCGAGGACGGAGAGCTCCTCGTCGTCGTCGGGCAGGGCGGTGCGTATGTACGGCTCTGGCATGCGGATCACCCTAGGACGCCCGTGCCCCGGACCCCATCGGGTTTTCCGTCGTGCGCACCGGCATGCTGGGACCCATGGAACGTTCTCGTATCGCGGTGGCCGGTGCGTCCGGCCTCATCGGCAGCGCCCTGGTGCGGTCCCTGCGGGCGGACGGGCACGAGGTGGTGCGCCTGGTGCGGCGCGCCTCCCGGGGCGCCGGGGAGGTCTGCTGGGACCCCGAGGGGCAGTACGTGGACGCGGCCGGGCTGATCGGCTGCCACGCGGTGGTGAACCTGGCCGGGGCCGGGATCGGCGACCGGCGCTGGACGGCGGCGTACAAGCGCGAGATCCGGGACAGCCGGGTCCTCGGCACGGCCGCGCTCGCGGAGGCCGTGGCGGCCCTTCCGGAGCCGCCCCGGGTGTTCGTGAGCGGCAGCGCGATGGGCTTCTACGGCGACACCGGTGACCGGGCCGTGGACGAGGACGCGCCGCCCGGGGACGGCTTCCTGCCGTCGCTGTGCGTGGAGTGGGAGGAGGCGGCGGCCCCGGCGCAGGAGGCGGGCGTACGGACGGTGTTCACCCGCACGGGCCTGGTGGTCGCCCGCGGCGGCGGGGCCTGGGGCCGGCTGTTCCCGCTCTTCCGGGCGGGACTCGGCGGCCGGCTGGGCGACGGCGGCCAGTACTGGTCGTTCATCGCGCTGCACGACGAGGTGGCCGCGATCAGGTTCCTGATGGACACCGAGGGCCTGTCCGGGCCCTTCAACCTCACCGCGCCGCAGCCCCTGACGAACCGTGAGATCACCGCGGCGATGGCCCGGGTGCTGCGCCGCCCGGCGCTCTTCCCGGTCCCCTCCCCCGTGCTGCGCGCCGCGCTGGGCGAGATGGCCGGGGACGTCCTGGGCAGTCAACGGGTGGTGCCGAAGCGGCTGCTGGAGTCGGGGTTCACGTTCGCGTTCCCGGGCATCGAGGACGCGATTCGTGCAGCCTGACGGCCCATGTGACCGTATGCGACCGGCGTGCGACCGTGCCCTGTTCATGCGCGACTGCCCTTGACCGATCACCGTCTTAACCTCGACCCGAACTCGGGTATCCCCGGAGCGGGTTGGGGGCATCACGTCTCCACCGGACGCGCAATCGAGGAGGGGCCTCGTGCATGAGCCCGCGTACCAGGCGGACGTCGTCATCGTGGGAGCCGGTGTCTCCGGACTCTCCGCGGCTCATCGGCTGAACAGCGCAGGAGTAACGACCGCGGTCCTAGAGGCCGCCCCTTACGTCGGCGGACGGATGTCGACCGAGAAGGTCGACGGCTTCCGGCTCGACCGGATCGGGCAGCTCCTGTCCACGTCCTACCCGGAGCTACGGCTCACACCGGGACTGGACGCCCTGGTTCTGCGCCGGTTCGCGCCCGGCGTGCTGCTGCATCGCGACGGGCGCAGGCACCGGGCGGGCGCTCCGGCGGGCGCAGGGAGCGCGAGGGGCGCACTGTATGCGGTGCGCGCCCTGGCAAGCGCCCCCAGGGGCTCCGCGGTGGCCCCGGCGCGGGCGACCGCGCCGATGGGGAGCGCGGTCGACCAGGCCCGCCTGGGCGCGGCGCTGGGCCGTATGGCCGCCACCCCCGTCGAGCGGCTCCTGGCCCGCCCCGAACTCCCCGCCGCCCAGGCCCTGGCGGAACGCGGGATACCCGCCCGCACGATCGACGGCTTCCTGCGCCCGCTGCTCGCGGCCCTGCTCTGCGACCCCGGGCTGACGACGTCCAGCCGCTGCGCGGACCTCGCCCTGCGCTCCTTCGCGAGCGGCCGGCTGTGCGTGCCGGAGGGCGGCGCCGACGTCCTCCCCGACCTCCTCGCCCGCGCCCTCCCGCCCGGCACGGTGCACACCGGCGTACGGGTCACCTCGGTCTCGACGACCTCGGTGACCACCGCCGAGCACGGCGTGATCCGCTGCCGGGCGGTCCTGCTGGCCACCGACGCCCGCGCCGCCGCCGGACTCCTCCCGGGCCTGCGCGTCCCGGACTTCCACCAGGTGACGGTGGTCCACCACACCACGGACGAGCCGTCGGCCCTCACCACCGGCACGTCCCTCCTCCTGGACGCCGACCGGGGCGGCCCCGTCGCCCACACCTCGGTCGTCAGCAACATCGACCCGAGCCGGGCGCCGCAGGGCCGCGCGCTGATCTCCTCCACGGTCCTCGGCACGCCCCCCTCCGACATCGACACCTCGGTCCGCATGCACCTCGCCCGCCTCTACGGCACCTCGACGCGCCGCTGGGAGACCCTCGCCGTCCACCACACCCCCGAGGCCATCCCCGCCATGCGCCCCCCGCACGACCTCCACCGCCCCGTCCGCCTCCTCGCCGGCCTCTACGTCTGCGGCGACCACCGCGACACCAGCACCGTCCAGGGAGCCCTCCACTCGGCCCACCGGGCCACGGCCGCCCTATTGGCCGACCTCGGAGCAGCGGGTTCCCTGAACACAGCGGAACCTTTGCAACGCCGGGCCGCATAACGCGCCCCTCAGGGGCGCGGGGCTGCATCTGATATGCGGCTCCGCCGCGCGGGCGCGACCAGCCACGACGGCGCGGCACCGAGCCGACCACCGCCACCCGCAACGGCGAGCGGCAGCGCCCGGCTCGGCACCGCCGAACAACACCGCCGTGGCTGATCACCGTCGCGGCGGAAAAGTTCGGCGGCGGAAAAAGTTCGGCGGCGGAGGAAAGTGCCCGCGGCCGAGAAAAGCGGCGGAGAAAGCTAACCGTCGGCTAGCCGAGCGCAGCGACCTTGTCGCGGTAGCCCTTCACCGGTGCCGCGTCCTTGTAGGGCTCAAGGCGCCGTTCGAAGTCCTTGACGTATTCGAGCGCGCGGACCGACCGCATCTCCGCGGCCGCCCCCGCCGCCTCCACCCCGAGCGCGCACGCCTGGTCGAGTTCGCCGAGGCCCAGGCGGGCGGTGGCGAGGACGACGCGGCAGAAGAGGCGGCTGCGGGCGTAGGAGGGCGCACGGAGCTGCAGGGAGCGCTCGGCGTGCTGGGCGGCCGCGCGGAACTGCTGGAGGTCCCGGTGGCAGTGGCCGAACTCGTCGGCCAACTGCGCCTCGTCGAAGAAGCGCGCCCAGTAGGGGACGTCGTCGCCGGGACGGGCCGCCTCCAGGGCGCGCTCGGCCCGGACCAGCGCGCCGGTGCACGCCCGTACCTCCCCCAGGACCCCGTGCGCCCGGGCCTCGGCCGCGTGCAGCAGCGCCTGGACGACCGGCGGAGCGCTGGTGCCGACGCCCTGCTGGGCCACCCGGGCCAGTTGGACCGCCTCCCGGCCGTGGCCGAGATAGACCGCCTGGCGGCTCATGGTGACCAGGACGTAGGAGCCGTAGGCGCGGTCCCCGGCCGCCTGGGCGAGCCGCAGGGACTGCACGAAGTAGCGCTGGGCCAGGCCGTGCGCGGCGATGTCGTACGACGTCCAGCCCGCGAGCCGGGTCAGGTCGGCCGCCGCGCCGAACAGCCGGCGGCCGGTCTGCTCGCCGTACGTGCCGCGCAGCATCGGCTCGCACTCGTGCTCCAGGTAGCGCACCAGCGCCTGGCGCGCGTGCCCGCCGCCGTAGGCGTCGTCGAGGGTGCGGAAGAGTTCGCCGACCGAGCGGAGCGCGGCGATGTCGCCGCCGGTGACCTTCTGGCCGGGTCCGCGGTCGGCCTGCCCGCGCGGCCGCCCCGGCACGGGTGCCGGCTGCTTGGGCAGCGCGGCGGGGCGCAGCTGCGCCGGCACCCGGACCGTCGCCGTCGCCCCCGGTGCCGGCTCGCCGCGGGCCACCTTGTCGTCCGCGCGGCCGATCAGCCAGTCCCGGCTGGGCACCACGAGCCCGGCCGGGGTGAACGCGATCTTCCGGAGCTCGGCGTGGCTGCCGGAGTCCTTGCGCCACAGCCCGCTGACGATGTCGACGGCCTCCTCGGGGGTGGCCGCGAACTCCAGCCCGGCGTACACCGGGGCGCACGCGTCGAGCCCCAGGTCCTGCGCGGTCAGCCGGCGGCCGAGGCGCCGGGTGAAGACCTCGGCGATCAGGGCGGGGGTGGTGCCCCGGGGCTGCTGGCCGCGCAGCCACCGGGTGACGGATGTCTTGTCGTATCTGAGATCCAGCCCGTGTTCGAGACCGAGCTGGTCGACGCGACGGGCGAGACCCGCGTTGGAGAACCCCGCTTCTGCGATGAGCGCGGCGAGCTGGCGGTTGGGGGTGCGCTGCGCGGGTCGGTCCGTCATCTGGGGTGGGGTCTCCTGCCTTCTGGCTCAGCTCGGTGGCTTGTGCCCGGATTGCCGGTGAGCAGCCCTTTTGGCGCTCTTGGACGGCGCGAATGTAGCGGAGAGTGAGCACCCGATCGCACACTTCGACGTTCATTCATCCGATCGTGTGAGGATTGCCCCCGGGGCTGACGCGCGACGGCCGGACGTACAGTGGCTTGGGCGCGTTATGTGCCTGACACACCCGTCGCCGAGGGAGGCGCTTGCCGTGAGTGAGTTGCGGTTCGTCCGCATGGGGTTCGGGGCGGATGCCGTCGAGTACCAGGAGGCGTGGGACGAGCAGCGCCGGGTGCACGCGGCACGGTTCGCCGACGAGGCGCCCGACACGGTCCTGCTGCTCGAACACCCCCCGGTGTACACGGCGGGCCGCCGCACCGCGGACAACGAGCGGCCGCTCGACGGCACCCCGGTCGTCGACGTGGACCGCGGCGGCAAGATCACCTGGCACGGCCCGGGCCAGCTGGTGGGCTACCCGATCCAGAAGCTCCCGCGCCCGGTCGACGTGGTCGCGCACGTACGGCGTCTGGAGGAGGCGCTGATCCGGGTCTGCGCCGAGTTCGGCGTGGAGACCACCCGGGTCGAGGGACGCAGCGGGGTGTGGGTGCTCGGCGACCCGGTCGAGCAGCGGCCGCAGGCCCTCGGAGGGCTCTCCCTGGACTTCGACCCGCGGCTGCAGGACGAGGAGTTCGACCCGCGCCTGAACGGCCCGGAGTACGCGCCCTCCAACGCCGGCCAGCGCCGCGAGGACCGGAAGATCGCCCAGATCGGCATCCGCGTCGCCAAGGGCGTCACCATGCACGGCTTCTCGTTCAACGTGAACCCGGACATGAAGTGGTTCGACCGGATCATCCCCTGCGGCATCCGGGACGCGGGCGTCGCCTCCCTCGCGGGCGAGCTGGGCCGGGACGTGACCATCGACGAGGTGCTGCCGGTGGTGGAGCGGCACCTGAAGGACGTACTGGAGAACGCGGAGCTCGCGCCGAGGGTGATCGAGAAGACACCGGCGGCCTGACTCCGCCCAGCGGGCTTTCGAATCCACGGGCGTACGCTGGAGCACGCCGAAGAATCAATCGCTAGGGAGCCGGTCGTGTCCGCAGTCTCACCCGACGGACGCAAGATGCTGCGCCTGGAGGTCCGCAACAGCCAGACCCCCATCGAGCGCAAGCCCGAGTGGATCAAGACCCGGGCGAAAATGGGCCCCGAGTACACGAAGATGCAGAACCTCGTGAAGAGCGAGGGCCTGCACACGGTCTGCCAGGAAGCCGGCTGCCCGAACATCTACGAGTGCTGGGAGGACCGCGAGGCGACGTTCCTCATCGGCGGCGACCAGTGCACCCGGCGCTGCGACTTCTGCCAGATCGACACCGGCAAGCCCGAGGCCCTGGACCGTGACGAGCCGCGCCGCGTGGGCGAGTCCGTGGTCACCATGGACCTCAACTACGCCACCATCACCGGCGTCGCGCGCGACGACCTGGCGGACGGCGGCGCCTGGCTGTACGCGGAGACGGTCCGTCAGATCCACGCGCAGACGGCACAGCGCGAGGAGGGCCGCACCAAGGTCGAGCTGCTCGCGCCCGACTTCAACGCGGTCCCGGAGCAGCTGGCCGAGGTCTTCTCGTCCCGCCCCGAGGTCTTCGCGCACAACGTCGAGACCGTGCCCCGGATCTTCAAGCGCATCCGCCCCGGCTTCCGCTACGACCGCTCGCTCAAGGTCATCACGGCCGCCCGCGACTACGGCCTGGTCACCAAGTCCAACCTGATCCTCGGCATGGGCGAGACCCGCGAGGAGGTCAGCGACGCGCTGCGGCAGCTGCACGAGGCCGGCTGCGAGCTGGTCACCATCACGCAGTACCTGCGCCCGAGCGTCCGCCACCACCCCGTGGAGCGCTGGGTCAAGCCGCAGGAGTTCGTGGAGCTGAAGGAGGAGGCCGAGCAGATCGGCTTCTCCGGTGTGATGTCCGGGCCGCTGGTCCGCTCCTCCTACCGGGCCGGACGCCTCTACCAGATGGCCATCGAGAAGCGGGGCTCGTTCGTCGCCGTACAGGCGGTCTGACGGCGGCCTCACACCCCCGGGCTCCGGGCGTGTGAATTCACGCACAAGCCACTACCGGTCAGTAATGACCGAATGGACGCGGTCCTGACCGTCCTCGCTGATGAGGACATACGTCAGGGCCGCGTCAGCGTTCCGGGCCCTCGCATCAAGGCTTCATTGCCGTTTGACCGGTCGGTCACGCCCTGGTAACACCGAACAGTGACCCTGGTATCACAGCTCGTACACCCACTTCGAGGGGGGACCTCCACCATGCAGGCCGCGCCCGTTCGCGCCACCGCGATCCCGTCCTTCACCGACGCGCTGCGCGCCGTCGAGTCGCTCCTGATGAGCGGCGGCCAGCGCACCGCACGCCAGAACGCCTGGACCTCCGTGCTGGAGGACCGCCGTCGCGCAAAGGACCGGGTCGAGGCGCAGCACTTCCTGGAGCAGGCCGCCGGCCGCTCCTGACGCCCTTCCGCCGCCCCCGTCCGGGCACTGCCGTCGTCGGCACTCCCGGGGCCACGTAGACTTCGGGGCATGGCGAGGCAGGAACCGGCAGCGGACGCTGCGAATGCGGGACGACTGAAGCAGATCGTCCTGACGTACAAGATGACCCGCAAGGCCGACAAGACGATCGGTCTTGTACTCGCGGGTGTCGGTCTCGGCACCCTTGCCGTCTTCCTCGTGATCGGCTTCCTGATCGGCCACCCGGTCTATCTGGGCATCCTGGGCCTGCTGCTCGCCGTCCTCGCGACGGCGATCGTCTTCGGCCGCCGGGCCGAGCGGGCGGCCTTCGGCCAGATGGAGGGCCAGCCGGGCGCCGCGGCCGCGGTGCTGGACAACATCGGGCGGGGCTGGACGACGACGCCGGCGGTGGCGATGAACCGCAGCCAGGACGTGGTGCACCGGGCGGTCGGCAAGGCCGGCATCGTCCTGGTCGCCGAGGGCAACCCGAACCGGGTGAAGACCCTGCTGGCCGCCGAGAAGAAGAAGATGGCCCGCATCGTGGCCGACGTACCGGTGCACGACGTGATCGTGGGCACGGCCGAGGGCCAGGTCGAGCTGAAGAAGCTGCGCACCACGATGCTCAAGTTCCCGCGCGTCCTCACCGGCCCCCAGGTCACCACCACCAACGACCGGCTCCGCGCCATGGGCGACCTGATGTCCAACATGCCGCTTCCCAAGGGCCCGATGCCCAAGGGCATGCGCATGCCGAAGGGCGGCGGCAAGGCCCGCTGACCTCGCACTCTCGACTGCCACGACGATGGGGGCACCCGGATCACTCCGGGTGCCCCCATCGTCGTCGTACGTCCGCCCCGGCCGCGGGGACACGCCACCGAACGGAGCATCGGGCGGTTTATCGGGTGATCTGCTCCTAATCTTCCCCATGTGACAAAACGCCATATCACATACCTCGCGTGCAGTGCCGCCCTGTGCGGCTCCCTCCTCGGCGCCGCTCCGGCGTCCGCCGCACACCGCACCCTGATGGTGCACCCCGGTGAGTCGATCCAGAAGGCGGTGAACGCCGCCCAGCCCGGCGACACGGTCCTGGTGGCGGCCGGCACCTACCGCGAGAGCGTCAAGGTGACCACCCCCGGAATCACGCTGCGCGGCATGGGCGCGGGCACCGTGCTCAAGCCGGCCAAGAAGGTCAAGAGCAGCGGGAAGAAGGCCGCCGCCCAGAAGTCCTGCGCCGAGATGGGCAACGGCATCTGCGTGGTCGGCGCCAAGAACAAGCGCCTCGAGGACGTCACCATCGCCCGGATGACCGTCACCGGGTTCTCCCGGATCGGCGTCATGTCGGTGGGCACGGCCAACCTGCACGTGCACGGCGTGGCCGCCGTGAAGAACGGGCAGTGGGGCCTCGCCGAGGAGCGCTCGGTGCACAGCACCTACCGCAACAACGTGGCCCGGGAGAACGGCGACGCCGGCCTCTTCCTCGCCAACTCCGTCACCACGGAGAAGGGCGCCACCGACACCGAGGGCACGGTGATCGAGCACAACCTGCTGGAGAAGAACCGGATCGGCGTCACCGTGCGCCGGCTGCGCAACCTGACCGTCTCGGACAACTCGGTCACCGGCAACTGCGCGGGCGTGTTCGTCGTCGGCGACGAGAACAAGCCGAAGGCCGGTCACATCACCGTGGCCGACAACCAGGTCGTCAAGAACAACAAGTACTGCAAGAAGACGGCCCGGCTGGCCTTCCTGCAGGGCTCCGGCATCGTGCTGACCGGCACCGAGGACACCCTGGTGACCGGGAACACGGTCACCGGCAACTCCGGCAAGTCCCCGCTGTCCGGCGGCGTCGTGCTCTTCAAGAGCTTCGTGGGCGCCAGCAGCGACAAGAACCAGGTCACCCGCAACAAGCTGTCGGGCAACGCCCCCGCCGACCTGGTCAACCAGGAAGCCACCAAGCACGGCAACTCCTTCAAGCAGAACACCTGCAAGAAGTCCAAGCCCGCGGGTCTGTGCTGACCGGTCGGCCGTACGACACCCCCACAAGGAAGGAAGGCGGCACATGACCGCACCAGCACGTGACCTCTCGGCGCCGCTGAAGCAGGCGCAGGCGGAGGACGCACCGCCGCCGTCGATGCGGCTGCGCGAGCTCGTGTTCGGGGCGGCGTGTGCCGCCGCCGTGCGCGCGGCCGCACGGCTGCGCGTCGCCGACGCGCTCGGGGACGCCCCGATGACCGTGGAGAGCCTGGCGGCCACGGTGAGGACGGACCCCAAGCCGCTGCGCCGGCTGCTGCGCGCCCTGTCCTGCTACGGCGTCTTCGCCGAGCGCCCGGACGGGACGTTCGCCCACACCGACACCTCCCGGCTGCTGCGCGAGGACGACCCGCACAGCCTGCGCTACATCGCCCTGTGGTGCACCGAGCCGTGGACCTGGGACGCCTGGCCGAAGCTGGACGAGGCCGTGAAGAGCGGCCGCAACGTCGTCGAGGACCTCTACGGCAAGGAGTTCTTCGTCTATCTGAACGAGGACGCGCCGGAGTCGGCGGACGTCTTCAACCGGGCGATGACCACCTCCAGCGAGCAGTCGGCCCGTGAGGTCGCCGCGCTGCTCGACCTGTCCGGCAGCCGTTCGGTCGCCGACCTCGGCGGCGGGCAGGGACATGTGGTGGCGAGCCTGCTGGACAAGTACCCGGCGATGAAGGGGTACCTGCTGGATCTGCCGAAGGTGGTGGAGAAGGCGCTGCCCCGGCTGCGTCCGGGCGGTGACCTGGAGGACCGGGCGCGCATCGTGCCCGGTGACATCCGGGAGGCCGTGCCGGTCGACGCGGACGTCTACGTCATCAAGAACATCCTGGAGTGGGACGACGAGTCCACCGCGCGGCTGCTCGCCAACGTGATCGCGGCGGGCGGCCCGGGCGCCCGGGTCGTGGTGATCGAGAACCTGGTCGACGACACCCCGTCGATGCGGTTCAGCACCGCGATGGACCTGCTGCTGCTCCTGAACGTCGGCGGGGCCAAGCACACCACCGACAGCATGGTGCGCCGGCTGACCGACGCGGGGCTGACCGTCCGGGACATCAGTCCCGTCAACCCGTATCTGCACGCCTTCGACTGTGTGGTGCCCGCCTGAGCGGCGGCTCCCCCGCACACGCCGGTGCCGGGCCCGCGTCGTACGCGGGTCCGGCACCGTTGGCTGGACGGCGGTTCAGGAACCGCCGTCGCGCTCCCAGAGGTAGAAGCGCTGCGCCATCGCGTCCTTCGGGGAGCGCCAGGTCTCCGGGTCGTACGCGCTGACGTACGCCGTGAGACGGTCGCTGACGTCCCTGAACTCGGGGTGCGAGGTGACCTTGGCGATGGCCGGTCCCGGCTCGCGCTCGGACTCGATGAGGTGCATGTACACATCACCGAACTGGAAGAGGCTGCGCCGGGTGACCCCGACGAGGTGCGGCAGCTCTCCCCGGTCGGACTCCGCGAACACCTTCGCGATGTCGGGCGCGGAGCCCGGTGCCATACGGGCGACGATCAGGGCCTGGTGCACGTGTCTCTCCGTTCCTGTCCTGCGGCGGCCGGTTCAGTCGGCCAGGGCCGGGTCGGGGCGCCGGCCGGTGGCCGCCTTCTCGATCTTGTCCCGGATCAGGGCCATCTGGACCTTGGAGTTCCGGTTGATGTTGTCGGTCATCCACTCGTCGTCGACGGGGGCTTCCGGCTTCATCGCGAAGTCCTGGGTCCAGACCATCCGGGTGCCGGCCGGTACCTCCTCGTACCGCCAGTGGATGTTCATGTGCGCGAAGGGGCCGGTCTCGACGCGGCGGGCCCGGACGCTCAGGCCGGGGCGGTCGGTCTCGCGCTCGGAGACCCAGCTCCACACCTTGCCGTTCTCGTCGGGGTGCATGGTCAGCCGGAAGGTGACCTTGTTCCCCTCCTCCTCCAGGATCTCGGCGCTGGCGTACTCGCTGAACAGCTGGGGCCAGTTGGCCACGTCGTTGGTCATGTCCCAGACCAGGTCGACGGGCGCTGCGATGGTGATCTCGTTCTGGGTGTGTCCGGTCATGTCAGGCTCCCGCGGGCATGGCGCTGTTGACGAGGTCGAGGAACTGGCGGGGCGTCTTGCACCGCTCGGCGTCGACCGGCATGGGCACGCCGTGCCGGTTCTCCAGCTCGCCGACGATGCCGAGCAGGCCGAGCGAGTCGACGCCGAGGGCGTCGAAGCCGCTGTCGGACCGCTCCTGCAGGTCGGTCGGGGAGACGGTGACGCCGGCGGCCTTCTTCATGAGTTCGGACAGTTCGTCCACGGTGATGCTCATAGAGAACTCCTTCTTCTCCGCTGCCTTCGCTGCTGGGCAGCTGGTTTTCTCCGGATGTTTCTCCGGATCACCCGGCCGCGCCGTGGCGCAGCACGAGCGCCGAGTTCGACCCCATGAGTCCCCGGCTGAGGACCAGCGCCGTGCGTGGTGCGGCGGCGCGGGCGCTGCCGGTCACGAGGTCGAGGTCGTGGCAGATGTCGAAGACACCCGGGGTCGGCGGGATCAGGCCGTGTTCCATCGCGAGCACCGCGGCGGCGGTGTCCAGGACGGGGGCCGCGCAGTAGCCCCGGCCGATCCCGGTCTTGGGTGCGGTGACCGGCACGCGTCTGCCGTGCGCGCCGAGGGCGTCGGTGATGGCCAGCGCCTCCGCCCGGTCGGCCTCCGGGACGCCGAGGGCGTCGGCGAAGACCACGTCGACCTCCTCGGGGGCGCAGCCGGCCTCGGCCAGTGCCCCGCGGATGGCCTGGGCGAGCCCGGCCCGGGACTCGGCCCAGCGGGAGGCCCCGGTGAAGGTCGAGGCGTGCCCGTCGAGGGTGGCCCGGACCGGCAGCCCGCGCCGGCGGGCCGAGCCGGTGTCCTCGACGACGAGCATGGCGCCGCCCTCGGCCGGCACGAACCCGCAGGCCTGCTCGGTGAAGGGACGGTAGGCCCGGGCCGGGTCGGTCTCCCGGCTGAGCTCCTCGTAGCCGAGCTGGCAGACCACCGAGTACGGAGCTATCGGCGCCTCGGTGGAGCCGGCCACGATGACGTCCGTGCCGCGCCGCACCGCGCGGGCGGCGTGGGCGAGGGCGTCCAGACCGCCGGCCTCGTCGGCGGCGACCACCGAGCAGGGTCCCTTGAAGCCGCGCCGGATGGAGATCTGGCCGGTGCTGGCCGCGTAGAACCAGGCGATGGACTGGTAGGGGCCGACGAACCGGCTGCCCTTGCCCCACAGTTGCTGGAGCTCGCGCTGGCCGAACTCGCCGCCGCCGGAGCCGGCCGCGGTGACCACGCCGATGTCGAACGGCGAGCCTTCGGTGTCGGCGCGGCCGAGCCGGGCGTCCTCCAGTGCCAGGTCGGCCGCGGCCATCGCGAAGTGCGTGAAGCGGTCGGTCTGGACGATGAGGCGTTCCTCGACGGCGGCCGCCGGGTCGAAGTCACGGACCTCGCCGGCCACCTTCATGGGCAGGTGCTCGCAGCCCTCGCGGGTCACCTTGTCGAGGACGTTGCGTCCCTCCTGGACGGACTTCCAGAAGGTCTCGGTGCTGGATCCGTTGGGCGCGACGACACCGATGCCGGTGACGGCCGCCCGCCGGGCAGGCGGTTCGCTCATCGTGTCCGTCCTCTCTGCCGGGTCAGGATCACCGCGGACTGGAAGCCGCCGAACCCGCTGCCCACGGACAGGACGCCGCCGAGCTTCCGTTCGCGGGCGACCCGCGGCACGTAGTCGAGGTCGCACTCGGGGTCGGGGGTCTCGTAGTTCGCGGTGGGCGGGACGACCTGGTGGGCCAGGGCGAGCACGCAGGCGACGACCTCGATGGCGCCGATCGCGCCGAGCGAGTGGCCCACCATGGACTTGATGGAGCTCATCGGCGTGCTGTACGCGTGCTGTCCGAGCGCCTTCTTCACGGCCGCGGTCTCGTGGCGGTCGTTCTGCCGGGTGCCGGAGCCGTGCGCGTTGACGTAGTCGATGGCGGTGGGGTCGAGGCGGGCATGGTTCAGGGCGGTCTCGATGGCGCGGGCCATCTCCAGGCCCTCGCTGGTGAGACCGGTCATGTGGTAGGCGTTGCCGAAGGTGGCGTAGCCGTCGAGGAGGCAGTAGATGTGCGCGCCGCGGGCCTTGGCGTGCTCCTCCTCCTCCAGGACGAGCACCGCGCCGCCCTCGCCCATGACGAACCCGTCACGGCGGTTGTCGAACGGGCGCGAGGCGTGCTCGGGGTCGTCGTTGTTCGGGGAGGTGGCCTTGATCGCGTCGAAGCAGGCCATGGTGATCGGGGAGATCGGGGAGTCCGAGGCACCGGCGATGCAGATGTCGGCGCGGCCCTCCTGGACGGTGTGGAAGGCATAGCCGACGGCGTCCAGGCCCGAGGTGCAGCCGGTGGAGACGGTCTGCACCGGACCCTGGGCGCCGAAACGTTCCGCCACCGCGGAGGCGAGGGTGCTCGGGGAGAACGCCCGGTGCAGCTGGGGCTGCGCCTGCCGGTGGTCCACGTCCCAGCGCTGACCCGCGCCGCTCACCAGGACGTAGTCGTGCTCCAGGCGGGTGGTGCCGCCCACGGCCGTCCCCAGGGAGACGCCGACCCGCCAGGGATCCTCCCGGCCGAGGTCGAGCCCCGAGTCCCGGACCGCCTCGTCGCCGGCGACCAGGGCGAACTGTATGTAACGGTCCGCCCGCTCGATCTCCTCGGCGTCCAGGCCGTGCGCCGCCGGGTCGAAGTCGCACTCGGCGGCGATCCGCGACCTGAGGCCGGAGGGGTCGAAGAAGGTGATGCCGCGCGTCGCGGTCCGGCCGGAGGCGAGCAAGTCCCAGAACGCCGGTACGCCCACACCCCCCGGAGCCACGATGCCTATGCCCGTAACCGCCACGCGCCGGGTCACGACCGGACCTGCCCCACGGCGACGGCTTCCGTCTCCTCCGTGTCGACGTGACCCTGGCTGGGGCGCGGGGCCAGCGGGCCGAGGTGGAAGACGATCCGGGCCTCGACATTGCCGACGTTGCGGAAGCGGTGCTTCATGTTGATCGGGATCATCAGTCCCTGCTCGGGCCGCAGCGGGTGCGGCTCGCCGTCCAGGTCGACCTCCAGGTCGCCGCAGACGACGTACACGAACTCCTCGGAGTACGGGTGGTAGTGCTCGCCGATGCGGTCGCCCGGCTGCACGATGGCCACGCCCATGAAACCGCTGGTGGAGCCCACCGTGGCGGGGGTCAGCATGGCGCGCAGATCGCCGCCGCGCTTGGTGTTGGGCTCGACCTCGCTGAGGTCCACGATCTTCGGAATGGGCTGCATGTCTGCGTTCCTCCCTGGGGGTGATGCGGCGGTGGGGGGTCAGGCGTCCGGCGAACGGCGGTCGGTGATCAACTGCATGCGCACCGCGTCGCCGTCCAGCAGGGCGGTCAGGGCGTGCGCCGGGGTGACGTCCACGGGCGTGCCGGGCCGCTGCTCGACCAGCCGTACGACGACGTCGTCGCGCTGGAAGACCGTGCTGTGCAGCACCGGGCTCGCCGGGTCCTCGGCCGCGCCCTCGTCCTGCTGCGCGAGCAGCTCGGCCAGCCGCATCCCGCAGCCGGGACGGGCCGGGTAGTACAGCGCGTGGCGCTCGCCCTCGGCCGGGTCCTCGGCGCCGACGTGGTGGACGGCCGGCAGCGCCGCCCGGGTGAAGAACACCCGTGCGGAGTCCTGGTCGTCGAGGTCGCGGTCCTGCTCCAGATAGGGGTTGATGGCCTCCTCGACGGCCCGCACCTCGGGCTGCCGGGCGACGTGGCGCAGGGCGGCCATCAGGTCGCCGCGCACCTCGATGGCGCGCACCACCCGGTTGCCGTGCATGAAGAGAGAGGTGCGGCACAGCCGGGTGGAGTCGTCGACCTTGGCCTCGGGCGAGGCGTAGTCCGCGAGGATCCTCGCGACCTCGGCCTCGCTGCCCGGCCGGACCGTGAAGGTGAGCGCGTGGCGGATCACGCCGTCGCCCATCCGCGGCTCGGCCTGCAGGGTGCGTACGGAGTCCGCCGCCGGGCCGCCGGTCTCGCGGACGACGTGGAAGCGGAGCGAGCGGGTGTCGCGGACGCAGTTGTGCAGCGGCTTCACCATCTCCACGTGCTCCTCGCTGTTCACCCAGGCGAGGAACGGCGGGGCGCTCTCCCACTCGCTGGTGATCAGCCACTGCGAGGGGTTCTCGATGGACTGGCAGAGCTGGTCGCTGACGTGACCGGGCACCTGGGCGACCTGGTTGCACAGTTGCTCGTAGGCCTCCAGGAACTGCTGCTGTGCGCCGTCGTAGACGTCCACCAGCAGGACGACCCGGAGCCGGGAGCCGTCGAACACGGACTGGGAGACCCGGGTCGACAGCGGGCGGGTCGTTCGGGCCGGCTTTTCCGAAACCTTTTCCGAGAGCGTCGTCATGCTTCGTGCATCTCCTTCGCGGGGGCAGCGGCGGGCGCCTTCGCCGATGACGCGGCGTCAGCGCTTCTTGATCCTGTGCCGGTCCTCCGAAGCGCGCGACTCGCGTGAACCAGGTGGGTGATTGAGCACGCGGAACCCCTCCCGAGGGGGCCCGGACGGGCATGGACGTTGCAACGCACCTGACGCACCAACACCCGCCTCTGGAGTGCCCGATGCACCAGAAAACCGATCACCAGGTCCCCGTCCTCGTGGTGGGCGGCTCCCTCGTGGGCCTGTCCATGTCCCTCTTCCTGGGCCGACTGGGCGTCCGCCACATGCTCGTCGAGAGACACTCCGGGACCTCGATCCACCCACGCGGGCGGGGCAACAACGTGCGGACGATGGAGCTGTTCCGGAAGGCGGGCATCGAGCCCGACATCAAGGCCGCGGCCTCACTCCTCGCGGAGAACCACGGCATCCTGCAGACCCCGACGCTGGTCGGCGACGCCGGCGAATGGCTGTTCAAGGAGATCGACCCGGGCGGCGGGCTCGCCCGGTTCAGCCCCACGGGCTGGTGCCTGTGCAGCCAGAACGACCTGGAGCCGGTACTCCGCCAGGCGGCCGAGTCCCTCACCGGCGAGCTGCGCTACTTCCACGAGATGGAGTCCTTCGAACAGGACCCCGAAGGAGTGACGGCGTACGTCCGCGACCGTGACTCCGACCGGATGTACACCGTCCGGGCGGACTACCTGGTCGCCGCCGACGGCCCGCGCTCCCCGGTCCGCGGCCGGCTCGGCATCGGCCAGACGGGCCCCGGCGACCTGTTCGCGAACGTCAGCATCACCTTCCGCTCCAAGCTGCTGGCCCACACGGTCGGGGACCGCCGCTTCATCTGCTGCTACCTCACCGACCCCGAGGCCGACGGCGCCCTCCTCCCCGTCGACAACAAGGAGCGCTGGGTCTTCCACGCGCCCTGGCACCCCGAACGCGGCGAGACCCTCGACGAGTTCACCGAGGAGCGTCTGACCCGGCACATCCGGCGCGCCGTCGGCGTCCCCGACCTCGACGTCGAGATCACCGGCCGGGCCTCCTGGCGGGCGGCCGAACGGGTGGCCGAACGGTACGCGTCCGGGCGGGTCTTCCTGGCCGGCGACTCCGCGCACGAGATGTCCCCGACGGGGGCCTTCGGCTCCAACACCGGCATCCAGGACGCCCACAACCTGGCGTGGAAGCTGGCGGCGGTCCTCGACGGCTGGGCCGGCCCCGGGCTCCTGGACTCCTACGACGCCGAGCGCCGCCCGGTCGCCCTCGCCACCAGCGCCCGCGCCTCCGCCCGCTCGGTGGAACACAGCCACCCGGGCTTCGCGCCCGCCCCCGGCATCGGCGGCGGCAAGCGCGGCGGCATCCTCAACATCGTCCTCGGCTACCGCTACCCGAAGGGCGCGGTGCTCGGCGCCGACCCCGGCCAGCCGGTCGTACCCGATGGGATGAACCTGACCGGCCGGCCGGGCAGCCGCGCCCCGCACCTGTGGCTGCGCCGCGCGGGCGACCGCGTCTCCACCCTCGACCTCTACGAACGCTCACTGGTCCTGCTCAGCGACGCCGCCTCCCCCTGGCACATGGCGGCCCGCCGGATCGCCGACACGGAGCGGGTACGCCTGGACGCGTACGGCATCGGGCCGACGGGCGACCTCGTGTACGACACGGAGGACACCGACTGGGCGGCAGCGCACGGCGTCACAGCGGAGGGCGCGGTACTGGTACGCCCGGACGGCTTCGTGGCCTGGCGCGCGGACGGCCCGGCGGAGGGCGACGCGGAGGCGGAGCTGCGGGAGGTATTGGGGCAGGTTCTGCGAAAGAGGTAGCGCCCCCGCAGGGGCGCGGGGCCGTATTGACATGCGGCTCCGCCGCGCGGGCGCGCTCAGCCCCCACCGGCCGGCTGCCGAAGAACTACCTCAGACCCGTACCTCTACGGTCTTCGCCAGCCGGTCGTGCAGCCCCCTGCCGTCCCGGTCCCACACCAGCGCCGGAATCGCGAGGCACAACAGAATCGTGCGGGCCACGGCGCGCAGCGGCTGCACCCGCCCCGTCTCGACACCGACGACCCGCAGCCGGAACAGTCGCTTACCCGGCGTGAAACCGACCGTGCCCACCGTGAGGACGCCAAGGATCAGGAAGACGAGCAGCGCCCAGTTGCTGGTGGCGGGGCTGTAGCCGTCGGTGATCAGGCCGTATGCGATCAGCACGCACAGCGCCCAGTCCACGACCAGCGCGCCGAGCCGCCTGCCGGGGCGGGCGATGGAGCCCGGTCCCTGCTCCGGCAGACCGAGCTGCTCGCCCCGGTACCCGAACTCCGCGCCCGCCTCTTCCATGGCCGCGCGGGGTCCGGAGAGCCACGATCCGATTGCTTGCCTGTTGTCCACCCGTCCACGGTACTGGGCCCGGCCGGGTCCCTGGGTCGGCGGGGTGCCACGGGCTACCGTGGAAGCGAGCCCGGTTAACTTCAGCGAAACAAATGGGTCACGCCCGAGAAATCACCCGTCCCTAGGGTCGAGGACAGCGTGTGCCACCGCACTGGCCGCACAAACGAACTACCACCCCGGCACGGGAACGGCCGGGAGTAGGAGGAGCTGGATGTTCCAGAACGCCGACGAGGCCAAGAAGTTCATCGCGGACGAGGACGTCAAGTTCATCGACGTCCGTTTCTGCGACCTGCCGGGCGTCATGCAGCACTTCACGCTGCCCGTCGAGGCGTTCGACCCGGACGAGGAGCTCGCGTTCGACGGTTCGTCGATCCGTGGTTTCCAGGCGATCCACGAGTCCGACATGGCGCTGCGCGCGGACCTGTCGACCGCCCGGGTGGACTCGTTCCGCCGGGACAAGACGCTCAACATCAACTTCTTCATCCACGACCCGATCACGGGCGAGCAGTACTCCCGTGACCCGCGCAACGTGGCGAAGAAGGCCGAGGCCTACCTCGCGTCGACCGGTATCGCGGACACCGCGTACTTCGGTCCCGAGGCCGAGTTCTACGTCTTCGACAGCGTCCGTTTCGCCACCTCGGCGAACGAGAGCTTCTACCACATCGACTCCGAGGCGGGTGCCTGGAACACGGGCGCGCTGGAGGACAACCGCGGTTACAAGGTCCGCTACAAGGGCGGCTACTTCCCGGTCCCGCCGGTCGACCACTTCGCCGACCTGCGTGCCGAGATCTCCCTGGAGCTGGCCAAGTCCGGCCTCCAGGTCGAGCGCCAGCACCACGAGGTGGGCACCGCCGGCCAGGCGGAGATCAACTACAAGTTCAACACGCTGCTCGCCGCCGCGGACGACCTGCAGCTCTTCAAGTACATCGTGAAGAACGTGGCCTGGCGCAACGGCAAGACCGCGACCTTCATGCCGAAGCCGATCTTCGGTGACAACGGCTCGGGCATGCACGTCCACCAGTCCCTGTGGGCCGGCGGCTCCCCGCTCTTCTACGACGAGGCCGGTTACGCGGGCCTGTCGGACACCGCCCGCTACTACATCGGCGGCATCCTCAAGCACGCCCCCTCCCTCCTCGCCTTCACCAACCCGACGGTGAACTCGTACCACCGTCTGGTCCCGGGCTTCGAGGCCCCGATCAACCTGGTGTACTCGCAGCGCAACCGCTCCGCCGCGATGCGTATCCCGATCACGGGTTCGAACCCGAAGGCCAAGCGCGTCGAGTTCCGCGCGCCCGACTCCTCCGGCAACCCGTACCTGGCCTTCTCGGCCCTGCTGCTCGCGGGCCTGGACGGCATCAAGAACAAGATCGAGCCGGCCGAGCCGATCGACAAGGACCTCTACGAGCTGGCTCCCGAGGAGCACGCGAACGTCGCCCAGGTCCCGACCTCCCTCCCGGCCGTCCTCGACCGCCTGGAGCGCGACCACGAGTTCCTGCTCGCCGGTGACGTCTTCACGCCCGACCTGATCGAGACGTGGATCGACTTCAAGCGCACCAACGAGATCGCCCCGCTGCAGCTGCGTCCGCACCCGCACGAGTTCGAGCTGTACTTCGACGTGTGATCGACGCCTGAGCCGTTCCTCGACGCCCCCGTTCCGGTTTCTCCGGGCGGGGGCGCCGTCGTATCGTGCGTCGGTACTGATGTTCGAGACGGGGGGAAGCGGATGACGCAACAGGGGGACGAGGAGCGCGAGTTCGATCTGCGCTGGGCCGATCAGGCGGAGCACAAGGAGCCGTCCGCGCGGGCGCGGATGCTGGCCGCCCGGTGGAAGGAGAATCCGCCGGACCCGGCGCCGTTCCGGGCGGATCCCAGGCCGGTGGCGCCGCGGCGCTCGCCCTGGATGTCGACGGCTCTGGTGCTGGGGTGCGTGGCGGCGGTGATCCTGCTGCTGGGGTACATACAGACACGGGCGCCGTACTAGCCGCGGAGTACCAGCCGCGTAAAAGGGGGACCCGGGCTCACAGGGAGCTTTTGCCGCCACTAGGGACGTTCGGAACCTTTCCATGGGCCCGGACAGGTGCACACTGGACAGCGGGACGAGTGCCTGACTGCGGGGTGAGGCGAGATGCAGAGCCGCTTCCGGAGCGACCGGCGGCTGACCGTACGGATGACGGTCACGCTGTTCCTGCTCGGGTTGTTGTACGTCGGCTTCGTTGCCGCGTTGATCGTGCTGCTGAAGTCGTGGCTGCTGGTCGTGGTGCTGGTGGGCGCGATGTTCGTGGCGCAGTTCTGGTTCTCCGACCGGATCGCGATGTTCGCCATGCGCGGGCGGGTCGTGGAGCGGGAGGAGTACCCGGAGCTGCATGCCGTGGTGGACCGGCTGTGCGCGATCGCGGACATGCCGAAGCCGGTGGTCGCCGTGTCCGACATGGACATGCCGAATGCGTTCGCGACCGGGCGGAACCCCGATCACGCGGTGGTCTGCGTGACCACGGGCCTGCTGCGGCGGCTGGAGCCCGCCGAGCTGGAGGGCGTGCTCGCGCACGAGCTGTCGCACGTGGCGCACAAGGACGTCGCCGTGATCACGATCGCGTCCTTCCTGGGCGTGATCGCTGGGCTGATCGTGCGGTTCGCCTTCTACTCGCAGCTCTTCGGCGGAGGCCGGCGGGACCAGAACACGGCCGCCGTGTTCGCCGCCGTCATCGGGGTCTCCGCGGCCGTGTACGCGATCAGCTTCCTGCTGATCAGGGCACTGAGCCGGTACCGCGAGCTGGCCGCCGACCGCGCGGCCGCGCAGCTCACCGGCCGGCCGTCCGCGCTGGCGTCGGCGCTCACCAAGGTCTCCGGCGACATCGCCCGGATCCCGACCAAGGACCTGCGCACCGCCCAGGCCTTCAACGCCTTCTACTTCACTCCGGCCACCGGCAAGGAGCCCGGCATCGAGCGCTTCTTCTCCACCCACCCGCCCCTGGAGCAGCGGCTTGAGCAGCTGGGCCGGATCTCGGCGGAGCTGGGCGAGGCGGCGACGCCCGGGAAGGCCGGGTGAGCATGGGGTTCCTGGACATCCTGCTCGGCCGTACGAAGCCCGTCGCACCTGACCTCGACCAGCTGTTCGCGCTGCCCTCGGCGGCGGTGACACTGCAGGCCGCGGCCGGGTTCACGCCGACCGGCGAGGGCGCGGTGTGCTTCGCCACGGTGGAGGGCGCGGCCTTCGAGCAGACCCACCGGGAGGTCCAGGCACTGCTCGACGCGGACGCGGACCGCGCGGGTCCGCCGGTGGAGCTGCACCAGGACGACTACGGATACTCCTGGCTGATCTCCCGGCGCACCCCCGACCAGCTCCCGCAGCTGGTCAACGACCTGCACGCGGTGAACAGTTCGATGGAGGTCAACGGCTTCGGCCCGCAACTGCTCTGTTCCCTGGCCGCCTTCGAGGACGAGCGCGAGCGCAGGCTCGCGCTCGTCTATCTCTACAAGCGGGGCACCTTCTATCCCTTCGCCCCGCTGCCCGGACCCGGTCAACGGCGGGACAGCGCACTGGAGTTGCAGGTGAAGGCGGCACTCGCGAACGACCTGAGGACCGAGCAGGACCTCAGCCGCTGGTTCCCGGTGTGGGGTGCCCCCGGCCTCTGACCGGCCGGGAGCACCTGCCCGCTACTTGCCCTTCTCGTTCTGCTGGCGCCGGACCTCGAAGGGGCGCTCGCGACGGTAGCGGCGCTCCCACTTGGCCTGCTGGTCACGGCGTTCGCGGTAGGTCTTGTAGTCGCCGGCCATGCCCCCTCCCCCGCCGGACGAACCGCCCGACGAGGAGGCCGACGACGAGTTCCGCCCGTACTGGACGTACAGGAAGAGCAGGGCGACGGCGGCGAGCCACCAGTTGTGGTTGCCGAAGCCGAGGATGACCAGAACGACGGTTCCGGATAGGACGATGGTGCCCATGACGGGTCTCCGTGGCGTGGGTGTGTGAGCGGTCGACGGATCCGACGGCACGCGGGGGACGGGCGGCCGTCCGTCGGTGCGTAGCAGAGTAGCCCCGAGTCCACGGGCTGCGGCCGCCCCTGCGGAAAGCGGTGGTCGACGACTCCGCAACGCTTGTCCAGCGTAGGGAGACGGTCACTCGGTGTGCATCCGGTTTTCGGGACCGGCGAACGGCTTCGCGGGGTGCGGGAGTTCGTGCGGATGCCGCTGGGGCGGCCCGTCGGCCGGCTCAGATCCCGGGAGCCGCCGTCAGGACGCCCGCGGTGACGGCCGCGTCGAGGGTGGCGTGGTCGGTGGCGGTCTGGTCGGCGTAGGCGAGGGCGAAGTCGGTGACCGCGTGGTCGAAGGTGTCGGTGCCGCCCAGATAGGCGGCGACGGCGATGCGGTCGCCGGAGCGGGCGTGGGCGCGGGCCAGCGTCTTACCGCACAGGGCGGCGTAGGCGCGCAGGCCCTTCGGGTCCATGGCGGCGACCTCCGCGGCACCCTTCATGTCGCGCAGCTGGCGCCAGTAGAAGGCACGGCCCTGGGGGCCGGTCATCCAGCCGAGGAAGATGTCCGCGGCGGCCTGCAGCAGCCGCTGCCCGGCAACGACCCGGTGGCCCGGGTGGGCGTACGGCCCGCTCGGCAGATGCTGCTCCAGTACGGACGTCCGGGCCTCCTTGATCTGCAGGAAGAGCGGGTCGTCGGCGTCCCGGCCGGCCAGCAGGACGATGAAGCAGCGGGTGCCGACGCTGCCGACGCCGACGACCTTGCGGGCCGCGTCGACGAAGCGGTAGCGGTCCAGGAGGAGCCGGCGCTCCCCGGCGAGGGTGGAGCGGTAGTCGCTGAAGATCTTGCGCAGCGAGGCCATGTCGGAGGCGCCGGCGGGTTCGAGCAGCGGCGGGTCATGGATGATGCGGCGCCGGCCGCCGACCACCTCGGTGAGCGTGCCGAGCGCGTGCAGGCTGGTGCGGCGCCGGGCCCGGGTGAGGCTGTCCTCGATCCGGCACCGGCGGCGCGCGGAGCGGACCAGGGGCAGCAGTCCGTCGGCGTCGGTCCGCTCGTACCAGACGGCCAGCTCGCCGAGGCCCGCCAGCCGCCGCATCGCGGTCCGGTACCCGGCCACCGCCGCCCGGGTCGCGGCCCGGGCCTGCGGATCGCTGTGCCCGTTCTCGCGGGCGGCGACGGCAACGGAGACGGCGAGCCGTTTGACGTCCCACTCGAAGGGGCCGGGGAACGTCTCGTCGAAGTCGTTGAGATCGAAGACCAGGGCCCGTTCCGGGGAGGCGTACAGCCCGAAGTTCAGCAGATGCGCGTCTCCGCACAGCTGCACGGCGAGTCCGGAGTGCGGCTGGGCGGCGAGGTCCGCCGCCATCACGGCGGCCGCGCCGCGCAGGAACGCGAACGGCGAGGCGGCCATCCTCCCGTACCGGATGGGCAGCAGCTCGGGCACCCGGTCGCGGCCCTGCCGTTCCAGGACGGTGACGGGGTCGGGCCGGTCGACGGACGGCAGCCAGAAGGCGTGCGTGGAGCGGGGGGCGCGTTTCCGGGCGGCCCTGCCGCGGGCGGCCCGGTCGGCGGGTGTCGTCATACGTCGCGCCCCTTCTGTCAGCTGCTCCATCACCTGCTGATCGCATTGAATGCTCCCCTCCCTGAAGGGGAGGGGATTCCTGGCTCAGGCTGCCGGGCGGAACTGCGTTCCGTCTGGTCTTATGCCCTCGGCACCAGCAGGGCTCAAACCCGCCCTGACGAGCATCACGCGTGCGGAGTTCTTGTCTCTGGGCGAGACGTGTCCGCACGCGGTGCAGGTGTAGGTGCGTTCACCCAGCGGGAGTTGGTGCTTGGTTCTCGCACCGCACCCTCCGCAGTCCATCGTGGTGTACGCGGGATGGACAAGATGCACGATCCTGCCGTGCTTGCGGGCCAAATGGAGCAGGGCCTGCTTGGTGGCGCCGATGGCGGCGTCCGCGGCCTTCTTCGACATGGTCGACCTGGCCAGGAACCTGGGCTTGAAGTCCTCCACCGCGAGAACATCGTGGTCGGTGACGACCTGCTTGGCCCACTTGCGGGCGGTGTCCTCGCGCTGCCGGGCGACCTTCTTGTGCGCCTTGGCGCGCAGGTGTTTCGCCGCCCGATAGCCCTTGGACGCGGGCTGCCCCTTCCTGGGTTTGCGGCGGGCCATCATCCGGTCGTACCGGGACAGCTTCGCCGTGGCCTTCTTCCCGTGCTCGGGATGCGGCAGATCGTGCGGATCGGAGGTGGTGGTGGCGATCTCCCTCACACCCCAGTCCACCCCGATCACCGCGTCCGTTTCCGGCAGGGGTTCGACGGCGGCGGGGACGACGAAGCTCGCGTACCAGTGGCCGAGGCTGTCCTGAACGACGCGGACGCTGGACGGGGTGGCGGGCAGCGGACGCGACCACACCACGCTCAGCACGATGCCGCCCGCCAGATGCAGCCGGCCGTCCCCCTTCAGCTGGAAGCCGCGCCGGGTGTAGTTCAGCGTCGGGCGCGTCTCGTGCCTCTTCTTGAAGCCCGGCATCCCGGCCCGCTGCCGCACCGGCAGCCGCTCCATGACGTCCTTGAGCGCCCTGGTGCGGGACTTCCCGAAGTCCCGGATGATCTGCTGCTGCGGCACCGAGGAGCCCGCCCGCAGCCACGGCGTCACGGCCCGTGCCCGGGTGAGCATCTTGTCCAGTTGGGCCGGACCACACGTCTGCTTGTCCTGTGGATGCGCGACGTTGTGCTGGTGGACGGCCTTCGACCGGGCTACGGCCTCGTTCCAGATCCACCGGCACCTGCCCCACTCCGCGCCCAGCGCTGCCTCGGCGGTGGCGCACACCCGCAGCCGGTAGGTGAAGCGGGCATGCCCCGCCCCCTCACCGCCTGTTGCCGCCCTGGCCGCCATCTCCTCACCCCCCGCCCGTGCCGTTGTTCCGGTCATGCGTCCCCACTGGGAAACGACCATACGAGCGAGGTCCGCACACCTGCCCACACTTCCCGCCACGATCACCCCCGCCAGCGATAACGGGTACACGCGTTCGCGTTCGCCCCGGCTCCGCCGGGCCTTCGCGATCGGCGCTCCGCGCCGGAAGCCGGGATGCGGCGACGCTCCGCGCCGCTGCCACAGGATGCGATTCCTCCCCGACGTGAACGCCGGGGCATCCTCGCAAGACGTCAGGTGAAAGCGAGCGGGCGGGGCATCCGCATGCCGAGCCCGCCGAACAGGTGACACGGCGCGCCCGGGGACGCATGGGCGGCACCGAGCACCGTGGAAACACACGGCACCCGGCGCCACGGGCTCATCGTGAGTAACGCATCAGGGCCCGGACCATGTGGCACGTCGTGTCGGACGGCGGGTGGATGCCGACGTCCTGCGCGGTGCTCCGTATCGTCTCGTTGCGGGCCTGGTTGGGCAGGTAGACGCCGGAGTCGAGCAGGGCGATGGCGAGGCGCATGGCCTTGAGGCGGCGGTTGTGCGTGACATACCACTCGCGTGGCCGCCCGGCCGGCAGCGGGCGCTTCTCCGCCGGCGCGTAGGGCGAGTCGAGCAGGACGGCGCGCTTGGCGGTGGACTGGGTCGGCAACGGCTTCGGCTTCAGTGCGGCAGCGGGCACGGGCATCCTCCTGTCGCGGACGGAGAGCCTCCGGACGCCCCGGCGACTCTCTCGAACACTGCTTCCAGTGTACTGGCCACCACTGACAACGAGACAGCCCGCGAGGCGCTGAACAGCCCAGGTGGGAAAGGGTATTTCGACTGGGGCGGAATGGACTCGGGATACTCCCACGACACTCCCCCAAATCGAACAGAGCGGCTCCGGACGGTGGCTCGCGTACCGTCGTGCGCATGGAGATCTGGATCAACCCAGCCTGCTCGAAGTGCCGTAGCGCGATCGGCCTGCTGGAGGCCGAAGGGGCCGACTACACCGTCCGCCGCTACCTGGAGGACGTGCCGGGCAAGGACGAGATCAGGGCCGTACTCGAACGGCTCGGGCTGGAGCCGTGGGACATCACCCGCACCCAGGAGGCGGTGGCGAAGGAGCTGGGGATGAAGGAGTGGGCGCGGGACGCGGCATCGCGGGACCGGTGGATCGCGGCCCTCGCCGAGCACCCCGGACTCATCCAGCGGCCGATCATCACCGCCGACGACGGGACGGCGCTCGTCGCCCGCACCGACGAGGCCGTACGGGAAGCGCTGGCCAGGAAAGAGAGCTGAACAATCCTCAACACAGGTGTGACACAGGTTACTTCAGCAACTCCGGTAACCGCTGAGTAACGCCGTTCGATATCTCGTACCTACCGACGTACGCTCCCCCACTTCCTCAGGAGGCGCGCATGTCGCGTAGGAGAACACTCAGCGGAAAGAAGAAGGTCGCACTGCTGGTCAGCGCCGCCGCGGTGGCGGGCGGCGGGGCCTTCGCCCTGGCGTCCACCTCGAACGCCGCGCAGACACCGCAGAACGCCAGGACGCTGTCGTCGGCCGCGGACTCGACCGTCTGCTCGGGGCTGGCCACGGCCCTCGGCAACAACGAGAAGTTCATCGCCGGGCAACAGGCGAACCCGGACGCGCAGTCGGCGGCCCGGATCGCCAACCGGCAGGCGGTCATCGAGCAGATCAAGGTCCAGCAGAAGGCGTCCGGTTGCGTCGTTGGGGAGTCGGCTCAGGGCTCCCAGGCGGCGAACGGGACGCAGACGGGCCAGACCGGTCAGACCGGGCAGCAGGCGGCCACGCCGGCGCCCTCGAAGAGCGCGGCCACCGGCAACACCGGCAACACCGGCAACACCGGGGGTGCCGCCGCCTCCGGTCAGCAGGTCTGCAAGGGCTCGACCGTCACGCTCTCCGGCGAGGCCGGCGCGCCTGCCGCCTCCAGCAACCAGTTCCCGGCGGGAACCACGCTGAAGGTCACCAACCTGGACAACAACAAGTCCACGACGGTGAAGGTCACCTCGGTCTCCGGCAGCTGCGTGCTGCTCAACAACGCGGCCTTCGAACAGGTCCGGGAACCCGGCAAGTTCCTGATCCGCCGCGCCGTGATCGAGAAGGTCGGCTGACCCGAACAACACGCCGAGGCACGGTCGCCGGCTTTCACGGAGGGAAAGCCGGCGGCCGCCGCGCGCGGACGACATCACGGCGTCCGAAATGGGCTCCGTACCCCGCCCGCACCGGCCTCACAACGTGAGTCGCGCCACAGAACCACCAGGTAACACGGGGTTCACATTCGAGCAATGATCGGGAAATCGCCTGTTGACAGGCTCGCGCACATCAACGCTGGCGCCCCAGTGCCGTAGCGCCGCAGCACCCGCATGTGCGCCCGACCCACCCCCGAAGGATGTGGCCCGTGACCTTCAAGGCTGAGTACATCTGGATCGACGGCACCGAGCCGACGGCCAAGCTGCGTTCGAAGACGAAGATCATCTCGGGCGCCCCCGCCGGTCTCGACGCGCTGCCGATCTGGGGCTTCGACGGGTCGTCCACGAACCAGGCCGAGGGGCACTCCTCGGACCGTGTGCTGAAGCCGGTCTTCACCTGCCCGGACCCGATCCGCGGCGGTGACGACATCCTCGTCCTGTGCGAGGTCCTGGACATCGACATGACCCCGCACTCCTCCAACACGCGTGCCGCGCTGACCGAGGTCGCCGAGAAGTTCGCCGCGCAGGAGCCGATCTTCGGCATCGAGCAGGAGTACACCTTCTTCGACGGGTCCCGTCCGCTGGGCTTCCCCGAGGGCGGCTTCCCGGCCCCCCAGGGCGGCTACTACTGCGGTGTCGGCGCCGACGAGATCTTCGGCCGCGAGATCGTCGAGGCGCACCTGGACAACTGCCTGAAGGCGGGCCTCGCGATCTCCGGCATCAACGCCGAGGTCATGCCCGGCCAGTGGGAGTTCCAGGTCGGCCCGGTCTCCCCGCTGGACGTCTCCGACCACCTGTGGGTCGCCCGCTGGCTGCTCTACCGCACCGCCGAGGACTTCGGCGTCTCCGCCACCCTCGACCCCAAGCCGGTCAAGGGCGACTGGAACGGCGCCGGCGCGCACACCAACTTCTCCACCAAGGCGATGCGCGAGGGCTACGACGCGATCATCACCGCCTGCGAGTCGCTCGGCGAGGGCTCCAAGCCGCTCGACCACGTCAAGAACTACGGCGCCGGCATCGACGACCGCCTGACCGGTCTGCACGAGACCGCCCCGTGGAACGAGTACTCCTACGGCGTCTCCAACCGCGGTGCCTCGGTGCGTATCCCGTGGCAGGTCGAGAAGGACGGCAAGGGCTACATCGAGGACCGCCGTCCGAACGCCAACGTCGACCCGTACGTCGTGACGCGGCTGATCGTCGACACCTGCTGCTCCGCCCTGGAGAAGGCCGACCAGGTCTGATCCACGGACAGTTCGCCGGAAGGGGCGCCCACCGTACGCGGTGGGCGCCCCTTCCGTATGCCCGTGCGCGCGTCCGCACCGCCGCCGGTCCGTCCGCAGTGTGGGACGGCGGTCCGGACAAGGGGATCGGTCCCATCCGGCCGACCAGGCACAAACGCCTGATGGGCTGGGGCGGGCAGCGTCAACATCTCGCCAAGGAGGCGTCCAAGCAGTGAGAGGAGGGTCCTGTTTCCGGGCTGTGTCTGCTTCAATGGGCCCATGGCCAGCTTCCAGAAGGACACCGCGACGGGTCGCCATGACCTGGAGCCGTTCTGGCCTTCCCGTCAGCACCACGACTTCGACCGGGTGTGTTGCCGCGCGATGAACGCGCGGGCCCTCTAAAGCCGTACACCCCGGCCTTCGGCCAGCGCGGAACGCAGTACGTCCCCGGCGCGCCCGACCACGAATCGCGGCCGTCGTCCCGACCGACGAACTCCTCGCGCGAAAGAGCTGACGTCTCATGGCGACCACTCGTTCTCTCTCCCCCGCTCCCGCCCTCGCCTCCTCACCGGCCCGGCACCGGCTGCGTGCCGTCGACCGGGACGAGGTCGTGGACATGACGGACCTGCTGCCGCCGGGCGCCACCTGGCTGCCCGCCCCGCAGCACACCCTGCCCACCCTGCCGGGCCAGCCGCCGATGATCGGCTACCTGGTGCTGGTCCCGGCGGACCAGCAGCCGCCGTTCCTGCCGGTCGCCGTCCCGGACCGCCCGGAGCCGGCCGCCGCGCCGGACCCGGCGGCCGGGCAGGGCGGCCCGCGGCCGCTCGTCACCGTCGACACCGCGCAGCGCACCGCCCAGGTCGACGGGCGCGAACTCGACCTCACCTACCTGGAGTTCGAGCTCCTCGCCCATCTGGTGACGCACCCGAACCGGGTGCACACCCGCGACCAGCTGGTCACCACGGTCTGGGGCTACGGCCATGTCGGCGACGGCCGCACGGTCGACGTCCATGTCGCCCGGCTGCGCCGCAAGCTCGGCGCGGAGCACCGCAAGGCGATCCAGACGGTGCGCCGGGTCGGCTACAAGTACACCCCGCCGACCGGCCGCTGAGGAACCCGCTCTGCCCTCGGCAGAGTCCCGTTCCCCCGGGCGCCGCGGCCGGGCACGATCACCGGCATGAGACTTCTTGTGCTGGGCGGTACGGAGTTCGTGGGACGGTCGGTCGTCGAGGCGGCGCTCGGGCGCGGCTGGGAGGTGACCGTCCTCAACCGGGGACGCAACCGGCCCACGCCCGGGGTGCGGTCGCTGCACGGCGACCGCACCACGCCCGGGGGCCTCGCCGCCCTCGACGACGGCACCGAGTGGGACGCGGTCGTGGACACCTGGTCGGCCGCGCCCCGGGCGGTACGGGACACGGCGCGGCTGCTGCGGGGCCGCGCCGGACGGTACGCGTACGTGTCGAGCCTCTCGGTGTACGCGTGGCCGCGCCCGGCCGGTTACACCGAGGAGGCGACCCTGGTGACGGGGGCCGCGGCGGACGCGGAGCAGACCGAGTACGCGCAGGACAAGCGGGGCGGTGAGCTGGCCGCCGTCGAGTCCTTCGGTCCGGACGGCTCGGTCCTCGTACGCGCCGGGCTGATCCTCGGGCCGTACGAGAACGTCGGCCGGCTGCCGTGGTGGCTGAACCGGATCGCTCGCGGGGGCCCGGTGCTGGCGCCGGGCCCCCGCGAGCTGCCCGTCCAGTTCGTGGACGCCCGTGATCTCGCCGAGTGGACCCTCGGCGCGGTCCAGCGGGGCCTGTCCGGGCCGTACAACCTGATCGGCCCGCGCGGCATCACCACGATGGGCGGGCTGCTGGAGGCCTGCCGGCGGGTCACCGGCTCGGACGCCGAGCTGCGCTGGACGGACCCGGAGCCGATCCTCGCGGCCGGCATCGAGCCGTGGACCCAGCTGCCGGTGTGGGTGCCGCAGGGCAGCGAGTCGTACGACGGTGTGCACCGCGCGGACGTGACGCGGGCGCTGGCCTCGGGGCTGGTGTGCCGGCCGGTGGAGGAGACGGTGGCGGACACGTGGCGCTGGCTGCGGGAGGTCGGGGGTGCGGGGCCGGTGCGGGCGGATCGTACGGCGCCGGGGCTGGACCCGGAGGTCGAAGCGCGGGTGTTGGGGGTGTCGGGGGGTGGGTTGTGATGAGTGTGCGGGCCGGTGGGGGCTGGTCGCGCCCACGCGGCGGAGCCGCATGTCTGGCACGGCCCCGCGCCCCTGACGGGGCGCTGTAGTCACGGGGGTGTATCTGGCACCACCTCCGTGGACGGGGGTTTGGGCCAGTGACCTCTCTCCAGGTGGTCCGCGAGACTGGCGCCATGACGACGAACACGAACGGTGGCGGCTTTCGGGCGAGAGCGCGGGAGGTGTTGCCGGCCGCCGTGCGGGGGCTGGTGCTGGCGCTGGTGATCCTGCCGGTCTCGGTGCTCTGTTTCACGCTGACCGCCATCTCCCTCGCGCTGATCCCGATCGGCGTCGGGGTGGTCACGACGCCGTGGGTCCTGGGCGGGGTGCGGGACGTGGCGGACGTGCGGCGGCGGCTCGCGTACGAGTGGTGCGGGGTGCGGATCCGGTCGGGGTACCGGGCGGTCCCGGAGGGTGCCAACCCGTGGACCCGGACGCTGGCGATGATCCAGGACCGGCAGGTCTGGCGGGATCTGCTGTGGCTGCCGGTGGACATGACGGCCGGGTTCGTGACCGCGCTGCTGCCGGCGGTGCTGCTGGTCTACGCGGTCGAGGGGTTCGCGTTGGCGGCCGGGCTGTGGCGGGTGCTCGCGGACGGGGAGACGTACTGGTACGAGTTCGTGCCGGTCAGTGACCAGCCGACCGCGCTGGCCGCCGCCGCGCTCGGCGCCGTCGTCCTCGTCGTCGCCTTCCGTTACACCCCGGCCCTGCTGACCGCCCACTTCCGGCTCACCGCCGCCGTCCTCGACCCGGGCAAGGGCGAACTCGTGGAGCGGGTACGGGTGCTGACCGAGACCCGCAAGGACGCCGTGGACACCTCGGCGGCCGAGCTGCGCCGGATCGAGCGGGACCTGCACGACGGGGCGCAGGCTCGGCTGGTCGCCATGGGCATGGACCTCGGGACCGTCGAGATGCTGATGGACCGGGATCCGGAGCAGGCCAAGCGGCTTCTCGCCCAGACCCGGCAGGCGTCCGTGGAGGCCCTGGGCGAGCTGCGGGACCTGGTCCGGGGGATCCATCCGCCGGTGCTGGCCGAGCGCGGGCTCGGTGACGCCGTACGGGCGCTGGCGCTGCGGCTGCCGGTGCCGACGGAGGTGACGGTGGAGCTGCCGGGCCGGGCGGACGCGCCGGTGGAGTCGGCCGCGTACTTCGCGGTGAGCGAGGTGCTCACCAACGCGGTCAAGCACTCCGGCGCCGACCGGATCTGGGTCGACGTGCATCACGTGGAGGAAGGGGGCGGCATGCTGCGTGTGACGGTCACCGACCACGGCCGGGGCGGCGCGGTGATCGGCGCCGGGTCCGGGCTCGCCGGGGTCGAGCGGCGACTGGGTACATTCGACGGCGTCCTCGCCGTCAGCAGCCCCGCGGGCGGTCCCACCATGGTCACCATGGAGATCCCGTGCGCGTTGTCCTAGCCGAAGACCTGTTCCTTCTCCGGGATGGGCTGGTCCGGCTGCTTGAGGCCTACGGCTTCGAGATCGCCGCCGCCGTCGAGTCCGGCCCCGAACTCACCCGGGCGCTGGCCGAGCTGGAGCCGGACGTGGCCGTGGTGGACGTACGGCTGCCGCCCACGCACACCGACGAGGGGCTGCAGTGCGCGCTCAGGGCGCGGCGGGACCGGCCGGGGCTGCCGGTGCTGGTGCTCTCCCAGCACGTGGAGCAGCTGTACGCGCGGGAGCTGCTGGCGGACGGCAGTGGCGGGGTCGGTTATCTGCTGAAGGACCGGGTGTTCGACGCGGAGCAGTTCGTGGACGCGGTACGGCGGGTCGCGGCCGGCGGTACGGCCATGGACCCGCAGGTGATCCAGCAGCTGCTGTCGCGGCGGGCGGACGACCGGCCGCTCGGCGGCCTGACGGCGCGCGAGCTGGAGGTCATGGAGCTGATGGCGCAGGGCCGTTCGAACGCGGCGATCGCCGCGCAGCTCGTGGTCACGGAACGGGCCATCGCCAAACACACCTCCAACATCTTCACCAAACTCGGACTTGAGGTGTCGGACGACGACAATCGGCGCGTCCTGGCGGTGCTGGCCTACCTGGACCGCGATCGCTGATTTTCCCGGAACTTCCGCAGCTCAAACGGTAGTTGTGCCGCAAGTGCGTAACAAAACTCTGATGAATTTGTGAGGCGGCTGAACACCTCTGAGATGAGGTGCGTATGAGAAGGCGCCGCTTCACTCCTGTCGGGCGCCTCGATGCCGCCCCGCAAGGAAGGTCTGAGGAGTTCCATGGGACGCAACATACGCAAACGCCGTTCGCCGCTGGCCGTCAAGGCCATTGCCGCATCGGCGGCCATAGCGCTTGGCGGGGGCGGGCTGCTCTGGGCGCAGATGAACGCTTCGGCTCACGAGTCGAACAACTCTGCCCAGAACTACACCAAAGCCGCTGCCGCCACGGTCGCGACCATCGCCTGCCCGGACGTCGGCCAGAAGCTGACGAGCGTGCCGGCCAAGGCCAAGCAGGGGGTGGCGACGGAGCTGGCCAACCTCGACAAGCAGATCACCGAGGCCTACTCCCGGCTCGCCTCCACCCGCCAGGCGCAGGCGAACGACGCCAACTTCGTGCAGAACGCGATCGTCGGCCCCCTGAAGGAGAAGCGGGCGGCCACGATCGACCGGATCCGGCTCGACATCACGCGGGTCGGCGGGCAGTTCAACAGCTCGCTGGCGCAGCTCGCGGCCTGCACCACGCAGACCGCGAACCAGACCACCGCCGGCGGTGGCCGGGGCAACAACGGCGGCCGCGGGAACAACAACAACGGCCAGAACAACAATGGCGGCCAGAACAACGGCGGTCAGAACAACGGCGGCGGCCAGGCCACCGCCGCCCCGAGCGCCAGCGCGAGCACCCCGGTCGACGTGGGTATCGGTGGACAGGCCGGCAACGGCCCGACCGCCGCGGACTTCGTGGACATCACGAAGGTCGCCGCGAACGTCCAGGGCAAGCCGCAGAACGGCCAGCAGGCCTCGACCGGTTCCTTCACCACCAGGTGTGGTGTGAACGCGAACAAGAACCACAACACCGACAACGTGATCGTGGCGCCCGGCGTGACCAACGGCGCGCACCACCTGCACGACTACGTCGGCAACCAGAAGGTCGACGCGTTCGCGACCAACGACACGCTGATCGCGGACCAGACCAGCTGCCAGAACCAGAGCGACCTGTCGGCGTACTACTGGCCGGTCGTCCGTGAGCAGGACGGTTCGCAGGACTTCGACCAGAACGCGGCCGGCGGTGGCACCGAGGGCAACGTCGGCAAGATCCTGACCCCGGTCCAGGCGCAGATCAAGTACGTCGGCTCCCCGGCCAGCAAGGTCACCGCGATGCCGCAGTTCCTGCGCATCATCACCGGTGACGCCAAGACCACGACCAACGGTCTGGCCAACGCCAACGCGCACTGGAGCTGCACCGGCTTCGAGAACAAGGTCCAGCTGACCGAGCAGTACCCGATCTGCCCGCAGGGCAGCCAGGTGGTCCGCACCTTCGCCTTCCAGAGCTGCTGGGACGGCACGAACATCGACAGCGCCAACCACCGCACGCACGTCGCGTTCGCGGACCCGGCGAGCGGTGTCTGCGGTAACGGCTTCAAGGCGATCCCGCAGCTGACGATGCGTCTGGTCTACAACGTCACGCAGCCCAGCATCGTCAACGGCCAGGTGAAGAACGCCTACGCGGTGGACGGCTTCCCGGAGCAGCTGCACAAGTCGGCGACCGACCACGACGACTTCATCGCGGTCTTCAAGAACAACCTGGCGACCACCATCGCCAACTGCATCAACTCCGGCAAGAAGTGCCAGTAGTCGGAGCACCGGCTGACCGGTAGCCGGTAGCACGAAGAAGCGGGCGGTGGGATTCTCCCACCGCCCGCTTCCGTGTGTCCGCCCGCTTCCGTGAGTGCCGCGCGGCCTCAACTAGCTGGTGTGCGTGCTGTGGTCGGTGCCGATCTCCTCCCAGCCGCCCAGCGTGGGCTGCAGCGCCTTGACCACCTTGTCGGTGCCGACGGCGACCCACTTGCGGCCGACGAGGTAGTAACCGCCGTAGTCCTTGGCGTCGTTGATCCACTCGCGCTGGCCGCGGTCGGTGGCGAAGGTGGCGAAGACGAACTTGCCGGCGGAGGTCTTGCAGATGGCCTGGCGGACCTCGTCGGAGTCGATCTGCATGTCGGGGGTGCACTTCACCTTGGCGGCCAGGCTCTCCAGGCTGCCGGTCGCCGTGGCCGGCACCTTGACCTCCGCCTTGCTGTCTCCGGATCCACAGCCCGCCAGCGCCAGTACGGCCACGGCGCCGGCCACGGCGAGCATCGGTCGGGTCAACCTCATCTGTTCCTCCGGTCGCATTGCCGGCCCCGGTGCCTTCGGGGGCCCGTCCCCTTCGATACGGCTGTGGGGCGCGAAGCGCTCACATCGTGCCGATACGGATACGGCAGTGTCACCTGTGTGGCGGTGACCAACCAACGGGTCGCTCGTTCTTCAGGACGTGCAGTCACAGCATGTAGCCCAGCGTCACGCAGCCGGCGCCACCGGAGCCCTCGGTCCGGCGGTCGATGTCGAGCAGGCCGAGGCCGCGCTCGTCGAGCACTACCCGCGGCTGGTCCGGCTCGCCTATCTGGTGCTGCCGCCGGGTCTCGCGCGCGGCCGTCGCGTGCTGACCGCACACTCCCTGGTCCAGCGGGCCCTGCCCCGCAGCCGCCGGCAGGCCCCGGTGATCCCGGCCCAGTCGACCGGCCGCGACACCGACCCCGGGTACGCCCTGGTCCGCCTCGAAGTGGTGCGTACGGCGCTGGAGGCGGGCGTGCCGCTGAAGTTCAGCGCGTGGCCCAAGCGCGCCCAGCTGCCGCCGCTGCTGCCCCAGGTGTGGGGGCTCCGGCTCTTCCCGCGCTCCGGCGGCGCCGACGAACTCGCCCTGGACCAGCGGCTCGCGACCCTCTCCGGCCCGGCCCGGGCGGCCTACGCCCTGCGCGGTCTTGAGCAGCTCCCCGACGGCGACGTCCGCAAGATCCTGCGCGCGGCCGGGGTCGAGCACCCGGAGGGCGCGCTCGCCGAGGCGAACGGCGTCCCGGCCGAGTATCCGCTGCTGGACTCTCCCGAGTTCGACCCCTGTTCCCTGCAGGCCCGGCCCACCGACCTGATGCGGCGCCGCCAGCACACCAAGGCCGCGCTGGCCGCGGCCGCCGCGCTCGCGGTGTGCGGCGCGCTGGTCGTGCTGCCGAGCGGCGGCTGGGGCGCCGACGGTGCCGCGGCCCCGCCGTACGCCCAGAACGCGGCCGCCGAGGCGGCCCTGGACCCCGCCCAGGTCACGAAGATCCCCGCGACCGCCTGGCGGACCGCCGCCCGCGCCGACTTCTCCGTCTGGCCCGCGCGCGGCGCCCTCACCGGCAACACCTCGCTGCTGCGCCGCGCCCTCGCCGTCTGGGCCCGCCCCGGCGCCACCGTCCGCGTCTCGGCCACCCCGGGCACCCAGACCGGCGGCCCCGCCGGACCGCCCCAGCTGCTGTACGCGGGCGTGGTCGACAGCGCCCGGGTGGTGGTCTTCTACGACGGTCTGCGCATCGCCCGCTACGCCGAGCCGAAGGACGGCACGGCGGGCGCGGCCCTGGACTTCGCCCGTGTCGACGGCGCGACCGACGCGGAGGCCGGCGCGCTGGTCCTCGGCCGCGCCGACGGCAACGTCCGCTATCTGACGGCCCCGTGGGTGACCAGGGCGGCCGAGCGGGACCTGATGAAGCCGACCTCGGGGGCGATGGACCTCGGGCTGACCGACGGGGTGACCGGGCCGATGGCCAGTCCGGCGATGCAGCAGGGGGCGTGCACGTCCTGGAACGTGCTGCAGCTGACCGACGCGGACGGCACCCGGCTCTCCACCGACCTCGGCGAGCTGGTCCCGGCGCATCTCACCTCGGGGCGCCCCGGGTACACCGGCGAGGCGTCCGGTGCGGCCGGGCTGCGTGACTGGGCGCCGTTCGCCTGCTCGCTGGCCGCGGAGCGCTCCGCCGGGGTGCGCGGCGTCAACGCCTGGGCGTTCGCCGAGCAGACGCTGCCGGAGGCCGGCGGCACCGGGGCGTGGGTGTGCACCCGCGCGGAGACCTGGCGGGGCGACGGGACGGTGGCGCTGGCGCAGTTCCGGACGCCGGGCAGCCCGTACGGGGCGGTCGCGGCCAAGGGGTCCGATGTGACGGCGTGCGGTCCGCGCGATCCGCAGGTGCTGGCCGGGGTGCTGTGGAAGTCTGGGGGCGGGCAGTGGTACCTGCTGGCCGCGGGCGGCCGCGACACCGCGTCGGTCCGGGCGACCGGCGGGGTCACGGCCTCGGCCGACGGGACGCAGCTGGTGGCCAGGGCGAAGCAGGGGGCGCAGGCCGACCTGACGGGGACGCTGGAGGACGGGACCGAGATCAGCGGGCTGCACTGAGCACCCCTTGCTGACATCGGTGTAAACAAGCTCCGTCCCAGGGGTTCTCAGCGGACCTACCCGTCAGTACATTGACGCCATGTCCAACAAGCAGCCCCAGCCGGTCGCGTCCGAGCACATGGCGCTCAAGGCCCGCAATGTGTCCTTCGCCTGGGAGGACACCCCGCTGCACTGGGTGCCCGGAGACCCCTTCGCCACGCACACCATCAATGTGCTGCATCTGCTGCTGCCGGCCGGTGAGCGGTGGTTCGTGCACGTCTACAAGCAGGTGCTGCCGCTCATCCGTGACGAGCGGCTGCGCGAGGACGTCATCGGGTTCATCGGGCAGGAGGCGATGCACTCCCAGGCCCATGACGAGGTGCTGCCCCACCTCAGGGAGCTGGGACTCGACCCGACGCCGTACACCGCGCAGGTCGACTGGTTCTTCGAGAAGCTGCTCGGCGACCGGACGCTGCCGCCCGGGCGGGCCCGGCGCTGGTGGCTCCTGGAACGGGTCGCGCTGATCGCGGCCATCGAGCACTACACCGCCTTCCTCGGCGACTGGGTGCTCAACGCCGACGAGCTGGACCGGCGCGGCGCCGACCCGATGATGCTGGACCTGCTGCGCTGGCACGGCGCCGAGGAGGTCGAGCACCGGTCGGTCGCCTTCGACCTCTTCGTGCACCTCGACGGCGGCTACCGGCGCCGGGTGCGGACCTGGGCGACGGCGTTCACGGCGATCGTCTTCCTGTGGCAGCGCGGCGCCCGCTTCTTCATGGCCAACGACCCGACGCTGACCGAGGGCCAGGCCCGGTTCCGGGACTTCTACCTGGCGGGCCGGCGCGGCACGCTGCCGGCCACCGGCGACATGCTGAAGTCCATCCCGCGCTACCTCAGCCGCACCTACCACCCCTCCCAGGAGGGCTCCACCGAGCAGGCCGTCGCCTACCTGGCCTCCTCCCCCGCCGCACTGGCCGCCGAGCACGCCGAGAAGGGGGCCGCGTGATGACACCGAGGCTGCGCACCGTCGTCGCCGTCGCGGGCGCCGCGCTGCTGGTCCAGCGGGCGATGCGGCGCCGGATCGAGGCGTCCCCGCTGTGGCCGATGCCGGCGCTGGACCCGCCGACCTCCGGGCAGCCGCGGTCCCGGGCGCTGCGACTGCTGGTCGCCTCGCACCGGACGGTCGCCGACGGGGTCGTGCAACTGCGCCTGGAGGGGCGGCGGTTGCCGGGCTGGGAGCCCGGCGCCCATCTCGACGTCGTGCTGCCCTCGGGACTGGTCCGGCAGTACTCGCTCTGCGGGGACCCGGCCGACACCTCCTCGTACACGATCGCCGCGCGGCTGGTCGCGGACGGGCGGGGCGGTTCGCGGGAGGTCCACGAGCAGGTGGTCGAGGGCATGGAGCTGGAGGTGCGCGGGCCGCGCAACCGCTTCCCGCTCGTCGGGGCCGCGTCGTACGTGTTCGTCGCCGGGGGCATCGGCATCACCCCGATCCTGTCGATGGTGCGGGCCCTGCCGGAGGGTACGGAGTGGCGGCTGCTGTACTGCGGGCGCAGCCGGGCCTCGATGCCGTTCCTGGCGGAACTGGCCGGCGACGACCGGGTCACGGTCCTCGCGGAGGACGAGGACGGGCGCCCGGACCTCGACGCGCTGACGGTTCCCGAGGGCGCGGCGGTGTACTGCTGCGGTCCCGAGGGGCTGATGGCGGCGGTGGAGGAGCGGTTCCCCGCCGTACGGCTCGAACGGTTCGCGCCGCGCACCGGCACCGGCGGCGACCATCCGTTCGAGCTGGAACTCCGGCGCAGCGGGCGGACGTTGACCGTCCCCGCCGACACGACGGTGCTGGCGGCGGTGCGGGCGGAGCTGCCCGACACGGCCTACTCCTGCGCCCAGGGGTTCTGCGGGACCTGCCAACAGCGGGTGCTGGAAGGGGAGGTGGAACACCGGGACGAGCTGCTGACGGACGCGGAGCGCGCGGACTCGATGTTGATCTGTGTATCGCGGGCGCGAAGTGGGAGACTTGTGCTGGATCTGTGAACGCCCGTGCCGGGTCAGGTCCCTGGGAGGCCGGATCCGATCGGTAAGGTGTTCGCATGAGTACCGGGGTACGCCGCAGAATGGGAGTCGACGAGCGGCGGCAGCAGTTGATCGGCGTCGCCCTCGAACTGTTCAGCCGCCGCTCGCCCGACGAGGTCTCCATCGACGAGATAGCCGCGGCCGCGGGCATCTCGCGGCCGCTGGTCTACCACTACTTCCCCGGCAAACTCAGCCTGTACGAGGCCGCGTTGAAGCGTGCCTCGGAGGATCTCGCGGAGCGGTTCGACGAGCCGCGGGAGGGGCCGCTCGGGGCCCGGCTGCTGCGGGTGATGCGCCGCTTCTTCGACTTCGTCGACGAACACGGGCCCGGTTTCGCCGCGTTGATGCGCGGCGGCCCGGCGGTCGGCTCCTCCGCGACCAACGCCCTCATCGACTCCGTGCGGCAGGTCGCCTACGAGCAGATCCTCTCGCATCTGGAGGTCACCGAGGCCCCCGCCCGCCTCGAACTCGTCATCCGCTCCTGGATCTCGCTCGCCGAGTCGACCGCGCTGATCTGGCTGGACGGCCGCCGGATTCCGCGCGGCGAGCTGGAGATCCAGCTCGTCCATGACTTCGCCGCGCTGACGGCGGTCAGCGCGGCGTACGACGAGGAGATGAGCGCGCTGGTGAAGCGGATGGTGCAGGACGAGCCGGGCGACGGGCCGTTCGCGGATCTGGCGGGGCGGCTCATCGCGTTGGCCGGCTGAGTCGTCGGCTGCGGGTCTGTGGGGGCTGGTCGCGCAGTTCCCCGCGCCCCTTTCGGGGCGCTGCAGCTAACCCTCGTACTTCCGGTACGAGGGGTCCAGGTCCCTGACCTCTGCCGAGGCGTGGAGGACGTGGCCCTGCGGCTTCAGGTGGTCGCGCAGCAACTCCAGGGTCGCCTCGGTGAGTTTCGCCTTCGTCTCGTCGGTGCGGCCGGCGAGGAGGCCGAAGGTGACGTGGACGATGATGTGGCCGCCGTCCTCGTCGTAGGAGTAGGCCGTGGCGTCGGCGGCGCGGAAGAGGGTCTTGCAGGCCTCGGGCTTGGCGGCCGCGATCTCGACGACGGCGGTGTGCAGTGCCTTGGCGAAGCCGGCCCGGTCGAAGGCGGCGTCCGCCGTGGCGGAGTAGTCGACGGTGATCTGCGGCATGAGCACTCCTGTTCTACGGCAACTGGGTCCAGCCTAGAGCCAGGGCCCGTCATTCGGGGCGGCCGAAGCGGTGGGCGGCCCAGAGCAGGGCCAGTACTCCGCCGGCCAGCAGGAGGCCGCCCTCCAGGAGCAGGGGAGGCTGCCGGCCGGCCCACTCGATGCCCACGGCGGTCGACTGGTGCGGTACCCGCAGCGCGATGCAGCGGCGGAGCAGGTCCACTCCATAGGCGAGCGGATTGACGGCGGACAGGGTGTGGGCCCAGCCCGGCAGGTTCGCCAGCGGGAAGAAGCCGCCGGAGAGGAACAGCAGCGGCATCATCACCAGGCCGAGCAGCATCTGGAAGATCTCGGGCCGGTCGAGGCTCACGGCCAGCAGCAGGGACAGGGCCGTGATGGTGAAGGAGGCCAGGACCAGGGCGGCGAGCAGCAGGACCAGCAGGAGCGGGTCGTAGGGCAGGCCCACGGCACCGCCGAGGCCCAGCAGGACGGCGCCCTGGACCGTGGAGACGAGGGTGCCGCCGGCGCAGCTGCCGAGCAGGAGGGTGGACCGGCTGACCGGGGCCAGCAGGAGTTCGCGCAGGTAGCCGCTCTGCCGGTCGGTGATCAGGCGGATGCCGACGATGATGGCCGGCGCCTGCACCGTCATGATCAGCATGCCCGGGAAGAGGTAGGCCTGGTAGCCGACGCCCAGCGAGGAGTCGGGGATCAGGGCCGCCAGGCCGCCGCCCAGGACGAAGAGGTAGAGCACCGGCTGGAGCAGCATCAGGGCGGTGTGGACCCGCTGGACCGACAGGCGCAGCAGATCGCGGTGGACCAGGGCGTGGACCGCGCGCAGTTCGCGGCGCAGGCGGGCCCGGGGCGTGGGGTCGGTGGAGCCGGGGTCGTCGGGGGCCTCGGCGGCGGTGTCCGGGGCCGGGCGGGCGGGTGCGGTCACGGGGCCTCCTCGGCCGGTGCCGTGGGGCCGTCCGGGACGGGGGCGGCCGGTGTCCGGTGCGGCCCGGGGACGTCGATGCTGCGGCCGGTGTGGTGGAAGAAGACGTCGTCGAGCGTGGGCGGTGTCGCGGACGCGGCGTGCACCGCGATGCCGTGGGCCTGCAGCGCCACGCACAGACGCGGGATCCAGGCGCTGCCGTCGGGCACCCGCAGGGACACCCCCGCGTCGTCCAGGGTGACGGCGCGGCCCGGCGGTGCGGTCAGGCCCACGACCTGTCGTGCGGCCGCGTCGTCGCCGGTGCGCAGCACCACCCGGTCGTCGCCGACCGCGGCCTTCAGCGCGAGGGGCGTGCCCTCGGCGACCAGCCGGCCCTGGTCGATGATGCCGAGGCGGTCGCAGTTCTCCGCCTCCTCCAGGTAGTGGGTGGTGACGAAGAGCGTGCAGCCGTACCGGTCGCGCAGCAGGCGCAGGTGGTCCCAGACCTGGGCGCGGGCGTGCGGGTCGAGTCCGGTGGTCGGCTCGTCGAGGAACAGCACCCGGGGCGCGTGCAGCAGGCCGCGGGCGAGTTCCAGGCGGCGGCGCATGCCTCCGGACAGGGTGCGCACCGGGGAGCGCCGCCGGTCGGCCAGCCCGACCGTGTCGAGCATCTCGGCGACGCGCGGCCGGGCGTGGCGGCGGCGCAGTCCGTAGAGGCGGGCGTGGATGTACAGGTTCTGTTCGGCGGTCAGGTCCGGGTCCAGGGCGCTGTGCTGGAAGAGCATCCCGACGGCGCCGCGGACCCGGTCCGGCCGGCCGAGCACGTCGATGCCCGCCACCGTGGCCCGTCCGGCGGTGGGGCGGGCCAGCGCGCACAGCAGGGCGAGGGTGGTGGACTTCCCGGCGCCGTTGGGGCCGAGGAAGGCGTACGTCTCCCCTTCGAGCACGTCCAGGTCCAGGCCGCGGACGGCGTGGGTGGTGGTTCCGTCCGGGCCCGGGTAGCTCTTGACCAGGCCGCGCGTGCTGATGGCGGACACCGGCCGGGCGGCGGACTGGGGGGCGTCCGGGTGGCGGACGGCGGCGGTCGGCGTGGTGGTCCGGGTGCGGGCGTCGTCACCGGCGGGTGGCTGCATGGTCGGGTCCTCGTCCACGGGGGTGCGGCTCCGGCCGGTGGCCGCCCGAGGGCGCCCACCGGCCGGAGGTTCTCGGTTACGCGCAGCTGATGCCGACGCAGACCGTGTTGAGCAGCGTCAGCAGGCCGACGCACGCGCACGTCCCGGAGAACGATGCTCCGTCGAAGTCGACCGGGTCGGTCTCCGGAAGGGCGTGCAGCTCGGCCAGCAGCTCAAGGGCCTGGTTCTCCATGACTTTCTCCTTCTGTGAGCGGTTGCGACAGGTGGGTGCCTGTCGCTCATCCCGGCTGCTGGACGGACCAGTGCCGGGAGTCTGTGTGGCGGGTCCTCAGGAGGAACGCCAGGATTCCTGCGGAGCCGTCGCTCCAGCTCGTCGAGACGTCCCCGTACTCGTTGGGGAAGACGACGTGGCTGCCGCGGTGGGCCCGTTCGGCGACGATGAGGCGGGCCAGGTCCTCGGCCATCGCCCGGTAGGCGGGATCGCCGGTGGCCTCGGCCATGTCGAGGAGGAAGTCGCCGTTGCCCGCGAGGCCGTGGCACTGGGCGACGGCGGCCCGGGAGGCGCGCTCCACGACGGCGTGCGCGGCGCCGCGGGCGAGTTCGCCGAATCGTTTGTCCCCGGTCCGCTGCCAGAGCCGGACCAGGAAGGAGCCGATGCCCGCCGAACCGTGGCACCAGTAGGGGGCCGTGGGCGGGTCCGAGGCCTGGGCCGGCCACTGGGCCGTGTGCCCGACCGGTACGGCGTGGGCCACCAGGTGTTCGCCCGCCGCCAGGGCCAGCTCCAGGTGTTCCGGCCGGCCGGAGACGGCCGCGGCGGTGAGCAGGAAGCTGCCGATGCCGGCCGAGCCGTGGGCGAAGCCCAGGTAGCGCTTGCCGGCCTCTTCGGAGACGGCTTCCGCGGGGACGGGCCAGCTGACTCCGGACGGCTCGGGCTGTGCGGCGGCGGCCAGCCGGTCGGCCGCGTCCACGACCAGTTCGGCCAGGCGCGGGTCACGGGTGCGGTGCCACAGGTGGGCGGCGGCGAGTCCGCTGCCCGCGCAGCCGTGCGTGATGTCGTGACTGGGCGTCGGTTCCAGTGGGGCCAGCGCCAGGGCCAGGGCGTGGTCGGTGAGCGCGCGGTCGTCGACGGCACGTCCGGCGTCGTACAGCGCCCACGCGATACCGCGGCCGCCGAAGTGCAGGCCGGGGCGGATGGACCGGGTGTCGGTGCGGTCGACGATCCAGTGGCCCGCGGCGGAGATCGCCTCCGGCAGCCGGGGGTCGCCGGTGAGCTCGAAGTACCGGGTGAGGACCGCCAGTACGCCCGCCGCGCCCTGCTGCACGGTACAGGGGTCGGTCTCCCCGGCCAGGGTGGACACGGGCCACAGCCGCCGGCCGTCGTCCGGGGTCATCGAATCGACGAGGTGGTCCACCATCCCGGCAACCGTGACCCGCGTCCCCACCCCCGGATCGCCCGTCCGCACCGACCCTGCGGCGGAACTCCCCGGGCCGGTTTCGGGCTGCTTCGTCCCCGCCGCGGGCTGCCCCGGCCGTGCCAGACCGTCGGCGGGCTGTTGCGGCCGTGCCGGGTCCGCCGGGTGGAGAGCGGCGCGTGCCCTGGCGGGGTTCCAGCGTCCGTCGGGGTCGTCCTTCATCAGTCCGAGGAGCATCTCCGGCAGGCCGGGCGGCAGACGCAACGTTTCGTCGCAGGCGGCGAGCCAGTCGGCGAACCGCTGTTCGTCGGGCCTGCCGGCCGGTTCCTCGGGCAGCAGGTTCGGCACCTTCCCGGCGAGCACGAAGCAGACGGTGGCGCCGAGGCTGTAGTAGTCGGCGGTCCGGGAGACCGGAGCGTCCGTGAGGCGTTCGGGGGCGCTGAAGCCGGGGGTCCCCACCCGGGTCGGGAGCGGGGCGTCGTCCTCCAGGACGGCGAGCTCCAGGTCGATGAGGCGCAGTTCGCCGTCGGGGCGGACCATGACGTTGCCGGGCGTGAAGTCCCGCAGTACGCAGCCGTGGGCGTGGGCCGCCGCGACCAGCTCCACCAGCCGTCCGGCCTGGGCGAGCGCGTCCGCCCGGTAGCGTTCGCCGCCGACGTCGCGGAAGCGCTCGGCGACCCAGTTGCGCAGCGGCATGCCCGGGACTTCCTCCTGGGCGAGGAACAGGTGCCCGCCCGTCTCGAACATGGCGAGCGGTTCCGGCGCCAGCCCCGTGCCCTTGAGCTTCTCCAGCGTCGCGGCCTCGGCCCGCAGCCAGTCGCGGACGTCGGAGCCGGACGCGTCGCCCTCGACGTGCGGCCGGGCCTCCTTGATCACCACGGGTGCGCCCGTGGTGACGTCGGTCCCGCGGTAGACACCGCCCTTGTTGGTGTGCCGGATCGCCTCCCGTACCGAGAACCGGCCGCCGAGCAGCACCGGGCCGCCGGCCGGCTTCTTTTGGCGTGGTGGCGAAGGCACCGCGGCGGGAAAGGGGCTGACCGCCCAGGCGGGCGGAGAATACTGTCCGGTGCGCCTGTCCTCCACGGGATTGCCGTCCGGGTCCTCGATGAACCACACCAGCAGTCCCTGGTCCGAAAGCCGCCGCCGGCCGACGAAGGCGCCGTAGCGGTAGTGCACCAGGCTGTTCGGGGCATAGGGCTGGTCGGACAGGATCCGGGGGCCGGCGAGTCCCAGCGTGGCCTTGTGCAGTTCCAGCGCCAGCCGCGCCGCGGCCTCGTCGGAGGACGGGTATACGGTGATGAACTTGCCCGAGCTCCCCCGTGGCGTGGCGCGGGAATTGAGCGCGCTCACCTGTTCGAGCGAGCGGACGAACTTGAATCCCGAATCCTCGCGGAGCAGCACTTCCAGGGCCTTCTCCAGCACTTCCGGTGCGGAGGCGGACGTCGCGGAGACGTGCAATTTCCAGCCTTGCCGGCGCTGCATTCCGGACTGGTGCACAAGGAGGCACCACATCTCGTGTACGTCGGCCGTCCAACGGGCGTCGGCGCCTGTGGTCTGTAACGCCCGGCGGAGCAGACTTTCGAGGTCGACTTCGGTTGCGTGACTCGTCATGCGTGTCCCTCTCAACGGCGAGAACCGCTGGCTGGAATTTCTCCTCGGCGAGAAAAAACGTACAACACGTGCCCGCCGTAAGTCATTTGCCGCGTGAGAGCGCACGGTGTCGCATCGACAATAGGTGGCGCAGTCCGGCGCGAATGGAGGCGTATAAACGCGACCACACCGGAAAATAATCCACGCGTTCGACCGGCGCGGCCGGCCGTACACCGGAACAATAAACAGTGTGCACCAATTAACTCTGAATCAAATCCCGGCGGTAAAGAGGGATTCAGGAGACCTGCGGTGACACGCTGACCTCAACTTCCACAGCGGATCCTATGCCATCGACGACAAAGAGGAGGCATTCCTTCCTTCTTTATCGACCGATCCGCCATTTCGATCTCGGTACCACTTCCCGCGCATCTTTCGATTCCGCTCGATTCCGCTCGGCTCCGCTCGATTCCGCTCGGTTTCGGCATAACGGAAACGGGCGCAGCTCGATGATCACCTCAATTCCATTGGCATCGAGGTGAGTCGGCGGTGCGACGGGTGTGCCGGGGAGGCCGGCCTAGCTCCGCGCCAGGCTCAGCGCCAGCAGGGCGACGTCGTCCTCGCGGTCGCGGCCGAAGCAGGCGAGGAGGGTGTCGCAGAGGGCGTCCAGGCCGGGCAGGGCGCCGACGGCGGCGGAGCGGAGGTGCTCCATCGAGACCGTGAGGTCGGTGCCCCGGGTCTCGATCAGGCCGTCGGTGACCATGAGGAGCCGGTCGGCGGGCTGGAGGACCAGCTCGGTGGGCGGCGGGTGGGGCAGGCCCACCCCCAGCAGCGGACCGGACGCCTTGACGTACTCGGCGCTGCCGTCCTCGCCGAGTATCAGCGGCGGGATGTGGCCCGCGTTGGCGATGCGGGTGCGTCCGGTCGCCGGATCGATCAGGGCCAGGCAGACGGTGGCCGTGACCTCGGCGTGGTAGTGCTGCAGGAGCTGGTCGAGCCGCTCGGCCAGCGCGGCCGGGTCGCTCTCCGCGAGACAGTAGGCGCGCAGCGCGTGCCGCAGCTCGACCATGACGGTGGCCGCCTCCAGCGAGTGCCCCACGACGTCCCCGACCGCGGTGAGCACCTCGTCGCCGACCCGGAGCGCGGCGTAGAAGTCGCCGCCGATCTCGGTCTCCTGGGAGGCGGGCTCGTAGCGCACCGCTATGTCGACGCCCGGCAGTTCGGGCAGCTGGTGCGGGCGGGGCAGGAAGCTGTGCTGGAGGGTGAGCGCGACATGCCGCTCCACCTGGTACATGAGCAGGGGCTCGGCGGTGAGGGCGGTGGCCTGGGCCAGCTGGGCCAGCAGCGCCTCGTTCTCGGGGTTGATCCTGCGCTGCCCGCGGGTGGGCGTGGCCAGGCAGACCGGGACCTTGCCGTCCTGGGTGAGGACCAGCGTCAGCCGGGCGTCGTGCTGGACGCCCGGCCGGAAGAACCCGGTGGGCCACAGCGGCGCCGGCACGGTGGTGATCCGCACCCCGGACTGCCCCCGGGTGAGCCGCCGCAGCAGGCCGGCCACCTCCCGGTGGGCGCCCTCGTCCGGGAGGGCGAGGGAGGTGCGTTCCCGGCAGAGGCCGCGGTACAGCTCGTCGTCCTGGTCGAGGACGAAGACGGCGGCGGGGGTGCCCAGGAGGCGGGCGGCGCCGTCCGCGGCGGCGTCGGCCAGTTCGTGCAGCGAGCGCGCCGCCTGGATGGAGACGATCGTCTCCGACAGCAGTTTCAGCCGCCGTACCAGCGCCTGGTCGTCGGCGCGCAGCCGGGCGGCGCGGACCGCGGCCCGGACGGCCGCGTCGATGTCCTCCGGCTCGGCGGGCACCGTCAGATACGCCTCGGCCCCGGTGTCCAGTCCCGGGCAGCGGTCCGCCGGGGCGACGGAGAGAGCGGAGAAGTGCACGACGGGCAGCCCGGCCATGTGCGGCCGTTCCCTGAGCCGGCGGCACAGCTCGAAGCCGCTCATGTCCGGCAGGTGCACGTCTATGAGGGCCACGTCGGGCAGATGGCCCTTGCGCAGCCGTACGTCGAGTTCGCTGAGCGCCTCCGCGCCGCCGCCGACCGCGACGACCTCGTGCCCGGCCCGGCGCAGCACGGTGCCGATCGCGAACCGGCTCGCGGGCTCGTCGTCCACGACCAGGACGGTCGTGTCTGTCAGCTTGCCGTTGACGTCCATTCTCCCAGCCCCTGGACAACGCCGGTGGGGCAGGCCCGGTGCCGGGCCCGCCCCACCAACCTAACGCCACTGTCACCTGGTCCGGGAGAACACCGCCACCGTGCGTCCCGGAACGAGGAACGTACCCGTATCCGCCGCGTACGAAGCGGACTTGACAACGGAATCCGCCCCCGAGGCCTGCACCGGGTGCAGCCGGTAGCCGGTACCGGCCAGGGCCGCCACCCGCTGCTCCCGCTGCCCCGGCGTCGCGTTGAACACGACGACGAGGTCACCGAGTCGCATGGTGATGACACCGGGTGTCTCGTCCTTCCCGGACAGCGGGAAGGAGAGCTTCGACTGCACCTGTCCAGCGGTGTCCAGCGAGAACGCGTTCTCGGTCGTACGGATTCTCAGCAGATCACGGTAGGCGGCCGAGGCGCCCTCGATCTGTGCGCAGCCGACGCTCACCGAGGTCAGCAGGGGCTTGGCGTACGGCCACTTGGACTCGTTGTCGGCGGCCGTCGGCAGCCCGCGCCCGAAGCCGTTGCCGTCGGCGCAGTTCCAGTGGATGGCGTTGAACCAGTCTCCGCTGTCGAAGGAGTTGCGGTCCAGGGACTTGGAGCGCAGCAGGTCCGTGCCCGCCTGGGAGAGCGACGGGCCCTGCGAGAGGGCGGCCGTGGCCATCGCCAGGACCTGCATCCGGGCCCGGTCGGACGCGGAGGTGTCCTTCGGCAGCTTGTACGTCAACGCGTCGAACAGCGATTCGTTGTCGTGCGCGTCGACATAGGCGAGGGCGTCACCCGGGGCGTCCGCGTATCCGGCGGGCGCGCCGTTGTAGTCGACCTCGGCGCCGGTGACCTCCTTGCCGTCGTCGTCGGTGAACCGGTACTTCGCGAGGTTGCCGGTCAGGCCGACCTTGATCAGGTCCTGGTAGTGCAGCAGCCGGGCCTTCTGCTCGGCCGTCGTGCCGTTGGCGGTGGAGGAGTTGGGGTCGGTGTACAGGCCGGAGGCGAAGCCCTGCACGCCGGGGTCGTCGTCGAAGGGGCCGCCGCCGCGCACCGCGTCCCGGGCCCGGTCGGAGAAGGTCGCGATGCCCGTCCCCGCCATGTTCTGCTGGGTGGCCTGCACGAACCGGGCGTCGTTCGCGACCTCGCCGAAGTTCCAGCCCTCGCCGTACAGGATGATCTTCTTGCCGTCGACGCCGTCCTTCTTCAGGGTCAGCGCGTCCAGCGCCTTGCGGACCGCCAGGATGTTGGCCTTCGGGTGGTGGCCCATCAGGTCGAAGCGGAAGCCGTCGACCTTGTACTCCTTGGCCCAGGTGACGATCGAGTCCACCACCAGCTTGCCCATCATCGCGTTCTCGGGCGCGGTGTTGGAGCAGCAGGTGCTGTTGGCGACGCTGCCGTCGGCGAGCAGCCGCTGGTAGTACCCCGGCACGATCCGGTCGAGGACGGAGGTGTCCGCCTGCCCGCTGGCCGCCGTGTGGTTGTAGACGACGTCCATGACGACCCGGAGCCCGTCCTGGTTGAGGGACTTCACCATCTGCCGGAACTGCACCGTGCGCGCGGTGCCGTCCGGATCGGTGGCGTACGACCCCTCGGGGACCGTGAAGTGGTACGGGTCGTAGCCCCAGTTGTAGGCGTCCTTCGCGGCGACCGCCGAGACGCACTCCTGCTGCTTCTGCGAGTCGGCCGCGTAGGAGGCGAGGTCGCAGTCGGGCGTCGCCTGGTCGGCCTTCTTCTCGGGGACCGTGGCGAAGTCGAAGGCCGGGAGCAGATGCACGTACGAAGTCCCGGACTTGGCAAGGGACTTGAGGTGCTTGGAGCCGTCGCTGCCCTGGTCGGTGAAGGCCAGGTACGTGCCCCGGTCCGCGGCCGGGACCGTGCTGTCCGCCACCGAGAAGTCCCGGACGTGCAGCTCCTGGATCTGGGCGTCCTTCAGCGGTACGGCCTTGGGCTTGGTGTACGTCGACCAGCCGCCCGGCGCCAGGGACCGGTCGTCCAGGTCGACGACGAGACTGCGCTCGGAGTTCGCGGTGAGGGCGACCGAGTAAGGGTCGGTGACCTTGTTGGTGACGATCTTCCGGACGCTGGGCGCCCAGACCTTCACGACGTACCGGTAGGGCTTGTTCTTCCAGGACCTGGCACCGGTGACGGACCAGACGCCGGTGGCGGGGTCGCGGTGCATCGGCTTGACCGCGCCGTCGAGTTCGAGGGCGACGGACTGCGCGGTCGGGGCCCAGACGGAGAGGGTGGGCTTCCCGTGGTGGAAGACCGGGCCGAGGGCGGCCCTGGTGGCCGTCGCGTACACGTCGTCGAGGACCCCGGCGATCTGTACGCCGGTCGCGGCCAGCACCGCGCCGTTCGCCGCGCGCTGGGAGGCGACGAGCTGACCGCTGAGCGCCTCCCGCACCCGGCCGCGGTCGCGCGGGTCGACCGACCAGGCCGTGTAGTCCTTCAGGTGCGGGAACTTCGCCTTCTGGGCGTCGGTGAGGGTGGTCTTCGTCAGCCGCAGCCAGCGCTCGTCGCCGCTGGTCAGCGTCCCGTCCTGGACGGCGATCGAGCCGTCGTGGGAGTACAGCAGCTGGGTGGAGGCGGCACCGTCGACACCGTTCCAGGCGACCGTGTCCCGGTCGATCCAGATCGCCTTGGAGGTGGTCAGGTCGAGCGCGGCGGCGCTGCCGGCGGGCTGCGGGAGCAGGTGCTTCTCCTGGCCGTTCAACAGCCACACCTCGTAGCCGTCGGACTTGAGGTCCAGCGACTGGTCGGCGGAGAGGTCCTTCTCGTCGCCGTTGTGGATGATGTAGCTGAGGCTGGTGGCACCCTCGGTGAGCGGTACCTCGAAGACCGCGCCATAGGCATCAGTCTTCACCGGCTTCAGCGGGTTCGACCAGTCGGTGGGGTTCGCGGCGCCCGTCCAGACGTGCAGGCCCCAGCCGTCGTACTCCCCGTCGGCGCGGTGGTAATGGATGACCGCCTTGGTGGTGTCCTGGGCGGGGTAGTCGGCGGTCGGCCTCTCGGTCAGGACGTCCGCCTTGCCCTGCTCGATCCAGACCTCGCCGGTCTTGGTGACGTCGATGGAGCGGTCGGCGGAGACGTCCTTGTTCCCGTCCTTGTCGATGACGAGGAAGCCGACGTTCGAGGCACCCGGCTTCAGCTTGACGTAGGCGAAGGCGCCGTAGGCGTCCCGGCCGGTGAAGGGGTGGCTCGCGGGCCAGGTGGTCGCCTCGCCGTCGGCGAGGTCGCCCCAGGCGTACAGGCCCCAGTCGGCGTAGTCGTCGTCGGCGCGCTTGTAGTGGACGACCGCGTAGTCGCGGGAGGAGGCGGTGGGCGTCTCGGCGGCGGGCGGGGTGCCGCTGGTGCTCGCGGCCAGGGCGCCGGCGGTGTGCCCGGCGGAGTCGACCACGACCGCCTTGTAGCGCAGGGCGGTACCGGCCGGGACGTCCTTCGCGATGGTCTGGGTGACCTTGTAGGGGGCGTGGTCGGCTGAGCCGAGGACGGTCCACTTCCCGTTGCCGACCTGGGCGGCGAAGACGACGCGGTCGAGCTGTCCGCCGGTGACGTCCGCGGTGAGGTCGACGGTGCCGGTGGCGCCGGCGGCCGGGGCGGTGAGGGTCAGGGCGGGGGCGGTGGTGGGCTTGGCGAGGGCGCCGGTGGCCTTGTAGACGACGGCGGACTCGGCCGGGACGGTGACGGTCACCCGGTTGTCCGTGCCGGAGGTGACGGTGCCGTCGGTGCCGTGGAGCGCGCGGTAGCGCATGCCCGCGGAACCGGTGGCGAAGGTCGCCGTCTGCGCGGTGTCGGCGTTGTTGAACGCGACGACGTACTCCTGGCCGGTCTTCGCGTCCGTCCGGGTGAACGCGTAGATCCCGGCGCCGTCGGCCGCGTAGCGCTCGGTCTGGACGCCGTCGGCGAGGGCGGGGTTGGCCGCGCGGAGCTTGGACAGAGCGCTGATCTGCCGGTAGAGCGGCGCACTCGTGTCGTAGGCGTCACTGGCGTGCGTGCGGTCGGTGCCGATCTCGTCGTCGTCGAGGTAGTCGGCGACCTTCGAGGCGAACATCGTCTGCCGGGCGTCCTTGTCGCCGCCGGAGCCGGTGAAGCCCTGCTCGTCGCCGTAGTAGACGACCGGGTTGCCCCGGCTGAGGAACATCACCTCGTTGGCGAGCCTGTCCTTGGCGAGCAGTTCGGCGTCGGTGGCCTTCGGGTTGTCCTGCTCCAGGAAGGACCCGATCCGGCCCATGTCGTGGTTGCCGAGGAAGGTGACCTGCTCGTAGGCGTTGGCCTTGCCGGTCGTGTACTTGTAGTCGTCGCCGAAGACCGCCGACAGCTTCCGCGCGCTGCCGCCCTGGGAGGCGTAGGAGCGGGCCGCGTCCTGGAAGGGGAAGTCGAGGGTCGCGTCGAGCCGCCCCTGGGTGACGTACGGCGAGGTGACCGACGTGTCGGCGGAGTAGACCTCGCCGAACATGAAGAAGTTCTTACGGCCGTGCCGGGCCGCGTACTGGTCGAGCGCGGTCGCCCACTGCGTCCAGAACTCCATGTTCACGTGCTTCACGGTGTCGATCCGGAAGCCGTCGATGTCGAAGTCCCGCACCCAGCGTTCGTAGATCTTCTCCATCCCGCTGACGACCTCGGGCCGTTCGGTCCACAGGTCGTCGAGCCCGGAGAAGTCGCCGTAGGTGGTGGACTCGCCGGCGTACGTGGAGTCGCCCCGGTTGTGGTACATCGTCGGGTCGTTGAGCCACGACGGCACCTTGCTGTCGCTGGTGACGGTCGGGGTGCGCGGGAAGGAGGCGGTGGAGACCGCCGGGAACTCCTTCTTCCCGTCCGCGTAGTCGGCGTCGTCGAAGGGCTGCCCGTCCTTGGTCAGGTAGGGGAAGGCGCCCTTGGAGAGGTAGTCGTAGGACTTCTCCTCGTAGTCGACGACGTCGGCGGTGTGGTTGGTGATGACGTCGAAGAAGACCTTCATGCCCTTGGCGTGCGCCTTGGAGATGAGGGTCTCCAGGTCCTTGTTGGTCCCGAAGTGCGGGTCGACCTGGGTGAAGTCGGTGATCCAGTAGCCGTGGTAGCCGGCGGAGGCGTTGCTGCCCGTCCCCTGGACCGGCTTGTTCTTGAAGATCGGCGCCATCCAGATGGCGGTGGTGCCGAGCCCCTTGATGTAGTCGAGCCGGTTGGTCAGGCCCTTGAGGTCACCGCCCTGGTAGAAGCCCTTGTCGGTGGGGTCGTAGCCGGTGGAGAGGCGGGAGCCGGTGAGGCCGCCCTTGTCGTTGCCCGTGTCGCCGTTGGCGAAACGGTCCGGCATGACGAAGTAGAACTGCTCGCGGGTGTCGTCGTGCCGGGCGGGCTCGGCGGCGAGTCGCGCGTCGGAGGGTGGCGCGGGCGGGGCGGCGGCGTGTGCGGCGACCGGCTGCACGAGCGCGGCGGCGAGGGCGGCGACGGCGACGGCCGCGACCCGTCTGACATGTATCACCGGCGTGAACTCCTAGCGATAGCGGCTCTCTTGGATCCGTCTGGGTCCGACCCCGCGCGACCGTATCGCTAACGAAAGGTTTACAGCAAGAGGCTTGAAACTCACAGCAAGAACTTTCACGAGGCGTATTGACGCGTTGTCTCAACTGGCCCACGCTCCAGGGTTGTTGAAGCCTGTCCCTCTTGTTTCGGAGCCGCACATGACCGGACACCGACCCCCGGGTGTCTTCAGACGCACGGCCGTCGCGATCGCCGCGGGCGCCCTGGCACTCGCGGGCGTCGTCGCCCTGCCGGCCACCGCCGCGCAGGCGGACACCACCGCCAAGGGCGACGTGATCGCCAACCTCTGGGAATGGAACTGGAACTCGATCGCGTCCGAGTGCACCAACGTGCTCGGACCGGCCGGGTACGGCGCGGTGCAGGTCGCCCCGCCCTCCGAGTCCCTCAAGCAGTCCAGCTACTACTGGTGGGACGTCTACCAGCCCTACTCGTACACCCTGAACAGCCGCTTCGGGACGGCGACCCAGTTCGCCGCGATGGTCACCGCCTGCCACACCGCGGGCGTCAAGGTCTACACCGACGCGGTGATCAACCACACCGCCGCCCAGACCGGCACCGGCTACGACGGCACCACCATCACCAACAAGTACGACACCCCGGACTGGGACCCGAGCGACTACCACACCTCCGCCGACTGCCCCACCTCCGACCTGACCATCCAGGACTACTCGAACCTCACCCAGGTCCAGAACTGCGAACTGCTCGGCCTGCCCGACCTCAAGACCAGCGCGGACAACGTCCGTTCGGGCCTCGCCGCCTTCCTCAACAAGCAGATCGCGCTGGGCGTCGACGGCTTCCGCGTCGACTCGGCCAAGCACATCCCGGCCACCGACATGGCCGCCATCGTCGCCAAGCTGAACACCACCACGTCCGGCGCGGCGCCCTACATCTTCGACGAGGTGTACCCGGGCTCGACCCCGCAGCCCAGCGACTACTACGGCTCCGGTGACGTCCTGGACTTCACCTACGCGAGCAAGATGAAGTCGGCCTTCCAGGGCAACGTGAGCGACCTGTCCTCCCTGGGGAGCAGCGGCATCCTGCCCGCCGCCAACTCGGTGTCCTTCGTGACCAACCACGACACCGAGCGCAACGGCCTGCACATGAGCTACAAGGACGGCGACAGCTACAAGCTCGCCAACCTCTTCGAGCTGGCCTACAAGTGGTCGACCCCGACCATCTACTCCAGCTGGCAGTGGACCCAGAGCGACCAGGCACCGCCGAACTCGTCCGGCTTCGTCACCGACACGAACTGCTCCAGCGGCTGGAACTGCCTCGACCGCGACACCGCCGTCGTCGGCATGGTCGCCTGGCACAACGCGGCCGGCAGCGCGGCCGTCTCCAACTGGCAGACCATGTCGTCCAACGTCATCGGCTTCGGCCGCAGCGGCGCCGGGTTCTTCGCCGTCAACAACGGCTCCTCGTCGGCCACCTACACCTTCGCGACGGGCATGGCCGACGGCACGTACTCCAACGTGATCGACGGCGGCGCGAGCACAGTGACCGTCTCCGGCGGCAACGCGTCGATCACCATCCCCGCGAAGGACGCCGTCGCCTTCTACAACTCCTCCTACACCTGCACCGTCGGCTGCGACGACGGCGGCAGCGGTGGCGGCGGCTCCACCTCCACGGTGACCGCGACCTTCAACGAGTACGCCTCCACCACGACCGGCACCAACGTCTACGTCGTCGGTTCCATCGACGCCCTGGGCGGCTGGGACACCTCGAAGGCGATCCAGCTCTCGTCCTCCGGATACCCGATCTGGTCGGGCGCGGCGAGCGTGCCGATCAACACGTCCTTCACGTACAAATACATCAAAAAGGATAGTTCAGGCAATGTGACCTGGGAGTCCAACGCCAACAGATCGGCGACCACCACCACTTCGGCGGTCTCCCTCAACAACTCCTGGAACGTGGCGAACGCCGACGCCACCGACGTCACCTTCAACGAATACGCCACCACCGACTACGGCACCAACGTCTACGTCGTCGGCTCCATCGCCTCCCTCGGCTCCTGGAACACCAGCGACGCGATCCCGCTGTCCTCGGAGTCGTACCCGACGTGGAGCAAGCTGGTGATCGTCCCGAAGAGCACGACCTTCGCCTACAAGTACGTCAAGAAGGACTCATCCGGGAACGTGACCTGGGAGTCGGGCACCAACCGGTCGTACACGACCGGCACCTCGTCCGGCTACACGGCCAGTGACACCTGGAAGTAGCACTCCGTCCGACCGATGAGCGGGCCGCCACCGGGTACTTCTCCCCCGGTGGCGGCCTCTCACGCGCCCGCTCCCCCGTCCACCTGGAGGATCGCGCCGGAGACGAAGGAGGCGCGGTCGCTGAGGAGCCAGGCGGCGGCTTCGGCTATCTCCTCGGGGGCGGCGGTGCGGCGCAGGGGGGTCACGGTCTTCATGTGGTCGATGACGCCGGGGGTGGCCGCGTCCCAGTCGCGGACCATCTCGGTGAGGGTGCCGCCGGGGGCGACGGCGTTGACGCGGATGCCTTCGGGGCCGTAGGTGACGGCGGCGGACTGGGTGAGGCTGTTGACGGCGCGCTTGAGGGCGCCGTAGACGGGGAGGACGGGGTTGGCGCGCAGGCTGCCGATGGAGGAGTTGTTGACGATGGCGCCGGTGCCGGCGGTGGCGCGGATGGCGGCGATCTCGGCGTTCATGGCGAGCCAGACGCTCTTGAGGTTGACGGCGGTGACCTGGTCGAAGTCGGCCTCGGGGAGTTCGTCCAGGGGGCCGGGGCGCTGGGCGATCGCGCCGTTGTTGAAGGCGAGGTCGAGGCGGCCGTAGACCTCCACGGTGCGGTCCACGGCGGCGCGGACGCTCGCCGCGTCGGCCAGGTCGCAGACCACGTGGTCCACGGTGCCGCCCGCCGCGCGGATCTCCTCGGCCACCGTCTTGAGCTGGTCCTCCGTGCGGGCCGCCAGCAGGACCCGGGCGCCCTCGCGGGCGAAGAGGCGGGCGGCGGCGGCCCCGATGCCGCGTCCGGCTCCGCTGATGAAGGCGACCTTGCCGGTCAGCAGGCCCTGGTAGGTGATCGCGGTGTTTTCCATGGCTTCGAGCCTGGGCCCGGGCCCACGGCTCATCCAGGCACCGGCGGTACCTGGATGAGCGCGGGTGACCGGCGCAGACTGGGGGTGTGGACAGGCGAGAACTGGCGGCGTTCCTGCGGAGCCGGCGGGAGCGGATCTCCCCGGGCGAGGTGGGGCTGCCGTGCGGCCCGCGGCGGCGTACGCCCGGGCTGCGGCGCGAGGAGGTGGCGCAGCTGGCGTTCATCTCGACGGAGTACTACACGCGGCTGGAGCAGGCGCGGGGGCCGCGGCCGTCGCGGGAGGTGCTGGGCGGTCTGGCGCGGGCGCTGCGGCTGTCGGACGCCGAGCGGGTCCATCTGCACCACCTCGCCGGTGCCCCGCCGGCGCCGCCGCCCGGGCCGCCGCGTGAGGTGCGGCAGAGTCTGCTCGACCTGCTGCGCCGGCTCCCGCAGGCCGCCTCCTTCGTGACGTCCGCGACCTGCGAGGTGCTGGCCTGGAACGATCTGGCGGCGGCCCTCATGGAGGACTTCTCCGCGCTGCCGCCGCGCGAGCGCAACCTCATGCGCCGTGCCTTCCTCGGCCCGGGCCCGGTGGGCCGCAGGCTGTACGGGGTGTCGGACGTGGACGCCTTCGCGCGGCACTCGGCGCGTCGGCTGCGGGCCACCGCGGCCCGCTATCCCGACGCGCCCGAGGTGACCGGTCTGGTGGCGGAACTCCTCGCCGGGAGCGAGGAGTTCCGGCGCCTGTGGGAGTCGCACGAGGTGTCCGCCGAGCCCACCCTGACCAAGACCTTCCGGCACCCGGTGGTGGGCCCGGTGACCGTCAACTGCGACGCCCTCGACATCACCGACCGGGACCAGCAGGTGGTGATCTACACCGCCACCCCGGGGTCGCCGTCGGAGGAGGCGCTGCGGCTGCTGTCGGTGATCGGGACGCAGCGGATGGACCGGGCCGATCAGCAGGTGGACTTCCCGGCGTAGATCGCCAGGGCCGTGTTCGAGGCCAGGGTGGCGGTGAACTGCCCGGAGCTGTTGACGGTCACGCTCGTGTTGTTCTGCACGTTGCAGTACGTCCCCGCGGGCAGCGAGGTCTGGTAGGTCCGGGACAGTGAGCTCGACTCGTGGTTGATGGCGACGTATCCCTTGGCGCCCCGGCCGAAGGCGATCGCGTCGCCGCCGTTGTCCCACCAGTTCGTCATCGACTCGCCGCGCACCGCGTTGCGGAAGGCGACCATGCGGATGATCTCGGGCCAGGCGTGCTGGCACTTCCAGCCATCCTGCCAGCAGGCGTTGACGACACCGTTGTCGGGCGGACCCGCGTCGGTGTCCGACCACTCGTAGCCGGAGTTGATGTCGGGGGCGCCGTAGGGGTAGGCGAGCATGAAGACGTTGGCGAGCGTGTAGTTCGCGCCGTCCTTGTAGTTGAGCGTGGAGCCGTTGCGCTCGGTGTCGTGGTTGTCGACGAAGACCCCGGCGACCGAGCTGCTCATGTACCCCCAGCCCTCGCCGTAGTTCTTCAGGTAGGCGAGGTTCTCGTTGTTGAAGACGCGCTTGAGGTCGTAGGCGTAACGGAACTCCTGGACGTCCCCGTTGCCGGTGTACTCGGTGGGCTGGACGGCCTCTCCGGAGCCGTAGATGACCTCCTGCTTCCAGTACACGGACGGGTTGGTCAGCCGGGTCTTGATGTTGGCGAGGTCCTCGGCCGGGATGTGCTTGGCCGCGTCGATGCGGAAGCCGTCGACGCCGAGGCTCAGCAGGTCGTTCATGTAGCCGGCGATGGTCTTGCGGACGTACTCCTCGCCGGTGTCCAGGTCGGCCAGGCCGACGAGTTCGCAGTGCTGGACGTTCCAGCGGTCGGCGTAGTTGGAGACGAGGGAGGTGCAGTCGTCGAAGTCGTAGGAGGAGTACAGGCCGGGGTAGTCGTACTTCGTGTACGACGAGCCGCCGGTGCCGGTGCCGCTGCCCGCCGACATGTGGTTGACGACGGTGTCGACGACGACCTTCACCCCGGCCGTGTGGCAGGTGCTCACCATGTTCTGGAAGGAGGTGCGGTCACCGAGCCGTCCGGCGATCTTGTACGACACCGGTTGGTACGAGGTCCACCACTGCGAGCCCTGTATGTGCTCGGCGGGCGGGGAGACCTGGACGTATCCGTAGCCGGCCGGGCCGAGGGTGTTGGTGCACTCCTTGGCGACGGAGCCGTAGTTCCACTCGAAGAGGACGGCGGTGACGTCCTTGGTGCCGGGCGGGGAGGCCGACGCGACGGACGGGGTCATGACAACGCTACAGGCGGCCAGCGCCAGTGCGGCGGAGAGGGTCTTACGTGCCATGTGGGGTTCCTTCGTCATTGAAGGCCGAGCTGAAGGCTCTTGCAGAAACCTTGCTGAAACCTTGCGGTTGCGCAGATGCTAAAGGCCCGCCACCCAGTTGGGTAGCGGGCCATGTGAAGTTGCTGCAAGAAGTTACCGAGTGACGGCCTGTCAGAACATCAGGCCGTCGTCCACCACACGGTCGTGTCGGCCGGCACCTTCGCCTCGCCGTCGGCCTCCGTCAGCTCACCGCTGGCCAGCAGCACCCGGCCGTAGGCGGGCACCGTCACCGACTCCCCGCTGGTGTTCGCGACGCACACGAACTCCCCGCGCCGGAACGCGAGTACGCCCTCCGGGGCGCGCAGCCACTCCACCGCGTCGCCGGCGCCGAGGTCGGGCTGGGCACGCCGGGTGCTCAGCGCGGCGCGGTACAGCTCCAGCGTCGAACCGGCCACCCCCGTCTGCGCCTCCACGCTCAGCTCGCCCCAGCTGGCGGGCTGCGGCAGCCAGCTGCCCCCGCCGCCGAAGCCGTACGAGGAGCCCTCCCGCGTCCACGGGATCGGCACCCGGCACCCGTCGCGGAAGCCGTCCTGGCCGGCGCCCCGGAAGTACGCGGGGTCCTGGCGGACCTCGTCGGGCAGGTCGACGACGTCCGGAAGGCCCAGCTCCTCGCCCTGGTAGACGTACGCCGAACCGGGCAGTGCCAGCATCAGCAGCGTCGCCGCCCGGGCCCGGCGCAGCCCGAGGTCCCGGTCCCCCGCCGTACGGATCTGGGTGCCAAGGCCCGGCGGATTGGCGAACCGGGTGGCATGCCGGGTGACGTCGTGGTTGGACAGCACCCAGGTGGCGGGGGCGCCGACCGGCCGCATCGCCTCCAGGGTCCGGTCGATGACCGCCCGCAGCTCCTTCGCGTCCCACTCCGTGCTCAGGTACTGGAAGTTGAAGGCCTGGTGGAGCTCGTCCGGGCGGACGTAGTTGGCGGTGCGCTCGACGGTCGGCGTCCAGGCCTCCGCGACGAAGATCCGCTCACCGGCGTACTCGTCGAGGACGTGCCGCCACTGCCGGTAGACGTCGTGCACCCCGTCCTGGTCGAAGAACGGCATGACATCGTTGCCCAGCAGCTTGAGTTGGTCGGCGTCCCCGATGTCCGGGAGCCCCTCCGCCTTCACCAGGCCGTGGGCGACGTCGATCCGGAACCCGTCCACGCCCATGTCCAGCCAGAACCGCAGGATGGAACGGAACTCGTCGCCGACGGCCGGGTGCTCCCAGTTGAAGTCGGGCTGCTCGGGCGCGAAGAGGTGCAGGTACCACTCGCCGTCGGCGACCCGCGTCCAGGCCGGGCCACCGAAGATGGACTCCCAGTCGTTGGGCGGGAGTTCGCCGTTCTCGCCCTTGCCCGGGCGGAAGTGGTACCGGTCGCGCGACGGCGATCCCGGCCCCTCCGCCAGCGCCCGCTTGAACCACTCGTGCTGGTCCGAGGAGTGGTTGGGCACCAGGTCGACGATGATCCGCAGCCCCAGCGCGTGCGCGTCCCGGATGAGCGCGTCCGCGTCCAGCAGGTTGCCGAACATCGGGTCCACGGCCCGGTAGTCGGCGACGTCGTAACCGGCGTCGGCCTGCGGCGAGGCGTAGAAGGGGCTCAGCCAGACGGCGTCGACACCGAGGTCACGCAGGTACGGGAGTCTGGCGCGCACACCCTCCAGGTCGCCCATGCCGTCACCGTTGCTGTCGGCGAAGCTGCGCGGATAGACCTGGTAGATCACCGCGTCCCTCCACCAGTCCCGGCGTCGGGCGACGGTGGCGATGGCGGGGGCCGGTGCGGCGGAATGCTGCTGGCTCATGGCGTCCTTGATGCGTCGTAACTGGGTCATCGGGTCAAAGGGTGGGGTGTAGAGGCGGCCGTGGCCTCAGCGGGGTCGGATGGAGACCACGGCCGCCACCCGTGCCCCGTAAGGGGCGCGGGACTCTATCGATCTGCGGCTTCCGCCGCGTGGGCGCGACCAGCCACAACGGCGCCGCACACACACGACGGCCGACGCAGCTTTTCCGGCAACCGGCGTTACCCCTTCGTGCCGCCGGCGGTGAGCCCGGTCACCAGGTTCTTCTGTACGAGGTAGAAGAACACGGCCACCGGTATCGCGATCAGCACCGCCGTCGCCGTCATCAGGTTCCGCTGTGCGTCGTGCTCGCTGATGAAGCTCTGCAGCCCCACCGCGAACGTGTACTTGTCGTCGCTGAGCATGAACGTGGACGCGAACGCGACCTCGCCGAAGGCGGTGAGGAAGTTGTAGAACGCGGCGACCGCGAGGCCGGGCTTGGCGAGCGGCAGGATCAGCCGGGCGAAGGTGCCGAAGGGGGAGAGTCCGTCGACCCGGCCGGCCTCGTCGATCTCGAAGGGGATCGTGTCGAAGTAGCCCTTGAGCAGCCAGGCCGTGTACGGCACGACGGTGGTGCAGTAGACGAGGATCAGGCCGAGATAGCTGTCGATGAGACCGAGCCGCGACATGATCTGGTACATCGGCACGATCAGCACGGCGATCGGGAACATCTGGGTCACCAGCAGCAGCCACATGAACTTCCGGTAGCCCGGGAAGCGCATCCGGGAGACCGCGTAGCCGGTGGTCGAGGCGAGGATGAGCCCGATGATCGTCGTACCGCCGACGACGATCATCGTCGTGGTGAACCAGTCCCAGAAGCCGGTGTGCTGGAGGACGAAGGAGTAGTTGTCCAGCGTCATCTTGTGCCAGATGCCGCTCGGGTGCAGGTAGTCGTCCTTGTCCGGGCCGAGGGAGAGGAAGATCAGCCAGCCGACCGGGAAGAACGCGATCAGGCTCGCGACGCCCAGGACGCCGTGGGTGACGGCGGTGCCGAGCGGGCCGCGCTCGCCACGGCCGCGGGGGCGGCGGGTGCTGGTCACGGGGGTCTCCTCGGCGACCTGGGCGGAGGTCTCGACGGTGGTCGTACTCATGGGAACTCCTGCCTCAGATCGCGAGCTGCTGGTCGTTGCGGTTGAGCCAGCGGCGGTAGAAGGAGGTGAAGACGATCAGGATGGCCAGCAGCAGCATGCCGTAGGCGGCGGACTGGGCGAAGTCGCGCGGCTGCTGTCCGAAGCCGAGGTAGTAGGCCCAGGTGACCAGGATCTGCGCGTCCGGGGCGGTGTTGCCGAACAGCAGGAAGATGACGGCGAACTGGTTGAACGTCCAGATGATGCCGAGCAGTACGACGGTGGAGCTGACGGACCTCAGTCCCGGCAGGGTGACGTACCGGAACCGCTGCCAGGCGCTCGCGCCGTCCATCTCGGCGGCCTCGTACAGGGTGCCGTCGATGGCCTGGAGGCCGCCGAGCAGCGAGAGCATCATGAACGGCACACCGCACCAGGTGTTGACGAGGATCGCGGCGGCCCGCTGCCAGAACGTGTCCTCCAGCCAGTCGGGTTGCGGCAGATGGAGGAAGTGCAGGGTCGCGTTGATGATGCCGCCGTCGGCGAGCATGAACCGCCAGCCGAAGACGGTGACGAAGGTCGGCACCGCCCAGGGCAGCACCAGGACCATGCGGTAGAGGGTGCGGCCGCGGAACTTCTCGTTGAGCAGCAGGGCGAGGCCGAGGCCGATCGTGTAGTGCAGGGTGACGCAGAGCGCGGTCCAGACAATCGTCCAGAGGAAGTGGGACCAGAAGCGGTCGTAGGACGTCGGGCCGAACAGGATGTCCTTGTAGTTGTCCAGGCCGATGAACTTGTAGGTGGCGTCGATGTGGTTGACGCCGATGGTGCGGGCGGTGTTGAGGCTGTTGGCGTCCGTCAACGTCAGGTAGAAGCCGTACACCAACGGGTAGACGACGAGGGCCCCGAGCACGACGGCGACGGGAGCGATCATCGCGTAGGCGTACCAGTACTTCTGGTAGCCGTTCCTGATCCGCTGGCCCAGCCCGGGGCGGGGCGCGCGGTCACCGTGGCGTTTGCCGGTCGCGCGGTCGATGGCGACTGTCATGGTTCGACACCTTCTGGAAAATCCGGGATGGGCGGGCTGGGCGGGCCGGGCGGCCTGGACACAGGCCGGTGACCGCCGGAGCGCTCCCCCCTGAACGGGGCGCGCTCCGGCGGTCACGCGGGGCCTACTTGCTGAAGTCGGGGACGAGCTTCTCGATCCCGAGTTCGGCGGTGCTCAGCCCCTTGTCCAGGGACTCCTTGCCACCGGCGATCTTGGTCAGCTCGGTGCCGACCGGACCCCACAGGGAGGAGTACTCGGCGAGCGCCGGGCGCGGCTGGGCGGAGGCGAGGACGGCCTGGTAGCCGGCGATGCCCGGGTCGGCCTTGACCGCGGCGGTGTACGCGTCGGAGCGGGTCGGCAGGGTGGAGTTCTTCAGGGCGATCTCCGTCTGGGACTTCGCGGAGGTCATGAAGGCGACGAACTTCTCGGAGGCGGCCTGGTGGGCCTTGTCGATGCCGGCGTAGATCGAGAGGTTGTGGCCGCCGGTCGGGGCGCCCGCCTTGCCGGTGGAGCCGGCCGGGACGGTGGCGATGCCGAGGTTGGACTTGTCGCTGAACGCGGAGCCCTTGTAGAAGTTGGTGATCTCCCAGGGGCCCTCGATGGTCATCGCGACCTTGCCGTTGACGAAGGCGTCCTGGCGGTGGGCGTAGGCGTCGGCGGTGACGTCGGCCTTGTGCAGGCCCTTGCCGGAGTAGAGGTCCAGCCAGGTCTGGTAGCCCTTCTTGGCCGCCGCCGAGGTGATGGTGATCTTCTTGGCGGCGGCGTCGACCATGTCGGTGCCCTCGCCGTAGAGGAAGGGCTGCGTGTAGTACGCGGCCTCGGGGCCCCAGTAGCCGGTGGTCTTGGCCTTGTCCTGGATCTTGGCGGCGTCGGCCTTGACCTCGTCCCAGGTGGTGGGGGCGGCGGTGATGCCGGCCTTCTTGAACAGCGCCTTGTTGTATACGAGCGCGAGGGTGTCGGTGACCAGCGGCACGCCGTAGGTCTTGCCTTCGTACTGGGCCTGGGTGATCAGGCTGGACTGGAACTTGTCCTTGTCCGCGAGCGCGGCGGTGCCGTCCAGCGGCACGAAGTAGCCGGCCTTGGCGAAGGCGGGGGTCCAGCCGACCTCGGAGCGCAGCACGTCGGGGGCGCCCTTGCCGGACTGGGCGGCCGTGTCGAACTTGTTCTGCGCCTGGTCGAACTGGACGTTGACGTACTTGACCTTGATGTTCTTGTTGGCGGCCTCGAACTGCTTGATCAAGGCCTGGTACGTCGGTGCCTCATTGGTGGCGTTGGAGGTGTCCCACCAGGTGATGGTGACCGGGCCGTCCGACTTGCTGTCGCTGTCGCTCCCGCCGCACGCCGTCGCCGTGAGGGCGAGGGACGCCACCAGCGCGGAGGCCGCTATGCCACGCCGCATGAGTTCTCCTTGGGGTGAATGCCCGGGCCTTCGCTGCCGCCGGGCGTCAGGGAACGTAACAGCGATGTAAGCCTTGCGAAAGACCTTGCAGCAAAAAAGTGCAAGAGATCTCCGAAGTTATCCGGGCGTGACCTCTCGGCGACCGCCGTGAGACGCTTGTTTACGGCGGTAGAGCGCTACGGCGGCGACTTGTGCAAGACTCTGCAAGCTCTTGCCGTCACGTTTCATGAGGGAGTGCGATGACGCAGCAGCCCGGACCGGGCCGCCCCCCAGGCCGCATCAGGCGCCCGATCGGTGTGCAAGGGGACATACGGCCGGTACAGTCCAGTGCCGTGACCACACGGCTTGCCGACATCGCAGCGCAGGCGGGGGTGAGCGAGGCGACGGTGAGCCGGGTCCTGAACGGGAAGCCGGGCGTCGCGGCCACCACCCGCCAGTCCGTGCTGGCCGCGCTCGACGTCCTCGGCTACGAGCGTCCGGTGCGGCTGCGGCAGCGCAGCGAGGGCCTGGTGGGCCTGATCACCCCCGAGCTGGAGAACCCGATATTCCCGGCGCTCGCCCAGGTCATCGGGCAGGCGCTGACCCGGCAGGGCTACACCCCGGTGCTGGCCACCCAGACCCCGGGCGGGTCCACGGAGGACGAGCTGACCGAGATGCTGGTGGACCGCGGGGTCGCGGGAATCATCTACGTCTCCGGGCTGCACGCGGACACCACCGCCGACATGCAGCGCTACGAGCGGCTGCGGGCGCAGGGCGTGCCGTACGTCCTCGTGGACGGTTTCTCGCCGAAGGTGCAGGCGCCGTTCATCTCCCCCGACGACCGGGCCGCGATGATCCTGGCCGTCACCCACCTCGTCTCGCTGGGCCACGCCCGGATCGGCCTCGCGCTCGGCCCGAAGCGGTTCGTCCCCGTGCAGCGCAAGATCGAGGGCTTCGTGCGGGCGATGCAGGACCAGTTGGGCCTGGCGGCGGACGTGATCGAGTCGGAGCTCGTGCAGCACTCGCTGTACACCCTGGAGGGCGGTCAGGCGGCCACCACGGCGCTGATCGACCGCGGTTGCACGGCGGTCGTCTGCGCCAGCGACATGATGGCGCTCGGCGCGATACGGGCGGCCCGGCAGCGCGGCCTCGACGTCCCCCGGGACGTCTCGGTGGTCGGCTTCGACGACTCCCCCCTCATCGCCTTCACCGACCCGCCCCTCACCACCATCCGCAAGCCGGTACCGGCGATGGGCCAGGCCGCGGTGCGCACCCTGCTGGAGGAGATCGGGGGCACCCCGGCTCCGCACAGCGAGTTCGTCTTCATGCCGGAGTTGGTGGTGCGCGGTTCCACGGCGTCCGCGCCGAACCTGGGAAACAACCGTGCGGTACTCGCGAAGTAGTCGCGCTGCCGTAGAACATGCGGCGTGAACCCAACCTTGGGATGATCTGTCGAGGACGCCTTTTCTGGCAGACTCTGTGCCTATGAGTGACTCGACCGTGACAGAGCCGGAAGGTCGCGCACAGCAGACCCTTCCGCGGACCGTCACGGGCGAGGGGGAACAGGGGTTCCTACGACGGCTGCGCACGCCGCGCCGGCCCCGGCTCTGGTTCGAGATCCTGCTGATCGCGGTGAGTTACTGGACCTACTCGCTGATCCGCAACGCGGTACCGGAGCAGAAGGCGCAGGCGCTGCGCAACGCGGACTGGATCTGGCGGACCGAGCACCGTCTGGGGATCGCCGTCGAGGAGTCGGTCAACCACGCCGTGAACTCGGTGACTTGGCTGATCGTCGGGATGAACTACTACTACGCGACCCTGCACTTCGTGGTGACGCTGGGCGTCCTGGTCTGGCTCTACCGCAGCCATCCGGGCCGCTACGCGGCGGCCCGTCTCGCCCTCTTCGCCACGACCGGTGTCGCCCTTCTCGGCTACTACCTGTTCCCGCTCGCCCCGCCGCGCCTGATGACCGGGGGCGGCTTCGTCGATACGGTGACGGTCCACCACACCTGGGGCTCGATGGCCTCCGGCGACCTCAAGCACATGTCCAACCAGTACGCCGCGATGCCGTCCATGCACATCGGCTGGTCCCTCTGGTGCGGCCTGACCGTCTTCGCCCTCGCGTCGGTCCCCTGGGTACGCCTCCTCGGCCTCCTCTACCCCACCGCCACCCTCCTCGTCATCGTCGCCACCGCCAACCACTTCTGGCTCGACGCGGTCGGCGGCGCCCTCTGCCTCACCTTCGGCTTCACCGTGGCCCGCCTCTGGTACGGCACCCTCCCGTACGCCCTTCCCCGGCAGCCGACGGGGACGAGTCTGCTGCGGAGCCCTGCGGGCGGCTGAGCCGACTTCGGTACGGGGCGCACGGCCGGTTCGGCACCGCCGGTTCCCACCGTGGTGGCTGAGCGCCGCTGCGGCGGAGAAATAACGGGGAGCCGTCGGCTCAGAAACACCCGCCGGGCCCTGCCCTCTGAGGACACCCGCCGGTCTCTGTCGTCCGCCGCGACGGCGCGCAGCCACGACGGCGGTGACCGGTGGTGCCGAACCGGCCTCGGAGTCGCGCGAGCGCGGTTCCGGAGGAGCCGTCGGCCCCACCTTCCCCCGCCGCGACGGCGCGCAGCCACGACGGCGGGGGCCGGTGGTGCCGGAACCGCCTCGGCCCGGCGGCGGCTCACTTGGCCCGGTGCACCACGTGTCCCCCGGTCACCGTGAGTCGTACCGGTGCCTCGGTCAGTTCGTCTGTCGGGGCGGTCACCGGGTCGAGGGCGAACGCGGTGAGGTCGGCGCGGTGGCCCACCGTGATGCGGCCCGCCGTGTCCCCCTCCCCCGCTGCCCGTGCCGCGTGGCTCGTGCAGCCCTCCAGTGCCTCCAGGCCGGTCAGACCCGGGCCCGATGCCGCGCCGCGCGGGGCGCGGGCCGTCGCGAGGACGGCGCGTACGTCGTAGGGGGCGATGGGCCAGTCCGAGCCGAGGGCGACCGTGGCGCCCGCGTCGCGGAGGTCGCGGAGGCGCCAGGCGCGGTCGGCGCGGTCGGTGCCCAGTCGGCGGGACCACTCGTCGGTGCGGTCGGCGCGCGTGTACGCGGTGTGCGGCGGCTGCATCGACGCGGCCACCCCCAGCTCGGCGAAGCGCGGCAGCAGCGCGTCCGGCGCCGTCTCGATGTGCTCGATCCGGTGCCGGCCTGCCGCGCCGGGCCCCAGCCCCGCCATCACGTCCAGGACGTTCCGTACCGCCGCGTCCCCGATGGCGTGCGTGGCCGTGCGCACCCCGGCCGCGTGCAGGTGCCGTACGGCCGCCCCGTACGCCTCGGGATCCGGCCAGAACGCCTCCGTGCCCTGCCCGTGGCAGTCCGCGTGCTCCAGCCAGGCGGTGCCCCCTTCCACCGTCCCGTCCATGAAGAACTTGACCCCGTCGACCGTCCAGTGCCGGCCGCCCCGCCCCTGCGCCGCGACCAGCTCCGCCAGCCCGGCCCCGTCCACGCCCGGCATGCACCAGGGCGCGAAGCGCAGCCGCAGCGGCAGCACGGTCTCCTCGGCCACCGCCCCGACCAGCTCCGCGTCCCCCGCGTCCATGACGTGCGCCCCGGTCAGCCCGGTGGCCGCCATCGCGGCGAGCAGTTCGACGAGGCGGGCCCGGCGGGCCGCGTACGACGGGCGGGGCATGACCCGCTCGACCAGTTGCATCGCCGCGTGCTCGACGAGGTGCCCGGTGGGGCGGCCCCCGGGGTCGCAGACGACCGCCGACCGCTGGGCGAAGGGCCGGGGGCCGGTGACCCCCGCCGCGGCCAGCGCCGCGCCACTGGCCAGGGCGGAGTGGCCGTCGTAGAGCCGGAGGAAGGCGGGTGCGCCGCCGAGGACGTCCTCGACGAGGGCGCGGTCGACGGGGCGGCCCTCGAACGCGTTGTGGTCGAGGCCGAAGCCGATGACCCAGCCGTCGATCCGTTCGGCGCCGGTGAGCGCCGCCCGCAGGCCCGCCAGGTCGCGGACGCCGGACAGGTCGGCGCCGGTGGCCATGTCCAGGCCCCACACCGGGTGGCTGTGGGCGTCCACCAGGCCCGGCACCAGGTGCGCGCCGTCCAGCGCCACGACCTCGGTGCCGGGGCCCCGCCACTCCCGTACGTCCCGCTCGTCGCCGACGGCGGCGATCACCCCGTCGCGCACGGCGACGGCGGTGGCGTGCGGCCGGGCGGGGTCGAGGGTGCGGACCTCGGCGCCGGTCAGGATCAGGTCGGGGGCGGCGGTGGCGGTCATGGTGCGGTGAACTCCCTTGTTCGGTTGGACTGTTCGGCTACTCGGCCGGTTCGGACGCGAAGTCCGCGTACACCTCGGGCCGTGCGCGGCGCAGCCACCACGCGAGGCCCAGGCCCGCGGCGAAGACGGCGGGCGCGATGACGATCAGCAGGGTGTTGACCGTGTCCGAGGCGCCGGTGAACAGGTCGATGTGGGTGATGACGAGCCCTATCGCGGTGGCGAGGAGGACGGCGGCGACGGTCGGGGCGACCACGGTCCGCAGGGTGCCCTCCTCGTGCCGTACCCGCCGGAAGTAGCAGGGCACCGCGATCGCGGCGAGCAGCTGGAGCGCGAACAGGCCGATCATTCCGGGGGTGTTGACCCACAGCAGCAGCTGGTTGTACGGGTCGGCGCCCGCCGCCCAGAAGCCGATCACGACGACGGCGCCGAGGACGGTCTGGGCGACACCGGCCAGGTACGGGGAGCGGTGGCGCGGGTGGATCCTGCCCAGGGACCCGGGCAGCACGCCCTCCTCGGCGAGGGCGAGGGCGTAGCGGTTGATCGCGTTGTGGAAGGCGAGGAGCGAGGCGATGATGCTGGTCACGATGAAGACGTGCATCAGGTCGGCCGCCCAGCCGCCCACGTAGGTGGTGATGGCGGTGAAGAAGAGGCCCCCGGGGTCCTTGGCGGCGGCCGCGATGACGTCCTGGTTGCCGAAGGCCTGGATGATGATCCACACCATGAAGGCGTAGAAGAGGCCGAGGAAGGCGACGGCCACGTAGGTGGCGCGCGGGACCGTGCGGTTCGGGTCGCGGGCCTCGCGGCGGTAGATGACGGTCGACTCGAAGCCGGTGAAGGCGGCGAAGGCGAAGGCGAGGACGACCGCCGTACCGGAGACGAAGACGTGGCCGGGGGCGAAGGACGCGCCGGACAGGCCGTGCGCGCCGCCCTTCACCAGCACTCCGCCGGCGAGCAGGACGAGGATGCCGGTCTCGGCGACCAGCAGTACGCCGAGCAGTTTGGCGCCGAACTCGATGGAGCGGTAGCCGCCGTAGCCGATGAGGACGAGTCCGGCGAGGGCGATCGGCAGCCACGGGACGTCGATGCCGAAGAGGGCCTTCGCGGTGTCCCGGCCCGCGCTGCCGAGCAGGCCGTAGACGCCGATCTCCATGCCGTTGTAGCCGATGAGGGCGAGCAGGGCGGCGCCGATGCCGACGGGGCGGCCGAGGCCGCGGGTGATGTAGGCGTAGAAGGCGCCGCCGCTCCTGACGTGCCGGCTCATGGTGGTGAAGCCGACAGCGAAGACGGCGAGGGTGATGCCGGCGATGAGGTAGCCGGCCGGGGCGCCGATGCCGCCGAGCAGGACGGCGAGCGGGGCGACGCCGGCCATCACGGTGAGCGGGGCGGCGGCGGAGATGACGAAGAAGGCGATGTCGGCGGTGCCGAGCGAGCCGGAGCGGAGGGTCGCCACGGCGGGTGGCGTGCTCTCCTCGCGAGCGGTGACGGACATGGAGGGGGAGCCCTTCGAGCGCGACGGACGGGGAGGGTTCCGGGCGTGCGGGATGACCGGCGCTACCAGGGCAGGGACTGCCCCGGACCCGTAAATCTAAAGCCTTTCGGTTTTGGCAATGTAGCCTCCTCCTGGACATCCGGGAAGACCCGTTTCACACCTCCGGGGGAGAACACACACATGGGACGGCCGCGCACCGCGCTCCTCGACCGGGAGCGGATCACCACGACCGCGCTGCAACTCGTGGACGAGCAGGGCGACTTCAGCGTCCCGCAGATCGCGAAGCGGCTCGGCACCCAGGCCGGTTCGCTGTATCACCATGTGGACGGCCGGGACGGCATCGTCGAGCTGCTGCGCGAACGGGTCGCGGCGGCGATCGACCCCGCGACGCTGGACCTGGCCCCCTGGGACACCGCCGTGGAGTCCTGGGCCCGCTCCTACCGGGCCGCGTTCGCCGCCCACCCGAGGGCGATCCCGCTCCTGATGACCTCGCCGGTGCGGGCACCCCGGGTCCTGGAGCAGTACGAGCGCGCGGTCGCGGTGCTGCTGGCCGCTGGTTTCGCCCCGGCGGACGTGATGCCCCTGCTGATAGCCCTGGAGAACCTGGTCCTGGGTTCGGCGCTGGACCTGGCGGCCCCGGAGACGATGTGGGAACTGACCACGGAGACACCGACCCCGCACCTGGCGGAGGCCCTGGCGGCGGTGGGGGCGGGCCGGGCGGACCGGGCGTTCGAGGTGGGCCTGACGGGCCTCATGGACCACGCCCGGGCCCTGCTCCGGCGCCCATGACGTACACCGTCCCGGGTATCGCGGGCGTATCGAGAACCGCATACACGGCCGCAACGCCCCGGCGGCTGTCATGGGAGCGTGAACCGAAACGCACCCCTGCCGGCACCTGCCCGCCGCACACGCACGCGCACCGCCCTGCTTCTCTCCCTGGCGGTCCTCGGCCTGGCGAGCGCCGCGTTCGCCCTGCGGCGGCCGCTCATGATGGCCGCCCCGAGGTGCGTGGCCGGGCAGTGGCACGGCTGCTTCGACACGTTCAACGGTGTGGTGCTGATGACGTTGGCCACGCTGCCGCTGGCCGTGCTGGTGGCCTGGGCGCTGGCCCACCGTCGGCGGGCCGCTGGTGTCCCGTGGGCGTGGCGGACGTCGCTGGCGGAGGTGGGCATGGTCCACGGGACGGTGCCGTTCCTGTGGCTGACGATGATGCCCGGCGAGGGGGCCGGCACCGCCCCGGCCCGGGTGAGCCTCGTACCGCTGCGGGACCTGGTCACGATGGGGGCGCTCGGGATCGTCGGCAACCTGCTGGTCTTCGCGTCGCTGGGGTTCTTCGCGCCGGTGCGGTGGGCGGCGATGGCGTCCCTGCCGCGGGTCCTCGCGCTCGGGGCGGGCTGCTCGGTCCTGGTGGAGACCGCCCAGTACGTGCTGCGTCTGGACCGGGTGTCCTCCGTGGACGACGTCCTGGTCAACACCGTCGGCGCCGTGCTGGCCGGGCTGGCGTCGCGCCGCTGGTGGCGTTCCGCGGCGCAGGCGCCCTCGGACGAGCCGCGCCCCGCGCCGACGGCAGCGGGGCCGGCACGCTGAGCCCGTCGCGGCGGCACCCGTGAAGAGGCGCCCGGAGTTCGGTGTCCGGCTGAAACTCACCCTCAGCTACGCCGGGTTCCTGCTCGTCGCCGGCGTCCTCATGCTGGCCGTGATGTGGGTGTTCGTGCTGCGCTGGCTGCCGAACGCCGACGCCAGGTCCATCCAGAAGCGGTTCGGCGCCGTGATCATCCTCGGCCCCAAGCGCTCCGACCTCCTGAACGGCTTCGCCCCCGCCGCGACCGCCGCGCTGGCCTTCCTCCTGGTGTTCGGGCTGGTGGGCGGCTGGCTCCTGGCCGGGCGGATGCTGACGCCCCTCACCCGGATCGCGTACGCGGCCCGGCTGGCCTCGAACGGATCGCTCTCCCACCGGATCCGTATGCAGGGCCCCAGGGACGAGTTCCGTGAACTCGCCGACGTGTTCGACACGATGCTCGAACGACTGGAGTCCCAGGTCGGCGAACAGCAGCGGTTCGCCGCGAACGCCTCGCACGAGCTGCGCACCCCGCTGGCCGTCACCCGGGCGCTCCTGGAGGCCGCCGCCCACGATCCCGCCGAGGACCAGGGCGCGCTCGTCGAACGTCTGCGGACGGTCAACACGCGGGCGATCGACCTCACCGAGGCGCTCCTGCTGCTCAGCCGCGCCGACGGCAGGGGCTTCAGCCGTGAGCCCGTCGACCTGTCCCTCCTCGCCGAGGAGGCCGCCGAGACGCTGCTGCCGCTCGCCGAGAAGCGCCGGATCACGCTCGACGTCACCGGCGGGCCGACCCGGGCCGTCGGCTCCGCTGCGCTCCTCCTGCGGATGGTGACGAACCTCGTCCAGAACGCGATCGTCCACAACCTTCCCGCCGGCGGCACCGTGACGGTGCACACCGAACCGCGGGACGGCGGGAGCGTGCTGCGGGTCGAGAACACCGGCCCCGCGCTGCCGTCGGACCTGGTACCGACCCTCACCGAACCCTTCCGGCGCGGAACCGACCGCGTCCGCGGCGACGAACACGCGGGCGTCGGCCTCGGGCTGGCCATCGTGCACAGCGTGGTCCGCGCGCACGACGGCACCCTCGACCTCGCGCCGCGCCCCTCAGGCGGCCTCCTGGTCACCGTCCGGCTGCCGGACGGGGCGGACCTCAGGCCCCGTAGAAAAGCTCCTCCACGACCGCCCGGGCCCGGCGGGTAGTACGCCGGTACGCGTCGAGCATGTCCCCGGCGTGCCCGTCCCCGTAGCCCAGGTACCGCCCGACGGCGGCCAGTTCACGGCTCTCGGTGGGGAACGTGTCGCCGGCCCGGCCCCGCACCAGCATCACGGCGTTGCGCACCCGGGTGGCCAGCACCCACGCCTCATCCAGTATCGCGGCGTCCTCGGCCCCCAGCAGGCCCGCCGCCTGCGCCGCGGCCAGCGCCTGCCGGGTCCGGGTGGTCCGCAGTCCCGGCTCGGCCCACCCGTGGCGCAGCTGCAGCAGCTGCACGGTCCACTCGACGTCGGACAGCCCGCCGGGACCGAGCTTGGTGTGCAGCTTCGGGTCGGCGCCGCGCGGCAGCCGTTCCGACTCCATGCGGGCCTTCAGCCGCCGGATCTCGCGGACCGCGTCCTCGCCGAGCCCCTCCGCCGGGTACCGCAGCGGGTCGATCAGTTCGACGAACCGGCGCCCCAGCTCCTCGTCCCCGGCGACCGGGTCGGCGCGCAGCAGGGCCTGCGACTCCCACACCAGCGACCAGCGGCGGTAGTAGGCCTCGTAGGACTTGAGGGTGCGCACCAGCGGCCCGGACTTGCCCTCGGGGCGCAGGTCGGCGTCGATGAGCAGCGGCGGGTCGGCGCTCGGGACCTGGAGGAGCCGGCGCATCTCGGCGACCACCTTGTTGGCGGCGTCGGCGGCCTCGCGCTCGTCCACGCCCTCCTGCGGCTCGTGCACGAACACGACGTCGGCGTCGGAGCCGTAGCCCAGCTCGTGCCCGCCGAAGCGGCCCATGCCGATCATCGCGAACCGGGTGGGCAGGGTGTCGCCCCAGCCGTCGCGGACGACCGCCCGCAGGGTGCCGGCCAGGGTGGCCGCCGTCAGGTCGGAGACGGCCGCGCCGACCCGGTCGACGAGGGCGCCCTGGTCGGCCTCGGCGGGCTTGGTCTCGGTGCCGTAGGAGTCGACGATGTCGGCGGCGGCCGTACGGAACAGCTCGCGGCGGCGCACACCGCGCGCCGCCCGTACCCCGTCCTCGGCGTTCTCGGCGCGGCCGACGGCGGCGAGGAGCTCCTGCTCCAGCTGGGCGCGGCCGCGCAGTTCGAGGCCGCCGGCGTCGCCGTCGCCCAGCAGGGCCACGGCCTCCGGGGCGCGCATCAGCAGGTCGGGGGCGAGCCGGCCGGCCGACAGCACCCGGGCGAGGTTCTCGGCGGCGGCGCCCTCGTCCCGCAACAACCGTAGATACCAAGGGGTCTTGCCGAGGGCGTCGGAGACCTTGCGGAAGTTCAGCAGGCCCGCGTCCGGGTCGGCGGAGTCGGCGAACCAGCCCAGCAGGACGGGCAGCAGGGTGCGTTGGATGGCGGCCTTGCGGGTGACTCCGGAGGCGAGGGCCTCCAAGTGGCGCAGGGCGGCGGCCGGGTCGGCGTAGCCGAGGGCCTCCAGGCGTTCCCGGGCCGCCTTGGGGCTCAGCCGTGCCTCGCCGGGGCCGAGTTGGGCGACGGCGTCGAGCAGCGGGCGGTAGAAGAGCTTCTCGTGCAGCCGTCGTACGACGCCCGAGTGCCGCTTCCACTCGCGGGTCAGCTCGGTCACCGGGTCGGCGCGCAGGCCCAGCGAGCGGCCGAGGCGGCGCAGGTCGGCCTCGCCCTCGGGGACCAGGTGGGTGCGGCGCAGCCGGTAGAGCTGGATGCGGTGTTCCATGGAGCGCAGGAAGCGGTAGGCGTCGTCGAGCTGGACGGCGTCGGCGCGGCCCACGTAGCCGCCGGCCGCGAGCGCCTGGAGGGCGTCGAGGGTGGTGCCGGAGCGGAGCGTGGCGTCGGCGCGTCCGTGCACCAACTGGAGGAGCTGGACGGCGAACTCGACGTCGCGCAGGCCGCCTGGGCCGAGCTTCAGTTCGCGCTCGATCTCGGCGGCGGGGATGTTCTCGACCACCCTGCGGCGCATCTTCTGCACGTCGGCGACGAAGTTCTCGCGCTCGGCGGCCTTCCACACCAGGGGTTCGAGCGCGGCGATGTACTCGGCGCCGAGGTCGAGGTCGCCGGCGACCGGGCGGGCCTTGAGCAGGGCCTGGAACTCCCAGGTCTTGGCCCAGCGCTGGTAGTAGGCGAGGTGGCTGCTGAGGGTGCGCACGAGCGGGCCGTTGCGGCCCTCGGGGCGGAGGTTGGCGTCGACGGGCCAGATGGAGCCCTCCACCGTCGTCTCCGAGCAGATCCGCATCATGTGCGAGGCGAGCTTGGTGGCGGAGCGCAGCGCCTTGGCCTCGTCGGCGCCTTCGGCGGCCTCGCCGACGAAGATGACGTCGACGTCGGAGACGTAGTTCAGCTCGTGGCCGCCGCACTTGCCCATGGCGATCACGGCGAGCCGGCAGGCGGCGGCGTCCGCGGGCGCGGCGCGCTCGGCGAGGGTGAGGGCGGCGCGCAGGGTGGCGGTGGCCAGGTCGGCGAGCTCGGCGGCGGTCTCGGCGACGTCGGTGGTGCCGCAGACGTCCCGGGCGGCGATGGACAGCAGGCAGCGCCGGTAGGCGACCCGGAGGGAGATCGGGTCGGCGGCCTCGGCCAGGCCGCGTTCGAACTCGGCGACGCCGGGGTGCAGGTCCCGGGGCTCGTAGGTGACCAGGGCCTCCCAGTCGCGCGGGTGCCGGGCGAGGTGGTCGGCGAGGGCGGCGGAGGCGCCCAGGACGCCCAGGAGGCGGTCCCGGAGCGGCTTGGCCGCTATCAGGGTGTCGAGGAGCTCCCGGCGCGCGGTGTGTCCGGGCTGGGCCTCCAGGAGCCGTACCAGGCCGTGCAGGGCGAGATCCGGGTCGGCCGTGGCACCGAGTGCCTCCAGGAGGACCGGGTCGTCGCGTACGGCGGCCAGCTCCGGGCTGTCCAGCAGCCGCTCGGCGGCCGAGGCATCGGTGAAGCCGTGCCGCAGCAGTCGCGTGAAGGTACTGCTCCTGCGCCCCGGCGTCATGTGCGGCCTCCCCTTGGGATCACGATCATGCTGGCCAGACGAGCCTAACCGCAGAGGCTGTCCCGGGCGCCGATGAGTTTCGCGCCGGATCGTGGTCTGTACGGGCAGACGACGGTGGGAGGCATCATGCGTGAACCCCGGGGCGTACTGGACGCCCGGTACAGCAGCGAGGGCACCTCGGCGCACGACTGGTCCGGGGCGGAGAAGGTGCTGACGGAGTCCGAGCTGTTCTGGATCTCGACGGTACGGCCGGACGGGCGCCCCCATGTCACCCCGCTGCTCGCGGTCTGGCACGGCGGCGCGCTGCACTTCGCCACCGGCCCCGGCGAGCGCAAGGCGCGCAACCTCGCCGGGAACCCGCACGTCGTGCTGACGACCGGCACCAACAGCTCGACCGAGGGGTACGACGTCACGGTCGAGGGCGAGGCGGTGCGGGTCACCGACGACGGGCGGCTGCGCGAGCTGGCGGCGGCCTGGGAGGCGAAGTACGGCCCGTTCTGGCACTACGACGTGGCCGACGGGTACTTCCAGCACGGTTCGGGCCGGGCCCTGGTCTTCGCCGTGGCGCCGCGCAGGGTGCTCGGCTTCGGCAAGGGCGAGCCGTTCAGCCAGACGAAGTGGGAGTAGTTCACCGGCTTTTCATCCGCACGGTCCGATGCGATGGAAAAGGGGAATGTTGGCGTGTGCATGCTCTGTCCGCACCGCCACCAGCCCCTCCCTTCTCCAGCACCGGAGGTTGATGTGTCCGGCAGTTCCGCACGTCCTGGAATGCTGCGCCGCGCCCGTACGGCGGTGGCGTCCGCCACCGCCTTCACCGCGGCCGCGGTCGGCCTGTGGACCGGGCTCGGCGGCACGTCCGCGCACGCCGCGAGCGCCGTACCGACCCCGGACCACGTGATCGTCGTGGTCTTCGAGAACCACGCGTACAGCCAGGTCATCGGCTCGTCCAGCGCCCCGTACATCAACTCGCTGGTCTCCGGCGGCGCCAACCTGACCCAGATGTACGCCGAGACCCACCCGAGCCAGCCCAACTACTTCGCCCTGTTCTCCGGCTCCACCCAGGGCATCACCGACGACAGCTGCTACACTGCGGGCTTCTCCTCGGCCGCCAACCTGGCCTCCGAGCAGCTCGCCGCCGGCCGCACCTGGGCCAGCTACAACGAGACCCTGCCCAGCCAGGGCTCGACCACGTGCAGCAGCGGCAACTACGCGCGCAAGCACAACCCGTGGTTCGGCTTCAGCAACGTCCCGACGTCGACCGCGAAGACCTTCGCCCAGTTCCCGACCGACTACACCACCCTCCCCCAGCTGTCCTTCGTGGTCCCCAACCTGTGCAGCGACATGCACGACTGCTCGGTGTCCACCGGTGACACCTGGCTGAAGAACAACCTCGGCGCGTACGCGACCTGGGCCAAGACCCACAACAGCCTCCTCGTCGTCACCATGGACGAGGACAACCGGCTGGCGGGCAACCGCATCCCGACGGTCCTGTACGGCCAGCCGGTGACGGCGGGCTCGTCCTCCGCCACCACCTACGACCACTACGACCTGCTGCGCACCCTGGAGGACGGCCAGGGCCTGAGCGCGCACGCGGGCAACGCGGCGTCCTCCTCCGACATCACCGGGATCTGGACGTCCTGACGTGTACGTAGCGGACAGCCGCGCGAGCACTCCGGCGACGGCGTCCGTGGAAGGTACCGCCCGGCCCACCGCGGCCGGGCGGTACCGCTCCACGATCGCCCCCACCGTCCTCGCCCTCGGCACGGTCAGCCTGGTCACGGACGTGTCCTCCGAGATGGTGACGGCGGTCCTCCCGCTGTACCTGGTGACGGGCCTGGGCCTGTCCCCGCTGGGCTTCGGCCTCCTGGACGGCGTCTACAACGGCTTCTCGGCGGTCGTACGCCTGGTCGGGGGCCATCTGGCCGACCGGGGCGGCGGCCGGCACAAGTGGGTGGCCGGCGCGGGCTACGCCCTCTCGGCGCTCTGCAAGCCCCTGCTGCTGATCGCCCACACCCTCACCCCCATCGGCCTGATCCTGGCGGCGGACCGTACCGGCAAGGGCCTGCGCACGGCTCCCCGCGACGCCCTGATCTCCCTCTCCTCCACCCCGGAGACCCGGGGCCGCGCCTTCGGCGTCCACCGCGCGATGGACACGGCGGGCGCGCTGCTCGGCCCGCTGGCCGCGTTCCTCATCCTGCGCGCCACGGTGGACGGCTACGACGCGGTGTTCACGGTGAGCTTCTGCGTGGCGGTGGTCGGGGTCCTGGTCCTGGTGCTGTTCGTTCCGGGTCGGCGCTCCTCCCCTACGGCGGACACCGGCACCCGCCCCACCCTGCGCGCCGCGCTCGGCCTGCTCGCCCACCGCGACCTGCGCCGGATCACCGTCTGCGCCCTCCTCCTCGGCCTCGCCACGGTGAGCGACTCGTTCGTGTACCTGCTGCTGCAGCGCCGCCTCGACGTCCCGGACGGCTGGTTCCCGCTGCTCCCGCTGGGCACCGCCGCCGCGTTCCTGCTGCTCGCCGTCCCCCTGGGCCGGCTCGCCGACCGCTGGGGCCGCTGGCGCGTCTTCCTGACCGGGCACGGGGCGCTCCTCGCGGCGTACGCGCTGCTGCTCACCTCCTGGCACGGCTCCGCGCTCCCGTACGCTGCCCTCGCCCTGCACGGCACGTTCTACGCGGCGACCGACGGGGTCCTGATGGCGGCCGCGTCGGACAGCGTCCCGGAGGCCCTGCGCTCCTCGGGCCTGGCACTGGTCCAGACGGGTCAGGCCGGGGCACGTTTCGCCTGCTCGCTGGCGTTCGGCGCGGCCTGGACGCTGTGGGGCGACCGTACGGCGCTGCTCGCGGCCGCGGCGGCCCTGGCGCTCTGCGCCGCCTACGCCCTCACGCTCCGCCCCTTCCGGGAGGCCGCCGTATGACCCTGAGGTCCCGCATCCTGATCCTCGCCGCCGCGCTGGCCGTCCTGGCGGCGATCGCGCTGGCCTCCGTGCTGCACGCGTCGGCCCGGGCGGAGCTCCGCGACCACACCCGGGCGGGCGGCCCGGAGATCACCCCGGGAACGGTGACCCTCACCACCCCGGGCCGCATGGTCTTCCGCAACATGGCCTGGGGTCCGCACCGCGACGAACTGACCACCACCCCCTCCTCGGACCCCGCCGGCCCCCGCACCGCCTCCGGCGTCAAGTGCCTGCGCTTCTACGCCGCCTCGGGCACCGGAGTCTGCCTCCAGGCCGTCCACGGCCCGGTCTCGGACACCTACCGGGCCCTGATCCTGGACGCGCACCTGAAGGAACGGGCCCGCTACGACGTCCCCGGCATCCCGTCCCGGGCCCGGGTCTCCCCCACCGGCCACTACGCGGCGTGGACGGCGTTCGTCGGCGGCGACTCCTACGCCGGCACGAACTTCTCGACCCGCACGGCGATCGTGGACACGCGCACGGGGGCCTACATCCCGTCGCTGGAGGCCTTCCGCATCCGCAAGGACGGCAGGGCCTACCGGTCGGCGGACGTCAACTTCTGGGGCGTCACCTTCGCCCCCGACGACACCACCTTCTACGCGACCCTGGCCACCAAGGGCTCCACCTACCTGGTCCGGGGCGACCTGCGCACCCGCACGGTCACCACCCTCCACCAGAACGTCGAATGCCCGTCCCTCTCCCCCGACGGCACCCGTATCGCCTACAAGAAGCGGGTGCGGGGCCTCCCGAAGGACGCCCCCTGGCACCTGTACGTCCTGGACCTGCGCACCATGCGCGAAACCCCCCTCGCGGAGACCCGGAGCGTGGACGACCAGGCGGTGTGGAAGGACACCCACACGGTCGTGTACGCCCTGCCGGGCGACTACGGGGCGGACCTGTACGAGGTCCCGGCGGACGGCACCGGATCCTCGCGGCGGATCAGCGTCTCGGCGGTGTCTCCGGCGTACGTCGGCTCCGGCGTCGGCTGAGGCGGCCGGGAGCGGCCCGGGATCTCCTCACAGGCGCACGATGACCAGGGCGGTGTCGTCGGTGGCGCCGCCGGGCGGGAGCAGGTCGTCGAGCACCGCGTCGGCGAGGGCTTCGGGGCCGGCCGCCCGGTGGCGGGCGAGCGAGTCGGCCAGCCGGGCCAGGCCGGTGTCGATGTCCTCGCCACGGCGTTCGATCAGGCCGTCGGTGTAGAGCACGAGGACGGCGCCCTCCTCGAAGGCCACGTCGGCCTGGATCCGCGGGGCGTGCTGCGGACGGGCGGCCAGGGGCGGATCGGTGGCCCGGTTGAGGAACTCGACGCTCCCGTCCCCGTGCAGCAGCGCGGGCGGGGGGTGCCCGGCGCTGCTGTAGGTGAGGGTGCGGGTCTCCCAGTCGACGAACGCCGTGGCCACGGTCGTGTTCTCGGCGCCGTCGACGGTACGGGCGTACAGCCCGAGGACCTCCAGGGCGCGGGCGGGGCCCTCGGCGACCAGGGAGGCGGCGGTGAGGGCGCTGCGCAGTTGCCCCATGACGCCGGCGGCGGACAGACCGTGCCCGACGACGTCGCCGACGGCCACGGCGATCCGGTCGCCGGGCAGGTCGACCAGGTCGTACCAGTCACCGGCCACGTTCAGCGCTTCGGCGGCGGGCCGGTACCGCACGGCCGCCGGATGCCGGCCGACCGGGCGGGGAGCGGGCAGCATGGCCTCCTGCAGGGTCAGCGCGACCTCACGGGCGCGGATGAGTTCGGTGACGTCCTCCACCCGGTGCAGCAGCAGCGTCACCCGCCCGTCCGGCCCGATCACGGGCGTGTTGGTCAGGTCGTAGTACCGCTGGTCCCATGCCCCGGGCTGGTCGGGGTCCCCCCGGTCGTACTGCATCGCCACGATGCTGTGCTCACCGGTGTCCGCCGCCCGCCGCAGCGACGCCAGGATCTTGAGCAGGAAGGGCTCGGTGGGGTCCTTGGGCGGAGTGTCGTCGGGCAGGAACCGCCCGACCACCTGCTCACGCGGAAGGCCCCGCAGACGCACGAACTCCGCGTTGGCGTCCACGATGGTCAACTCCGGGGTCACCAGCGCCACCGCCCCGGGGAGCGTCTGGAACACGGCCTCGTAGTCGACCGCGGGTACCTTCATGACATTCCTGCCTCGCCACCGTGTCCGTGCTCTTCTCACGATACGAGTGCACGCGCGGACACCGCGGGGCCGACGGTCCGTGACCGCCGACCCCTTCGCCCGATGAGCGGAACCCCCGCTCTGACCTGCCCCTACAGCACCGGCAGGTTCTTGCGCAGCTCGAAGGCGGTGACCTCGGAGCGGTACTCCTCCCACTCCTGCTTCTTGTTGCGCAGGAAGTGGCGCGGCCCAGAAGCGACCTCACGCGATCGACGTCGGCGCAGCGTTGGCCGGTAGCCGCGAGGTCGTCAGTGGTCGTCGTTGGTCGCCCTGGGCCGCCCTTCGACGGCCCACAGACGGCCCGACGACGCTGGCCCCTGCACCTGGTCCCCAACGCGAAGAGGCCCTGTCCGTCGGCAACTTCAAAGGCACCTCTCTTGAGATGTAGGTGCCGTATCATCCAAGCCGTTGCGCTGATCTATAGAGACACGAGGGGAGAGATCACTCTGTCTATAGCAAGATCGCGATTGGGGTTTCTCCACACACGCAGAGGCCTTTCCCTTTTCTTTGCCGAAACGCTTGTAATTTTCGGAATCCTCTCTGGGTGTTTACAGATCGCATTCTCCCTATGGCCTAGCTCAGTCACCAATGGCGTATGGCTACTAGGATTGTCAGTTGCAACCTCAACCCTCATCGCCGTGGTAAAAGTCGCACCCGGCGAGCACGTAGAACATTCAATCTCGCATCCCGATGTGACAATTTCGATAAGTAAAGGCGATTTGCTCGCAAGGGATTCGCAGTTAATCATTGGCTTTACGGATACTTTCGACACGGACACCGCCGACGGTGTAGTAATTTCACCCAGCAGCGTGCAAGGGCAGTTTCAAAATCGCTTCTACCCTCATTTGCTATCGAATCTCGATGCCGACCTTAGTGCCGCACTGGAGCATCGAGAAATTACGAGCTGTGAGACCAGGGAAAACAAGTCGCGCGGCAAGCTTGCCCGGTACCCTATTGGAACAGTGGCAATCTTAAATCTGCCAGGCAAGCGAATATTCTGCGTCGCCTACGGCAGGATGGGAAATGACTACATAGTCAAGTCCAACGTGGATGACCTATGGAAAAGCCTGAGCCGGACATGGGAAGCAATACGTCAGCACGGTAATCTGCAACCAGTGGCGATATCGGTAATCGGTTCGGAAATGGCACGCGTGACAGCACTCAATCGCGAGAGCCTGCTGAAAATGATAATTCTCTCATTTATTGCACATTCGCGAGAGCGGATAGTAACAAAATCGCTACACGTAGTGATTCACCCTAATGATTTTACTGATTTCGACATGCTCGAAATCAGAGCTTTCTTGCGTAGCCTCTAATATAATCACGGCGGGAGGGGAATCGATGAAGGTATTCCTAAGCTGGTCCGGAGACCGAGCCAAAGCAATGGCAGAGTATTTGCATAATTGGCTCCCGGATGTTATTCAAGCAATTGATCCGTGGGTATCATCTCAAAGCATCTCACAGGGATCCCGCCCTTTGCCGAGCATCGCTGACGAGCTGTCGGGGTGCAACTTCGGAATCGTGTGCGTAACTCCTGAGAGTAGAGGATCCGCGTGGGTTAACTTCGAGGCTGGAGCCCTGTCTAAGGTGCTCGAAGAGTCTGTAGTGGTTCCTCTGCTACTAGACATTGAGAAAGCACAGGTCACGGGACCCCTTTCGCAATTTCAGATGACAATTGGCACCGACCGAGATGAAGTCTTCAAGCTGGTGTCAGACATGAATAAAAACTTGGGCGAATCGAAGCTCGCACCTGACCGACTGGTGCGTTCATTTGAGCAGAATTGGCCCAAGCTGGAGACCGAGTTCAATCGAATTGCGGGACTACAGCAAGCCGGGGTAGAGCTGGCGCATCAAAAAAGATCAGCGGATGACCGTCTGGACGAAGTACTTTTGCTAGCCCGACAGCAAGATAGGAGGCTGTCAGCGCTCGAAAGGTCCCTTGCTACCATCAATCTAAGGTCCCTTGATGCCATCAATCTAGGGACCGGCAATAAGAGCACAGGAAGGTGGCCAGTTAGCAAGAACGCCTCCTCGCATACGCCACAGGAACTCCCAGAGGGCGAACATAATTGGCAAATTGAGGAAAAGGAACGCCAGGTAGTTGACCTAATCTTCAACCAATTGGGGAAGTACAACGTGACGCGAGTCTCTTACGGGACCGACTCGATCAACGCGACCGTCGAAGAATTTCCGAACAGTGACACTGCCCTCGCTGCCGAATTTCGAGACACAGTTGGGAAACTGGCAGAAGACATCCAACGCAGCGTAACCGTCTCCGGACCTGCCACGCAAAAGTACACGCACGCGTGGCCATTCTGATTTTTATCGGGATGGTTCCAGTTTCTTCTAATGGGGCGAAATCTAGGTCTAAGCAGTCGGCTGCAATGATCCTGTAGAGCCCTTTGCTCTCACGGCCGCTCATGGTGAGGGGGCCCTGACAGTTTGTCCGGGTCCCGGCGCCATGAGCGGCTCACACTTGCTCTGGCGAAACAGAGCGAGACCAGCTTCCCAGCTTCCCCGCCCCGCCAGCAGCTCTGTATCCTGAAATAGCCCCGCAACCCGCAGGAGGCAACGCATGCGTGGTCTAGGAGATCACCTCAGTGTTGGTGAGCGCATAGCGTTCTACCGTAGGCGTCGCGGCTACACGCAAGAAGTGCTTGCCGGTCTGGTCGGACGTAGCACGGACTGGTTGGCGAAGATCGAGACGGGGCGCCGGAAGCCACCCCGAATCGACATGCTCGCGGAGCTGTCACGCATCCTGCGCGTACCCCTCGGGGACCTGCTCGGTCAGACCGTGCTCATGGAGGACGAGAAGCAGCAGGACGACGTTCCGGCTGTACGCGACGCTCTCATGAACCCACGCCGGCTGTCTCGTCTACTTTTCGGCCCCGAGGCTGAGGCGCAGCTCCCCACTCCGGCGCCCGTGGCCGTACGTGTGGAGCAGGCGTGGAACGACTACCAAGGTGGGCGACTCGGTAGCGTCATCGCCGCACTTCCCGGGCTCCTCCAGACTGCGCAAGAGTTGGAGGAGCGAGCCGCACGGCACGGCGAGGATCGTAGCGACTGCTGGGCAGTGTCAGCCCGTACCCATCACCTCGCAGCAACGACCCTCGCGAAAATCGGCGAATCGGACATCTCATGGCTCGCCGCCGAACGAGCGATGCGTGCCGCAGACGAGTCTGACGACCCACTCGTGTTGGCGTCCGCCGCACGGTCCGGCACGCATGCCCTACTGGCCAACGGCAGGTACGACGATGCGTTGGAACTAGGCAACACGGCCGCTGCGTGGCTCTCGTCTCGGGTCACGAACAGCGATCCAGCAGCGCTGAGTTTGCTGGGCATGATCCACCTGCGAGCCGCCGTCGCAGCGGCGCGTCACCAGAACCGCCCCACCGCAACCGACCTCTTGGATCGAGCCGAGGAACTCGCGGATGACCTCGGCTCGGATGAGAACTACTGGCAAACCGGCTTCGGACCAACGAACGTCCTGCTTCACCGCCTCTCGGTTGAACTAGATCTCGACAACGTGTCATACGTGGTGGAACACGGCCGGATCAATGTCGATCACATGCCACAGGAACGCAGCGTGTCGCACCGCATCGACTTCGCGCGCGCTCTCTCGCTCAACGGTCAGAGCGATGAGGCGTTCACAGAACTCCGCACGGCCGAACGCACGTCGCCGCAGCTCGTACGCAACAATCCGAGGGTTCGCGAGACGCTGCGGGATCTAATCAAGCAATCACCGGTCACCGGCGGCTCGCGATCGTCCGAGGTGTTCGTGATGGCTCAACGGTGCAGGGCGGTGCAGTGAGTTCAGGCAAGCATGGGGTGCTCGGAGTGGTCGGGTCGGCGGCCGGAGGCGTAGAGGCGTTGCGCACCGGTCTGGTTGAGCCCGCGATGGGGCGCGGCTGGCAGGTGGCTGTCACTCTGACGCCGACCGCTGGCCAGTGGCTACGGATGAGCGGCGAGGTCGAGCAGTTGGAGAAGTTGACCGGCCTACCCGTGCGCGATGAACCGCGCCTTCCTGGCGAGGCACGACCGCACCCACCGGTTGACTGCTACGTGGTAGCCCCCGCGTCGGCCAACATGGTGGCCAAGCTCGCCACGGGCCTGATGGACAACCAGGCACTAACCCAGGTGGGCGAGGCGATTGGCACCCTCGGGTTGCCCGTCGTCGTCTTCCCTCGGGTGAACGCGGCGCACGCCCGCCACCCGGCGTGGCAGAACCACATCGACACTCTCCGGGCGGGGGGCGTGCGCATCGTCTACGGCCTGGAGGTGTGGCCGCTGTACGAACCGCGCGAGGCGCCGGCGGGCCGTGAGCTGCCGTGGGGGGCAGTGCTTGATGCCGTGGACGAAGCGACCCGATGACGAGTCGTCAACCATCCTGACCTGCAAGGAAAGAGGACCCGGACACTCTGTCCGGGTCCTCTGCCGTTCACGGCTACATGCTCATTGGCATGCCAGGGATCAATGAGCGAAGCGGCGAGCTGAAATGCGTGACTCCTGCTGAACTCGCTTTGATCAAAGCGAGTTTGAGGGACGTGCGCCTCAGGGTCGAACGACTACTGAGGCGCACGGATGAACTCACGGCGACGGTGGAGTCTCGCTACCCACAAGCCGCTCAAGCCGGTCAAGCCGCTCACCGAGCAACCGGAGAGCGTCATGAATCGTGCTGAGCTCTGTAGCCAGGGCCGCGAAGGCAGGGCTGCTGCCAGGCTCAGTACCGAGGGGTGTCGCTGGGTCGCGGACGAACGTCCCGCGCCCCTGCTGGGTAAGGATCAACCCCTCGTCACGGAGTTGGCCGTAGGCGCTCTGAACAGTCATGAGCTGCACGCCAAGTTCCTTGGCAAGCGCGCGGGCTGCTGGAAGCCGATCCCCCGCGCCGTACTCGCGATCGGGGCCCGTGATCTTGTCGCGGAACTGCGCCGCAATCTCCTTGGCCGTCGGCGTGGGCTTGGGCACTTCGGGGCTCTGATCCATGCCCCCGAGAGTAACCGGACCTAGGTCAATCTCACGCTGTTCTGTCGCACCCTCTTGACAGTTCAGATTGACCCAGGTCAATCTGAACTCACGCCGGAGCGAGCCCCCAAAAGGGCTTCACCGGCCGTGTTGGCAAGCGCTTGACCTGCACGAATGCAAAGGGCGGGGACGCTGCAATCCCGCTAAAGGCCAGGTGGAACAGGGCTTCGGCCCGTACTGGCGAGGTGGCCCGGTGACCGCGAGCAACGGCCGGCGTGTGGGGACACAGTCCCCCTTGCAGTGCGTTTTCCCTGTTCAGCGGTCTGAAGGAGTGGCAGTGAGTCGACGAAAGCGTTGGGCGCGGCCGTGATCGACCGGTATGGCGGCGCCGTTCTATCCCTGGTTCGTGAGCACCTCGGGGTGCTGCGGACGACCGGTCATCTTCCACCGTTTCGCGGCGGCTAGCGCCGCGCCGGTTGCCTCTTCCCGCCCGTGCGGAGCGCGCCTGGTGCGCGGGTCCGTCCGGGCGGGGTGGGGGGAGCCGGAGTCTCACGGCCCCACCACAAGAGCGGTCCCCGGGTCGCACCCCGGGGACCGCGTGCAGGCACCTGGTTGGAGGACCTGTGGTCACCAGTCTGACAGACGCGGAGCGGGCGGAACTTGCTCGTAAGGCCGCGCAGGCGAACAAGCGCAGCGAGGACAACGCCCGTGTGCGGGGCGGTCGTTGATGGCCGACTCGGAGCACGAGAAGACGAAGGATCCCCTTCCGCAGCGCCCTCGCGGGCCGCACCCGTACCTGGTCGGTCACACGGCCGGGTGCGCCGGGTTCGAGGGGATGCGCTGATGGCGACGGACCCGAAGGCCTGGCGCTTGGAGGCGAGTGCGGACGCGTGGGCCGCCGACCTCGGCCGGCAGGACCCCGCTCCGGCCGCGGCTGAGCTGGCCTGGCAGCAGCAGGAGATCCGCACCGCCTACGAGGACGCGGCTCACCTGACCGAGCAGCCCCGGTAACACCCGCTCGCCTACAGCCCCGGCATTCAGCCGTGAGGGCGCCGGATCGAATCCGGCCCGGGGCGCGCAGTACCCAGTCACTCAACCCGGAAGGAGCCCGACATGGGCAAGAACTTCAGCTGGACCGCGAAGGTCGACGGCAAGACGGTCGCTGACGGAACGTCCAGCGGCGCCGACGACCACACCGCGGACCGCGTCGAACAGGAGGCGTCGCTCAACGTGTCCCTGGCGGCTGGGGTCCCCCGCGGCAAGGTCGACGTCACCGTGACGGAGCGGAAGAGCAACCGGCAGCAGGTCGCCGAAGCCCGCGCCGCCCACAACGGCCGCTGACCGGCTGCCCGATCCGCCGGTCCTGTACCGGTCATCAGCCCCGGCACCGCCGTGATGGCGCGGGATCGAATCCCGCCCGGGGCGCTCTCCCCTTGCCGCGCTGCGGCCCGGGGTTCTTCCCGGGGCGGTCGCCGTCTCACCACACGCCTGCGACCGCTCCGGCTCTCCCGTCCCTCCGACTCAGGAGCCCTTATGCGCACGTACATCGGCCCGCATCAGGCCGTCTCCCCGTACGACTTCGTCGAGCTGGCCCTTGGTACCCCGGTTGAGCTGTGGCTCGGGGTCGAGGGCGAGTCCAGCGCGGAGCGCGCGGCCCGCGAGGACGCGGCGCGCGACATCCTCGCCGACGACCCCGGCCTTCCCGACGGTCTGATCCGCATCGCGGCGCAGGTCATCGAGGAGAACCCGGACCTGTTCGACGTCGTCCCGCTGCCCCGCCCCGCCCGGCGGCGCCGCGCGGCCCGCAAGGGGGTGGCCGCGTGACCACCACAACGCTCGCCCCCGAGGCGCCCGCGTCCGGGGTGCCGCCGCTCACGAAGCCCGAGATGGGGCTTGCCGGCGTCGGCGCGCTCGCCGCGGCCGGCGTCGGCGCGCTCGGTCTGATCTCCTCCTTCGACGCCGTGTCGGCTGCCGCGCTGCGCTGGGGCTTTCACGCTCCGTGGATGCTGCCGGTCGGGATCGACGTGGCCATCCCGGTGTTCACCGTGGCCAACCTGCTGTTGATCCGGATGGACATGGCGCTGGCGTGGGTGCGGTTCGTGCCCTGGGCGCTCACGCTCATCACGTGCGGGCTGAACGTCGCGGCCGGAGTGGGCATGTGGGCCAAGGTCGCGCACGGCACCATGCCGCTGCTGTGGGTGGTGTTCTCGGAGATCGGGGCGCACATCTACGCGGTGCGGATCGGCGCGGCCACCGGCCGGCGTATGGAGAAGATCCGGTTCTCTCGCTGGCTGCTCGCCTTCCCTTCCACCTTCGCGCTGTGGCGCCGCATGACGCTGTGGGAGATCACCTCCTACTCCGAGGCGCTGGCCCGGGAGAAGGAACGGCAGTTGGCCCGCGCGGACCTGCGCGAGCGCTACGGCCGTGGGTGGCGCTCGAAGACCCCGCGGCGCGAGCGCGTGATGCTGCGCATGGGCGACCTGGCCCCCGCCACCGAGCAGGAGACACCCGCACCGCCCGCGGCGGACAACCCGCCGACGCCGGTCAACTCCACCCCGCGCCCGCGCCGCCGGACTCCCGCCAAGGGCAAGGCCAAGGCACAGCGCACCTTCGAGGAGGCGCTGACCGAGGCGCGCACGGCCACCGCAGGGTGGACCGAGGCGGAGCTGACCGCGGAACGTCTGCGGACCACGCTGCGTGTCTCGCAGGCCAACGCCCGCAAGCTGCGCGAGCAGTTGAAGGCGGAGCGCGCCGACGGCCGTCCGCTGTACTCCGTGGACGACGCGGAGGGCGACGGCACGGCGGCTGAGGCTGCCTGATGTTCGCCAAGTGCTTCGACCCGACCGGCGCGCGGCACGGGCTGCCCACCTACCCGTGGCGCTGCGCCCCCGACGGACTCGCCACCAAACGGCAGTTACGGGCCCGCGGCTTAAGGCCTGGCGGGCAGTCGGTCGCGGCGCAGGTGCTGCGTCCGCGCTACCGGCGCGGCCCGCTGGTCGCCTACCTCTACCGCGTCGACCGCTCCAAGCCTGTCCGGCCGATGACACCGAGCAAGTGGGCCGCGCTCGCCAAGGCGAACGAGGCTCGCCGCACCTGTCCCGCGTGCCGACTCGACGCCGGATACGTCATCCCGACCTCGCTCGGCATGTGCGTGCCCTGCGCCTACCCCGAGGAACAGCGCGCCGCCTGAACTGCACATCACCAACCGGCGGTGCCCGTCCGTCACCTCCCCCAGCGACGGCCGGACCCTGCCTCCTGCCCATTCCTCTGAAGGAGTACAGGCGTGAGCCTGAAATGGATCACTGATCTGTTCCGCGGCTCGGGCGGCTCGCTCCATCAGCCGCTTCCCGCCGACTCGGCACGGTTCGTCTGCCTGTCAGGCAGCAAGTTCGGCGTCCACGGCGTGATCCCGGCGTCCCACGCCCGCTTCACGATCAGCCGACGCCGGGCATGGGGACACGACGTCCGCACCTACCCGACCACCGCCCGGGACGGCAGCCCGTTCACGGCCGTCTACACCCGCGTCGCCTACGCCGACGACCTCGGCCTTGAAGTCCTGGTCACTGTCTTCGAGTTCCCCACGGGCAGCGCACTCCCGCCCGGCATGTAAGCAGACGGACCCGGCCGCCCACCTCCTACAGCGACGGCCGGACCCGCTCTCCCTCACACCCGTAAGTGGAAGGACATTCAGTGAAGCACCCCGACGACGACAAGGAACTCTTCAACTGGCTCGAAGCCGAGATGACGGCCGACGAAATCCATGTCGTCGACAACGGCCGTGACCTCGAAGCGTTGCGCGACCTCGACTCCCGCGTGGTCGACCTCGACAAGGCGCGGTCGGCCCGTTCGGAGTCGGCCGACCCGAGCACCCGACCCGGCTCCGACCCGTCGGCTGACTCCGGCGCCGGTGGGTCGGGTGCCGAGTCGGGCGACCCGACCGCGCGCGTGATAGTCGACCAGCCGACCCCGACCGCGACCGCGACGGGTCCGGGCTACCTCGGTCGGCTGCTCGGTGCCCAGCGCCGTGCGGTCGTTCCTGCGTGGCTGCGGTCGAAGGCGGAGCTGCGGACCGCCGCCGCGTGGGTGGCCCGCCACTACGCCCATTCGGTCGGCTATCACGCCCTGCGCTCCCCGGTCTACGCCGCCCGCCTCACCCTCCAAGCCCCGACGGGCGCCGCCCGGTTCGTGGGCGGCACGGTGCGGTGGGTGGCCGACCGCGAGGGCGAACCGGTCCGGCTCGCCGCGGTCCGCCGCGAGGACGCGGCGGAGTACCTGAAGCTGTCACGGCAGCGTGACGGACGGGTCCGGCTGCGCACCCTGGTGGCCGTGCTCGGCATGTTCGTCGGGCTCGGCTCCGCGCTCGCCCTGTACGTGCTCGCCCCCGACTGGCTTCAGGCCGTGTCCGTCGGCACGGTCGTGATGGCGCTCGGGTTCGCCGGCCGCCGCGCGGACGCCCCGGTCATCCAGCGCGCGGTGGAACTGCCCAAGGCCGTCAAGCTCACCAGTGACATCGTGCTGCGCGCTCTCGGCGCGCTGGGGATTCCGGCGATCAACCAGGCGCAGGGCAAGGGCCGGGACGGGTTCGAGTTCACCGCGCCGATCACCCGCGACGGGCCCGGCTGGCGTGCGGAGGGCAACCTCCCCTACGGCGTCACGGTCACCGACGTCATCGAGCGGCGCGACCGGCTCGCTTCCGGCCTGCGCCGCCCGCTGGGGTGCGTGTGGCCCGAGGCGGTACCCAACGAGCACACCGGGCACCTCGTGCTGTGGGTGGGGGACCAGGACATGTCCCGCGCCAAACAGCCCACGTGGCCGCTGCTCAAGTCGGGTTCGGTGGACCTGTTCAAGCCGGTCGCCTACGGCACCGACCAGCGCGGACGCTGGGTCGAAGCGACCCTGATGTACATCGCGGGCGTGATCGGCGCCATCCCGCGCATGGGCAAGACGTTCCTGCTGCGTCTGCTGCTGCTCATCGCGGCCCTGGACCCGCGGGCGGAACTGCACACCTACGACATGAAGGGCACCGGCGACCTCGACCCGGTCGGCGACGCCGTCTCCCACCGGCACGCCGCGGGCGACGACGACGAGTCCATCACCTACTGCCTCAACGACTTCCGGGCGCTGCGCGAGGAACTGCGGCGCCGTACCAAGGTGATCCGCTCGCTTCCGCGGGACGTCTGCCCGGAGTCGAAGGTGACCAGCCAGCTTGCCGACAAGCGCTCCCTGGGTCTGCACCCGATCGTGATCGGGGTGGACGAGTGCCAGGTGCTGTTCGAGCACCCCGAGCACGCCAAGGAGTTCGAGGAGATCGCCACCGACCTGGTCAAGCGCGGTCCGGCCACCGGCATCGTGCTCCTGCTCGCCACCCAGCGCCCGGACGCCAAGGCACTCCCGACGGGTATCTCCGCGAACGCGTCCGCCCGGTGGTGCCTGAAGGTCATGGGCCAGCTCGAAAACGACATGGTCCTCGGCACGTCCGCGTACAAGCGCGGGGTCCGGGCGACCATGTTCGCCTGGGGTGACAAGGGCATCCACTACTTCGTCGGTGAAGGCTCCGACGCCCGGATCGTGCGCTCCGTCTACGTCGACGGCCAGGGCGCCGACGCCATCGGCGCCCGCGCCCGCCGCCTGCGCGAGGAAGCCGGAACCCTGTCCGGGCACGCGCTCGGGGAGGCACCCGAGCCGGTCACCAGCGCGTACGACCTGCTGCGCGACATCCTCGCCGTGGTGCCGGCCGACGAGCCCAAGGCATGGTCCGAGACCGTCGCCGCCCGGCTCGCCGAACTGCGGCCGGAGGTCTACGACGGCTGGGACCCCGAAGGGCTCGCCGCGGCCCTCAAGCCGCACGGCGTGACCACGATCCAGGTGGGGCGCCGGGTGAAGGGCAAGGTCGTCAACCGGCGCGGTATCGACCGCTCCCACATCACCACCGCGATTGCGGAGCGTGACGGAAAGCGGGACGCGGGCTGAGACTCCGGGGCCGCTAGCACTAGCGGCACACCCCGCTAACGTTAGCGGCCCCGCTAGCGCCCCAAACCCACTCTGATCTGGCCGCTAGCGGATAGCGGCCCACCTGCGGAAACCCCTGAAACCCGCCCCGGAGGGCCCGTCATGACCCCCGTCCTGCTCGCTATCACCCTGATTCTCGGTATAACGCTGTGTTACGTCGCGGTGTGTGCTGCCTCGCCGTTCGGCAACTGCCGCAAGTGCAACGGCTGGGGCTTCCAGATGAAGACCGACCGCAAGGGCCGCCAGAAGCGCGGCAAGGACTGCCGCCGCTGCCAGGCCACCGGCAAGCGCATCCGCATCGGCCGCTGGCTCTACAACCGGTGGGCCCGGATCTACCGCGCCGGCGCCTCCTGAGCGCAGGACAGACGACCGTCCGCCATGAGACGGACCCCGCTCCTAGCTGGAGCCAGGCGGGCACGGTCGCCGGTCAGCGCCCCGAGCTTGCCAGCACCCGGGACGCCCGGAGCGTATCCACCCGTCCACCCCGCCCGAAAGCGAGTTTCGCCGTGCCCTTGACCATCTCCGCCGTGCTGCTGTTCGGCGCCGCGTCCGCGTTCGCCGTCAAGACCAAGTCCGCCGGGGGCGGCGCCGCCCTGGTGCTGTTCCTGTTCGGGTTCTTCGCCGCCGGGACCGGCGCGTACGAGCCCATCCACAACCTCGTGCAGGCGTCCGCCGACGCCCTGTCCGCCCTCGGCAACTAGGAAGGCACGCCGTGAACGAACCCGCCCTGTACGGCCGCGACGAGCACGTGCCGACGGCCGTGCAAGTCCACCACCCCACCCCGGTCACCCCCGCGCACACGGCGCCGCTCATGCCCGTGCAGCGCGGCGCCATCCCGGCGGTGGCGAGCGTCATCCTGCCCGACGGCCGGGTCATCACCGGCTACGCGATGGAGCCCGCCAAACCCGAACCCGTCGCCGCCAAGCCGGCCGTCTCCCGTGCAGCGGTGAACATCGCGCTCGGGGGCATCGGGTTCGCCGCGGTGTGCGGCGGACTGTTCCTGCTGACCACGTTCATCGCCGTACTTACCGCGCTCATCCACCAGCTCATCGTCCTCGCCGCCGTCATCTTCGGGGGCTGGGTGGCCGTGCAGGTGTTCAGCGCGAGCGGCCACCGGGGCGGGACCACGGTCAACATCCGCAAGGCCGTCATCAAGCGGAACAAGTTCTACAGCTAGCTACGCCCGGGGCGGGCGCCGTCTCACCACAAGCCTGCGCCCGCCCCGGTCCTCCCGTCCCTCCAAGAGACCAGGAGAACCCCCAGCATGACCCAACCGACCGACATCCGGCGAGTACCGGTCGTGTCCCGGCCCTTCAGGGTTGTGGACGCGTTCCCGGCCAGGAGCGACCCAGAGAGCATCGTTGAACTGTTCCGCGGACCTGGTGGCTGGGCAGAGGGCCTGCGCATGCTCGGCCTGGCCGACATCGGCCTGGAATGGGACACCGCGGCGTGCAGGACCGCGCACGCCGCCGGCCACGCGACCATTCAGACCGACGTGGCCGCCTACCCGACCGGTCCGTTCATAGACCGCGTCACCGGGCTCATCGCGTCGCCGCCGTGCCAGGCCTGGTCCCGTGCCGGGAAGCGCGGCGGGCTCGCCGATCAGGCGCTCGTGCACCAGGCCGTTCACGACCTCGCCCATGGCCGCGACTCCCGCGCCGAGCTCCTCGCTCAGTGCAAGGACGCGCGGTCCCTGCTCGCCGCTGAGCCGATGCGCTGGCTGCACGGCCTGCGCCCCGAGTGGGTGTGCCTGGAGGAAGTCCCCGACGTCCTCCCGCTATGGAAGCAGTACGCCCTGTGCCTCCAGCAGTGGGGCTACAGCACCTGGTGCGGTGTCCTCAACGCCGCCGACTTCGGGGTGCCGCAGACCCGGAAGCGGGCCATCCTGATCGCGTCCCGCATGCGGCCCGTGACGGCGCCCGCGCCCACGCACGCCAAGGACCCGGCGCGCGACCTGTTCGGTGACTGCCTCCAGCCGTGGGTGTCCATGGCGGACGCCCTCGGCTGGGGCGCCACCGACCGCGTCGCCCCCACCGTCACGGCAGGCGGCGGCAAGACAGGCGGTGCCGAACCCTTCCCGTCTCAGGCGCGGCAGGCGCTCCTTGACGCGCAGGGCAGGGGGGCGTGGGTGCTGCACACCAACCGCAATCAGCAGCCCGACGGCAGTCGGCAGACCACTGACCCGCATGGCGCGCCCGCCCCGGCGTTTACCGCGAAGGCGGGCGGCCAGTGGGTGCTGAAGCGCCCCGCCACCACGGTCTGTGCTACCGGCCGGATCGCCCCGCCCGGCCACCGCAACCGTGAGACGGGCGGCGAGTCCCAGTTCGCCAGCCCCGACACCGTCCGCATCACCGTCGCCGAGGCGGCTGTACTCCAGTCATTCCGGCCGGACTACCCGTTCCACGGCACCAAGACCAAGCAGTTCGAGCAGATAGGCAACGCTGTGCCGCCACTGCTCGCCGCACACATCGTCTCCGTGCCAACCGGCATCCCGGTTCGACCGGCCTTGAGGACGGCGGCATGAGCGAGCACCTGTTGCGGTCCGCCCTCGACGCGGCCGCCCGCGGCTGGCACGTCTTCCCCCTGCGCCCGGGAACCAAGCGCCCCGCGCTGCACGGGGAAGCCATCTGCCCCCGCACCGGCCACTGCGCCGACGGGCACGCGAAGTGGGAGCAGCGCGCCACCACCGACCCCGCCCGCATCCGCGCCGCCTGGTCGGCCGGCACGTTCAACATCGGCATCGCCACGGGCCCGTCCGGGCTGGTCGTCGTCGACCTCGACATGCCCAAGACCAACAGCAGTGCGGACGCGCCTAACGGCGCGACGACCTTTGAGGCGCTCTGCGAGCGCGCCGGACACGCCGTCCCGGACACCTACCGGGTGCGGACCGCGAGCGGCGGCACGCACCTGTACTTCACCGCCCCCGACGGCGCCCGGCTGGCCAACACGGCAGGAACCATCGGCGAGTTGGTCGACACCCGCGCATGGGGCGGCTACGTCGTCGCCGCGGGCAGCACCACCGACACCGGACCGTACGAAGCCGTGAGCGGCCCTGTGGCGGCCCCGCTGCCCGAATGGCTACAAACCATCCTGAAACCCTCCCCTGCGCGCTCTATGGGGCCGCTGAGGCTCCCTGCGGTCGACGGGAGCCGCGCGGCCCTGTCCGCACTCGAAGCCGAGTGCGCCGTCGTATCCGCGGCACCGGACAAGCAGCGCAACACCATCCTCAACCGGTGCGCCTTCAAGGTGGGGCGCTTCGTCGCATGGGGCGACATCCCCCGGCACGTGGTCGAAGAGGCCTTCCAAGGGGCGGGCCAGGCGCGGGGGCTCACCGCGGCCGAGTGCCGCGCCACGATCCGCAGCGCCCTGGACAGCTCCATCCGCAAGGCCCGGCCCCGGGAGGCGGCATGAACGCCCCCGCCCGCGCCCCCTTGGAAGGCCAACCCCCCGCCAACGGGGCGCAGGTCGCCGAACTCGCCGCGCCCGCACCGGCCGTGGGCGTCCCGAAGAGTGTCGCCGAAGGCGTCCGAAGTGCTCTTGGTACTGACCCGCACGGCGACGACGGGCGCCGCCCCATCGCGTGGCTGCACATCAACGCGCCTGGTCACGGCGCCATCCCCACGGCCACGTCATGGTGCGCGTGCGGACGCGACCGCTCCGCCGTCGGCATCCGCCGCGTGCTCGCGCTCGCCGCTGATCACGACGCGCACCGCACCACCTGCCTGTTGCGCAACTCCCAGGAAGGACGGGCCGCATGACCGACCAGACCCCCGCCCCGCCCACCATCGACGGCGCCGCGCTCCTCAACGAGGTGGAAGCCTTCCACCGGCGCTTCAACGTCTTCCCCACCGAGGCCGCCTACGTCGCCGTCACCCTGTGGGACGCGCACGCTCACCTGCTCGACTGCTTCGAGTCCACCCCCCGCCTCGCCTTCCTCAGCCCCGAACCCGGCTCCGGGAAGTCACGGGCGCTGGAGATCGTGGAAACCCTCGTGCCCAACCCCATGGCCGCGGTCGACGCGTCCGCCGCCGCCCTGTTCCGCGCGGTCTCCGGGGTCGACGGCAAGCGGCCCACGATCCTGTTCGACGAGATCGACACCATCTTCGGCCCCAAGGCCGGAGAGAACGAACAGCTCCGCGGGTTCATCAACGCCGGACACCGACGCGGCAAGCCGATGTACCGGTGCGTCGGCGACGGCGCCAACCAGACCGTGCAGGCCTTCCCCTCCTACACCGCCGTCGCCGTCGCCGGTCTCGGCTCCCTGCCCGACACGATCCTGACCCGCTCGGTCATCATCCGCATGCGCCGGCGAGCCCGGAACGAGAAGGCGGAGCCCTACCGCTCCCGCATCCACGAGAAGGAGGGCTTCGCCCTGCGCGACCGGCTCGCCGCATGGGCCGAAGCCGCCGGCGGGTTCGTCATGGGCGCGTGGCCGGAGATGCCCGAAGGTGTCACCGACCGGCCGGCGGACGTGTGGGAACCGCTGCTCGCCGTCGCGGACGCCGTCGGGGGCAACTGGCCCCGGCGCGCCCGCGAAGCCTGCACCGAACTGGTCAAGGCCTCCCAGGCCAACGACAAGGGCAGCATCGGCATCCGCCTGCTCACCGACCTGCGCGACCACGTGATGGTGGGCGTCGACCGGCTGCCCACCATCGCCGTCCTCGACCGGCTCAACGCCCTCGACGACGCCCCGTGGGCCGACCTCGACGGCAAGGCGCTCGACAACCGGCGCCTGTCGAAGATGCTCGCCCAGTACGTCACCGCGGAGGGAACCCCCGTCGCCTCCCGGAACATCCGCACGGCCGGCGGGGTCCTCAAGGGCTACTACAGCGAAGACCTCGAAGACGCGTGGGCCCGCTACTGCCCGCCGCCGTCCCCGTAGGTCCGCTACAGCCGCTACAGCCGCTACACCCCAGGTCAAAGGCACATTTCCTGTAGCGGCAGGCACCCGATGTAGCGGCTACGGCCACACCCCCGCACAGCGCCGTAGCCGCTACATCCCGCACGTCCGCTACACAAAAACCCCCGCTGACCTGCGATGTAGCGGCGTAGCGGATGTAGCGGACTTCCCAGAAGGGGTGCACCCCAACGGGCGACAAGGAGAGTCATGCGACCGGATACAGCCCGCATCCCGTCCCTCATTGATTCCACCCTTCGCGGCGGGCTCCCTGACCGGTACCTCACCCCCGACGACATCGCCGAAATGTTCGAGGTACCGAAAGAGACCGTCTACCAGTGGCGGAAGAAACGCACAGGTCCCCCTGGATTCCGCATAGGCAAGTACGTCCGCTACGACCCCGCCGACGTCCGCGCCTACATCGTCCAGCGCAAGAACGCCGATCAAGAAGCCGCATAGCCGAGCCACTACCGCACAGCAGGGAGAGCCCGCTCCGGCTCTCCCTGCTGTGCGTCGAGAGAGGACCGCCGCCATATGGCTGGCCACATCCAAGACCGCTGGTACAAGACCGAGAAGGACGCAAACGGGAAGGAGGTCAAGGTCAGGAGCGACCGCTACGGCACCGGTCTACGCTACCGGGCCCGGTACATCGGTCCTGACGGCACCGAGAAGTCCAAGAGCTACCCCGACGGTCAGAAGCGGCTCGCCGAGAAGTGGCTCACGAAGACGGAAGCCGACATGGACAGCGGCACCTACGTGGACCCGGCCGCCAGCCGAACGACGTTCGGGCAGTACGCCGAGAAGTGGCTGAGCACCCAGACCACCGACCTGACCACCCGCGAGACGGTGACCTCATCGGTTCGCGGTCACGCGATCCCCTACATCGGGACGCGCCCCCTCGGGTCCTTCAAGCCGGAACACATCCGGGACTGGCTGAGTGCGTTGGAACGGGCCGTACCCGCGTCGTCGTACCGACGGGTGATCTACAACAACGTGTCGACGATCCTCAATGCGGCCGTTGACGACGGCCACCTGTTGAAGAACCCGTGCCACGCGCAGTCCGTACGCCCTCCTGCCCCAGGAACCGGCCGGGTAGTGCCGTGGACGGCTGACCGTGTCTTCGGCATCCGGGAGGCACTGCCGGAGCGCTTCCGCGCGGCGGTCGACCTCGGGGCGGGATGCGGCCTTCGGCAAGGCGAGATCTTCGGGCTACCCGTCGACGAAATCGACTTCGATTCCGGATGGCTGCACATCGTGAACCAGGTCAAGGTGACGACCGGGGGGCTCGTGTTCGGTCCACCGAAGCGGAACAAACTCCGTGACGTTCCCCTGTCCGGTCGAGTGGCGGACGTCCTCCAGAGCCACATGAAGGCGTTTCCGCCAGTCTCGGTCACCCTGCCGTGGCTCCGGAAGGACGGCCGCCTGGTGACGCGACGGCTGCTGTTCGCCCGCCTTGACGGCGCCGGCGCGGTACGGCGAACCGACTTCAACGACCGCGCCTGGAAGCCCGCTCTCGTCGCGGCCGGGGTGATACCGAAGCCGAAGCCGGGCGAGCGTCACCAGGCCGCCCGCGAACACGGCATGCACGCCCTGAGGCACTTCTACGCGTCGGTCCTCTTGAACGCCGGGGAGAACGTCAAAGCGCTGAGCCGCTACCTGGGGCACAACGATCCGGGGTTCACTCTCCGGGTGTACACCCACCTCATGCCGAACAGCGATGCGCGCGCCCGCATGGCCGTGGACCGCCTGTACGGGGTGGCCGATCCGGCGCCGGACGGCCCACAGACGGCCCAGGGGCAGTAAGACAGGGTGAGGCCGACGGTACGCGGCCGTCGGCCCCACTCGTTCAATCGGCGAGAAACCCGCTCTGACCTGCGACTACAGCACCGGCAGGTTCTTGCGCAGTTCGAAGGCGGTGACCTCGGAGCGGTACTCCTCCCACTCCTGCTTCTTGTTGCGCAGGAAGAAGTCGAAGACGTGCTCGCCGAGCGTCTCGGCGACCAGGTCGCTGCGCTCCATGAGGGTGAGGGCCTCGCCGAGGTTCTGCGGGAGGGGCTCGATGCCCATGGCGCGGCGTTCGGCGTCGGAGAGGGCCCAGACGTCGTCCTCGGCGCCCGGCGGGAGCTCGTAGCCCTCTTCGATGCCCTTGAGGCCGGAGGCGAGGAGGAGGGCGTAGGCCAGGTACGGGTTGGCGCCGGAGTCGATGGAGCGGACCTCGACGCGGGCCGAGCCGGTCTTGCCGGGCTTGTACATCGGGACGCGGACCAGCGCGCTGCGGTTGTTGTGGCCCCAGCAGATGTACGAGGGGGCCTCGCCGCCGGCGCCCGCCGTGCGCTCGGAGCCGCCCCAGATGCGCTTGTAGGAGTTCACCCACTGGTTGGTGACCGCCGAGATCTCGGCGGCGTGCTTCAGCAGGCCCGCGATGAAGGACCGGCCGACCTTGGAGAGCTGGAACTCCGCGCCCGACTCGTAGAAGGCGTTGCGGTCGCCCTCGAAGAGGGAGAGGTGGGTGTGCATGCCCGAGCCCGGGTGCTCGGAGAACGGCTTGGGCATGAACGTCGCCTGGACGCCCTGCTCCAGCGCCACCTGCTTCATGACCAGCCGGAACGTCATGATGTTGTCGGCCGTGGAGAGCGCGTCCGCGTACCGCAGGTCGATCTCCTGCTGGCCCGGCGCGCCCTCGTGGTGCGAGAACTCGACCGAGATGCCCATCGACTCCAGCATGGTGATCGCCTGGCGGCGGAAGTCCATGCCGATGTTCTGCGGGGTGTGGTCGAAGTAGCCGGAGTTGTCGGCGGGGGTGGGGCGCGAGCCGTCGAGCGGGCGGTCCTTCAGGAGGAAGAACTCGATCTCGGGGTGGGTGTAGAAGGTGAAGCCGAGGTCCGAGGTGCGGGCCAGGGCGCGCTTGAGGACGTACCGCGGGTCCGCGAAGGACGGCGAGCCGTCGGGCATCAGGATGTCGCAGAACATCCGGGCCGTGCCGGGGGCCTCGGCGCGCCACGGCAGCACCTGGAAGGTGGACGGGTCGGGCTTGGCGATCATGTCGGACTCGTAGACCCGGGCGAAGCCCTCGATCGCCGAGCCGTCGAAACCGATGCCCTCGTCGAAGGCCTGTTCCAGTTCGGCCGGGGCCACGGCGACGGACTTGAGGAAGCCCAGCACGTCCGTGAACCACAGGCGTACGAACCGGATGTCGCGCTCCTCCAAGGTCCGGAGCACGAACTCCTGCTGCTTGTCCATCTTCCGCTTCCCCATCCTTGCTGGTCAGGCCGCCTGCTCCCGGTCCCACGGGAGAGCGGTCGGGCACCCGAGCATCACACCACAACAGCATTTCATGCGCGTTGCGGACCTTGATCGCACCGGCGTCCTCGGCCTGAACGGCTCCCATACGGCAGGTGTACTGCTCTGCCGCCCATCTTGCCTGCTCGCGGCGACATCCGTAATGGCCGATCCCGGTTCCTGGTGACGGACGCCACGGCTCTTAAATTTGAATCTCAGATGCAAGTTTTAATAGCGTGGACACCAGCCGAGCCGTTCGGTCGAGCCACAAGGAGCCCCGATGCTGTCCGAGCCGTCCGCAGCCACCGTCCGCGCCAGCCTTCCCGCCGTCGGCGCGGCCATCGGCGAGATCACCGAGCGTTTCTACGCCCGGCTCTTCGCCGCCCACCCCGACCTGCTGAAGAACCTCTTCAACCGCGGCAACCAGGCCGCCGGCACCCAGCGGCAGGCGCTCGCCGGCTCCATCGCCGCGTTCGCCGCGCACCTGCTGGACCATCCGGACCAGCGGCCCGACGCGATGCTCGGGCGCATCGCCCACAAGCACGCCTCCCTCGGGGTCGCCCCCGAGCAGTACGACGTCGTCCACGAGCACCTCTTCGCCGCCATCGTCGAGGTGCTCGGCGAGGCCGTCACCCCCGAGGTCGCGGCCGCCTGGGACGAGGTCTACTGGCTGATGGCGAACGCGCTCATCGCGATCGAGAAGCGGCTGTACGAGGAGAGCGGCGCGGCCGGGCTCCAGCCGTGGGAGGTCGTGGAGCGGGTCCCGGAGACCGCCGACGTCGTGACCTTCCGAGTGCGGCCGGCGGACGGCGGGGCGGCGGTGCGCGGCTTCCGCGCCGGGCAGTACGTCTCCGTGGGCGTCACCCTTCCCGACGGCGCCCGCCAGATACGCCAGTACAGCCTCTCCGGCGCGCCGGGCGAGTCGGTCCGCCAGTTCAGCGTCAAGGCGGACGGCGAGGTCTCCCGGCACCTGCACGCGCACGTGCGCGAAGGTGACGTCGTGGAGCTGTCGGAGCCGTACGGCGACCTCGTCATCGAGGACGGCGGCGACCGCCCCCTGCTGCTCGCCTCCGCCGGCATCGGCGTGACCCCCATGGTCGCGATGCTGGCCGCGCTCGCGGCCGACGGTCACGACGCCCCGGTGACGGTCGTGCACGGCGACCGCTCCCCCGCGGACCACGCCCTGCGCGCGGACCACGACACCTACGCCGCGAAGCTCCCGGACGCCGCCGTCCACCTCTTCTACGAGCGCGACGCCGAGCCGGGGACACGGACCGGCCTGGTCGACCTCACCGGCATCGACATCGCACCCGGCACCCGCGCGTACCTGTGCGGCCCCCTCCCCTTCATGCGCGCGGTCCGCACCCAGCTGATCGAAAAGGGCGTCTCCCCGGCCGACATCCACTACGAGGTCTTCGGCCCGGACCTCTGGCTGGCGTCCGCTTGAACGCCCCCGAAAGGGGCGCGGGGAACTGCGCGACCAGCCACATCGCACCCGCAGTCGCGCACAGCAGACCGCCGCACCCCCCTAGGCGCTAGACCAACCCCGGCCGCCTGGAAATACCGAGCAGCAGAGCCCCCGTCGGCTCCCCCACCATGTCCGCCACCGTCACCGGGTCCAGCGAGGCGAAGAACGCCTCCTGGGCCCGCCGCAGCGCCCCGCGCAACCGGCACGCCGAGCTGAGCGGGCAGGGCGTGACGCTGGTCGCGGTGCCGTCGCAGTCGACGACGTCACCGTCCCCCTCGAACCTCCGCACCAGCGCCCCCACCGAGGCCGTACGCCCCTTCCCGGTCAGCGTGAGCCCGCCGCCCCGGCCGCGCCGGGCGTCGACCAGCCCGAGGTGCTGCAGTTCGGCGACCACCTTCGCGGCGTGCGTGTACGGCACGTCCATGTCCGCCGCGACCTCGCGGGTCGTCGGGCTGGACTCGCCCGCTACGGCGAGCCGCATCAGGAGACGCAGAGCCAGGTCGGTGGAGCGCAACAGCCTCATGACGGCCAGCGTAGGTAATGCGCATCCGTGATTCAAATTATCGGTTTCCTGTCGATTCGCAGGTCTTTCCAGCTCTTTCCTGTGCCCTCCCTACGACTGGCCCCATCTCCCCCATTACGATCAGCGAGCCCCACCGTCCACGTCCCTTTCCCCCAGAAGGACACATCCCATGGGTTCCGCGAAGAACAAGGCCGCCAGTGCCGAACGCAAGGCGCGCATAGAGCAGATGCGCCGCGCGGAGCAGGCCCGTGAGCGGCGCAACCGGATGCTGACGATCGGCGCGAGCGTCGTGGTCGTGGCCGGTCTCGTCGTCGGCGGTGTGGTGCTCGTCAACTCGCAGTCGGACAAGAGCGACAGCTCCAGTGACGCGAAGGGCAGCTCCGGGGACTCCGGGCACTTCACCACCGGCAGCGACGGCGTGCGGACCTGGTCGGGCAAGCTCTCCCGCACCCATGTCGCGGGGACCGTGAAGTACCCGATGCACCCGCCGGTCGGCGGCAACCACAACCCGGTGTGGCTCAACTGCAACGGCAACGTCTACACCAAGGCCGTGAAGGACGAGAACGCCGTGCACGCGCTCGAACACGGCGCGGTCTGGGTGACGTACACCGACAAGGCGAAGAAGTCGGACGTGGACACGCTGGCGGCGAAGGTGAGGCAGACGCCGTACTCGCTGATGAGCCCGTACACGAACCAGACCTCCCCGATCGAGCTGTCGGCGTGGGGCCACCAGCTGAGCGTGACGAGCGCCGACGACCCGAAGGTCGCGAAGTTCTTCGAGACGTACGTGCAGGGCAAGCAGACCCCGGAGCCGGGCGCCTCCTGCACCGGCGGGACGATGTGACGTGAAGAAGCACATCGGCTGGATCGCCGGGACCACGGCGGCCGTGCTGGTCGCGGCCGGTGCGATCACCTACGCGGTCGCCGAGGACGGCGGCGGCTCCGGCCAGGACGTGCCGAGCGCGGACGGGGCGGACGCGGGGTTCGCGCGGGACATGGCGGTCCACCACCAGCAGGCCGTGGAGATGTCGTACATCGTCCGCGACCGCACGACGAACACGGACGTACGGCGGCTCGCCTACGACATCGCGCAGACGCAGGCCAACCAGCGGGGCATGCTGCTGGGCTGGCTGGACCTGTGGGACCTGCCGAAGGTGTCGGCGAAGCCGCCGATGTCCTGGATGGGCATGGGGGACATGCCCGAGCGCGGGGACGGTTCGCTGATGCCGGGCATGGCGACCGACACGGAGCTGAAGAAGCTCGGGACCCTGAACGGCAAGCAGGCGGAGATCTTCTACCTGCAACTGATGACGGACCACCACAAGGGCGGCATCCACATGGCCGAGGGGTGCGTGGCCAAGTGCACCGTCGAGGTGGAGAAGAACCTCGCGCAGGGCATGGTGGACGCGCAGCAGTCGGAGCTGGCGACGATGAAGCAGATGCTGAAGGAGCGGGGCGCGAAGCCGCGCGACTGAACGGGCGTACAAGCAGGGGGATTTGTCGACTTAACGGCACCGCAAGGGTCTGCCGACAATCGCAATCAATCCGTAACGTTCGGCGCGCGACCGAAAACCGGCCAAAGACCCCCAATAAACGTCCACTTGGGGTTTCCTTGGCTCTTTCATTCCCCTGGCATGAACAGTTCACCGAAAGAGTGACGTCCACCGCGTGATCGATTCACGGGCCGTTCCGCCGCTGGCCTCCTGGTGATCACGCGCGACCGACCACTCCATGCGACGAACCGCATAGCAGGGGGCAGTATGAGATCCAACCGTGCCAAGGTGCGGGCCAGCGTGAGCATGGCAGCGACACTGCCGATGATCGCCGGCGCGCTCGCGCTCGGCATACCCGCGGCGCACGCCGCGGACAACCCGGCCCGTGACACCCTCAAGGGCACCAAGCCCACGTGGGCCACGGCCAAGGCGGACAAGGGCGCCACCAACAACGGCGCGCAGGTCAAGGCCCGGGTCTACCTGGCCGGCCAGGATGCCAAGGGCCTCGCGGCCTACGCGAAGGCGGTGTCCGACCCGAGCTCGCCGCTGTACGGCAAGTACCTCAGCGCCAAGCAGGTGCAGGCCCGCTACGGCGCCACCAAGGCCCAGGTGAAGGCCGTCAAGTCCTGGCTGACCGCGTCCGGCCTGACGGTCACCGAGGTCACCCAGCACTACATCGCCGTCTCCGGTGACGTCTCCGCCGCCGAGCAGGCGTTCGGCACCCAGCTGCACAACTACGCCAAGGGCTCGAAGACGTACCGCGCCCCGGCGAAGACCGCGTCGGTGCCGGCCTCCGTCAGCTCCGCCGTCCTGACCGTCACCGGCCTGGACAACGCGCCGCACAAGGCGACCCACGACGACACGCTGCCTCCCCCGGCCGGCGTGTTCAAGAACTCCGGGCCGTTCTCGTCGTACTACGGCTCGAACGTCGCGACCTCGCTGCCGAGCGCGTACGGCTCGAAGATCCCGTACGCCGTCCAGGGCTACACCGGCAAGCAGCTGCGCGCCGCCTACGGCGCCGGCTCCTACACCGGCAAGCACGTGCGCGTCGCGATCACCGACGCGTTCGCCTCGCCGACCATCGCCTACGACGCCGGCACCTACGCCAAGGCGCACGGCGACGCGGCCTGGAAGACCAGCCAGCTGCACCAGGTGCTCCCGGCGAACTACACCAACACCGGTGCCGACGAGTGCGACGCCTCCGGCTGGTACGGCGAGGAGACCCTCGACGTCGAGGCCGTGCACGCGGTCGCGCCGGACGCCGACGTCACCTATGTGGGCGCCGCGTCCTGCATGGACAACGACCTCCTCGACGCCCTCGGCAAGGTGGTCGACAACCACCTGGCCGACATCGTCTCCAACTCCTGGGGCGACATCGAGGCCAACGAGACCCCGGACGTCGCGGCCGCCTACGACCAGGTCTTCCAGCTGGGCGCGGTGCAGGGCATCGGCTTCTACTTCTCCTCCGGCGACAACGGCGACGAGGTCGCCAACACCGGTACGAAGCAGGTCGACACCCCGGCCAACTCCGCCTGGGTGACGGCGGTCGGCGGTACCTCGCTGGCCGTCGGCAAGGGCGACAAGTACCTGTGGGAGACCGGCTGGGGCACCGAGAAGGCCTCGCTGTCCACCGACGGCAAGAGCTGGACCAACTTCCCCGGCGCGTTCACCTCGGGCGCGGGCGGCGGCACCAGCAAGACGGTGACCGAGCCGTACTACCAGAAGGGTGTCGTCCCGGACTCCCTCGCGAAGGCCAACAGCACCACCGGCAACCGCGTGGTCCCGGACATCTCGGCGATCGCCGACCCCAACACGGGCTTCAAGGTCGGCCAGACCCAGACCCAGGCAGACGGCACCGAGGCGTACAGCGAGTACCGCATCGGCGGCACCTCGCTGGCCGCGCCGGTCATCGCCGCGGTCCAGGCCCTGGCCCAGGAGGCGCGCGGCGGGAAGGCGATCGGCTTCGCCAACCCGCTGATCTACTCCAAGTACGGCACCAAGGCCTACCACGACGTCACCGACAACCCGACCGGCTCCGGCCTCGCCGTCGCCCGCGTCGACTTCGCCAACGGCTACGACGCCACCGACGGCCTGCTGACCTCGGTCCGCAGCCTCGGCAAGGACAGCTCCCTGTCCGCGGTCAAGGGCTACGACGACGTCACCGGCGTCGGCACCCCGGCCGGCGGCTACGTCACCTCGTACCGCAACACCAAGCACTGACCCGCTGAACGAAGGGGCGTGGGGTCCGCACAGGACCTCACGCCCCTTTGCGTTGCCGCTACTTGCGCTGCTCCCCGGCGCGGAGACGCAGGAGTCGGCGGAGACCTGGCCGGCGGTGGTGCCGTCTCAGGCGCGGTTCCTGCGGTCCCTGCGGTTCATGCGACGCGTGGCGCTCACGGTGCCCACGACGGCCACGAGTGCCGACCCGGCGATCGAGATGCGGATGGTCAGTGTGTCGGGGAGGTGGTGATGCCGGACCCAGTAGATTCCGTCGGCCACGGCCACCCCCGCCAGGCAGGCAGCCCAGATCGACAGAGCTTTGGATGCGAACAACCGGAGACGTCTGGCGGCCATGAAGGCATGATGCGGCCACACGCCTGCGCCTGGCCAGAGGACGGGCCGCGACGGCGGGACCGGCGCGGGTACACGGTTGTGAGGGTTCGGGGCAGGAAGCGGGACCCTGGTTGCCGTCGGTGTGGACGGCATGGAGTATCGGCGCAATTGCCGTTGCTCCGGGGGGAGTTGTCGTGCCGATTCTGTTCGCTCTGTTGGCGGCCGCCGGGGTGGCCGTCCTGTTGATGCTGTCGGTGCAGCGCCGCGAGCAGCACCGGGAGACGTTGCGGGCCACTCTGTTGCAGACGCAGGTGGAGCTGCTCAAGGCCGCCGCGGCCGATCCGGAGCTGGCCAGGGCCGCGGCGGGGCCGCAGTTCGGCGGCTCGGACGGTGAAGAGGCGCGCCGGCACCTGTTCTTCGAGGCGCAGGTGACCGCCTGGGAGCTGCAGTGGCGCATCGGCGCCATGTCCCGGCACCAGCTCCACACACAGGCCTCGGCCCTGCTGGCCGCCGAGGAGGGGCGCCGGTACTGGGAGCGGGCCCGCGCCAACCGGGCCGGCCTGACCGGCGACGACGACAAGCTGCGGGCCTTCACCAAGGTCTTCGACGAGGCCCGGCAGACGCTGCGACCCGCCGACGCGAGCTGAGAGCCCGGGGCCAAGAGGGCCGGACGCCACGGACGCGTCCGGCCCCTCGCACGTCAGGAGTGCACCGGCTCCGCGGCCTCCGGGACATGCGAGGCGATCACGCGCTCGCGGGTAGCCGGCGGAGCCGACTGGCGGCGGTCCACCGCGAACGCCACGCTCGCGACGCCCAGGCCGAGGACCGCGAGGGCGGCGCCCGCGAGGGCCGGGGAGGTGGCGCCGAAGCCCGCGGCGAGGGCGGCGCCGCCGATCCAGGCGCCGCCGGCGTTGGCGAGGTTGAAGGCGGCCTGGTTGGCGGAGGAGGCGAGGGAGGGGCCGGCGGCGGCGCGTTCCATGACCATGAGCTGGAGGGGCGAGCCGGTGATGAACGCCGCGACGCCCAGCAGCACCACCGCCAGGGCCGCGCTCCACTCCGCCCGCATCAGGACCGGGAAGACGAGCAGGACGGCGACCATGGACGCGAGGCCGCCGAAGAGCGTGCCGCGCATCGCGTGGTCGGCGAGGCGGCCGCCGACGAGGTTGCCGATGGTGGCGCCGACGCCGAAGAGGGCGAGGAGCAGGGTGACGCTGCCCTCGGCGTAACCGGCGGAGTGGGTCAGCATCGGCGTGATGTAGCTGTAGGCGGAGAAGAGGGCGCCGAAGCCGACCACGGTCGTGGCGAGGGCCAGCCAGACCGGCAGGGAGCGCAGGGCGGTGAGTTCGCCGCGCAGGCCGGTGGCGGGGGCCGGGGTGTGCGTGGGGTGGATCAGGAAGTACACCGCGGCCATCGCCGCGACGCCGATCAGGCTCACGCCGAGGAAGGTGGCCCGCCAGCCGAGGTGCTGGCCCATGAGGGTGGCGACCGGGACGCCCGCGATGTTGGCGACCGTCAGGCCCATGAACATCAGGGAGACCGAGCGGGCCTTGCGCTCCGGGGCCACCAGGCCGGTGGCGACGACCGCGCCGACGCCGAAGAACGCGCCGTGCGGGAGGCCGCTGAGGAAGCGGGCGGCGAGCAGGGAGTCGTAGCCGGGGGCCAGCGCCGAGAGCGCGTTGCCGGCCACGAACAGGCCCATCAGGGAGATGAGGACCGTGCGGCGGGGCAGGCGCGCGGTGAGCGCGGCCAGGAGCGGGGCGCCTATGACGACGCCCAGCGCGTACGCCGAGACCAGGTGGCCGGCGGTGGGGATCGAGATGTGCAGGTCGTCGGCGACGTCGGGCAGCAGCCCCATCATCACGAATTCGGTGGTGCCGAGACCAAAAGCGCCGACGGCCAGGGCGAGCAGGGCCAGGGGCATGAAGGGCTTTGCCTTTCGGGGAGCGGGGTTCGCGGGGTTCCGTGCTTTCTAAGTTCAGCTACGGAACAAAGTGTCCCAGCTCCAGTATTCCGACAGGTTACGGCCCGGTGTCCGATTGTCCTTACAAGGGCGAAGGCGCCTCGCTGACCAGCGGGTTCTACGAACCCGATGTGGTCAGGTTCACACGTGCGGCGATCGGCAGGTGATCGCTGCCGGTCCGCGGCAGGGTCCAGGAACTCTCCGGCTCCACGCCCCTGACCATGATCTGGTCGATCCGGGCCATCGGGAACGAGGCCGGCCAGCTGAACCCGAACCCGCTGCCCGCCGCGCCCTGCGTGGAACGCAGCTGCGAGGTGACGGCGTTGAGGGAGCGGTCGTTCATGGTGCCGTTGAGGTCGCCGAGGAGGATCACCCGCGGCAGGCTCTCGTCGGCGATGGCCTCGCCCAGCGCGTCCGCGCTCTTGTCGCGCTGCCGGGCGGTGAACCCGGCGTTCATCTTCACGCGGACGGAGGGGAGATGGGCGACGTACACGGCGAGCGGGCCGTCCGGCGTGGCGACCGTGGCGCGCATGGCCCGTACCCAGCCCAGTTTGATGTCGACGGCCTTCACCCCGGTCAGCCGGTACTTGCTCCACAGCCCGACGGTGCCCTCGACCGCGTGGTACTTGTACGTCGGCGCCAGCGCCTTCTCGTACGTCGGTACGGCCGACGCCTTCAGTTCCTCCAGGGCCACCACGTCGGCCCCGGAGGCGGCGAGGCTCGTCGCCGTACCGGCCGGGTCGGGGTTCTCGGCGTTGACGTTGTGCGTGGCCACCGTGAAGTCGCCGCCGGTGCCGGCCTTGTCGGTGAGCAGTCCGCCGAACATGTTCAGCCAGACGATGAACGGGAGCAGCACGGCGATCAGGGCCGTCGCCGACTTGCGCACCACGCCGATCAGGAAGAGCACCGGGATCAACAGGCCCAGCCACGGCAGGAACGTCTCGGTGAGACTGCCGAGGTTGCCGACAGCGTTGGGGATGCGGGAGTGCAGCAGCAGCACACCGGCCAGCAGCAGCGCCACCGCGCCGGTGACGATGCCCCGGCGCCAGATCCGCGGATCGTCGCGCCAGCCGGACAGCAAGCGGTTCACCAGGCGCCGGAACCGGTCTCCTCGACGCTCGGGTCCCGAGCCGCCGTTGTCCGTCTCCGTCATGTACGCCTGCTGCGCCATACCGTCTGCCTCACAACCTGCCGTGCACACCGTCGTCCCCCGGGATACGACCCTAGGGGATGATCGGCTCCGTTCCCGCCGTCACATGACGGCCGTACGGAAGACGAGGACGAACAAGCCGACAGCCGGGGTTCCGGTTACCGGCGGTCCGGCGGGCACTGTGACGAAACGCGCACACTCCCGCTCACGGCTCCACCGGCGTTTCCGGTGTGCTGACGGGCCGTAGGCCGGCCAGCACCTCGTCCACGATCTGCTCGGCCAGGCCCTCGGGGAGTTCCGCGTCCGGGCGCAGGATCGCCCTGAGCAGCATCGGGCCGGTGAACATGTCGTTGGCCAGGTCGATGTCGATGTCGGCGCGGAGTTCGCCGTTGCGCTGGCCGCGCATCAGCACCTGCCGGCCCAGTTCGCGCCGGGGGTTCACCACGTTGGTGTGGTAGGCCTTCCAGATGCGGGGGCTGCTCTTCATCTGGGCGTAGACGTTGTGCAGGATCGCCGACGAACGGTTCATCAGCCCGCGCTGCCGCAGCGATTCGAGCAGGACGACGAGGTCGTCGCGCATGGAGGTGCCGGGGAGTTCGGGGTCGGGGGGCTCGGCGGCGCGCATCACGTCGACGAAGAGCTCGTCCTTGCCGTTCCAGCGGCGGTAGATGGTGGCCTTGCCGACGCCGGCGGTCCGCGCGATCCGCTCGATGGACAGCTCACCGAGCGGAACGCCGTCCTCCAGGAGCTTCATCACCCCCTCCAGGATGGCGATCTCCACCGCCTCGCTGCGGGGGCGGCCCCTGGCCGGACCCACGGACCGCGGGCCGCTGTCGGCAAGCGTCACGTCATACCGTCCTCTCACTGGCTGCGGGTGATTCTCCCGCAGCCGAAGCCTCCCCCCGTGGATCCCCCGTCGATCCCCCCGTCACCGCGCGGCGGTTCACTCCGCCGCGACGACCAACTCCTGCTCCCGTTCGCCCTGCTGACCGGCCGGCGGCCGGCCCGGCAGGAAGAGGGCCACGACCACGGCGCCGATCAGCGCCACACCCGCGCCGCACAGGGCGGTGAGGTGCATGGCGTGCAGGAAGGCGTCGTTGGCGGGCGTGACCAGGGCCTTGCCCTGCGCCCCGAGCTTGCTCGCGACACCGAGGGTGGCCTCGATGGACTCGCCGGCGGTGTCCCGCAGCCCGGGCGGCAGCGCGCCGAGCTTGCCCTCGATGCCGTTGCGGTACGACGTGGAGAGCACCGAGCCGAGCACGGCGATGCCGAGGGCGCCGCCGACCTGGCGGAAGGTGTTGCTGAGCGCGGAGGCGGAGCCGGCCTTCTCGCGGGGCAGCGCCTGCATGATGACGACCGAGGTCGGCGTCATGATGTGCGCCATGCCGAGGCCCATGAGGAAGAAGACGACCTCCAGGATCCAGATCGGCGTGTCGGCCTCGAAGGTGGCGAAGGCGCCCAGGGTGGCGGCGATCAGCACCAGGCCGCCCGTGGTGGTGGCCTTGTTGCCGAACCGGTCGACGACCAGCCGGGCCCGCGGCGCGAAGATGATCTGCGCGACGGCCAGCGGGAGCAGCAGCAGACCGGACTGGAGCGGCGAGTAGCCGCGCACGCTCTGGGTGTAGAAGACGGAGAAGAAGGTCACGCCCATCAGCGCGAAGAAGACCAGCGCGATGGCGGCCATGGCGGCCGAGAAGACCTTGTTCTTGAAGTAGGTGACGTCCAGGGACGGGTGGTCGCTGCGCTTCTCGTAGATCACGAACCCGGCGAGGACCGCGACGCCGGCGAAGATGGTGGCGAGCACCTTGGCGTCGGTGAAGTCGGCGAGTTCGCCGCCCTTGATGATGCCGTAGACGAGCAGCACCAGACCGACGACGGAGAGCACCACGCCGACGGGGTCCAGGCGGCCCGGGCGCGGGTCGCGCGAGTCGGGCACCAGCCAGATCATCAGGACCAGGGCGATGATCACGATCGGGACGTTGATGAGGAAGACCGAGCCCCACCAGAAGTGGTCGAGCAGCACACCGCCGGTGATCGGGCCGATGGCGATGGCGAGGCCGACTCCGCCGGCCCAGATGCCGATGGCCTTGGGCTGCTCCTGCCGCTCGAAGACGTTCATCAGGACGGCGAGGGTGGCGGGCATCACGAAGGCGGCGCCGAGCGCCATCAGCGCGCGGTAGCCGATCAGCTGGTCGGCCGAGCCGGACTCGGCGGCCAGCGCGGACCCGATGCCGAACACGACGAGGCCACCGATCAGCACCTTCTTGCGGCCGAGCCGGTCACCGACGAGACCGGCGGTGAACAGCAGGCCCGCGAAGACCAGGGTGTAGGCGTTGATCGCCCACTCCAGCTGGCTCTGGGTGGCGCCGAGGCCGGTCGGCGCCGGGGTGGAGATGGTCTTGACCGCGACGTTCAGGATCGAGTTGTCGAGCACCACGATCAGCAGGCTCAGCATGAGCACGCCGAGGATGGCCCAGCGGCGGCGGTGCACCGCCTCGGGTATCCGGGGGCCCGGCGGAGCGTGGTCGGCAGGAGTTGTCATGACGACGAGCCTAGGCCCATTTCAATACGGCACCGTCTCGTATCTGAATTCCTTTACCCAGGCCTTACACAACGCGACATGGCGGCGCCGCCGTGGCCGAACGTCGATGACCGATGGATCACACGGAGGTCCCCTGGCCGAGGAGGGCACGAAGTGCCACCATGGAACCGGTCCGGGGACACCGTGAGGGTGCCTCGAGATGACTTGTTAGGAGCCGTTGTCATGACGCAGTTCTCGGCTGCCCAGACTGTGCAGAACAGCCCCTCCGACGGCAGCAGGACGCTGTACGGGGGTAAGGGCACCCGCCGCATCACGGTCCGCGACATCGCCCTCGCCAAGGAACGCGGCGAGAAGTGGCCCATGCTCACCGCGTACGACGCGATGACCGCCTCCGTCTTCGACGAGTCCGGGATCCCGGTCCTCCTGGTCGGCGACTCGGCGGGCAACTGCCACCTCGGGTACGAGTCGACGGTGCCCGTCACCCTCGACGAGATGACGATGCTGTCGGCGGCCGTGGTCCGCGGCACCCAGCGCGCCCTGATCGTCGGCGACCTGCCCTTCGGCTCCTACCAGGAGGGCCCGGTGCAGGCGCTGCGCTCGGCGACCCGGCTGGTGAAGGAGGCCGGCGTGGGCGCCGTCAAGCTGGAGGGCGGCGAGCGGTCGTACGAGCAGATCCGGCTCCTCGTCGAGTCCGGCATCCCGGTGATGGCGCACATCGGCCTGACCCCGCAGTCCGTCAACGCCATGGGCTACCGGGTGCAGGGCCGCGGCGAGGAGGCCGCCCAGCAGCTGCTGCGCGACGCCAAGTCGATCCAGGACGCCGGCGCGTTCGCGGTCGTCCTGGAGCTGGTCCCGGCGGAGCTGGCGGCCGAGGTGACCCGGGTGCTGCACATCCCGACGGTCGGCATCGGCGCCGGTCCCGACACCGACGCGCAGGTCCTCGTCTGGACCGACATGCTGGGCCTGACCTCGGGCCGGGTCCCGAAGTTCGTCAAGAAGTACGCCGACCTGCGCGAGGTCATGGGCAACGCGGCGAGGGCGTACGCCGAGGACGTCGTGGGCGGGGCGTTCCCGTTGGAGGAGCACTCCGTGCACTGACCGCGCCGTTGAGGAAGCGCCGCGATGGGCCGTCGATCGTCTGACGGCTTCGTCGTGGCTGGTCGCGCAGTTCCCCGCGCCCCTTCGGGGCGTGTCCTTCGGGGGGCTGTCCAGAGCCACTGCGGAAACACCGAGGCCGGCCCGCCGATCTTCCCCCGTCGGCGGGCCGGCTGCCGTTTGGGGTCAGAGGGGTGCGGGGCGGATCCAGCGGAACTCGCCGTCCTGCCGGATGTCGGTGGGGAGCAGGCCGGCGGCTGTGGCGACCGCGGCCGAGGCGTGGTGGTCGGGGTGGATGTGGGCGACGACCGTGGGCACGTGCTGCCGGGTGAGCCAGTCGGTGAGGGCGCGGGCCGCCTCCGTGGCGATGCCCCGGCCCTGCCACGGGGTGCCGACCACCCAGGCGATCTCCGCGACGGGGCCGGTGACCGTCGCCTGGACATAACCCGTGAGGCAGGAGTCGGGGCGGAGGCGGATCACCCAGTTCAGCCAGGAGACGGCCGGGTCGGGGGAGCCGGTGGTGAGGCGCCGGTAGCGGGAGCGGAGGGCCTCGGGGGTGTCCGGTGTGCCGCCGGTGAAGGTGTGCAGGGCCGGGTCGCGGAGCGCCGCGGCCATCTCCTCGGCGTGGTCGACGCGCAGCGGGAGCAGGTCGAGCCGGTCGGTGGTGATGGCCTGGGCCGCGAGGGTGGTCACGCCGTGAAAGGTACGCCCCCGTCCGTGTCGGCGGGCTGTCGGTGGCTGTCGGCCGGGGTGTAGGCGGGCTGTCGGCGGTTTGTCGGTACGGCCTGGCACGGTTCTTCCCATGACGCGAAACGACAACAACGCCGTGACCGTTCGGGGGCTGGTGAAGCACTACGGCGACACCAAGGCGCTCGACGGAGTTGATCTGGACGTCCGCGAGGGCACCGTGATGGGGGTCCTCGGACCCAACGGGGCCGGCAAGACGACCCTGGTGCGGATCCTGTCCACACTGCTGCGGCCGGACGCGGGCGAGGCGACCGTCGCCGGGTACGACGTGCTGCGCCAGCCCCGCCAGTTGCGCCGGGTGATCGGCCTGACCGGGCAGTACGCCTCGGTCGACGAGAAGCTGCCCGGCTGGGAGAACCTGTACATGATCGGGCGGCTCCTCGACCTGCCGCGCAAGGACGCCCGGGCCCGCGCCGACGAGCTGCTGGAGCGGTTCTCGCTGACCGACGCCGCCAAGCGGCCGGCCTCCACCTACTCCGGCGGTATGCGACGCCGGCTCGACCTCGCCGCCTCGATGATCGGCCACCCCCAGGTGCTGTACCTGGACGAGCCGACCACCGGTCTCGACCCGCGCACCCGCAACGAGGTGTGGGCCGAGGTCAAGACGATGGTCGGCGAGGGGGTGACCGTGCTGCTCACCACCCAGTACATGGAGGAGGCCGAGCAGCTCGCCACCGAGCTGACCGTCGTGGACCACGGGAAGGTCATCGCGAACGGCAAGGTGGAGGAGCTGAAGGCCAGGGTCGGGGGGCGGACGCTGCGCGTCCGGCCGGTCGATCCGCTGCAGATGCGGCCGCTCGCCGCGATGATCGACGAGCTGGGGATCACCGGGCTCGCCTCCACCACCGTGGACACCCAGAGCGGCACCCTGCTGGTGCCGATCCTCAGCGACGAGCAGCTGACCGCCGTGGTCGGCGCCGTCACCGCGCGCGGTATCACCATCAGCTCCATCACCACCGAACTGCCCAGCCTGGACGAGGTGTTCCTGTCCCTCACCGGCCACCGCGCCAGTGCCCCGCAGGACGCCACGCCCGCCGACGACCGCCAGGAGGTCGCCGTATGAGCGCCGCCACCGCAACCGCCCCCCATGCCGCCGCGGACGGCCGTATCCCGCTGCGCGGGCATCTGCGGCACACCGGGGCCCTGATCCGCCGCAACCTGCTGTGGATCCGGCAGGACCCCGAGTCGATGTTCGACGCGCTGCTGATGCCGGTCGTGTTCACGCTGCTGTTCGTGTACGTCTTCGGCGGCTCGATCGGGCAGGCGCTCGGCGGCGGTCAGGACGGGTACGTCCAGTACGTCATCCCGGGCATGATCGCGATGATGAGCATGACGCTCTCGCAGGGCGTCGGCACCGGCTTCAGCCAGGACTTCAACTCCGGTGTGATGGACCGGTTCCGGTCGCTGCCGATCGGGCGCGGCTCGGTGCTGTTCGCGAAGATCTCGGTCGAGCTGGTGCGGATGCTGTTCGCGACGGCCGTGCTGATGATCGTCGCCGTGCTGGTCGGGTTCCACATCACCCACTGGGCCGGGCTGTTCGCCGCGGTGGGCCTGTCCGCGGTGTTCGCCTCGTCGATCATGTGGGTGTTCCTCACCCTGGGCGTGATCCTGAAGAACGCGCAGTCCGTGCAGGCGATGGGGTTCCTGGTGCTGTTCCCGCTGCAGTTCGGCTCGTCGATCTTCGCGCCGACGAACTCGATGCCGGGCTGGCTGCAGGCCTTCACCGACTACAACCCGCTGTCCACGCTGGCCGACGCGGCGCGCGGGCTGATGGTGGGCGGCCCGGTCGCGCACGACCTGTGGGTGACGCTGGGCTGGTCGGTGGCGATCACGGCGGTGGCGGCACCGTACGCGATCCACAAGTTCCGCACGAAGAGCTGACGTTCACCAGTACACCTGTCAGATCAGGGCGGTGACCTCCACGAGGGAGAGGTCACCGCCCTCGGCGTACGCGGACGCGTAGGCGCCGTCGTCGGCGAGTGCGGCCCGGACCCGGTCCTCCGCCCGTTCGCGGGTGGTGCGCTCCATGCCGACGGCGACATGGCCGGCCGGCACCAGGGCGTCGGCGGCGCCCAGGCAGCGGGCGGCGTCCCGGGCCCGGGTGCCCCCGTCGGCGCCGGCCAGGGCGACCGCGGCGACGGTCATGCAGACGGACGGCAGATGCGGGGTGATGGCCTCGCTCAGCGGGTCGGCGGCGAGCCGCAGGGCCTGCCGGATCTTGTCCAGGGCCGCCGCGGAGAGGCCGTCGAGGGCGTCCGCCCAGGCCTCCTGGGTGAGGATCAGGGCGTCGAAGACGACGAAGTGCGCGATCTTGAACTCCTGGCGCAGCAGCCGGAGTTGCTCACGGGCGTCGTCGAGGTGGCCGTTCAGCAGGAGCCAGGAGGTGAGGAAGAGCCGGGCGGCGGGCATCGCCTCGTTGCTCAGGACGTCGTTGTCGGCGATGACCTGGCGCAGCAGCCGTTCGCCGCGCTCACTGTCGCCCGACTCGATCAGCACGCTGCCGAGGCGGGCGTTGAGCACGGCGACCTGGGAGCGGGCGCCGAGCAGGGCGGCGTGCTCGATGGCGGCCTCGTAGTCCGCGGCCGCCGCCGGGTACTCGCCCCTGCGCTCCCGGGACTCGGCCCGCGCCGAGAAGGCCTCGGCGGCGCCCCAGTCGTCCCCCAGCAGCGCGAACAGCTCCAGCGACTCGTCCGCGTCGCGGGTGGCGTCGCCCGCCCAGGCCATGCGGTTGGCGAGCAGGTTGCCGCGCATCGCGAGGGAGGCGGCCAGCTCCCAGTCGTAGCCGGGTGTCCGCCGGCAGGTGTCGACGGCGGCGTCGAGGACGGTCCGCAGCCGGTCCAGGCCGCCGGTCAGCATCACGGCGAAGATCCAGAACATGCCCGGGGCCCGGCAGGTCTGCGGCAGGCCGGGCTCGTAGGCCTCGGTGACGGCCCGCAGCTTGGCCTGCGCCTCGGGTGTCTGCCAGATGTCCAGCTCCGTGTCCATGCAGGCCAGATGGGCCAGATGGAGACCGCGCCGGGCCTCTTCGAGGACCTCGCCGGTGTACGGCGGCGGGGTCTCGGTGCAGCGCTGCCAGACCGGTTCGGCACGGCGGAGCGGTGCCGCGTAGGGGTCGGGGCCGAGGGCCATCACGTCGGCGCACCAGGTGCGGGTCTCGATGCGCTGGTCGTGCAACTGCCAGTACCAGAACAGGGAGTGCAGCAGGCAGAGCCCCTCCTGTTCGTCCCGTACGGCCACCGCGTGCCTGAGGGCGGTGCGCAGGTTCTCGTACTCCAGCTGGAACCGCGCGATGGCGGCCCGCTGTCCGGGGCCGCGCAGCAACGGGTCGGTGGTGCGGGCGAGTTCGCGGTAGTACGTCAGATGGGCGCGCTCGGCGGCGGCCCGTTCGCCGCTCTCGTCGAGGCGTTCGCCGGCGTACTCGGCGACGGTCTCCAGGAGCCGGTAGCGCATCTCGCCGTTCCCGGCCGAAGGGGCCGCCACCACCAGGGACTTGTCGACCAGGGAGCCGAGCGCGTGGAGGGCGGCGGGGCCGCAGACGGCCTCGGCGGCGGCCAGGTCGCAGCCGCCCGCGAAGACGGAGAGCCGGCCGAGGACGTCCCGTTCGGCGGCGTCGAGCAGGTCCCAGGACCAGTCGACGACCGCGCGCAGGGTCTGCTGGCGGGGCAGCACGGTACGGCTGCCGGAGGTGAGGAGGCGGAAGCGGTCGTCGAGCCGGTCGGCTATCTGGCGGGGGGTGAGCATCCGCAGCCGGGCGGCGGCCAGTTCGATGGCGAGGGGCAGTCCGTCCAGGCGGCGGCAGATCTCGGCGCAGGCCGCCGCGGTCTCCTCGTCGGCGTCGACGGTGAAGCCGGGCCGGGCGGCGGCGCCCCGGTCGGCGAGCAGCCGGAGCGCCTTCGGCCCGGGCAGCGGCTCCACCGGGCGCAGCAACTCCCCCGGCACGCCGAGGGGTTCACGGCTGGTGGCGAGGATCGTCAGGTCCGGGCAGCGCTCCAGGAGCTGGGCCGCGAGGTCGGCGGCCGCGTCCACGACGTGCTCGCAGTTGTCGAGGACGATCAGCATCCGGCGCCGGGCGCAGTGCTCGACGAGCCGCCCGACCGGGTCGTCGTGCCGGTCGGCGGCGGCCCGCATGCCCTCGGCGCCGGCGCCGTACAGCACGGTCTCGCGGGCGCCGAGCGCGCTGAGCACGGCCTCGGGGACGGCGGCCGGGTCGTCGACGGGGGCCAGCTCGGCCAGCCAGATCCCGTCCCGGGCGGCGTACCGCACGGTCTCGGCGGCCTCCTGCGACAGCCGGGTCTTGCCGGCCCCGCCGGGCCCGAGCAGCGTGACCAGGCGGGCGGATCCGAGGTCGCCCCGGATGGCCTCGATGTCGGCCTCGCGCCCGACGAAGGAGGTGAGCCTGGCCCGCAGGTTGCCGGGCCGGGCCGGGGCCTCGGCGGCCACCGCGGGCACCGGGTCCAGCAGCTCGGCGTGCAGCGCCCGCAGTTCCGGCCCGGGGTCGGAACCGAGGCGGTCGGCGAGCAGACGGCGTACGGCGTCGTACGCGGCCAGCGCCTCGGCGGTGCGGCCGGTGGCGCCCAGGACGCGCAGGCGCAGCGCCTGGAGCGGCTCGTCCAGGGGGTGGGCGTCGCACAGGGCGGTCAGCTCGGGCAGGGACTGCTCGGCCTGGCCGAGGGCGAGGGCGGCGGTGTGGCGGGCGCGCAGCGCGTCCAGGCGGCGGACGTCGACCCGGGCGGCCTCGGCGGTGCGGTCGGGCAGGTCGGCGAGGGCCGGGCCGTGCCACAGGCCGAGGGCGTCGTCGAGGACGGTGGCCGCCTTGGCGGGGTCGCCGTCGGCGAGGGCGCGCAGGCCCTCGCCGGTGAGCCGCTCGAAGCGGTGCAGGTCGACGTCGTCGGGGGCGGCGGCGAGCCGGTAGCCGCCCTCGGTGGAGTCGATCGCGTCCGCGCCGAGCGCCCGCCGCAGCCGGCCGACCAGCGCCTGCAGCGCGCCGCTGGCGTCGGCGGGGGGTTCGTCACCCCAGACCTCGTCGACGAGCAGCCCCGCGGGCACCCCGCGCCCCGCCCGCAGGGCGAGCACGGTCAGCAGGGCACGCAGCCGCGCCCCGCCCACGGGGACGGCCGTGCCGTCGGGGCGGAGTGCCTGGGTGGTGCCGAGGATCCGGTAGCGCACGGGGTCCATTGTCCCTGGGGACGTCGGTGACGGTCACGGGGTTTCGCCGACGGGGGTGTCGCCGCCCGGGGGCGGGGCCGGGAAACCAGGTATGTGGGTATCAGGGGCGCAGGACGTGGGTGGTGTCCGGGGTATCGAGGGTGATCAGGGCGCCGCAGGTGCGGCGGACTCGGCGACGGCCGGCGGTCATGCCGAGGTCGGTCTCGCCGAACCACTTCGGGCAGCGGCCGGCGGGAACCGTCGTGAGGGTCCCGGGGACCGCCTCCAGACCGCGTCCCGTGCTCCGGAGGACGAGGCCGCCCGCCCCCTTCCCCGGATCTTCCGGCACCGGCTCGGGGGCGTCGAAGCGGAACTCCTCGTGGACCAGGGCGAGGGCGTGCACCCGGCCGGTGGTGGGGAGGTCGGGGCCGCCGTGGTTCTCCACCCAGGCCTCGGCGCCGTACCCGGCGCTCTCCCGCCGGGCCCGGGCGCCGTACGCGACGAGTTTCCAGGCCACCTCGTCGCCCACCGCGAACGGGGTGCCGCAGCACTCCATCTGCCAGTCCTCGTAGAACACCTTCAGCAGGGGCATGGCACCAGCCTCCGGGAACCGAACGCCCGTCGCGAACCGTTTTCACTTGCGCCGAGAGGTATTTCCCCAGCACCCGAGGCGTTTTTCCGCCGCGCCAGGTACGGTCGGTCGGACCCGCGTCGACCACCCAGCCCTCCAGGAGCCCCGCCCATGACCGCCACCACCGCCCGCTCCAGCGAACGGCGGATCAGTCCCGTCTTCGTCGGGATCCTCGCCGTCACGGCGGTCACCGGGTGGGCCACCTGGACCGGGTTCGCCGAGCAGCCCGGGGTCGCGGTGTTCCTGTTCGTGACGGCGGCCTGGATCGTCTCCCTGTGCCTGCACGAGTACGCGCACGCGCGCACCGCCCTGCACGGCGGGGACATCACCGTGGGTGCGAAGGGCTATCTGACCCTGAACCCGCTGAAGTACACCCACGCGCTGCTGAGCATCGTGCTCCCGGTGCTGTTCGTGATCATGGGCGGGATCGGTCTGCCCGGCGGCGCCGTCTTCATCGAGCGGAGCCGGATCCGGGGCCGCTGGCGGCACAGCCTGATCTCGGCCGCCGGTCCGCTGACGAACGTGCTGTTCGCCGCCGTCTGCACCGCCCCCTTCTGGCTGGACGCCCTGGACGGCGTCCCCGCCGACTTCCGTTTCGCCCTCGCCTTCCTCGCGCTGCTCCAGGTCACGGCCGCGATCCTGAACTTCCTGCCGGTGCCGGGCCTGGACGGCTACGGCGTGATCGAGCCCTGGCTGTCGTACAACGTCAAGCGCCAGGTGGAGCCGTTCGCGCCGTTCGGCCTGCTGTTCGTGTTCGCGCTGCTGTGGGTGCCGTCGATCAACAGCGCGTTCTTCGACGTGATCGACGCGCTGCTGCGCGGGCTGGGTGTCGACGACTTCTCGCAGTACTGCGGTCAGGAGCTCTACCGCTTCTGGCAGGGCACGAACGACTACTGCTCGGCCGCCGGCTGACCCTCACGCCGACAGCGGGAACTCCTCGCCCAGTTCCCGGAACACCGCCGTGTTCAGGGCGAACGCCCGCTTGCACTCGGCCACCACCCGCTGCTTCTCCAGGTCGTCGGCGTCGACCGCGTCCAGCAGCTCGCGGTAACCGCGCTTGAAGGCGGCCGGGTTGGCGATGTCCTCGAAGACGTAGAAGCGGACGCCGTCGCCCTTGCGCTCGAAGCCCCAGGTCCGCTCCGCGCGGTCGCGGATGATCTGGCCGCCGGAGAGGTCGCCGAGGTAGCGGGTGTAGTGGTGGGCGACGTAACCGGCGGGCCACCGCTCGGCGCACTCCCGCACCCGCGCCGCGTACTCCTCGGTCGCGGGCAGCGCGGTGAGACCCGTCCGCCAGCCGGCCCCGCGCAGATGCGCCAGGTCCCGCTCCAGCGCCGCCAGCCGGTACAGCTCCGGCCGCACGAACGGCCCGGCCACCGGGTCCGAGGCCAGCAGCCCGGCCGTGCCGCTCTCCAGCGCGTCGTAGACGAACCAGAGTTGCTCGGTGTAGCGGGCGTACGCCGCCACGCCGAGCCGGCCGCCCAGCAGATCGCTCATGAACGTCGAGGTCTCCGCCTCCACGTGCTGTTCGTGGGACGCGGTGCGGATGAGTGTCGAGAACGAGTCCATGGGCAACATCCTCTAAGGTAAGCCTTACCTAAGTCAATGACCTTGCCGACGCTTCGTCGGTAAAGTTACCGACACAGTGTCGGTAAAAAGGTACCGGAAAAAAGCCCGCCCCCGAGGAGAGGGCGGGCCTGACGTCAAGGGGCTACGGCAGGGTCAGGATCTCCGCGCCGGTGTCCGTCACCACCAGCGTGTGCTCGAACTGCGCGGTGCGCCTGCGGTCCTTGGTGACGACCGTCCAGCCGTCGTCCCACATGTCGTACTCGTGCGTCCCGAGCGTCAGCATCGGCTCGATGGTGAAGGTCATCCCGGGCTGCATCACGGTCGTCGCGTGCGGGCTGTCGTAGTGCGGGATGATCAGCCCGGAGTGGAACGACGAGTTGATCCCGTGCCCCGTGAAGTCACGCACCACCCCGTACCCGAAGCGCTTGGCGTACGACTCGATGACCCGGCCGATGATGTTGATCTGCCGGCCCGGCTTGACCGCCTTGATCGCCCGGTCCAGGGACTCCCGGGTCCGCTCGACCAGGAGCCGGCTCTCGTCATCGACGTCCCCGACCAGGTAGGTCGCGTTGTTGTCGCCGTGCACCCCGCCGATGTACGCGGTGACGTCCAGGTTGACGATGTCACCGTCCTGGAGCACCGTCGAGTCCGGAATGCCGTGGCAGATGACCTCGTTGAGGCTGGTGCACAGGGACTTGGGGAAACCGCGGTAGCCGAGCGTGGACGGGTAGGCCCCGTGGTCGCACATGTACGCGTGCGCCACCTTGTCGAGCTCGTCCGTCGTCACACCCGGCGCGATGATCCTCGCGGCCTCCTCCATCGCCTGCGCGGCGATACGGCCGGCGATCCGCATCGCCTCGATGGTCTCCGGGGTCTGCACCTCGGGCCCGGTGTACGGGGTCGGCGCGGGTTTGCCGACGTACTCGGGGCGGCGGATGTTTCCGGGTACCGAACGGGTGGGAGAGAGCTCCCCTGGTACGAGCAGCGACTGGCCAGACATGCCAGCGAGTCTAACCAGCGTGCATGCGGGAACATTTGACATCCTCCCCCTCAAAAGAGGGGGATTCCAACCCAGGCGGGTTGAGGTTCACGGGCACTCGAACGGCTGGTGGCCGCTGTCACCCCTCCGGCACCGACTGAACGTCGGGGGCGAGGGATCCCGCCCTGTCCTGCCGCGACGTTGATACTCGCGTTCTCATCCGCGTTGCAGGTGAACCCGCAGGACACGCAGACGAAGTCGGCTTGGCTCTTGCGCGACTTCTTCTCGATCCACCCGCAGGCACTGCACCGCAGAGATGTGTACGGCGCGGGAACGTCCTCGACCCGGCCCGGAGCCTTCTGCTCCGTGCGCCGTCTCAGCAGGCCCCACCCCTGAGCGAGGATCCCCCGGTTCAGCCCCGCCTTCTGTCGGACATTCCTGCCCGGCTGCTCGACAGTTCCCTTCGCCGAGCGGGTCATGTTCCTGATGTGCAGTTTCTCGAACCGGATCACCTCGTAGGTCCGGGCGAGCATGGTGCTGGTCTTCTCGCACCAGTCCTTGCGCCGGTTCACCCCACGCGCCTTGAGCTCGGTGACCTTCGCGTATGCGGCAGACTTGAGAGCGCTGCCCTTCGGAGCCCGAGCTGCACGGCGCTCGTGTTTGCGGATCTGTGCCCGCTCCTTGACCGTGAGTTGCGGACAGGTCAGTTTCCGGCCGTCCGAGAGGGCAGCAGTGATCTTCACGCCGCGGTCGATGCCGATGACCCCGGTCACCGCCGACGCATCGACCCGCTCGGGAACGACAGCGAACGCCACATACCATTGCCCGTTACGGAAGGTCACCCGGAACGTCTTCGCAGCGGGAAGCCGCCCGCCCTTGCCCTTGGCGCTGAGGCGGAAACGGACCCACCCACAGCCGGGCACCTTCACCTGGGCCCACCGTCGGTTCAGCTTCTGCACGACCGCGGAGCGGCCCAAGACCTGCTTACCGGTCTTCGGGTTCAGCTTCGGCTGGCCATCCGGCCCATACTCGGGCACCCGTTCGGTGCCGATGACGCGGAAGCCTTCATGCACGTGCTTCCTGCGCCAGGTCGGCTCACCGAACCCCGAGGTGAAGCGGGCGTTCCTGGCGTTGGCGAAGTCCTTCAGGGCCTGCTGCTGCACATCCGCGTTCCCGGCAGCCAGCCACTCGTTCTCCCGCCGGGCCGCAGTGAGCTGGCGGCACTGCTCCGCAAAACCCGGCGCGGACCTACGGCCCGGCTTCCAGTGGGTGTGCTGCTCCACCGCCAGATTCCACACGTACCGAGCATGTGCACAGTGCAGCAGCATCTGCTCCGCTTGCACAGGCGTCGGACACATCCGGAAACGCGACATGACACGAAGCTAGCCACCACGTTCCCCACCCGCGCACGCAATCGACCAATATCACCCGTGAGGGTGACCCACACACCCACCCCTGAGAATCTCCTGACCACCAACCATTCGAGACCGCCCCCAGGCCCGTACACGGAAACGAGGAATCGCCCCGGCGAGGACTCCTTTATCCTTATTCCGCTCCGCGGGAGCGGGTATCCACCCCGGCCCTGAAGGACCGGGCACCCTGCGCGAAAGACAGGGTGGATGGCGAAAGGAGCCGGTCATGGCCCTGTTCAAGAAGCGGACCGTCGCGAAGGCGGGCGAGTGGTACTACTGCCTGCAGCACAAGAAGGTCGAGGAGGGCCCCGAGTGCCCCGCCAAGGACCGGTTCGGCCCTTACGCCACCCGTGAGGAGGCCGAGCACGCGATGGAGATCGCGCGCGAGCGCAACCTCCAGTGGGAGAACGACCCGAAGTGGCACGACGCGCCGGCCGGGGACGCCACGGACGAGGACTGATCAGGACTGGGTGGGGGCCGCTTCGGTGGCGGTGGCCGCCGCCGCGGCGGTGCGCCGGGCGCGCAGTCGTACGGCGTGTTCGTCGGTCCGCGCGTCGTACGACATCAGGGCGGGCAGGCACAGGGCCAGCAGGCCGACCGCGCCCGTGCAGAGCAGACCGCCCGCGCCGACCGACGCCCGCACCCCCAGCCATCCGGCCATGCCGCCGGCCCGGACCTGGCCGAGCGTCGGACCCACCGAGTACGACAGCAGCTCGATCCCGGCGAGCCGGCCGCGCAGTTCGTCGGGGATCGTCTGGTTCCACATGACGCCGCGGAAGATTCCGCTGACCATGTCGCAGCCACCGGCGACGGTGAGGAAGAGCAGCACCAGCCATACGTTCGGCACGGCGCCGGCGGCGGCGATCGCGAGGCCCCACAGCGCGGCGGCCAGCACCACCATCCGCCCGTGCCGGTGCACGCGGGACGTCCAGCCGCTAACGAGGCTCACGACGAGCGCCCCGGCCGGGACGCTCGCGTACATCAGCCCCAGGGACCACTCCGCGTGCAAGTCGTCGGCCAGGAACGGGAGTACGGCGAGCGGCATCGCCAGGAACATCGCGGCGAGGTCGACGGCGTAGGTGCCGAGGAGTTCCTTGCGGCTCCATGCGTAGCGGGCGCCTTCCGCGATGGAGCGGAGGGAGGGCCGGGCGGCCTCGTGGGCGGCGGGGGACGCGGCGATGGGGACGATCAGGACGACGGAGACCAGGAACGTGACGAGATCGGCGCCGTAGGCCCAGCCGAGGCCCGCGTACGCCACGACCAGGCCGGCGACGGCGGGGCCCGCGACGCCGCCGACCGTCCAGCGGAACGAGTTGAGGGCCGCCGCGGCCGGCAGGTCGTCGTGGGCGACGATCCTCGGCCAGAGCGAGTCGAGCGCCGGGCGCTGGACCGACCCGAGGGCGGAGGAGAGCGCGGCGACGGCGTACAGCGGCCAGACGGCGGGGTGCGGCAGCAGGGCGTTCACCAGCAGGCCCGCGCTGAGCAGACCCTGACCGGCCTCGGTCCACACGATCAGCGTGCGCTTGTCGAGGGCGTCGGCGAGGGCGCCGCCGTACAGCCCGAACAGGATGAGCGGCAGCAGCTCGACGGCGCCGATGGCTCCTACGGCGGTGGCGGAACCGGTGAGGTCCTTGATCTGCACCGGCAGCGCGACGAACGTCAGGAAACTCCCGAAGTTGCTGACGAGCCCCGAGACCCACAGGCGCCGGAAGTCGGCGGAGGCGTGCCAGGGGGCGAGGTCGGGCAGAAGACGGCTACTCACGCCGACCCATGTTGAATCCTGCCCTCCGCCCCAGCAAACCCTTTTCTCGCCCACCCACCCACCCGACTCGGTTCGTGGAGAGGCGAGGTGAGGGGGCTCGGGCAGCCGCGTCTCGATCGGCGGCGGGCGAGGGGGCCGAGGCCGGGTTGGGTTGTCGGTCGGGTGCGGCGGGGTGGGGGCTGGTCGCGCAGTTCCCCGCGCCCCCAAGAAGGTGGGTCCACTGGTCGTGCCCCGACAGGGGCGCGGGGAACTGCGCGAGCAACCACCACGCGCCCGCAGCCGACATCCGCGCCCCCCCGGCTGCCTCACCAGGGCGGCGGAGGCGGGGCCGTCACTGTTTCCGCCAGGCGGGTCAGGCGGTCGCGGAAGCGGCGGCGTCCTCGGGGGGAGGGGCCGTTCTCGCCGGTGGCCGCGCTGACGAGGTGTTGGACCGTGTCCAGGTCGAGTTCCGCGCCGTGGGGGACGACGAGGGTCTCGTGGGCCATCGCGGTGACCGCGTCGTCCGTGGCGGTGGAGAGGGCGAGGACGGTCACGCCGGCCCGGCGGGCCGTGTGGACCCGCTCCAGCAGGGCTTCGGTCTCCCCCGGCGCGACCACCAGCAGCGTCTCGCCCCGGCGGGCCGCCTCGATGCGGCCGGGGCCGACCGCGAGGTGCGCGGGGTCGGTGGGGCGGGCGCCGTACCGGACGAGCGTCGGCGCCAGTTCCGGCGTACCGGACCACGCCGCCTCGTCCACCAGGTGCGCGGCGAGATGCCACGGCTCGTGGTCCGGGGTGCCCAGCAGCAGCAGTCCGCCGCCGTGACCGACCACCGAGCCCCGCAGTGCGCCCGCGAATCTCCGCGTCGCCCCCAACCACTCGGTCCCGGCGAGCACTTCACGCAACAACGCGACCCGTACGGCGTCCATGCCCCCGCATACTGCCGCAATCGACCACTCGTGACGCGGAGTTCACCCCGAATTCGCCCGACCCGGGGAGAAGGCGGCCCATGAGCGACGTAGAAGCAAGCATTCCCTTTCGCGCGGGCAAAGAGGGGTACGCCAGTTTCCGGATCCCGGCGGTGGTGGTCTCCCGGGCGGGCACCGTGCTCGCGTTCTGCGAGGGGCGGGTCGGCTCCGCCGCCGATCACGGGCACATCGACATCGTGGTGAAGAGGTCGAGCGACGGCGGGCGCACCTGGGGGGCGCTCCAGGTCGCGGCGAGCAACGGGACCGATCTCGCCGGGAACCCGGCCCCCGTCGTGCTCGACACCGGCCGGATCCTGCTGGTGCATGTGCGCAGCGCCGCGTCCGCCACCGAGGACGCGATCCTGCGCGGGCAGGTGTCGGACGCCGACGGGCGGCGGGTGTGGGTGCAGCACAGTGACGACGACGGGGTGAGCTGGTCGGCGCCGGTCGAGATCACCAAGTCCGTGAAGAAGGCCGGGTGGCGGTGGTACGCCACCACCCCGGGGCACGCCCTGCAGCTGCGGTCGGGGCGGGTCGTCGTACCCGGCAACCACACCCTTCCGCCGGCCGGGACCGACAACGGGACCGAGGGGAAGTACAACAGCGGGCACTGTCTGCTCAGCGACGACCGCGGTGAGACCTGGTATCTCGGGTACCTCGACGAGAACACCAACGGGTACGTCAATGTGAACGAGACCACCGCCGCCGAACTTCCCGACGGGCGCGTCTACTTCAACACCCGCAACGACTCCCCCGCGCCGGGGAACCGGGCCGACGCGCACTCGAAGGACGGCGGGCGGACGCTGGTGAAGCCGTTCCGGCCGCAGGCGGGGCTCGCCGCGCCCGTGTGCGAGGCCAGCGTGCTCCAACTGCGCGATCCGGACGTGCTGCTGTACTCCGGGCCGGGTGATCCGGCCGCCCGCGCCCTGATGACGATCCGCGCCTCCGCCGACGGCGGTACCACCTGGCGGTCCGCGTACACCGTGGACGGACTGCCCGCCGCCTACTCCGATCTGACCCGGGTCGACGCGGCCACCGTGGGGCTCCTGTACGAGACGGGCGACTTCAGCGCGTACACGACGATCACGTTCCGGCGGGTGCCGGTGAACCGGCTCACCTGACCGGGTACGGCCGTCGGCCCGGACGTAGAGTCGGCCCATGACCTCTACCGAGAGTGCACAGCAGCCGGCGGCCGACAAGGCTCCCGCCGCCGCCAAGGACCCCTGGGACCTGCCCGACGTCTCCGGCCTGGTCGTGGGCGTGCTCGGCGGCACCGGGCCGCAGGGCAAGGGCCTCGCCTACCGGCTGGCCCGGGCCGGCCAGAAGGTGATCATCGGCTCCCGGGCCGCCGAGCGCGCGCAGGCCGCCGCCGACGAGCTCGGGCACGGTGTCGAGGGCGCCGACAACGCCGAGTGCGCGCGCCGCAGCGACCTCGTGATCGTCGCCGTGCCGTGGGACGGGCACGGCAAGACGCTGGAGTCGCTGCGCGAGGAACTGGCCGGCAAGATCGTCGTGGACTGCGTCAACCCGCTCGGCTTCGACAAGAAGGGCGCCTACGCGCTCAAGCCGGAGGAGGGCAGTGCGGCCGAGCAGGCCGCGGCGCTGCTGCCGGACTCTCGGGTCACGGCCGCGTTCCACCACCTCTCGGCCGTGCTGCTCCAGGACCCGGAGATCGAGGAGATCGACACCGATGTGATGGTCCTCGGCGAGGTGCGGGCCGACGTCGAGATCGTGCAGGCGCTGGCCGGGCGGATCCCCGGGATGCGCGGTGTCTTCGCGGGACGGCTGCGCAACGCCCACCAGGTGGAGTCCCTGGTCGCGAACCTGATCTCGGTCAACCGCCGCTACAAGGCACACGCCGGGCTCCGCGTCACGGACGTCTGAGCGGATGGGGGACACTGGTGGACGCCACCAGTGTCCCCCGCCATACCCGAAAGCGGCCCCTATGCCCCGTCTCGCCTTCTACGCCCTGGCCGTCTGCGTCCTCGCCGTCGTCGCCGCCGTCGTCTCCTTCGTCCAGGGCAGCTGGCTGATCGGTGTGGTCTGGGTGCTGCTGACGGGGCTGTCGTCCAACATGACCTGGTACTACGCGAAGCGCGGGCGGCAGCAGGAGAAGTCGGTCACCAGCTGACCGGCTGCCGCTCCTCGCCCTCCAGGAGGACCCGCCCGCCGATCTCGACCCAGCCGAACGGCTGGGGTGCGGTGAGGATCTGCGAGCCCCTGCCCTGGGTGATGTTCAGGGCCCGGCCCAGCTGCGCGGTGAGCAGCAGGGCCGCCGCGCCGGTCGCCTCGTCCTCGTCGATGCCGTCGTTCCGGCCGGGGAAGGCGCGGGCACGGACCCGGCCCGCCGACTCGTCCTCCCACGCCCATGCGTAGATCCACTCCCCCGGCGGCGGCACCGGCAGCGCGTTCACCTCGGCGGCGGTGCCGTACTGGCGCAGGGTGCGCGGCGGGGCCCACTCCGGGAGCGCCTCGATCCAGCTGAACTCCCCGTCGAGGCGGGCGCCGACCACCCCGGCCGGTGTGACCAGTTCGGGCACGTCCAGCAGCCAGGCCGTGCCGACGCAGGGGTGCCCGGCGAAGGGCAGCCGCAGGGTGGGGGTGTAGATGTCGACGACCCCGCGCTCGGGGTCGTCCACGAACACGGTCTCGCTGAACCCGAGCTTCGCCGCCAGCGCCTGCCGGTCCTCCCGCTCGGGCAGCACCGAGCCGTCCCGGACGACGCCCAGCTCGTTGCCGTACCCGCCGTTCGCCGCGCAGAAGACCCGCAGCACGTCGTAATCAGTCACGGGGGCATTGAAGCATCCGGCGGACTATCCCTCGGTACGACGGCGGCGCATCGCGTAGACCACGCCCGCGCCCGCGGCCACGGTGACCGCGGCCGCCGCGCCCAGGGCGGTCGCGGGGAGGGACGAGCCGGTGGAGGCGAGGGCGCCGCCGGTGGCTCCGGTGCCGCCGGTCGTGGAGCCGGTGCCTCCGTCGTCGGCCGAGCCGGAGGAGTCCGAGGTGGTGGCGGTGGGGGTGGACGTGGCGGTCGAGTCGCCGGACGGCAGCTGGGCGTCGTCGGTGAGGGCGACGGCGAGGTCCAGCGGGTCGAGTGCGGTGCCGGCCGTGTAGTAGCCGCTGAACGCCTTGGCGCCGGCGTCGGTGAGGGTGGCGGTGACGTCGTCCAGGGTGATGACGTCGCCCGTGGGGGTCAGGGCGGTGGAGTCGGTCTTCAGGTCGGCCAGTTCGACGCCCTCGGTCGTGGTGCCGAGGCTCGTGACGTCGGCGGTCAGTGCGCCTCTGCCGCCGTCGAGCGTCGCGCGGAGGTTGCCGAGGGTGAGGTCGAGGCCGTACGTGCCGTTGCTCTCGTGGCCCTTGAAGGTGACCGCGCCGGCGAAGGCGGCGGAGAGGGTGCCGGCGTCGGTGTCGTAGTCGCCGGTGGCGTCGGCGAAGGTGAACGCGCCGTTGCCGGCGGCCTGGCTCGCCCCGCCCGAGGTGGTGATCCTCCCCTGGGCCACGCTGCCGACGACGTAGGTGCGGAAGGATTCCTTCACGCCCCAGGTGAGGGTGCCGTCGGCTATGTCGCCCTCGGCCGGGGTCTGCTCCGTCGGGGAGGCCGACGCGGAGGCGGAGGCGGAGGCGGAGGCGGAGGCGGAGGCGGAGGGCGAGGCCGTCGGGGAGGCGCTCTGGGACGCGGACGACGACGGGGTGGTCGTCGGAGTGGCCGATGGGGACGGGGACGGGGACTGCGACTCCGTCGTCTTCTGGGCGACCGTGAGCGGGTCGCCGGCCGCGCCCTCGTAGCTCGCGCTGCCGAAGACGTCCGCCGCCTCCTTGGTGAGGGTGGTCGTCATGTCCGTCATCGCGCGGGTGACGGTGACCGTGGCGAGCGGGACGTCGTCGGTGGTCGTGCCGTTCCTGGTCACGTCCGCGGTGATCTCCGCCGCGCCGCTGTCGAACCGGACGTCGGAGAGCGTGAGGTCGAATCCGTGGGCCTGGGAGACGATGTGGAGGCTGCCCTGGAAGGCGAGGTCCACGGTGTGGGTGTCGGAGTCGTAGTCGCCGGTGCCCTGGGTGAAGGTGAAGGCGCCGTTGCCGGCGGCCTGGCTCGCGCCGTCCGCCGGGGTGAAGGTACCGGCCGCGTAGGTGGTGACATAGGTGCGGTACGACTGCTTGATGCCCCAGGTCAACTCGTAGCCGCTGAGCGGCGTTCCGGCGGCCGAGGCGGCGGTCGCCGCGGTGAGCGCGCCGGCTCCCAGGGTGACCGCGACGGCGGCGGCGAGGGCGAGCTTTCTGGGGGCGGTGGTGACGGGCATGTGGCTCCTCATGGGTGGTCCGGGGGCCCGGCGGGTCCCCGGCGGGGGTCAGTCCTCGTCGGCGGGGGCGGGCCCGGCCGCCGGTCGGGTCCGGCGCCGACGGACGGCGACCGCGAAGAGCGCGGCGGCCAGCAGGGCGCCCGTGGTGAGGACGATGGGCAGGACGGGGGTGCCGGCGTCGGCGGAGGCCGCGGTGTCGCTCGCCACCGGCCGCGCCGAGGTGGGGCTCGGTGCGGGTGTCTCCGTCTCGTCGGCCGCGCTGCCCAGGTCGGGCAGGGCGGGCAGCGGGGCGTCGGCGGTGAGGGCGACGGCGAGGGAGACCGGGTCCATGGCGGTGCCGGCCTGATACATGCCGCCGAAGGCCTTGGCGCCCCGGGAGGTGAGTTCCGCGGGGGCCTCCGTCAGCTTCACCAGGCCGGCGGTGGCCTTGAGGCCCTTCGCGGCGAAGGTGACCAGCGGGACCTTCCGGCCGGTGAAGTCCGCGCTCGTCACATCGGCGTAGAGGGTGCCCTCGCCGTCCCGCACGGTGGCCCGCACCGCGCTCAGCCTCAGGTCGAGGCCCTGCTCGCCCGTGAAGCGGAGCGCGCCGGTGAAGCGCGCGGTCAACTCGCCCTTCGCGTAGGTCCCTTCGCCCTTCGGGAAGCGGAAGAGCGCCCCGCCGTCCTCGGCACCGCCGGACAGCGTCCACCGGCCGCGGGCGATGTCACCGGTGACGTACTCCCGGAAGGTGCGGCGCACGCCCCAGTCGACGGCGCCGTCCTCGATGGAGTTCTTCGCGGTGGGCTTGTGGGTGGCCGACCCGGACGGTGTCGGTGACGGTGTGGGCGTCGGCGTGGCCGCCGGTTCGACGTCCGCCGCCAGGCTCACCGGGTCCAGGGTGGTGCCGGCGGTGTAGTAGCCGGCGAAGGACCTGGCGCCCTGGGAGGTGAGGGTGGCGGGCACGTCGTTCAGGACGACGGCGGTGCCGCCGCCCCGCATGTCGATCCCGCCGAGGGCGAGGGAGGCGAAGGGCACCTGCGAGGACGTCGTGACCGTCCCGGTGCCCTTCGCCTTGCTGGTGACGTCCAGATAGAGGGTGCCGGTCGAGCCGGTGATCCGGACGGTGGGGCGGCCGAGGGTGAGGTCCAGCTGGTAGGTGCCGTCGCTCTCCCGGTGTCCGACGAAGCGCACCCCGCCGGCGAAGGACGCGGTGAACGCGCCGGTTGCGCCGTCGTAGGTGCCGGTCGCCGAGGGGAAGCGGAACTGGCTGCTGCCCACGGTCGCCGCGCCGCCGGTCAGGGAGTAACTCCCCTTCGCTATCGGCCCGGTGACATAGCTCTGGAAGGACGATTTCACGCCCCAGTCGAGCCGGCCGCCCTGCACGGTGCGGGTCGCGGCGTGCGCGGCGGTGACCGGGAGCAGCAGGCCGGCCAGTACGGCCGCGCACACCACGGTGACCAGGGCACGAAGGCGCGGGGGCATGGGGGTCCTCCGGAGACGACGGACGGAACGGCACGACGGGCACGACGGGCACGACGGACGTGACGGATGTGGTGGGTACGACCGCCCGTGGCGAGTTTAGGTAAGGCTAACCTAAGCTATACGTCGGGTCGCCGGGAAGGCGACCTCCAGCGACCGAGAGGAACGGACGGGACCGTGCGACGTTTGCGCACTCGACTGGCGGGAGCACTGGTCTGTGCGCTCGCCCTCACCCTGACGGCGACCGCGTGCGGGGACTCGGCACCGACCGCGGCCACGGCCACGGCAACGGCAACGGCAACGGCAACGGCAACGGCAACGGCAACGGCAACGGCAACGAAGGCGGCCACCGCCGACCGGGTCGAGCCGCTCACGGACACGCCGGCGCCCGAACTCCCGGTCACCGTCGCCTCCGCCGACGGCAGGAAGGTGACGGTCCGCCAGGCGCGGCGGATCGTGCCGCTCTCCGGCAGCCTCAGCGAGATCGTGTTCACGCTCGGGCTCGGCGACCGGGTGGTCGCCCGGGACATCACCGCGACCTTCCGGCAGGCGGCGAAGCTCCCGGTCGTCACCCGCAACCACGACGTCTCCGCGGAGAGCGTGCTCTCCCTCAAGCCCGACCTGGTGATCGCCGAGACCACGTCCGGCCCCGAGGAGGCCGTGGAGCAGATCCGCGAGGCCGGTGTGCCGGTGCTGGTCGTCGCGCCGGCGCAGGGGCTGGACGACGTGGGCCCGCGGATCGCGGCGGTCGCGGGCGCGCTCGGCGTCCCGGCGGCGGGGACGGAGCTGACACGGCGGACCGAGGCGCGGATAGCCGCCGTACGCAAGGAGGTTCCGCGGGCGGGCGGGAGCGGGAGGCCGCGGGTCGCGTTCCTGTATCTGCGCGGCTCGGCGTCGGTGTACCTGATCGGCGGGAAGGGTTCGGGGGCCACCTCGCTCCTTGAGGCGGCGGGCGCGGTGGACGCGGGGGCCGAGTCGGGCCTGGCGAAGGACTTCACCGCGATCACCACCGAGGCGCTCGCGAAGGCCGCGCCGGACGCGATCCTCGTCATGACCAAGGGACTTGAATCGGTCGGCGGGATCGACGGGCTGGTGAGGATCCCGGGCGTCGCGCAGACACCGGCCGGGATGAACCGGCGGGTGGTGTCGGTCGAGGACGGGGTGCTGCTCAACTACGGGCCGCGGACGGACCAGGTGCTCAGGTCGGTGGTGGCGCAGCTGTACGGGGAGGACGCGCGGTGACGGCGCGTCGGGGCCGGTTGCTGACGGCGGGGCTGGCCGTCGTCCTGCTCGTCCTGGTGCCGGTGGCGGCGGGGCTGGGCGCGTACCCCGTTCCCACCGCCGACGTCCTCGGCTCGGTCCTGCACCGGGTCGGTCTCGGCGGTACGGCGCTCGGCCGGGTGCCCGAGTCCGTGCTGTGGAACGTGCGGTTCCCTCGGATCGTGCTCGCGCTGCTCGTCGGTGCCTCGCTGGGCTGCGCGGGCGCGTTGATGCAGGGCGTGTTCGGCAATCCGCTCGCCGAGCCGGGGGTGATCGGGGTCTCCTCCGGGGCGGCGGTGGGGGCGGTCGCCGCGATCGCCTTCGGCGTGGACTTCCTGGGCAACTGGACGGTGTCCGTCTTCGCGTTCGTGTCCGGGCTCGGGACGGTGCTGCTGGTGTACGCGACGGCCCGGTCCGGGGGCCGTACGGAGGTGGTCACGCTGATCCTCACGGGGATCGCCGTGAACGCGTTCGCGGGGGCGCTGATCGGTCTGTTCCTGTTCTTCGCGGACACGGCGGCGGTCAGCCAGATCACGTTCTGGCAGCTGGGCTCGCTCGCGCAGGCGACCTGGCCGAAGGTGCTCGCCGTACTGCCGTGCGCGGTCCTCGGTCTGGCCCTGGCCCCCTGGTACGCCCGCCGTCTCGACCTGCTCTCCCTCGGCGAGCGCCCGGCCCGTCATCTGGGGGTGGACGTGGAACGCCTGCGGCTCACCCTGGTCCTGGTCATCGCCCTCCTCACGGCGGCGGCGGTGAGCGTCTCCGGGATCATCGGCTTCGTGGGCCTGGTCGTGCCGCACCTGCTGCGGATGGCGGCGGGGCCGGGGCATCGGTTCCTGATACCGGGGAGTGCGCTGCTGGGAGCGGTGACCCTGCTGTCCGCCGACCTCGCCGCCCGGACGGTGGCCGCCCCCGCCGAACTCCCCCTCGGCGTCCTCACCGCCCTCCTCGGCAGCCCGTTCTTCCTCTGGCTCCTCCACAGAACCCGCCGCCGACAAGGGGGTTGGGCATGAGCCCCACGCCGATTCCGACGGGGTCGCGCCGTTGCCGGTTCCGGTCGGACGCCGAGTGCCGCGCCGTCGTGGCCGATCGCGCAGTTCCTCCCCCAGCCTTCGGCCGGGGGTACCCCCAGCGCCCCTGACGGGGCGCTGCAGTTCGGCTCTTCGACACAGTCCCCCACTCCTTGCCGCCGCTCACTCATTTCCGCCGCGACGGCGCCCGGCCACCGCGGCGGTGTCCGGCGGTGCCCGATCGTCCTCGACCCGTCGACCGAAGGGGCTGTCTCATGAGACTCCTCCGCTCTCGCCCCGTGCCGCCCCCGCGCCCCGCCCCCAGTGAAGTCCTTGCCGAGGCCGCGGAGTTGCGGGTGGATCTCGGAGGGCGGCCGGTCCTCGACGGTGTGGATGTCGACGTCCGGGCCGGGGAGGTCCTTGCGTTGGTGGGGCCCAACGGGGCCGGGAAGTCGACGTTGTTGGGGGCGCTTGCCGGGGATGTGGTGGGCGGGGGTGGGGCGGTGCGGCTGTTCGGCCGGACCGCCGCGGAGTGGACCGCGGCGGAGCTGGCGTTGCGGCGGGCCGTTCTTCCGCAGGCGGCCGTGCTGTCGTTCCCGTTCACGGTCGAGGAGGTCGTGCGGATGGGGCGGGCGCCGCATGTCACCGCCACACCGGACGAGGACGAACGGGCCGTCGGTGAGGCGATGGCGGCCACGGAGGTGGCCGGCTTCGCCGTGCGGCCGTTCTCCGCGTTGAGCGGTGGTGAGCGGGCCCGGGTGGCGCTCGCCCGGGTGCTCGCGCAGTGCGCGCCGCTGCTGCTGCTCGACGAGCCGACCGCCGCGCTCGATCTCAAGCACCAGGAACTGGTGTTGCGGCTCTGCCGGGACAGGGCGCACGCCGGTGACGCGGTGGTCGTGGTGCTGCACGACCTCGCGCTGGCCGCCGCCTACGCGCACCGGGTCGCGATCCTGTGCGCCGGTCGTGTCGCCGCCGTCGGCCCGCCCGCCGAGGTCTTCGAGGAGCGGTTGCTGTCGGAGGTCTACGACCAGCCGGTCGAGGTGTTCCCGCATCCGCGCACCGGCGCGGTCGTCGTCGCACCGAAGCGACGCACTTGACCTTCCCTTTACCTCTCCTTGGCGTCGCTTTTGAGCCGCCGAGATCAAGCCGTGTCTGTGATCTTTCTGTGTCTGGTGAATCACACCCCGCACGGGTATGAGTGAGGTAAGCCTCAGGTAAGTTAGGCCAGCCTCACCACACCATCACCCTCGCTGGGAGCCTGCATGCGTGCCGTCCGACTCACCGTCACCGCCGCCGCCACCGCGGTGGCTCTGACCGCCCTCTCGGCCTGCACGGCGAAGAGCGACGCCAAGGACGGTGACGCGATCAAGGTCACCGCCGCCGACTCGAAGTGCGAGACGTCCACCAAGTCCGTTCCCGCCGGGCACGTCACGCTCGCCATCGAGAACACCGGTTCCAAGGCCACCGAGGTCGAGATCCTCTTCCCGGACGACCGGATCGTGTCCGAGAAGGAGAACATCGGGCCGGGGACGAAGTACACGCTCACCGCCGAGGTGAAGGCGGGGTCGTACGAGATAGCCTGCCGGCCCGGGATGAAGGGGCACGGCGTGCGGCAGAAGCTGACCGTCACCGGCTCCGGCACCGTGGCCAAGCGCAACCCGGTGCTCGACAAGGCCGTCGCCGACTACCGCGAGTACGCGCAGGAGCAGGCCGACGCCACCGTCCCGCTCGCCGAGGTCTTCGCCAAGGCCGTCAAGGCCGGTGACCTCGCGGCCGCGCAGAAGGCGTACTCCCCTTCGCGGCTCGGCTGGGAGCGCACCGAGCCGATCGCCGAGTCCTTCGGTGACATCGACCCGAAGACCGACACCCGCGCCGACGGCCTGGAAGAGGGCCAGAAGTGGACCGGCTGGCACCGCCTGGAGAAGTCCCTGTGGGCGGACAAGAAGATCGGCGCCACCGAGGCGACCCTCGCCGACCAGCTCGTCACCGACCTGAAGGACTGGCAGAAGCGGGTCGGCAAGGCCGAGATCACCCCGACCTCCATGGCCAACGGCGCCAAGGAACTCCTCGACGAGGTCGCCACCGGCAAGGTCACCGGTGAGGAGGACCGTTACTCCCACACCGACCTGGTCGACTTCAAGGCCAACGTCGAGGGCGCGCAGAAGGCGTACGAGCTGCTCAAGCCGGTCGCCCAGAAGAACGACCAGGCCCTGACCACCGAGCTGGACAAGCAGTTCGCCGCGCTGAACACGCTGCTCGACAAGTACCGCTCGGACAAGACCTCGTACGACTTCGTGTCCTACGACAAGGTCACCAAGGACCAGCGCAAGGAGCTGTCCGACGCGGTCAACGCCCTCGCGGAGCCGCTGTCGAAGCTCGCCGCGGCCGTGGTGAAGTAGGGGGCCGGGAGATGAGCGAGAACACGACTCCCTCGCGCCGGGCGGTCATCGGCTGGGGCGGGGCCGGGCTGGCGCTCGGGGCCGCCGTGGCCGGGGGCGCGGTGGCGATGGCGCAGGCCGGCGACGACATGGACCCGGCCGCCGCCGAGACCGGTGGCGCCGTCGCGTTCCACGGCGCCCACCAGGCGGGCATCGCCACGGCCGTCCAGGACCGGCTGCACTTCGCCGCGTTCGACGTGAAGACCGACGACCGGGACGGGTTCGTCCAGCTGCTGAAGGACTGGACGGCCGCGGCCCGGCGGATGACCGCGGGCCAGGCCGTCGGCGAGGGCGCGTACGGCGGGCTCGCCGAGGCGCCGCCGGACGACACCGGCGAGGCCCTCGGGCTGAAACCGTCCCGGCTGACGCTGACGATCGGCTTCGGGCCGTCCCTCTTCGAGAAGTTCGGGCTGGCCGGGCAGCGGCCCGCCGCCCTCGTCGACCTGCCGAAGTTCCCCGGCGAGAACCTCGACAAGAGCCGTACCGGTGGCGACCTCTGCGTCCAGGCCTGCGCCGACGATCCGCAGGTCGCCGTGCACGCCATCCGCAACCTCGCCCGGATCGGCTTCGGCAAGGTCGCCATCCGCTGGTCCCAGCTCGGCTTCGGGAAGACCTCGTCGACGACCCCCGACGCCCAGACCCCCCGCAACCTCATGGGGTTCAAGGACGGCACCCGCAACATCGCGGGGACCGAGACCGACCGGCTGAAGAAGTTCGTGTGGGTCGGGGACGGGGACGGGTCGGACTGGATGACCGGGGGGTCGTATCTCGTCGCCCGGCGCATCCGCATGAACATCGAGACCTGGGACCGGACCTCGCTCCAGGAGCAGGAGGACGTCTTCGGCCGGGACAAGGGCGAGGGCGCGCCGGTCGGCAAGGCCAAGGAGCACGACGAGCCGTTCCTGAAGGCGATGAAGCCGGACGCCCATGTGCGCCTCGCGCACCCGGACTCCAACGGCGGGATCACCATCCTGCGCCGGGGTTATTCGTTCACCGACGGCACCGACGGGCTCGGTCGGCTCGACGCCGGTCTGTTCTTCCTCGCCTACATGCGGGACGTGGGCAAGGGGTTCGTCCCGCTACAGCGCAGGCTGTCCGCGTCGGACGCGCTCAACGAGTACATCCAGCACGTGGGTTCGGCCGTCTTCGCCGTCCCGCCCGGCGTCCGGGACAAGGACGACTGGTGGGGCCGGACACTGTTCTCCGAAGGGGCGTGAGCCGTGTTCTCCAACTACCTGATCGGGCTGCGGGAAGGGCTGGAGGCCTCGCTCGTCGTCTGCATCCTCATCGCCTATCTGGTCAAGACCGGGCGCACGGACGCCCTGCGGCCGATCTGGATCGGGATCGGCGTGGCGGTGCTGATCGCCATGGGCTTCGGGTGCGCGCTCGAATTCGGTTCCCAGGAGCTGACGTTCCAGGCGCAGGAGGCGCTCGGCGGGTCCCTGTCCGTCGTCGCGGTCGGCCTGGTGACGTGGATGGTGTTCTGGATGCGGCGCACCGCCCGGCACCTCAGGTCGGAGCTGCACGGCAAGCTGGACGCGGCCCTCGCGATGGGCACGGGCGCGCTGGTCGCCACCGCGTTCCTCGCCGTCGGCCGCGAGGGACTGGAGACCGCCCTGTTCGTGTGGGCGTCCGTGCACGCGGCCAGTGACGGCACCCCGCGCCCGCTGATCGGCGTGGCGCTGGGCCTGGCCACCGCGGTGTTCCTGGGGTGGCTGTTCTACCGGGGTGCGCTGCGGATCAACCTCGCCAAGTTCTTCACCTGGACCGGCGGCATGCTGGTCGTGGTCGCGGCGGGCGTGCTGGCGTACGGCTTCCACGACCTCCAGGAGGCCGACTGGATCCCGGGGTTGACCAATCAGGCCTTCGACATCAGCGGCACCATTCCGCCGGACAGCTGGTACGGGACGCTGCTGAAGGGCGTGTTCAACTTCCAGCCGGACCCGACCGTGCTTCAGGTCACGGTGTGGCTGCTGTACCTGGTCCCGACGCTCGCCCTCTTCCTCGCCCCGGTAGGGTTCGCCTCCGGGAAGGGGAAGGTGAAGGCACCTGATGACGCACCTGACGACCAGGGATCGCGGCCCTCGACGGCTCCGCAGGCGTGACCGGAACGCACTCCTGGCGGTCTCGCTGACCGTCATGGCGCTGTCGGCGAACGGCTGCGTGGTGGTGCACGGGGAGCGCGAGGTGCTCCCCGCCACCACCCGCGCCGAGGCCGCCAAGGCGCTCAAGCAGTTCACGGCCGCGTACAACAAGGCCGATGAGGCCTACGACGGCTCCCTGGACGCGGACTACACGACCGGCGCCCTCGCCGACATCGACTCCGCGCGCCTGAAGGCCGGGCACGCCAACAGCCCGAGCGGCAACTCCGGCCACTCGGCGCTGGAGTTCGACGACGTCACGTACACCATCCCGAAGAAGGCCGGCTGGCCCCGCTGGTTCGTCGCCGACGCGCACGGCAACAAGGGCGGCGACGACCGCTGGCTGCTGGTCTTCACCCGCGACAGCCTCTCCGAGCCGTTCCAGGTGGCGTATCTGACGCTGCTCGCCCCGGACTCCGTACCGAAGTTCACCACCGGCAAGGACGGCTGGGCGGAGGCCGTACCGGCGGACAGCGCCCAACTGGCCGTCTCCCCCGGTGATCTGAGCCAGGACTACGCCACGTACCTGAAGAGCGGCTCCACTGTCTTCGCGGACGGCGCGCACACCAGCGGCTGGCGCGCGGACCGCGAGAAGTCGACCAAGCCGGGCCTGGCGACCCAGTACATCGACGAGCCGCTGACCGCCGGCGACTACGCGCCGCTCGCGCTGCGCACCACCGACGGCGGGGCGCTGGTGTTCTTCACCACCCGCTACTACGCCAAGCAGACCGCGGCCGCGGGCACCTCGGTGCCGACGCCGAACGACGACGTCAAGGCCCTCACCAAGGGCGAGATCAAGCAGTCGCTGACCATGCAGTTCGTCTCGAACCAGGTCGCGCTGGACCCGGCGGGCACCGGGAAGGTGTCGGTCCTGGGGCGGATCCAGGGCCTCACCTCGGCGGAGGGGTCCTAACGCCTCAGCGGCCAGGCGGCGCCCGCCCGGTCGGCCTCCTCGCCCGGGTGCCGGGCGCAGGCGTCGGTGAGGGTCTCCAGGAGGCTCAGCGGTTCGGGCAGCGCGTGCTCGGGGCCGCGTACCCAGTGCACCCGCTGCCGGTCGTCACCGGGGAGCCGGGCGGGCGGTACGAGGACGTACGACCCCCGGCAGTGCCAGCGCAGGCCGGGGTGCTCGTCCATGGTCTCGGGGTGGCAGTCCAGCGCGCAGGGCCACCACTCGTCCTCGTCCTCGGGGGTGCCGCGGGTGAGGGTGAAGAACAGCAGCCGGCCGTCGTCGCTCTCGGCGACCGGACCGACCTCGACACCGCCCGCGAGCAGCCGCTCCAGCGCCTGCCGGCCGGCCTCCAGGGGGACGTCGAGGACGTCGTGGGTCATGCCGGTCGCGGTGATGAAGTTGGCCTGCGGCTGGTGCCGGGCCCAGCGCTCGATCTGGGCGCGGTCGGTGGTCGACTGCGTCTGCCAGGCGAACGACACCGGGTGCCGGGCGGGCGTCGGGCAGCCGACGCGGTCGCAGGAGCAGCCGTAGCCGGGCGCGGGGTGTGCGGCGGGGGCCAGCGGGAGGCCGGCCGCGGCGGCGGCGAGCAGCAGGGCCTCACGGCCGCCGTCGTCGGGGGCGGCGGCTTCCTTGGCGCGCCGTCCGAGCAGCCACTGGGAGAGTTTGCCCTGCCGGCCGGTCCGGCCGCCGAACGTCGCGCTCATCTATCGCCTCGCCTCGCTGTGGTCCCGACAGGATGCCTTATGGCCCCATCTGGGTGCGAAGCGGGGTACCTGGGGCGGCGACCGGGGCGGTGGCCGAGGCCGTGACCGGGGCGGTGACCGGGGCGGTGGCCGGGGCGGTGGCCGGGTGTTGTGTCAGCGGGGCGGCCATGGGTCGCCCCAGGCCGCGTCCCGGGCCGCCTTGTACAGGTCGCCGTGGCGTTTGGTGACCGTCGTGCGGCGCAGCTGCTCGTCGGGCTCGCACAGGTCGAGCAGGACCTGGCCCTTGCGGATCTGGGGCCGCCGGACCACCCGGGCCGGAGCCGGGACGGGCGGGAAGCGGGTGGCGGCCACGTAGCTGAACTTCTCGTCCTCGTAGGCCAGCGACCCGCCCTTGACCTGGCGGTGCAGGGAGGAGCGGCTGACCCGGGCCGAGAAGTGGCACCAGTCCGTGCCGGGGACGATCGGGCAGGCGGCGCTGTGCGGGCAGGGGGCGGCGATGTGGAAGCCGGCGGCGATCAGGCGGTCGCGGGCCTCGATGATCCGGGCGTATCCGGCGGGCGTGCCCGCCTCGACGATCACCACGGCCCGCGCGGCGGCCGCGGCGGCGTCGACGAGGGCCGTGCGGGACGCCTCGTCGAGTTCGTTGAGGACGTACGACACCGTGACGAGATCGGTGCTCTCGATGGTGAGCGCCGCTCCGATCCGGGAGCGCTGCCACTTCGCGTCCCGCAGCGCGGGGTTGGCGGCGGCGAGCTCCCGGCCCAGGGCCAGCGCCGGCTCGGCCCAGTCGAGGACCGTCACCGGCCGCTCGCCCGCCCAGGTGTCGGTCACCGCCCAGGTCGCCGCGCCCGTCCCGCCGCCGACGTCCACATGGCTCCCCGGCACCCATCCCTCCGGCACCGCGTCGGCGAACGCGTCCAGCGCGGACCGTACCGCCTCGAAGGTGGCCGGCATCCGGTACGCCGCGTACGCCACCACGTCGGCCCGGTCGCGCAGGATCGGCGCGTCGGTCGGGGTCGCCCCGCGATAGCTGGCGATCAGCCGTTCGACGGCGGAGGCCGCCTGCTTCGGGGGGAGCCCGTCGAGGACGGCCGACAGGGTGGCGCGCAGCCGCTCGGCCGGGGACAGGGAGCTCCGGGCTGCGGAGCCGTGCGGCACGGGGCCCTGGGGTGCGGGGTGGTTCACCCGGCGATTGTATGGACCGCACGGGCCAGCCGGGTCGCCGCGGCGGCCCGGGGGGCGCTGTCGCCGGGCCGGCGGCGCGGATGCACGGTGTTGGTCAGCAGCACCAGGAACGTGTCCGACGCCCGGTCCAGCACCAGGCTGGTCCCGGTGAACCCGGTGTGGCCCGCCGCGCCCCGCCCCGCGAGCTGGCCCATGAACCACGGCTGGTCCACGAGGAAGCCGAGACCGGGCGGGGCCAGCAGCAGGTCCACGAAGTCGGGGCCGAGGATCCGCGCGGGGCCGTACGCGCCGCCCGCGAGCAGCGCACGGCAGAAGACCGCCAGGTCACGGCCGGTGGAGAAGAGGCCCGCGTGACCGGCCACCCCGCCCAGCGCCCAGGCGTTCTCGTCGTGCACCACGCCCCGCAGCATCCCCCGGTCCGTCTTGGCCCAGGGCCGCCGCTGGTCCTCGGTGGCCGCGGCGCCCGGGCAGGGGCCGAAGTCGGTGGCGTGCATGCCGAGCGGGCGGGTGATGCCCTCGCGGACCAGGACGTCGAGCGGGCGGCCGGTGATCCGCTCCAGGACGTACTGGAGCAGCAGCAGGTTCAGGTCCGAGTAGCGGTAGGTGCCGGGCGCGCTGCTCGGTGCCTCGGCGCGCAGCAGGTCGAGGCGGGCCGGGTCGTCGGGGCAGTCGTAGAGCGGGAGTTCGGGGCGCAGGCCGGAGGTGTGGGTGAGGAGCTGGCGGACGGTGATGCCGTGCACGGCGGCCGCGTGGAAGTCGGGGAGGTAGGCGCCGACCCGGGCGTCGATGCCGAGGGTGCCGCGTTCCAGTTGCTGCACGGCGGCGACCGCGGTGAAGAGCTTGGTGAGGGAGGCCAGGTCGAAGGGGGTGTCGACGGTCATCGGGACCCGGGCGGCGGCCGGCAGTTCGACACCCGTGTCGGAGCCGGGGTCGTAACGGGACCAGCGCACGGCCCAGCCGGCCGCCTCCTGCACGGCGATCACGGGCCCGCGCCCGGCGACCACGACGGCACCGGCCGCCCACGGCCGCACGCCGGCGGTGAGGTCGTGCACCTCGCGGACGAGGTGTCTGAGTTCCGCGGGGTCGAGCCCGGCCCGTTCCGGTGTCTCGACGCGCAGTCTCGGTACGCTCAGCTCCCCGCTCCCTCCGCCCTCGCACGGGTGTTCCCACGTGCTGCCCAGGGACGGCACATTCCCACGAAGCAGGCCAGTGCCACCAGTGCCCCCGCCAGTTGGACGATCGCCATGGGCACGGCGGTTCTCTCCCCGGCGATCCCGACCAGCGGCGAGGCGATCGCGCCGACCAGGAACGAGGTGGTGCCGAGCAGCGCGGACGCGGAGCCGGCGGCGTGCCGGGTGCGCAGCAGGGCGAGGGACTGGGCGTTCGGGAGGGTGAGGCCCATCGTGGACATCAGGACGAAGAGGGCGGCGGCGACGGGGGCCAGGCCCACCGGGCCGAAGGCGCCGGCCGACATCAGCAGCAGGGCGGTCGCGGCGAGCACGGTCACCACCAGCCCCGCGCCCAGCACCTTGTCCAGGCTGACCCGCCCGACCAGCACCTTGCCGTTGACCTGCCCGGCGATCACCAGACCGACCGAGTTGACGCCGAAGAGCAGGCTGAAGGTCTGCGGGGAGGCGCCGTAGATCTCCTGGATCACGAACGGGGACGCGGCTATGTAGGCGAAGAGGGCGGCGAAGGCGAAGCCGCCGGTGAGCATGTAGCCGCTGAAGGGGAGGTCGGCGAGGAGGGCGCGCATGGCGCGTACGGCGGTGGCCGCGCCCCCGGCGTGCCGGTCGGCGGCCGGGAGGGTCTCCGGCAGCTTCGCCCACACCACCGCGGCCAGCAGGGCGCCGACGCCCGTCAGCACGACGAACACCCCCCGCCAGTCCGTCACCCGCAGGATCTGCCCGCCGATCAGCGGCGCGACGATCGGGGCGACCCCGGAGACCAGCATCAGGGTGGAGAAGAAGCGGGCCATGGCGACCCCGTCGTAGAGGTCGCGTACGACGGCCCGCGCGATGACGATGCCGGCCGCGCCCGCGAGGCCCTGGGCGAGCCGGAAGGCGACCAGCGTCTCGACGTTCGGCGCGAGCGCGCACAGGGCGGTGGCGACGACGTACACGGCGAGGCCGGCCAGCAGCGGGCGGCGGCGGCCCCAGCGGTCGCTCATCGGGCCGACGACCAGCTGGCCGAGGGCCATGCCGGCGAGGCAGGCGGTGAGGGTGAGCTGGACGGTCGCGGCGGGTGCGTGCAGGGAGCGGGTGACCTCCGGCAGCGAGGGGAGGTACATGTCCATCGCGAGCGGGGGCGTCGCGGTGAGACCGCCGAGCACGAGGACGAGGAGAAGACCGGCCCGGCGGGCGGCGGGCGGCGCGGCGATATGGCTACCGGTCGCGGTGGTTTTCGGGGGTACGACGGTGTCCTGCGTGTCCGATGTCGGCGGTGCCGGCTGCTCGGGCATTGCCCCTCACTCTCTCCGTGTCTGTCGCACTCGCTGATTCCCTTGCTTGGTGAACCCCGATGTCCGCCACCTATGCTCTCAGCTCGTACAGACTGCCTGGAAACACATGAGCGAGGGTGGGGCGGCCGGGATGGCTAATCAGAAGGTGCGATGGGGAATCCTGGCGACCGGCGGGATCGCGGCCGCGTTCACGGCGGACCTCGTCGATCTGCCGGACGCCGAGATCGTCGCGGTGGCCTCGCGGTCGACCGCGTCGGCGGAGGCGTTCGCGGAGCGGTTCGGGATCGGCCGGGCGTACGGCGACTGGGAGTCGCTGGCCCGGGACGAGGAGATCGACGTCGTGTACGTCGCCACTCCGCACTCGGCGCACCGGGCGGCCGCCGGGCTCTGCCTGGAGGCGGGGCGGAACGTGCTGTGCGAGAAGGCGTTCACGCTCAACGGGCGGGAGGCCGAGGAACTCGTCGCACTGGCCAAGGAGCACGACCGCTTCCTGATGGAGGCGATGTGGACGTACTGCAACCCGCTGGTGCGGCAGCTGACGGCGCTGGTCGCGGACGGGGCGATCGGCGAGGTCCGCACGGTCCAGGCGGACTTCGGCCTGGAGGGTCCGTTCCCGCCGGCGCACCGGCTGCGGGACCCGGCGCTGGGCGGCGGCGCGCTCCTCGACCTCGGCGTGTACCCGGTGTCGTTCGCCCATCTGCTGCTCGGTGAGCCGGACGGGATGTCGGCGCGAGCGGTGCTCTCGGAGGAGGGCGTCGATCTCCAGACGGGTGCACTGCTCTCCTGGGAGAGCGGTGCTCTCGCCATGGTGCACTGCTCCATCGTCGGCGGCACCGGCACCAGCGCCTCCATCACCGGCTCGCGCGGCCGGATCGACATCCCCGACGGCTTCTTCCACCCCGAACGCTTCGTCCTGCACCGCGACGGCCGCGACCCGCAGGAGTTCGCCATGGACCCCGCCGACGGCCCCCGCAACACCCTCCGCCACGAGGCCCGCGAGGTGATGCGGGCGCTGCGGGCGGGCGAGAAGGAATCCCCCCTCGTCCCCCTCGACGGCACCCTCGCGGTCATGCGCACCCTGGACACCCTCCGGGGTCAGATCGGCGTCCGTTACCCGGAAGAAGCGTAAGCAAAAGCGCCCCTTTAGGGGCGCGGGGAACTGCGCGACCAGCCCCCACAACGCCGCACCCGACCGACAACCCCACCCGGCACCACCCAACGCAGCGCCTACGCTGCGCCCCATGAATGCCAACCAATCAAGGGTCGCGATCGTCACCGGCGCCGGTTCCGGCATCGGCCGCGCCGTCGCCGCGGAACTGCTCCGCACCGGCTGGTCGGTGGCCCTGGCCGGCCGCCGGTCGGAGCGGCTCGCGGAGACGGCCGCGCTGGTGCCGGACGGCGCCTCGGTCGCCGTACGCACGGACGTGGCGGAACCGGCGGACGTCGACGGCCTGTTCGCCACGGCCGTGGACCGGTTCGGACGCCTGGACCTGCTGTTCAACAACGCGGGGACCTTCGGCCCCGGCGGGGTACCGGTCGAGGACCTCCCCTACGAGGCGTGGCGGCACGTCGTGGACACCAACCTCAACGGCGCGTTCCTGTGCGCGCAGGCGGCGTTCCGGCAGATGAAGGAGCAGGACCCGCGGGGCGGGCGGATCATCAACAACGGGTCGATCTCGGCGCACACGCCCCGCCCGCGGTCCGTCGCCTACACCGCGACCAAGCACGCGCTGACCGGTCTCACCAAGGCGCTGTCCCTGGACGGGCGGCCGTACGACATCGCGGTGGGGCAGATCGACATCGGCAACGCGGCCACCGACATGACGGCCCGGATGCAGGTCGGCGCGCTCCAGGCGAACGGGGAGGTCGCCCCGGAACCCGTGATGGACGTCGAAGACGTGGCGCGGACCGTGCGGCACATGGCGGAGCTGCCGCTGGGGGCGAACGTGCAGTTCGCGACGGTGCTGGCGACGGCGATGCCGTACGTCGGGCGGGGCTGACCCGCCGTTCAGCCGGAGCCTCCGCAATCTATACAAGCGGAATCTCAACCTCCGCGGTATTGCGGCCGGTAACGAGCCTATGCTCGACTCTTCTCCACCAGAACTTCACACTTGGAGCTCTGGGATTCCGCTGACCATACCGAGGGGGGAGGCGGCAGCCGTTCCACCGGACCGGAGTGGGGGTGGACCCGCGTGGGACCGCGGGTACGCACCGGTGGGTGGAGCGGCTGCCGCGTGACGTCAGCCGGCCTGCGGGTCGCCCGGGGCGTCCGCGCCGTCCGGAGTTGCCGCCTTGCGCCCGCTGCGCCGGCGCAGTGCCCACGCCCCCGCGCCCAGCAGCGCGAGCGTGCCCGCCCCGCCCTCCGCGAGCCGCCACGGCGACGGGCCGGAGGACGTCGAACCGGACGCGCCCGTCCCGGCCGCCCCCGCGGCGCCCTTGGCCTTCGACGGCGAGGGGCTCGCGCTGGCCCCGCCCTCGCTCAGCGGATCGACCAGCAACCCCACCGACTGCGCCGAACTGCCCTTCCCGAAGCCCCAGTCGAGCAGCGCGGCGGTCTCCTCGTAGACGGCGTTGCTGCCGCTGGCCGGGTGCATCACGGTGACCAGCAGGGTGCGGCCGTCCCGGGTGGCGGCGCCGGTGAAGGTGTTGCCGGCGTTGCTGGTGTAGCCGTTCTTGACGCCGAACAGGCCCTTGTAGGTGTCCAGGCCCCAGGAGCCGGTGAGCAGGCGGTCGGTGTTCTGGATCTGGAAGGTCTTCTTGCCGCCCGCCGGGAAGTCCGCGGTCTTCGTGCCGCAGTAGCCCCGGAACTCGTCGTCCTTCAGGCCGTGCCGGGCGAAGAGCGTCAGGTCGTACGCGGAGGACAGCTGCCCCTTGTGGTCGAAGCCGTCCGGGCTGACCACATGGGTGTCCAGGGCCTGTAGGTCGACCGCCTTGGCCTGCATCTCGGCGACGGTCTTCGCGATGCCGCCGTTCATGTGGGACAGCACGTGCACGGCGTCGTTGCCGGAGCGCAGGAAGACGCCCTGCCACAGCTGCTCGACGGTGTAGGTGAGGCCGGGCTTGATGCCGACCAGGCTGGAGCCGGACGGGACGTCGGAGATGTCGGAGTCCTTGACCTTGTAGCGCCCGCTCCGCTCGAACTTCTTCAGCACGGTGTCCGCGAACAGCATCTTCAGCGTGGACGCGGGCGCCAGCCGCCGGTGCGCGTTGCAGGAGGCCAGCACCTCCCCGCTCGTGCAGTCGGCGAGCAGCCAGGCCCGGGCGGTGATCTTCTTGGGCAGGCCGGTGGCGCCGCGTACCTGTATGCCGCCGCGGGCCAGTCGCTCGCCGCCTATGACGGTGGCGGCGGAGGCGGGGGCGGCCGCGGAGATCTCCGCGGAGAGAGGGAGAGCGGCGGCCGTCAGTCCGAGGGCGGCACGCCGGGTCAGCCGAGAGGAATCGCGCATCCCGGGACCGTACACCGCAGGCCAGTGGGGCTACCTGGCAGTACCCCTCCCCCGGCCAGGAATTTGCTGTCTTATGAAAGTTTGCTAAGACCTCGCCGTTTCTCAGCTCTGACACATCTTTTACCCAGGGCGACTCAAAGGTTTCTCCCTAGCTTGAGCCCGCGCCCACAGCGGGCGCCAAGAACCTTCGAGGAACGGGATGTTTGGCATCTATCTCAAGCGCGAGCTGGGCCGCAGAAAGAAGGCGGCCCTGGTCATCGCACTGGGTCTGGCGCTCGGTATCGCGCTGGTCATCACGGTCAGCTCCGTGTCGGCCGGTATGTCCAAGGCGCAGGACAAGGTCCTCCAGTCGCTCTACGGTCTCGGCACCGACATGACGGTGACCAAGGCCCAGTCGGCACCCACCTCGGGCAGCTCCGGCGGTCCGAGCTTCAAGTTCGACGCCAAGTCGAGCAGCAGCTCCAAGCAGAGTTCGGACCGCGTGATGACTCAGGGCGGTCAGGCCCTGAAGTCGACCCTGGTCTCCAAGGTCGCCGACCAGAAGGGCGTGGAGAGCGCGGTCGGAGCGCTCTCCCTCAACGTCACCAAGGTCAACGGCTCCTTCACCCAGGGCAAGGCGCAGAGCAGCTCGGGCTCCAGCTCCAGCTCCAGCGGCACCAACGGCGGCGGCCAGGGGCAGCCGGGCGGCGGCACCTCCACCGGCCAGCCGCAGGTGCAGGGCGGCGGCGCCAACTTCAACGTGAACAGCTACTCGGTGGTCGGCGTCGACGTCGCCCACCAGGGCCTCGGCCCGCTGGCCTCGATGAAGATCACCTCGGGCAAGACCTTCACCTCGGCGCAGACCAGCGCCAAGGTCGCGCTGGTCAGCAAGTCGTACGCCAAGGAGAAGAAGTACAAGGTCGGCTCGACCTTCAAGATCTCCGGCACCAAGTTCACGGTCATCGGCATCGTGACCCCGGACAGCAGCGAGTCCGACACCGACCTGTTCGTCCCGCTGAAGCTCGCCCAGACCCTCGGCGACGCCAAGAACCAGGTCACCACGATCTACGTCAAGGCGACCGACTCGAAGCAGATCTCCACCGTGAAGAAGGAGATCCAGTCGAACATCTCGGGTACGACGGTCACCACCTCCGCCGACCTGGCGTCCACCGTCTCCGGTTCGCTCTCCACCGCCTCCAGCCTCGCGACCAGCGTCGGCAAGTGGCTCTCCATCGCGGTGCTCGCGGCGGCCTTCCTGGTGGCGGCCCTGCTGACCTCCTCCGCGGTCTCCCGCCGGGTGCGTGAGTTCGGCACCCTGAAGGCGCTCGGCTGGCCCTCGCGCAACGTGACCCGTCAGGTCGTCGGCGAGTCCATCGTCAACGGTCTGGTCGGCGGCGCCCTCGGTATCGCCCTCGGCGTCGGCGCGGCCTACGCGGTCACCGCGATCAGCCCGAAGCTCACCGCCCAGCTCGGCTCCACCGGCGGCGGTGGCGGCGGCATGGGCGGCGGTCCGGGCGGCGGCGGTCCCGGCCAGCAGTCCACCCAGAACACCCTGGAGATCGCGCTCACCGCGCCCGTCTCCCTGACCACCATCGCCCTCGCGGTCGGCCTCGCGGTCACCGGCGGTCTGATCGCCGGCGCGATGGGCGGCTGGCGCGCCTCGCGGATGCGCCCGGCCGACGCCCTGCGCAGCGTCTCGTAACCCCCCGCCCCCCTTGACCGGGGCGCCGCCTCCGATCCCCCCGGGACGCGGCGCCCCACCTCACTCAGCACCCAGTGGAGAACCCATGTACAGACTCACCGGAGTCACCAAGCGCTACACGCGGGGCAAGGAGACGGTCGAGGCGCTGCGCGGCATCGACCTGACCATCGAGGACGGCGACCAGCTCGTCATCCAGGGCCCCACCGGCGGCGGCAAGTCGACGCTGCTCCAGATGATCGGCGGTCTTGACCGCCCGACCGAGGGCAGCGTCCTGCTGGACGACGTCGACCTCGCCAAGGTCAGCGAGACCAAGCTGACCCGGCTGCGCGCCGAGAAGATCGGCATCATCTTCCAGGCGTTCAACCTCATCCCGACGCTCACCGCCCAGGAGAACGTCGAGACCGCCCTCGTCCCGCTCGGCATCAAGCCGGCCGAGCGCCGCGAGCGCGCCGCCGAGGCGCTGCGCTCCGTCGGTCTCGGCGAGCGCCTCGCGCACGCCCCCGCCGAGCTCTCCGGCGGCCAGCAGCAGCGTGTCGCGATCGCCCGCGCGCTGGTCAAGAAGCCGAAGGTGCTGCTCGCCGACGAGCCGACCGGCAACCTCGACGAGGGCACCCGCGACGACATCATGGCCCTGCTCGAAGGCCTCTGGCACGAGTACGGGCTGACCTTCATCATGGTCACCCACGACTCCTCCATCGCCCGCCGCGCCCCGCGCCTGGCCACCATCAAGGCCGGCCAGATCACCCTCACCGAGCAGGGCGGCGGACAGCGGTACGCGCAGCAGGCGGCGGGGCACGGCGGCCGGCCCCAGCAGGCCCAGCAGGCCCAGCAGGCGGCGTACGGCCAGCAGCCGTACGTGCAGCAGCAGTACGGGGGCGGCCAGGGTTACTGACCGTCGGACGTGAGCGGCCCGGGGCCGCTCACCGCTTGAGGAGCCGGTCGATCTCGGCCGTCTGCTCGGCGGTGAGCGGCCCCTTCGCGAGCGCGCCGGCGTTCTGCTCGGCCTGGGCGACGGACCGGAAGCCGGGGATCGGGAGGGTGCGCGGGCCGCGGGCCCAGATCCAGGCGAGCGCGCCCTGGGCGAGGGTCCGCCCGTCGCTGGTGAGGACCTCGCGGACGGCCTCGATCCGCTCGACCCACTCGGGGTCGGCCCCGGCGCCGTCCCCGAAGCCGGGCAGCCAGGCCGGCGGCCTGCTCCGGATGTCCCCGTCCCCGGCCCCCGCCCGCCGCCCCGCGAGCAACCCCATGGCCAGCGGCCCTCGGTTGATGCCGGCCAGCTCCAGCTCCTCGCTCAGCGCGGTGAGTTCAGGCGCGTCCTGGAGCACGTTGAGGGTGTACTGCACGGCCGTGCAGTGCGGCCCCTCGGCGAAGACGGCGGCACGGGCCGGGTCGTCGGTGCTCCAGCCGTAGCCGCGGATCAGCCCCTCCCCCACCAACTCCTCGCAGACGTCGCGGAGTTCGGCGGCGCGCACTGGGTCGCCGTCGGAGATGTGGAACTGGTAGAGGTCGACGTGGTCGGTGCCGAGGCGGCGCAGGGAGGCGGTGAGGGCGCGGCGGACGTGGGCCGGGGAGTCGTCCTGGCCGACGGAGGTACGGGTCTCCTCGTCGAAGAGGTTGCCCCACTTGGTGGCGATGACGACGTCGTCCCGCCGCTTGCCGAGGGCCCGGCCGAGGACGCGCTCGCTGTGCCCGGCGCCGTAGGTGTCGGCGGTGTCGAAGAAGGTGACGCCGAGGTCGAGGGCGCGGTGGATGGCCCGTACGGACTCGTCGTCGTCGACCTTGCCCCAGCCGAGCGGCTGCCCGCTCGGGTCCTGCCACTCACCGCCGATGGCCCAGCAGCCGAAGCCGAGCGCGCTGACGCGGATGCCGGAACGTCCCAGGGTCCTGGTGGTGCTGTCGGTTTCCATGCCGAAGACGCTAGGAGTTGGAGCGCACCCGAAGACAAGGGAATTACCGGAGCCGCTGCCGGACATCCGGCACGCACTACCCGATGCCCAGGACCGGCAGGCACTCCTCGACGCCGCTCAGCTCGATGTCGTCCCGGCGGCCCGCTTCCCACACGTCTCTGGTGAGCCGCCACTGCTGGATCCGCGCGGGCTCACCGCGGCGGGTGTCCCAGTCCGTGCCGTTCGGTTCATAGCCCAGGCCCCGGGAGACGCGGTTGGACGCCTCGTTGTCGACGAAGGCGTCGCTGCCGGCCTCGCGCGCGCCCAGCCCGGCGAAGGCCAGATGCAGGATCGCCGCCCGCATCTCCCTGCCGAGCCCCTGTCCGCGGCTGCCGGGGGCCAGCCAGGAGAAGCTGGACACCGTGCCGAACCGGGCGAAGTCCCTGCCGACGAGATCCTGCATGCCGACCGGTTCACCGTCGACGAGCACCGCGAAGTACAGCCGCCACGCGTCCGGGCTCACCCGGGCGCGACCGGCCCACACGGCCCGCAGCCACCGCCACTCGCGGTCCGGGCTGTCGGCGTAGAACGAACTCGGGTCGTCGAACGGCCACGGCTCGACGTCGGCGACCCCGGCCCGCACGAGCGGCACCAGTCGTTCCAGCAGTTCGTCGGAGGCACCGGCCAACGTCAGCCGCGGTGTACGGACTTCGACGTTCAGCGGCGGATAGGTATGAGCCACGCCCGGACGCTAGCCATCCCGCCCGGCGACCGCATCCGGTTTTCTCCGTCCGCGCAACCCGTCCCGCCCGGGCGAACACTGACTGACAGTGACGTGGCGCTTGCTTCTTGCTTCACCCGAAAAGACTGCGGAAATATACAAATTGACCCTCTTCGGCCGATCGGTAGACAGGTCGCGAGAGAGGGAGAGGGGGGCGTATGACGCAGGGACGAAAAATCGCGGTCATCGTGCTGGCGGCGGCCGGAGTGATCTCCACGCCACTGATCTGGCTGGCGGGCGGTGCCGACGCGGGACAACTGGCCGGGGCCTCCATTCAGGCCGCTGTCGGCATCGTCGCCCTGGTCTGGGCCCTGTTCCAGCATCCGGAAGACCGTACCGAAGACACCGCCGTACGGACCGGAGTGGCACGCGCGAGCGGCGGCGGCCGAGCTGTCACCGGCATCAGACGCGCACAAGGCCGCGGCAGCGGACCAGCACGCGCTGAGCGGACCGGCAATGCCACTGCCACTGGCAAGGACAGCACCGCCACCACCGGCATCGACTACAGCTGACCTGCCCGACTGCGCTGCAAGCGCCCAGGGGGACAGAAGGAAGATCGCATGGCCCAGGGAGACAACCGCCGAAGCGGCCTGGACAGCGCCGCTGCGGTGGACACGGCGATCGATACCGGGGCCGCCACGGCCTCATCCGGAGGCACAGCGGTGAGCGGTCACCGCGGGCCGGCCCCGGGAACCCGTCGCGGTCCGGTCGCTTCGGTGCATCTGTCCGCCTCCGGAGATGCGACCGCCGCCTCCGGAGGACTCGCCAACACGGGCTACATCGCCGCGCTCACCCTGCAGCAGCGCGGACCCCAGGAACCCGCCTCCTGGCCGCACCAGGTCGGTGTCATCCCGCCCGTCACACGGTCCTTTCTGCACCGCACCGAGGCCCACCTCCTACGGGCGAAGATCAACAGCGGCGGCACCGCAGTCCTGACTCAGCTACTGACCGGCATGGGCGGGGTGGGCAAGACCCAGCTCGCCGCCGACTATGCCCGCACCGCCTGGAACGACCCCAGCGCAATCGGCGGCTTGGACGTCCTGGTGTGGACTACCGCCAGCAGCCGCCAGGCCATCGTGAACGGATACGCACAGGCCGGTGTCGAGCTGTGCCGAGCCGACCCCAACGATGCGGAAACGGCTGCCCGCACCTTCCTCGCGTGGCTCAGCCCCAAGGCCACGGCGAGGACATGCCGGTGGCTGATCGTCCTGGACGACGTCGCCGACCCCACCGACGTGAACGGGCTGTGGCCCCCGGACAGCCCCCACGGCCGCACCCTGGTCACCACCCGCCGCCGGGATGCCGCGTTGACCGGCCTGGGTCACCACACAGTCGAGGTCGGCCTGTTCACCGAAGGCGATGCCCTCACCTATCTCACCAAGTGCCTGACGGGACACGGTCGCGACGGCGAATCGGCCGACCAGCTGACTGTCCTGGCAGCAGATCTCGGACATCTGCCCTTGGCCCTTTCCCAGGCGGCCGCCTACCTCATCGACTCCGGCGAGACGGTGGCCGACTACCGCCACCGGCTGGCCGACCGGTCCACGCCCCTGACCGACACCACACCCGGGGCTCTGCCCGACGGACAGGCCCTTCCGCTCGCCGCTGCCTGGTCTCTGTCCATCGACCGCGCAGACGCTCTGCACCCGGCCGGCCTGGCCCGCCCGATGCTTCACCTGACCAGCCTGCTCGATGCCAACGGCATCCCCGACACCGTCCTGACCAGCGAGCCTGTTCTCGCCCACCTCACCACGCACCGCTCGTGCCCCGCCCCGGCCTCGGTCTCCCGCCGGGACGCGGTACACGCCCTGCGCGCGCTGTATCGGCTCAGTCTCATCGGCCACACCCCTCGCACCCCCCATCAGGCCGTTCGGGTTCATCAGCTCATCCAGCGCACCACCCGCGACGCCCTCACCCCGCATCAGCACGACCAAGCCGTCCGCACGGTCGCCGATGCTCTGGTCTGCGCCTGGCCCTCAGTCGAACGCGACACCGGGCTCACCCAGGCCCTGCGCGCCAACGCACAAGCTCTCACCGCCTGTGCCGAAGACGCCCTGTACCGGCCCAACGCGCATGCGGTGCTGTATCGCTTGGGCACCAGCCTCGGCGAGGCCGGCCAGGTCGCCGCCGCCCGAGACCACTACCGGCATCTGGCCGACACGAACACCCGCCGCCTCGGCCCCGATCATCCCGACACCGTCACCGCTCTGGGCAATCTGGCCCGATGGCGAGGCGAGGCGGGAGACGCCGCTGTCGCCGCAGACGCCCTCGCCCACCTGCTGGAACGTACGGTGCGGGTGCTGGGCAAGGATCACCCCGACACGCTCACCACACGCCACAGCCTCGCCCGCTGGCGGGGCCGGGCGGGGGACGCCGCCAGCGCCGCAGCCGGCCTCGCCGAACTGCTACCCGACCAACTGCGCGTCCTGGGACCGGACCACCCCGACACGCTCACCACACGTGGCTACCTCGCGTTCTGGCGCGGCAGGACGGGCGACGCCGCAGGAGCCGTGGCAGGCCTCGCCGACCTCCTGCCCGACCAGGAACGCATCCTCGGCCCGGACCACCCCGACGCTCTCGTCACCCGTGGCAACCTCGCGCAGTGGCGGGGCCGGGCGGGGGACGCCGCCACCGCCGCAGCCGATCTCGCCGAGCTGCTGGAGCGCAAGGAGAAGGTGTTGGGCCTCGAACACCCGCACACTCTGGCGACCCGGAAAATGCTCAGCCATTGGCGGACCCAGGCGGAACAACGACAAGGCGTCAAGGAGGCCTGAGCCGCTTCCGCGTCAAGTCACGGACGCCGCGCTTCCGCAGGTCTTGGCCGCCTAGGCCTGCCCGGTCTCGAAGCGGGAGATGCGGCCGTCGGTGTCGACGGTGAAGTTCCAGCGGGTCAGCATCTCGCCCCAGGTGTCGTTGCGGTAGTGGGCGACGAGGGAGCGGCCGCCGTTGGACTCGTTGTCGACGTCGATGTGGCCGTTGGAGGAGAAGATCTCCCGGTCGATCCACTCGTCGAGGTTCCGGTCGGAGCCGTCGTCCGCCATGGTGGCGCCCGGGGAGAGCAGGTCGAGGAAGCTCTCGCGGTCGTGGGAGTTGAGGGCGGTGACGAAGGCCCGTACGGCCGGATCGCTGAGCTTGTCCGTTTTGATGGTCATGCCGGTCAGCCTCACACCGCGGCCGGGGGCCCGCCACCCGAACGGCGGCGCGGACGGGCCGTTCGGGTGGGGCGGATGCGACGGTGGAGACCCGTGATCCGTAGTCGCCGATGGGAGCCACCGTGAGCTGTTGTGACCGACGAGACGTGGGGCTGCTGCTGCTCCGGCTGGGGACCGGCGGGGTGCTGGCGGCGCACGGCGCGCAGAAGCTGCTCGGCTGGTTCGGCGGGGGCGGGATCGAGGGCACGGGCCAGTTCATGGAGTCGGTCGGGTACGCGCCCGGGCGGCAGAGCGCGATGGCGGCGGGGCTGGCGGAGGCGGGCGGCGGCACGCTGCTGGCGCTGGGCCTCGCGACCCCGGCGGCGGGGGCGGCGGCGGCCGGTGCGATGGCGGGCGCGGCCGCGCTGCACATGCCGAACGGGTTCTTCGCGGCGGAGGGCGGCTACGAGTACGCGGCGAGCCTGGGCCTGACCGCGGCCGGCCTGGCGGTCTCGGGTCCCGGCCGGCTCTCCCTGGACCACGCGTTCGGGCATGTCTTCGACCGGGGCTGGATGGTCCCGGCGGCGCTCGGTGTGACGGCCGCGGTGACGGCGGCGGTGATCGGGGCGCGGAACCAGCGGGTACGGCGGGAGAAGGAGGGCGAGCAGGAGGCGCTGTTCGAGGAATGACCGCGGGCCGGGGCAGACTTCCCGTCATGACGGAACAGCGGACGACACCGCCTGCGCAGGACCCGGACATCTGGACCTCCGTCGAGGACCTGTGGACCTGGCTGGACGCCCACCGCGCGCACGGCGGCGAGACCGGCCTCGTGCTGCGCATGCTGAAGCTCACGGAGGAGGTCGGCGAGGTCGCCCAGGCGGTGATCGGCGCGACCGGCCAGAACCCCCGCAAGGGCGTCACCCACACCTGGGAGGATGTACAGGGCGAGCTGTGCGACGTGGTGATCACGGCGCTGGTGGCGCTGCGGACGCTCACGCCGGACACGCGAGGGGTGTTCGAGCGGCACCTCGCCGGGGTGCGGGAGCGCTCGCTGGGCCCGGCCGCGCCCTAGCCCGGCCCGTGCCCGTACGCGTTCTTCAGCGGGAGCGCTCGACGCTCCACCGGGGCAGCCGCTCGAAGAAGTCGACCGCCTCGCTCCGCCATCTCGGCCGCCAGCCGGTGGCCACCAGGGCGGCCTGTTCCGCGTGGTCGCGCATCCGGGAGCGCAGCCCGGCGGCCACCCCGCGCTCCTCGGCGATCTCCCGGATGGTGGCGATCGTCGCGGCCGTGCAGGCGGGATCGCCGAGCGCGTTCTCCACCACGGCGCGCTCCGCCCCCTTGAGGGAGGAGAGCAGGGCGGTCACCAGATAGCTGCGCTTGCCGTCGCGGATGTCGGTGCCGGTGGGCTTGCCCATCTCCGTACCGTCCCCGAACAGGTCCAGATAGTCGTCCCGCAGCTGCGCACAGATCCCGACCAGCCGCGCGTAGCGCCGCAACTCCCCTTCGTGGTGAGCCGGTTGTCCGCCGGCCGCCAGCAGTCCCAGTTCCAGGGGCGCCAGCAGCGAGTAGCGGGCGGACTTGAAGTCCGCCACCTGGTGCAGGACTTCGGTGTCCGGGAGTTCCCCGGTGACATCGCGTTCCAGGTCGACGACCTGGCCCAGGATGGTCTCGGCCGCCGCCCTGGTGTGGGCCTCGGTCATGGCCTGCCGGACCGGCGGTGACACCCGCGCGTCGAGCAGTGCCCGCAGGGAGAGGGCCAGCGCGAGGTCGCCCGCGAGCACGGTGAGGGCGAGCGCGGTCCGGGGGCGGCCGGGGAACCGCTCGCGGTAGGCGTAGTACGTGGAGGGGCCGCCGCGCCGGGTGGGGCTGTCGTCGATGAGGTCGTCGTGGACCAGGCCGTGGGTGTGCAGCAGTTCGAGGCTCAGGGCCGCCTCGTCCAGTCCGGCCACGGGCCCGTCGGTCACCAGGCGGGCCGCCTCGTGCAGGATCACCACGCGGATCCGTTTGCCGCCCCGCAGGGACAACTCCCGCAGCAGCTCCAGGCATTCGGGAGTGAAGCGGCCGTACGTCGGGGTGTCGAGGGCACCGTCCAGGGAGGCGAAGTACTTCTCGAAGAGCCTCTCGAAGGACTGGGCGTGCCCGGCCAGCCGGGCCGTCAGGGAGGCGGTGACACCGTCGGTGTCGGGCATGGGCGGGAGCTCCTGAGGAGGGCGCGCGGACAGGGACGTCCATGATGCGCGACGGGACGCCGATCTCCCGCATCCCGGCACCGGCCGGCGCCGGACCGGCCGGTGCCGGCGGGGCTCAGGAGGCGGCGGCCCGGCCGATCGTCACGCGGAGGTGCTTCATCAGCGGCTGGTCGCTCTGTTCGCTGTAGTCGCATAGGGCGATCAGCACGTTCATCTCGGGCATGTAGCCGGCCGCGCAGCCGCGGGGCACGTCGTAGGGGACGGCGAGGTAGCCGTTCAGGGTGCGGGTGGTGCCGTCCTTTGCGGTGCTGGTGATGTCGACGGGGTCGAACTCCGCGATACCGCGTTCGCGCATGTCGGCCGGGTTCATGAAGACGAGGGTGCGAAGGTTCTTGACGCCCCGGTAGCGGTCGTTGTCGGAGTAGATCGTGGTGTTCCACTGGTCGTGGGAGCGCATGGTGCCCAGCGCCAGGGTGCCGGGGGCGGGGACGACGTCCGGCAGGGGTGCCGAGGAGAACTCCGCGCGTCCGGAGGGCGTGCTGAAGACCAGTTCGCGGGCGGGCTGGCGGATGCGGAAGCCGAGCGGCAGCCGGACCCGCCGGTTGAAGTCCTCGAAGCCGTCGAGGACTTGGGCCATGGTGTCGCGGATGCGGTCGTAGTCCTCGACGTACCAGGCCCAGGGGGTGGTGCTGGCGGGGAGGGCGGCGCGGGCGATGCCGGCGATGACGGCGGGTTCGGAGAGCAGGTGGGCGGAGGCGGGCTTCTTCATGCCGACCGACAAATGCACCATGCTCATCGAGTCCTCGACGGAGGTGCTCTGGACGCCGCAGCGCTGGTGGTCCTTCTCGGTGCGGCCGAGGCAGGGCAGGATCAGCGCCTGCCGGCCGTGCACCAGATGGCTCCGGTTGAGCTTGGTGCTCACCTGGACGGTGAGCGCGCAGCCGCGCAGGGCCCGGTAGGTGGCCTCGGTGTCCGGCGCGGCGAGGGCGAAGTTGCCGCCCATGCCGACGAACACGCTGATGTCGCCGTGGAGCATCGCCCGGATGGTGCCGACGGTGTCGAGGCCGTGTGCGCGGGGCGGGTCGATCCCGCAGACCCGGGCCAGCCGGTCCAGGAACTCCGGCTCGGGCCGGTGGTCGATGCCGCAGGTGCGGTTGCCCTGTACGTTGCTGTGCCCGCGCACGGGTGAGGGACCGGCGCCCTCCCTGCCGAGGTTGCCGCGCAGCAGAAGGACGTTGACGATCTCCCGTACGGTGTCGACCCCGTGCTCGTGCTGGCTGACGCCCAGGCACCAGCTGAAGATGGAGCGGTCGGCGTCCCGGTAGATCCGGGCCGCGCGGAGGATGTCGGCGCGGCCGATGCCGGACTGGCGCTCGATCTCCTCCCAGGGCGTGGCCTCGCACAGCTTGCGGTAGTCCTCGAAGCCGCTGGTGTAGCGGTCGACGAACTCCCGGTCCAGCGCCTTGGGATCGGACGTGGACTGGTCGAGGACGGCCTTGGCGATGCCCCGCAGCAGGGCCATGTCGCCGCCGACGCGCACCTGGAGGTCGAGGGTGCCGGTGGGGGTGGCGTGGTTGACGGCCATGTCCACGAAGTCGTGCGGGATGATCGTGCGCCGGGAGGCGGCCTCGATCAGCGGGTTGACGTGCACGATCCGGGCTCCGCGCCGGTAGGCGTCGGCGAGGGCGGTGAGCATGCGGGGCGCGTTGGACGCGGCGTTCACGCCCATGATGAACAGGGCGTCGGTGGCGTCCCAGTCCTTGAGGTCGACGGTGCCCTTGCCGGTGCCGAGGGAGTCGGTGAGGCCGCGTCCGCTCGCCTCGTGGCACATGTTGGAGCAGTCCGGCAGGTTGTTGGTGCCGAGTTCGCGGGCGAGGAGCTGGTACAGGAAGGTGGCCTCGTTGCCGAGCCGCCCGGAGGTGTAGAACGCCGCCCGGTTCGGGTCGTCCAGCTCCCGCAGTGCCCGCCCGGCCAGGGCGAACGCGTCCCGCCAGCTGATCGGCACATAGTGGTCGGACTCGGCGTCGTACACCATCGGCTCGGTCAGCCGGCCCTGGTCCTCCAGCGCGAAGTCGCTCCACCCGGAGAGTTCCGTGACGGAGTGGGCGGCGAAGAACTCCCGTCCGACCCGCTTGCGGGTCATCTCCCAGGTGACGTGCTTGACCCCGTTCTCGCAGAGGTCGAGGTGGAGCCCCTTGGTGTCGTCCGGCCAGGCGCAGCCGGGGCAGTCGAACCCCTCCCCCTCGTGGTTCATCTTCATGATCGCCCGCGGCCCGTCCACGAGCGCCCGCTCCCGCACGAGGAACTTGGTCACGCTCTTGGCGGCGCCCCAGCCGGCGGCCGGGTGGTGGTAGGGGTGGAAGAACGGCTCGCCCTCGGGCCGGGGCCCCACCCGGGCCTCGACCCCGTCCCCCGCTCCCGTCGCCTGCGGCCGTGCCCGCTTCTGCTCGTCGTGGGAGGTGCTCACGGCTCTCACCCTTCGCCGTCCAGAGCGCACACCGCCGGACCCGACGGCGTCCTCTGCCATGCTAGGCACGCCGGTCGGGCGGGGCGAGGCGAGCGGGCCGCGGTGCGCGACGGGTACGGGCGGACACGGACCGTCACGGCCGTGCGCCTCCGCCGTCCGGGACGGCCCGGGGGTCAGACGTTCGTGTTCTTGCGCAGGGCGTCCAGGCTCTTGCGGACCGGTGCGTACGACAGGCCGAAGACGGCCCAGGCGCCCTTGCCGGGACGGTACTTGAGCGCCGCCAGCAGAAGGTGCTCGGTGCCGAGACCGCTGTCGCCGATCTCCCGCATCTCGGCGGCCGCGCCCTCCAGCAGGGCCGCGTGCTCCTGGCTCGGCAGGATGTCGTCCGCGGACGTCCGCGCCACCGGCGGAATCATCTGCCGGCTGCGGTTGACGGCGAATTCATGGAAAGCCGCGAGATCCACGCCGTTGGCCACCAGCAGAGCCGAGAAAGTGGAATCGTCCTGCGCACTGAGAACGGTGAGCAGATGAATGGTGAATAATTCGGGACTGCGCTGAGCGGCGGCGAGTTCGCTCGCCGACCGCACCGCGGCGGCCATCCGGTCGGTGTACTGGACCTGCATGAGAAATTCCCTTCGCGGGCGAACTTCCGCCGTCGAATTCACGCGAACTCGACTGACTAAATAGCAACTTGACGATACATCGGCCAGGGATGGCAGTCTACATGGCATGACAAGCCAAGAGGACGAGAGAGCAATAACTGTACTCGTGGGCCGGTTTTTCCGAGCCCTCAATGAACGCCGCTTCGAAGGGGATTGGGGCAGCGAATACTTCACCGACGACGTAAAGGCCGAGAGCCCGCACGGAACGGCCGTGGGCGCCGCGGCCGTTCGCCAGTCGCAGCAGGCCGTGGAGGACTGGGCGGCGATCCAGTACATGAACACGGACCTCCTCGTCGAGGGTGACGCGGCCGATCCGGACGCCGCCACGGCGTCCTGGAACTCCCTGATGACCCATATCCACCACGAGGCCACGCTCCGGAAGCTCGGCGAGGGTCTCGACCCGCTGTTCACCGTGGGCGGCGTCTGGGACGTGGACCTGCGCCGCACGGCCGACGGCTGGCGTTTCTCCCGGACCTCGGTCCGCCCGGTATGGATGTCCGGGACCGCGCCGCAGCTCCCGGCGGCGGCCGAGTGATCCGGCGGAGGCCGGGGTTCCGCGACGGAACCCCGGCCTCCGCCGCACCGGCCGATCAGATCCGGCCAATCGCGTCGGCTTCACCGTCCGCCCTCCCCTCCCGGGACACCCGGACGGTGCGCAGAGCCCGCAGAGCGAGCGCCGCCAGGCCCACCGCCGACGAGATCAGGCCGCCGTAGACCAGAGCGGCGCGAGCGCCCTGGTGGGCGGCGACCCAGCCGGTCAGCAGCGCGCCGAACGGGGTCGAGCCCTGCACCAGCAGGGTGTAGAGCGCCAGGATCCGGCCCCGGTGGCCGGGGTCGGACCCCAGCTGGACCCGGTGGTTGACGGCCTGGGTGAAGTAGAGGGCGGTCAGGCCGGTGACCGCCAGCAGCACCAGGGCGGTGCCCTGCCCCGGGGCCAGCCCCGCCAGCGCCTCCGCCGCCCCGAAGGCGAGGGCGGCACCGGCCACCAGCGTCTCCGACGGACGGCCCACGCGTCCCGTGCCGATCAGGGCGCCGAGCAGCGATCCCACGGCGACGGCCGAGGTGAACAGGCCGAAGGAGCCGGCGTCGGCGTGGAACACGGTCTTGGCCAGCAGCGGCAGGGTGAGCTGGAAGTTCAGGCCGAAGACCCCGACCAGGGCGACCGCGGCCAGCGGCAGCAGCAGGTCGGGGCGGGCCGCCACGTACCGCAGGGCGTCGACGGTCCGTCCGTCCCGCGCGGGGCCGGCCCGCCGCAGCAGTTCCCCGGGGCGCATCAGCAGCAGCGCCGCCACCGTGGCCAGATAGCTGGCCGCGTTGAGCAGGGACACCGGTCCGATGCCGAGCCAGGTGATCGCCAGACCGCCCAGCGCGGGCCCGAAGATGCGCGCCAGGTTGAAGTAGGCGGCGCTCAGCGCCGAGGCGTTGGGCAGCAGGTCGCCGCCGACCATCTCGTGCACGAAGGACATCCGGGCCGGCGTCTCGATCGCGTTGACCAGGCCGAGGCAGAAGGCCAGCGCGCACACGTGCCACACGCGTACGGCCCCCGTGAACACCAGAGGGGCCAGGATCAGGGACAGGGCGGCCGAGACCAGGTTGGCCGCGAGCAGGATCACCCGCTTGTCGTGGCGGTCGGCGAGCCGGCCGCCGTAGAGGGAGAGGAACAGCATGGGCGCGAACTGAAGCGCCGTCACCAGGCCGAGAACGGTGGCCGAGTCGCCGGACAGGGAGAGCACCAGCCAGTCCTGGGTGACGAGCATCATCCAGGTGCCGATCACCGAGACGAGCTGGCCGACGAAGAACAGCCGGAAGTTGCGCACCGACAGGGACCGGCCGATGGACCGGAGGTTGCGGCGTACGGACCAGGACCGGCCGATGGCACGGAAGTTGCGCACCGACAAAGCCCGGCCGGTGGCACGGAAGGTGCGACGCACCGACCAGGACCGCCCGATGGCCCGGAACCGGGGCGTGGGCCCGGTGGGCGGCGCGGGGCGCGGGCGGGTCTCCTGGTTCACGGGCCCGCCTGTTCGCGGCACGCGAGCAGTTCCTCCAGGAAGCCCAGGACGCGCAGATGGTAGGAGCGGGCGGCCCAGCCGAGGCTGATGTTGTGGCCCGCGTCCGGCTGCCGGTCCACCGTGACCCGGGCCGACCGGAGATGCCCGGCGAGCTCCGTCAGGGTGTCGGTGTCGTGCAGCCACCAGTTCTCGTACTCCGCGAACGTGAACCGGACCGGGACCCGGACCCGGGCGGCCACGCCGGGGAACAGCTCCGACCACTGCCCCAGCTCCCGCAGCTCCACCGGGGGCATCGGTGCCAGCAGGGGCCTGCTGTAGCGGAAGCTGTTCGGCGGGTAGAGCCGCAGCGGCCCCCAGTGCCACTTCCAGGACTCGCGGGCGAGGTCGCCCGGCGGTTCCCCGAGGTCCACGGCGTAGCGGTGGCCGCACCCGGACACGTCCACGCCGATGATCCGGTCGCACACGTCGTCGGCGGTGGCCGTCAGCGCCACCTTGCCGCCGAAGGAGTGCGCGACCAGCAGGAACCCGGCACCCGTGGGAAAGCGCCGGGCGTAGTCGTCGAGCGCCGCGTGCAGGGTCGCCGACTGTTCGGCGAGGCTCTGCCCCTCGGGTATCTCCCGGGCCGACCGGCCGTAGCCGGGACGGTCCAGGCTCAGCACCGCGAACCCGAGGCTCGCCCCCAGCCCCAGCAGCGACACGCTCGGATGCGCCTGCCCGTCGAAGTACCCGGCCGTCATCCCGCCCCCGTGCACGGCGACCACGACCGCCCGGGGCGGCGGCCCGTCCGGCGCGATGTGCAGCCCCGACAGGGTGATGCCGCCCGCGTCCAGGGTGATGTCCGTGACTCCGGAGGTCCTGGTCGCGAGGGTGCGCTCCAGGGCGGGGGCCGAGGCCGGGGTGTGCTGCGTCCGCTGCGTCGCCACCGTCGTCTCCTTCGTGCTCATGCCGTGTACGGGCGGCGCCCGCGGGCCTGTCGGAGGGCGACGGCCCACCACACCAGCTGGCCGAGCATGGTCTTCGCCGCCGCGTCGAGGCCCGGCACGTCCCGTGGGTTGCCGTCCTCGTCGAAGTGGCTGCGGGCGTCCGCGAAGCTGACGCCGTCCCGCAGGGTGGCGACATGGAGCTCGGCGAAGATCTGCCGCAGCTGCTCCACCGCCCGCAGCCCCCGGGAGCGGCCGCCGTAGGAGACGAAGGAGACCGGCTTGCCGCGCCACTGCGTGGGATGCCAGTCGAGCACGCTCTTCAGGACGGCGGGGCAGCCGTGGTTGTACTCGGCGGTGACGACCACATAGGCGTCGGCCGCCTCGATGCGGGTCGCCACCTCGTCGAGCCGGTGCCGGGCGGCGGCGGCCCGGTCCGGGGAGACCACCACCGGCAGATCGGCCGCGACGGCGTCGATCACGTCGACACTGAACCCGCCGTACTGCTCGGCCTGCCGGGTCAGCCAGCGGGCGACCACCGGACCCGAGCCGCTCTCCGGCGGACTGCTGGTGATCACTGCGAGGCGTACGGACTCTCCGGGCATGGCTGACCTCCCCTGGGATCGGAATTCTCTGTGGCACGGTCTCTGGCACGGGCTGACAGGCAGGGCACGGGCGGCTCCCCCGGCGAGGCGCGCGGGGCGCCGCCGGCCACCAGGACGGTCCGCTCGCCGCGGCCCGCGGCCTCGGGGCCGGTCCGGTCGCCGACCACCATCAGCAGTCCGACGGCCGCCGTCGCCGCCGCGGCCACCGCCAGGGCGCCGCCGGCGGCGCCGAGGTGGAAGCCGTCGTCCAGGACGGCGACGCCGACCAGGGACGCGACGACGGGATTGGCGAGCGTGGTGGCCACCAGTGGCACGGTGAGTCCGGCCCCGCGGTACGAGGCCTGGGACGCGGCCACCCCGGCGAGGGCGAGCACCCCCGTCAGGCACAGCCCCGCCGCCTCGGCGCCCGCGCCGGACACGCCCCAGCCGGCCACGACCGCCTTGACGTGGACCGAGGCCACTCCGAACGCCACTCCGGCCGCCACCCCGAGCACGGCTCCGCGCGCCGCCGGCCACCGGGTCGCGGCCGCGGCCCCGGCCAGCAGGGCCACCGCGCCGACGCCCAGGGCCGCGACCACCGACTGCTGCCGGACGGACAGCAGCACCTCCGGCCCGGTGTCGACCAGTCCGGTCAGCACCGCGAGCCCACCGGTGACCAGCCCCACCCCGGCCCACACCGCCCGCCGCCCCGGCACCGCCCGGCCCGGCGCGGCGAGGGGCAGGGCGAACACCAGGGTGAGCGCTCCCAGCGGCTGTACGAGGGTGAGCGGACCCCAGCGCAGCGCGAGCGCGTGCAGCAGTCCGCCGCCGCCGTTCAGGGTGAGCGCCGTCCACCAGAGGCCGGAGCGCAGGGTGGCCCGCACGGCCGACTGCCGGGCCGCGCCGGCGACCCGCTCCTGGAACAGCGCCCCCACGGCATAGCAGGCCGCCGACACCAGACAGAGCAGGACCGACAGCGCCAAGGAACTCATCGTCCGTTCAGTCCTTGATCTCGCAGATCACGGCGCCGGAGGTGAGGGAGGCACCGACCTCGGCGGCGAGGCCCTTGACGGTGCCGGCCTTGTGCGCGTTGAGCGGCTGTTCCATCTTCATCGCTTCGAGGACGACGATCAGGTCGCCTTCCTCGACCTCCTGGCCCTCCTCGACGGCGACCTTGACGATCGTGCCCTGCATGGGCGAGGCGAGGGTGTCGCCGGAGGCGACCGGGCCGGACTTCTTCGCGGCCCGGCGCTTCGGCTTGGCCCCGGCGGCCAGACCGGTGCGGGCCAGGGTCATGCCCAGGGTGGAGGGCAGCGAGATCTCCAGCCGCTTGCCGCCGACCTCGACGACCACGGTGTCGCGGCCCGTCTCGTCGTCCGTCTCGGTGTCGACGGGCACCGTGAAGGGCTTGATCTCGTTGGCGAACTCGGTCTCGATCCACCGGGTGTGGACCGCGAAGGGCTCGCCCGTGAAGGCGGGGTCCCTGACCACCGCGCGGTGGAAGGGGATGGCGGTGGCCATGCCCTCGACCTGGAACTCGTCCAGCGCGCGGGCGGCCCGCTGGAGGGCCTCGGCGCGGGTGCGGCCGGTCACGATCAGCTTGGCGAGGAGGGAGTCCCAGGCCGGGCCGATCACGCTGCCGGCTTCGACGCCCGCGTCCAGGCGGACACCGGGCCCCGAGGGCGCGTCGAAGCGGGTGACGGTGCCGGGGGCGGGGAGGAAGTTGCGGCCGGGGTCCTCGCCGTTGATCCGGAACTCGAAGGAGTGCCCGCGCAGGGCCGGGTCGTCGTAACCGAGTGGTTCGCCGTCGGCGATCCGGAACATCTCCCGCACCAGGTCGATGCCCGCGACCTCCTCGGTCACCGGGTGCTCGACCTGGAGGCGGGTGTTGACCTCCAGGAAGGAGATCGTCCCGTCCTGCCCGACCAGGAACTCACACGTACCGGCGCCCTCGTAGGCGGCCTCCTTGAGAATGGCCTTGGACGCCCGGTACAGCTCGTCCACCTGCGCCTCGGACAGGAACGGCGCGGGCGCCTCCTCCACCAGCTTCTGGTGGCGGCGCTGCAGGGAGCAGTCGCGGGTGGAGACGACGACCACGTTGCCGTGCTTGTCGGCCAGGCACTGGGTCTCCACGTGCCGGGGGCGGTCCAGGTAGCGCTCGACGAAGCACTCGCCACGCCCGAACGCGGCCACCGCCTCACGCACCGCGGACTCGTACAGCTCGGGGACCTCTTCGAGGGTCCGGGCGACCTTCAGGCCGCGCCCGCCTCCGCCGAAGGCCGCCTTGATGGCGATCGGCAGACCGTGCTCGGCGGCGAACGCGACGACCTCGTCGGCGCCGGAGACCGGATCGGGGGTACCGGCCACCAGCGGGGCACCGGCCCGCTGGGCGATATGACGGGCCGCCACCTTGTCACCCAGATCACGGATCGCCTGCGGCGGCGGGCCGATCCACGTCAGACCCGCGTCCAGGACCGCCTGCGCGAACTCGGCGTTCTCCGAGAGGAAGCCGTAACCGGGGTGGACCGCGTCCGCGCCGGTCTCCCGGGCGGCCCGCAGCACCTTGTCGATGTCCAGATAGCTGGTGGCCGGGGTGTCACCGCCCAGGGCGAACGCCTCATCCGCGGCGCGGACATGCAGAGCGTCACGGTCCGGATCCGCATAGACGGCCACGCTCGCGAGACCGGCGTCCCGGCAGGCCCGGGCCACGCGGACAGCGATCTCACCGCGGTTGGCGATGAGCACCTTACGCACGATGATCCATCCTTTCCTTGTCGCAGCCCTGGTGGGGGCCGGTCGATGAGGGGTCAGCCCAGCCAGGGCCGGCGGGCGGTGTTCCGCAGGTGCGCCGAGCGCCAGCTCAGCGGGGCGTCCGCGGTGTGGCGGGTGCCCGACCTGCTCCAGCGCGGGGACTGTGCGCACGGCTCCTCGGCGCACACCTCGTGGTGTGCGACGCGCTGCAGCAGTACGGCGGTGAGGGCGGCCAGTTCGGCGGGGCCGACGGTGCCCTTCTCGACGCGGATCAGTGGTTCGGTGGTCATCGGGACACTCCTCATTGCGGCGGGTTGCCGTGCTTGCGGGAGGGCAGTTCGGCGTGCTTGGCCCGGAGCATCGCCAGGGACCTGATCAGCACCGCCCGGGTCTCGCGCGGGTCGATGACGTCGTCGATCAGGCCGCGTTCGGCGGCGTAGTAGGGGTGCATCAGCTCGGTGCGGTACTCCTCGATCTTTCGCCGCCGGACCGCGTCCGGGTCGTCGGAGGCGTTGATCTCCCGGCGGAAGATGACGTTGGCGGCGCCCTCCGCGCCCATGACCGCGATCTCGTTGGTGGGCCAGGCGAGGGCGAGGTCGGCGCCGATGGAGCGGGAGTCCATGACGATGTACGCGCCGCCGTACGCCTTGCGCGTGATCAGGGAGATGCGCGGGACGGTGGCGTTGCAGTACGCGTAGAGCAGCTTGGCGCCGCGCCGGATGATGCCGTTGTGCTCCTGGTCGACGCCGGGCAGGAAGCCGGGGACGTCGACCAGGGTGACCAGGGGGATGTTGAAGGCGTCGCAGAGCTGGACGAACCGGGCCGCCTTCTCCGAGGACTCGATGTCGAGGACCCCTGCGGTGGCGGCGGGCTGGTTGGCGACCAGGCCCACGACATGCCCGTCCAGCCGGGCGAAGGCGACCACGATGTTGGGCGCCCACAGGGCGTGCACCTCGAAGAAGTCGCCGTCGTCGACGATCTCCTCGATGACGGCCCGGACGTCGTAGGAGCGGTTGGCGTCGGCCGGGACCAGGTCCAGCAGGGCGTCCGTGGGGCGGTCGGCCGGGTCGTCGGTCGCGACGGCCGGCGGGGTCTCCCGGTTGTTGGAGGGGAGCAGTCCGAGCAGGAAGCGGACGTCCTCCAGGCAGCCCTCCTCGTCGTCGTAGGCGAAGTGTGCGACACCGCTGGTCGCGGCGTGCACATCGGCGCCGCCGAGGCCGTTCTGGGTGATCTCCTCGCCGGTCACGGCCTTCACCACGTCCGGTCCGGTGATGAACATCTGCGAGGTGTCGCGGACCATGAAGACGAAGTCGGTGAGGGCCGGCGAGTAGGCCGCGCCGCCCGCGCACGGGCCGAGCATCACGCTGATCTGCGGGATGACGCCGGAGGCACGGGTGTTGCGCTGGAAGATGCCGCCGTAGCCGGCGAGTGCGGTGACGCCCTCCTGGATGCGGGCGCCGGCCCCGTCGTTGAGGCTCACCACGGGCGCGCCGGCCGACTCGGCCATGTCCATGATCTTGTGGATCTTCTGGGCGTGCGCCTCGCCGAGGGCTCCGCCGAAGATCCGGAAGTCGTGGGCGTAGACGAACACGGTCCGGCCGTCGATGGTGCCCCAGCCGGTGACCACGCCGTCCGTGTAGGGCTTCCTGGCCTCCAGGCCGAAGCCGGCCGCGCGGTGCCGGCGCAGCGGCTCGACCTCGTTGAACGAGTCCTTGTCCAGGAGCAGTTCGATGCGTTCCCGGGCGGTGAGTTTTCCCTTGCCGTGCTGGCGCTCGGTGGCCGCGGGGTCCGGTCCCGCGAGGACCGACTCCTTGATCGCGGCCAGTTCGTCCAGGCGGTCCTGGACGGTGTTCCCACTGGCGGGCATGGCTTCCCCCTTCTCGGCGTGGTGTGGTGTGAGGTGCCGGTCAGACGGCGGTGACGGGGTCCCCGGCCGCGGCGAACAGTTCCAGGGCGGACGCGACATGGGCCGCGTCGTGCGTGGTGTGGGCGGGGACGCCGGGGGCGATCCGGCGGCAGAGTCCGGCGAGGACCTTGCCGGGGCCCACTTCGAGGATCCGGTCCGTGCCGGCGTCGGCGATGCGGGTGACCGACTCGGTCCAGCGCACCCGGCCGGTGAGCTGCCGCCGCAGGGCGTCGACGACCTCGTCGGCACTGGTCAGCGGTGCGGCCGTGACCGCGGAGAGCACGGGGACGGCCGGGTCGCGGAACTCGGTGTCCAGCAGGGCGCGGGTGAACTCCTCCTCCACGGGCGCCATGAGGCTGCTGTGGAAGGGTGCGCCGACCTTCAGCGCGAGGGCGCGGGTGGCGCCGGCGGCCCGCGCGGCCGTGATCAGCTCGTCGACCGCCGCGGCCTGTCCGGAGACGACGGTCTGCGCGAACTCGTTGTCGTTGGCGACCTCGACGACCTGGCCGGTCAGTTCCTGGACGGCGGTGCAGAGGCCTTCCACGGTGCGCAGGTCCAGGCCCATCACCGCGGCCATCCGGCCGGGCACCCGCTCGTTGACGGCGGCCATCAGCCGGCCGCGCAGCCGGACCAGCCGCAGGGCGTCGCGCCAGTCCAGGGCGTCGGCGGCGACCAGCGCCGCGAACTCCCCCAGGCTGTGCCCGGCCACCAGGGCGGGGCGGACCCCGTGGCGGCGCAGGACGTCGAGCACGGCGACGCTGGTGAGCAGGATCGCGGGCTGGGTGATCGCGGTGTCGGCGAGCGTCTCGGCGGGGCCCTCCTGGCACAGTTCGGTGAGCGGGAGGCCGAGGAGTTCGTCGGCGGGCCGGTAGTAGGCGTCGAGCAGATGGGGCCAGGTCTCGACGAGGTCCCGGCCCATGCCGACGCGTTGGGAGCCCTGGCCGGGGAAGACGAAGGCGGTGGTGGTCATGTCGTTGTCTCCTTCACACGTACGGCCCTGGTCAGGTGCGCGATCCCGGCCAGCGCGGGGGCGGCGTCGCCCTCGTGGAGCCACTCGGCGGGCAGCGGCCGGATCCGCAGGGGCAGGGCCGGGGCGCCCGGGACGGCGACGGCCGCGTGGGCGGGGGCGCGGGACAGGTCGAGGACCGTCCAGTGCGGGGGCCGGCGCCAGGGGCCGTGGCCCGGCGTGCCCAGGTAGTCGGCGTGCGCGGGGCGTTCCAGTCCGGTGCCGATGCCCTTGAGGTAGGCCTCCTTACGGGCCCACAGCTGTCCGAGTGCGGCGCCGCGCCGGTCCCGCGGCAGCGCTTCGAGTTCGGCGCGCTCACCGGGGTGCAGCAGGCCGACGCACACCTCCGTGGCCCGCTCGGTGGGCCGACGCTGGATGTCGACCCCCACCGGCGCCGGGGCCACGGCGACCAGGGCGCACCCGCCGCTGTGCGACAGCGAGAAGTGCGGCGCGGGCGCGGGGCCGGGCCGCACGGCGGGCCGGCCGTGCGGTGCGCCGCAGCCCGGGCAGAGTTCACGCACGTACGCCACGTCCTCGGGCGCGAGGCCGAGCACGGCAGCGAGCAGCCGGCGCAGTGCGATATGCGCGGCCGTGTACAACAGCCCGTCCCGCGGCCGCAGAAAGCCTGCGGCCCGGCTACGCTCCCGCCCGTCGAGCTCGGCCACAGCAAGCCGACGCCCACCACCGGCCGGGACCGGCGACCGCACCAACCAGAGGTCGACGGGGATCCGGGCATCCTGCTCGGCAGACACCCGAACGCCCCGCTCGGCAGGCATCCCGTCGGCCCGCTCGGCAGGCATCCCGTCGGCCCGCTCCACCGGCACCCGCACGCCTCGCCCCACGAACACCCGGTCGTCCCGCTCGACGGCGATCCCGTCGGCCCGCTCGACGGACGCCCGAGCGTCCCGCTCCACGGACACCGGGGCATCCTGCTCGGCGGGCACCGGGGCGTTCCGCTCGGCGGGCTGCCGGGGGGCTCCGGTGGTGTGCCGGGTGGAATGGGCCGTCGGCGCCTTGTCCTCGCTGTGGTTCGTCATGGCGCGCTCGACCGGGAGGTGCGGCGGGGCAGGAAGGCGGTGGCCGAGACGGCGAGTCCGGCGGTGCCGACGGCGGTGATGAGGAGGAGGGCCGGGTGGTAGGCGGCGAGGGTGTCGGCGGCGGAGGCTCCGGGTCCCGGGCGGTGGGCCGTCATCAGCGCGGCCACCAGGGCGGGCATCAGGACGGCCCCGAACTGGACGGCCGTCTGGTAGACGCCGCCGGCGACGCCGGGTTCCGCCTCGGGGGCGGCGGCGAGGGCCTGGAGGTGCAGCGCGGCGAAGCAGAGGACGAAGGCCGCGCCGAGCAGGAGCAGGGTGGGCAGGACGTCGGTGGCGTAGCGGGTGGGGACCGACGTACGGAGGTACAGGGCGTAGCCGAGCGGCGGTGCCAGATAGCCGACGCCGATCAGGCGGGCGGCGCCGAAGCGCTGCACCAGCCGCCCGGAGTACGCGGCGGAGAGCGCCAGTGGCAGCGCGGCGGGCAGCAGGGCCAGTCCGGTCCTCGCCGGTGACCAGCCCAGGACCGTCTGGAGGTGGAAGGTGACGACGAACAGCAGGCCCAGATACGACCCGTTGAGCGCGGCGGCGCCGAACGCGGAGCGCCGCAGGGCGGGTCGGGCGAGCACCCGGGGCGGCAGCAGCGGGTGCTCGGCCCGCCGTTCCCTGGCCACGACCAGCGTGGTCAGGGCGGCGGCGAGTCCGAACGCGGTGAGCGTCCCGGGCGCGGCCCAGCCGTGCCGGGGCACGTTCACGATGCCGTACACCAGGGCGGGGAGCGCGGCGGCCAGGCCCAGCGCGGTGGGCAGTTCGTAGGGCCGGCCGCCGTCCGCCCGGGTCCTGCCGCGCTGTTCGGGTACGAGCCGCAGCCCGGCCAGCAGCAGCACCGCGGCGACCGGGGCGGGGAAGGCGAACGTCCAGCGCCAACTGGCCTCGGTCAGCAGCCCGGAGAGCACCAGGCCCAGGGAGAAGCCGCTCGCCCCGAAGAGGCTGTACACGGAGACGGCGCGGTTGCGGGCGGGGCCCTCCGGAAAGGTGCTGGTGATGATCGCCAGTCCGGTGGGTGCGGTGAGCGCGGCGCACACGCCCTTGACGATCCGGGTGGCGACCAGCAGCCCCATGGTGTCGGCCAGCGCCCCGGCCAGCGAGGCGGCGGCGAAGACGGAGACGGCGGCGAGGTACACCCGGCGCCGTCCGAGCCGGTCCACCAGCCGGGTGCCGAACAGCAGGGCCGCCGCGAAGCCGGTGGCGAAGCCGGTCATGACCCACTGCAACGTGGTCGGGTCGGCCCCCAGGTCCTTGCCGACGGAGGGCAGGGCGACCACGCTCACCGACACCTCCAGGGCGTCGATGAGCATGTTGCCGGCCAGCACCGTCAGCAGCGCCCACTGGCGCGGGCTCCACCGGCCGGCCGCCGTGCCGTCCGCGCCGGGCTGTTCGGCGACCGGTGTCGTGGTCGTCGGTCTCATCGTCCTGCCCCCGTCCCGTCCTGTCCCGTCCCGCTGTCTCGTCCTGTCCGTCCCCGTCGTGCGGTCAGCCGACGAGGGTGCCGCCGCTGGCGTCGACGAAGGAGCCGGTGATCCAGCGGGCCTCGTCGGAGGCGAGCAGCGCGACGACGTCGGCGACGTCCCGGGGTTCGCCGACCCGGTTGAAGACCGACAGCTGGGCCATCTGCTCGACGGCCTCGGGGATGTCGAAGACCGGGTTGTCGTTGCGGGTGATGCCGGGGGCGACGCTGTTGATCGTGATGCCGCGCGGGCCGAGGTGCTTGGCGAAGTGCAGGGCGAGCATCTCGACGGCGCCCTTGCTCATCGCGTAGGCGATCTCCTGGGGGTTGGCGGTCTTGGTGAGGCCCGTGGAGATGTTGATGATGCGGCCGCCGTCGGGCATGACGGTCAGCGCCCGCTGGATGATGAAGAACGGCGCCTTGGCGTTGACCGCGACGATCCGGTCGAACAGCTCGGGGGTGGTGTCCTCCGGCGCCACCCCGCCCATCACCCCGGCGTTGTTGACGAGGATGTTCAGGTCGGTGGTGCCGGTGCGCTCCTTGAGCCCCTGCTCCACACCGAGGAACAGCTCGTGGACGTCGCCGGGAACGCCGAGTTCGGCCTGGACGGCGAAGGCCCGGCCGCCCTCCTTCTCGATGGTGCGGATGACGTCGTCGGCCGCCTCCTGGTTGCTGGTGTAGTGCACGGCGACGAGTGCTCCCTCGCCGGCCAGGCGCAGGGCCGTCGCCCGGCCTATGCCTCGGCTCGATCCCGTGACCAGTGCTGTCTTGCCGGTGAGCGTTCCCATCGTGGCCTTCCTCAGGTTGCCGTGGCCGGCCGCTGCGGCGGATGCCCGGGCCGGTGTGTCGGTTGCGGTGGTGCGTGGGCCGGGCGCGGGGGCGCCGGGCGGGGTGCCGAACCAGCGGTGCAGGGCCGCCGGGAGGCCGGTGGTGGTGCCGGGCGTCGCCGCCCAGGCGGTGTAGCCGTCCGGGCGGAGCAGGACGGCGGCGGTGTCCGCGAGGTCCGCGCTGTCCGCGCTGTCCGTGGTGTCCGCGCTGCGCGTCGTGTCGGCGCCGTCCCGGAGGCGGGCCGTCACGAGGGACACCCGCCCGGCCCAGGGGCGGAGCACGGCGGACCACTCCGCCTCGCGCCCGGCGTCCCCGGAGAGGTCGAGCAGCACGCCCCGGCCCGCCCGCAGCAGCGCGGCCGGGGTGGTCTCGCCGTCCGGGGTGGTCAGGGCGAACGGGGGGCAGCGCCGGCCGAGCAGCGGATGCGCGTCGCCCGCGGAGTCGCCCGCAGAGTCGTACGCGATGTCGAGGCCCGCGATCATGGCGGCGAGGTGGGCGCGGGCGGGCGGCAGCGCGGCCAGTTCCGCGAACACCTCGCGGACGGCCTCCACCTCCGGGCCGCCGAGCAGCAGCCGGGCCTGGGTCCTGATGTTGCCCAGGATGCGGCGGCCGACCGGATGGCGGTCGCCGTGGTAGGAGTCGAGCAGTTCCTCGCCGGCCCGGCCGGTCACCCGGGCGGCCAGCTTCCAGCCGAGGTCGACCGCGTCCTGGAGGGCGAGGTTGAGGGCCTGGCCGCCGATCGGCATCTGCCGGTGGGCGGCGTCCCCGGCGAGCAGGACGCGTCCCCTGCGGTACTCGGTGACCTGCCGGGAGGCGTCGCCGAAGGAGTTGACCCACAGCGGGGTGCCGTGGCCGATCTCCTCGCCGGTGACCCGGCGCCAGACGCCGGCGATCTCCGTGAAGGCGGGGTCCGTGGTGCGGGGCCGGGCGGGGCTGCCGAAGGCGTGCACCATGACCCGGGTGACGCCGTCGGGGCGGCGGGCCGCGATCGCCAGCCCCCGTTCCAGCCGCTGGAAGCGCCGGTTGGGGATGTCGATGCCGGCGACGTCGGCCCGCAGCAGTTCCCGCTCGGCGTCCGTTCCGGCGAAGTCGAAGCCCGCCAGCCGTCGTACGGCGCTCTGCTCGCCGTCGCATCCGACGACGTACTCCGCGCGGACCGTCACCGGCCCGTCGGGGCCGGTGAGTTCGGCCAGGACGTGGTCGGAGGCGGTGGTGGTCAGCGCGCGTAGTTCGTGGCCGCGCAGCAGCTTCGCGTCCTGTCCGGTGCTCCACTCCTGCAGCACCCGTTCGACGTCCGCCTGGAGGATCTTCCACTGCCCGGGGTGGCTGCTGGGCAGGGTCAGGTCGAGCGGGATGCCGCCGAAGTGCCCGGCCGGTTCGTTCGGCGGGGTGCCGAACGACTCCAGCAGGCCGCGGGCGTCGAGGGTCTCCATGGTCCGGGCGTGCAGGGTCGAGGCCCGGGACTCGGTGGTGGGGGTGGTCAGCCGTTCGGCGACCAGCACCTCGGCGCCGCCGAGCCGCAGTTCCCCGGCGAGCATCAGCCCCGCGGGGCCCGCCCCGACCACGAGTACCTGGGTGCGCAGGGTGCCGGACATGGTCAGCGCGCCTCGGCGTGGGCCTTGGCGTGCCCCAGCGTGGCGCGGCTGTTGGTGCTCAGCGCGGTGTGGACGTACTCCCGGGCCTCGGCGACACCGGCGTCCGGGCCGAGGATCCGGCTGATGTTCGCGGTGTTGAGGACCACGGTGTGCTGGGAGGAGGCCGTCGTGCCGTCCGCGTCCTGGGTGAAGGTCCAGTAGCCGGTGTGCAGGGTCATCAGGGCGGGCAGGGTCACCTGCTTGTAGGCGATCTTCCGGCCCTCGAAGCACACCCGGTAGGACTTGGTGAGGTGGGTGGAGCCGTCCTTGGCGCGGGTCTCCATCTCCAGGGTCTGCAGCCCGGGCACGTCCTCGTCGAGCCGGACCGAGGCGACGTGCGGCAGCCGCTCCTGCCACAGGTGGGCCTCGTTGATGAAGTCGTAGGCGTCCTTGGCGGAGCCGGCGATCCGCACGGAGTCCTCGAAGGAGAAGGTCACCTCCTCGGCGGCGTGGGCGAGTTCGACGTTGGTCTTCAGGGCCGCGAGTTCGGAGCGCGAGTTGCGGTCCACCGCCTCGTCGATCCAGCGCAGGCCGTCCGGGTCGTCGTCGACGGCGCGGTAGTCGTGCAGCAGCCGGATCCGGGAGGTGGACTCGTCGAGCGGCTCGATGATCCAGGTGCCGCCCATGGCGGCGACCGGCGGGGTGGAGACCTCCTGGCGGAACTCGATGCGCAGCCGGCCGGGGTCCAGGACGCGGCGGGAGGTCCAGTTCTTGGCCTCGCCGTTGGCCGTGGCCCAGATCCGGATGCGTTCGGTGTCCCCGGCGCGCTCCAGGTGGTCCACGTAGATGGTCGGCGGGAAGATCCGCGGCCAGTTCTCGACCTCGGCGATCAGACGGTAGACGGCGGCGGCCGGAGCCGAGACCGTGATCTCGTGCTCCACCTCGCGCAGGCCGGGCTGCGGCATGGTCAGGCTCCTTGGGGTGAGTGCGGGGTCGTGGGGCGGGGCGGGGCGCTCAGAAGTTGCCCAGGCCACCGCAGACGTTGAGCGCCTGGGAGGTGATGGAGGCGGCGGTGTCGGAGGCCAGGTAGCCGACCAGGCCGGCCACCTCGTCCGCGGTGGAGTAGCGGCCCAGCGGGATCTTGGCCTGGAACTTCTCCAGGATCGCGTCCTCGGTGACCTCGTAGGCGGCGGCGTAACCGGCGCGCACCCGCTGTGCCATCGGCGTCTCGACGTAGCCCGGGCAGACCGCGTTGACGGTGATCCCGGTGGGCGCCAGCTCGTTGCCGAGGGCCTTGGTGAAGCCGACCACGCCGTGCTTGGACGCGGAGTACGGGGCGCCGAGGACGACGCCCTGCTTGCCCGCGGTGGACGCGATGTTGATGATGCGGCCCCAGTCCTTGTGGCGCAGGCCGCCGGTGTTGAGGACCGCGTGGGTGAGGCGGAAGACGCTGTTGAGGTTGGTGTCGATGACGTCGTCCCACAGTTCCTCGGCGATGTCGGCCGTGACACCGCCGCCGCTGCGGCCCGCGTTGTTGACCAGGATGTCGACGGTGCCGAAGCGGTCGACGGCGGCCTGGACGAAGGCGTGCGCCGATTCGGTGGAGCGCACGTCGAGGGTGGCGCCGTCGGCGTCGATGCCCTCGCTCTGCAGCTGCTTCACCGTCTCCGTCACGTTCTCGGCGTTGCGGGCGCCGATGAACACCCGGTGGCCCGCGGCGCCCAGGATGCGGGCCGCGGCGAGGCCGATTCCGCTGGTGGCGCCGGTGATCAGGGCGACCCGGCCGTTCTGCTCTGTCATGTGCTTCTCCTTGCGCGGGAAGGGTCGAGGCGGCCCGGGGCGGGCGGGACCCGGGAAGGGCATGGCCCGGGATGGGCGGAGCCTGGGGTGGGAGCGGGCCGGTCCGTCGGGGGACGTACGGTCCGGCCCGCTCGGTCGGCCTGATCGGGGGAGGTCAGGCCGGGTCTGGGGTCAGGCGGCGACGTCGGCCGAGAGGAGCTCGTTGACGGCGGCGACGAGGGCCCGCGGGGTGGTGATGTCGGAGAGGTTGACGTCGTCGAGGCTGACGCCGAACTCGCGCTCGATACGGCCGCCGGTCTCCAGGAGCGCGAGGGACTCGTAGCCCAGCTCCTCGAAGTCGCTGTCCTCGATGTCGCCGTAGAGGTCGACGCCCTCTTCGCTGCCCGCGCTCTCCAGCAGGATGCGGCGCAGGTCGTCGAGGGTGAAGGTGCGTTCGGGCATGACGGTTTCCTCCGTGTGCCGGTGTGGGTGAAGTGGGGTGGGGGTGTGCGGTGGGATCGCGCGGGCGGCGGGTCAGTCCGCGGCGCGTACGACCACCGCGGAGTTGAAGCCGCCGTAGCCGCGGGCGACCACCAGGGCGGCGCGGACGGCGGCGGTGCGCGGGGCTCCGGTGACCAGGTCGAGCCGGTACTCCTCGGCGGGCCGCACGTTGGTGGTGGGCGGGACGACCCCGTCCTGGATCGCGAGCAGCGCGGCCGCCACGTCCAGGGGCGCGGCGCCCGAGTAGAGGCGTCCGGTCATCGTCTTGGGTGCCGTCACGGCCACTCCGCGCGGGCCGAAGACCTCGGTGAGGGCGTCGGCCTCGACGCGGTCCAGTGCGGGCACGCCCGCCGCGTCGGCGAAGACCACGTCGATGTCGCCGGGTTCGGCGCCGGCGTCGGCGAGCGCGGCGCGGATCGCCTGGCGCAGGCCGGGCGGGCGGCCGCTGTCGGGCCGGGGGTCGAAGGTGGCGCCGTAGCCGGCGATCTCGCCGTAGCTCCGGGCGCCCCGGGCGCGGGCCGTCGCGCCGTCCTCCAGGACGAGGATGGCACCGCCCTCGCCCGGTACGTGCCCGCCGGCGAGCGCGTCGAAGGGCACGTACGCCCGGTCCGGGTCGTCCTGCCGGCTCAGCCGTTCGGCGGCGAGCTGGGCGACCCAGCCCCAGGGGCAGATCGAGGCGTCGATCGCGCCGGAGACGATGAGCCGGGTGCCCTTGCGGATCTGCCGGCGCGCCTGGGCCAGGGCGTCGAGACCGCCCGCCTGGTCGCTGACCACGACACCGCTGGGGCCCTTCATGCCGTTGCGGATCGAGATCTGGCCGGTGTTGACGGCGTAGAACCAGGCGAAGGACTGGTAGGCGCTGACGTACTGGCCGCCCTTGCTCCAGAGCTTCTGCAGCTCGTTCTGCCCGAACTCGAAGCCGCCGGAGGAGCTGGCGGTGATCACGCCCATGTCGTAGGCGTTGAGTTCGCTGGGGGTGACCTCGGCGTCCTCCAGCGCCCAGTCGGCGGCGACCAGCGCGAGCCGGGTCATCCGGTCGGTCTGCGGCAGCAGCCGGCCGGGCAGATGGTCCTCGGCCACGAAGCCGGGCACCTCGCCGGCCAGCCGCGCCGGGTACTGGTCCGGGACGAACCGGGTCACCGGCCCGATGCCGCTCTCGCCCCTGAGCGTGGCCGCCCAGAAGTCCTTGGTGCCGAGGCCGTTGGGAGCGGCGATGCCGAGGCCCGTGACCACAACCGGGGTCGTCATGCGATGCTCCTGTCGGGCCGGGCCAGCACCATGGCGCTCTGGAAGCCGCCGAAGCCGCTGCCGACGGTCAGGACGGTGTCGGTGCGCCACTCCCGCGCCGTGATCGGCACGTAGTCGAGGTCGCACTCGGGGTCCGGGGTGTGCAGGTTGGCCGTGGGGGGAACGACGTTGTTCTCCATGGCCAGCGCGGAGGCCGCGATCTCGATGGAGCCGATCGCGCCGAGCGAGTGGCCCACCATCGACTTGATCGAGCTGACCGGCGTCCGGTAGGCGTGCTCGCCGAGGCTGCGCTTGAACGCGGCGGTCTCGTGGCGGTCGTTCTGCTTGGTGCCGGAGCCGTGCGCGTTGATGTAGTCGATCGCCGTCGGGTCGATCCGGGCCTCGTCGAGGGCGACGCCGATGGCCTCGGCCATCTCGGCGCCGTCCGGACGCAGTCCCGTCATGTGGAAGGCGTTGCAGCGGGAGGCGTAGCCGGCGATCTCCGCGTAGATGTGGGCTCCGCGGCGCCGGGCGCTCTCCAGCTCCTCCAGGACGAACACCGCCGAACCCTCGCCGAGGACGAAGCCGTTGCGGGTGCCGTCGAAGGGGCGGGAGGCGTGCTCCGGGTCGTCGTTGCGCGGGGTGGTCGCCTTGATCGCGTCGAAGCAGGCGACGGTGATCGGCGAGATCGGCGCGTCCGAGCTGCCCGCGATCATGACGTCCGCGGTGCCCTCCCGGATGATGTCCACCGCGTGCCCGACCGAGTCGAGGCCGGAGGTGCAGCCGGTGGAGACGACGGTCGAGGGGCCCTCGGCGCCCACCGCCCAGGCGACCTCGGCCGCGAAGGAGCTCGGCACGAAGTGGTTGTAGAGGTGCGGGACCGCGTAGCGGTGGTCGACCAGGTCGAGCCGGCCGCCGTCACTGACGACCCGGTACTCCTGGTCGAGGCCGGTGGTGGCGCCGACCGCGCTGCCGATGGTCACGCCGGTGCGGTGCGGGTCGAGTTCGGCCAGGGCGATGCCGCTGTCGGCGACGGCCTCCCGGGTCGCCACCACGGCGAGCTGGGCGGCCCGGTCCATCCGGCGGATCTCCTGCGGGCTCAGCCCGTGTTCCTCGGGGTCGAAGTCGATCTCCGCGGCCACCCGGGACCGGAAGGGAGCGGGGTCGAAGAAGGTGATGCCCCGCGTCGAGGTCCGCCCCTCGCTCAGCAGATTCCAGAAATTCTTCGCGCCTATACCGCCCGGAGCGAGCACTCCGATTCCGGTGATGGCGACACGGCGACCGGTCACGAGGAGGCTTCCCAGTGGTAGAACGACTTGGCCATGGCATCGGCGGGAGAGCGCCAGGTGGCGGGGTCGTAGGCCTGAATGTACGGCTTGAGGTCCTCGCTTATCTTCACGAAGCGGGGATCCGTCTTGGCCTCTTCGATGATCTCTCCGCCGTTGTCGGTGTCGAATTCCTGGAGATGGAAGTAGAGACCCTTGTAGAGAAAGAGCTGGCGGCGCCGGGTGCCCATGATGTGCGGCATTTCGGTGCCGTCGAACTCCTTGAAGAGCCGGGCCACGTCATAACGTGCGCCGGGTTCCATCCGGGCGACGATCAGCGTGCTGTGCATGGTTTTCTTCTTCTCCTTCGCTGCGAATGCGCTGCGATGTCGCTGTGGTTTCGCTGCGCTCGGGTGCGGACCGGGACGGCGGTCAGCGCGGCAGGCCCGCCCGGGCCGGGCCGAACCAGCGCTCCAGCGCCATGGGCAGGTCGTGGTGGCTGCCGGGGGCGGCCCAGCCGACGTAGCCGTCGGGGCGGACGAGGACCGCGGCGGTGCCGGACAGCGGGCTGCCGGCGGTGACCCCGACGGGGGTCGCCGTGACGACGTCCACCCGGTCCGCCCACGGCCGGGCCCGCTCCCGCAGGGCGGCGGTGTCCTCCAGGTCGAGCAGGACCCCGCGGCCCGCGGTGAGCAGGTCGAAGCTGGTGGTGGTGCGCGCGGCCGAGGGGGTCCGCACCTCCAGCGACGGCATCCGCCGGCCGAGCAGCGGGTGGGCGCCGGTGCCGACGTCGTAGCGGATCTCCAGGCCGCTCACCATGCCGGCCAGGTGCCGGGACACCTCGGGGTAGGCGATGAGCTCGGTGAGCACGTCACGGACCGGCTGGACCTCGCCGCCGCTGAGGAACAGCAGGCCCTGGGCGCGGGTGTTCATCAGCAGGCGCCGGCCGACCGGGTGGCGCTCCTCGTGGTAGGTGTCGAGCAGGGCCTCGGGCGCCCGGCCCTGGACCACCGCGGCGAGCTTCCAGCCCAGGTTGACGGCGTCCTGGATGCTGGTGTTCATGCCCTGGCCGCCGGCGGGCAGATGGATGTGCGCGGAGTCCCCGGCCAGCAGGATCCGGCCCCTGCGGTACTGCGTCACCTGGCGGGTGGCGTCGCCGAACGCGCTCACCCACACCGGCTCGCCGTGCGCGATGTCGACGCCGGTCAGCCGCTTCCAGGCGGCCGCCACATCGGCGTACGCGGGGGCCTCGGTACGGCGCTGCGGAGGCGTGCCGCGCTCGCAGACGATCAGCCGGGTGATGCCGTCGGCCAGGTGACCGACCATCACCATGCCGCCGGGCAGCGTCTCGCCGATCATGCGCGGTTCGAGATCCAGGCCGCGTACGTCGGCGAGGTACATCTCCAGCGTGGCCGCGGTGCCCGGGAAGTCGAAGCCGACGGCCTTGCGGACCTTGCTGCGGCCGCCGTCGCAGCCGATGAGGTAGCGCGCGCGGAGCTCGTGCACGCCGTGCGGGCCGCGCACCTCGACGAGGACGCTGTCGCCGTCGTCCTTGACGGAGAGCACCTCGTGGCTGCGGCGGACGTCCGTGCCGAGGTCGGTGACCCACTGCTCCAGCACCGTCTCGGTGTGGGACTGGGGCACGGTCTTCGCCGCCTGGTGGGCTCCGTCGAGGAGGCCGAAGTCGACGGGCAGGCCGCCGAAGTGCCCGAAGGCGCTGACCTCGATCTCCCCGAACCGGGAGAGCAGACCGCGCTGGGCGAACACCTCCATCGTCCGTGCCGTGAAGCCGAGTCCGCGCGATTCACCGGTGCGTTCGGCGAGTCGTTCCAGAAGGACGACGTCGACTCCGGCGAGCCGCAATTCGCCGGCGAGCATCAGCCCTGCCGGGCCGGCTCCCACGACTATGACTTCGGCGTCCATGCCACTCTCCTCGGTCATCCTGGGGAATTCATTTCGGAATCGATGACTAACCGACGGCCGATCGACCTACCTTCAACAGGTGGTCAATTACTCGTCATTGGCCCGCCCATACTGACAGCTCGTCAATAGCGGTGCCCGCTGCGCCGTCTCCGGAAGCCGACTAAATAGTCCGTCAAACCGACCGACCCGTTCAAGAAGATTCGGACGGAACCTCGTCAGGGCTGTGCGAAGTTGCGTCAGGTCTCTGTGAAGTGATGCCGCACGGATGACGGAATTGTTTCCGCCGAATCGATTTCCCCTCACCGCCCGTCCCGGGTCAGCCCGGCCAGCGGCTGACCTCGAACCCGCAGTCGTCCACCGGCAGGGTGGTGGTGGCGATCGCCCCCCGGTCCTTGGCGAAGGCCGCGTAGTCCCGCAGATCCCAGGCGAAGACCGGGTGGCACACGTCATGGGCGATCACCAGCGCGCCCGGCGCCAGATGGGGCAGCCAGCGCTCCAGCAGCCGGGCGTAGCCGGACTTGCGCGAGCCCGGCACGTCGATGTCGATGAGCAGCAGGTCCCACCGCTCCCCCGTGCTGTGCTCCGCCGCCTCGAAGGCATCTCCTACGACGGCCCCGGCGCCCGGCGCGAACCCGGCCCGCCGCAGGTTGCCCTCGGCGAGCGCCACCGGCTCGGCGGCCACGTCCAGCCCCAGGGACCGCCGTCCCGGATACCGCGGCTCGGGCCCGAACCCCGGCCCCGACACCCACGCCATCAGGTTCCCCGCGAAACACCCCAACGTCGCCACCGCCGCCGGCCGCCGAGCCGCCGCCAGCCCGTACAGCACGCGTGCCGCGAGCGGCGTGAGCGTGGTGGTCGGCACCTCGAAGGACGCCGCCAACCGCGCCCGGAACGCGTGGAACTCCCCCCACGACACCTCGGGCGCCCCCGCGTCCAGCACCCCCGCTCCCCTGCAGTGCTCCAAAAACCGCCCCGCCAACGCATCCGCCTGAGGCCCCGTCAACCGCGGCAACGAACTCACGCCCGACCCCCTCCCACGACGACCCGCCCGGAACCGGAGACGCCGTCCACCACCGTCACGCCTGGAACTGCGGGTTCCCGCGCAACGGCCGCGTCCGGAGAGGCGGGTTCACGCGCCACGGCCGTGTCTGGAGAGGCCGGTTCCCGCGCAACGGCCTCACCTGGAGAGGCGAGTCCACGCGCGACGCGCCCATCCGGACCGGTCACCCTCTGCGCGACGGCCCCGCCCGGGTCGGCAACTTCCCGCGCAGTGACCGCACTTGGAGCGGCAGCTCCCCACGCGACAGCCCCGTCCGGACCGGCCGCCCTCTGCGCGACGGCCGCATCCGGGTCGGCGGCTTCGCGCGCCGCAGCATCGCCTGGACGTGCGGCTCCCCTTGCCGCAGCCCAGCCCCTCTCAGGCCCCCCTGCCTCCGGAGCCTCCCCTGCCCTGCCCGTTCCCTCGGCCGTGTTCTGCGTCAGCAGCGCGCTCGGGTTCTCGCGGGTGGTGATGCCGGCGAGGAAGCGGTTGAGGTCGCGGCCGGGGAGGCCTTCGAGGTCGACTGCGGGGAGGTAGGAGGGGAGTTTGGAGGAGGGGGGCGCGATGTCGGCGCCGGCGGCGGTCAGGGCCTCGGCGAGTTCGTCGCGGCCGGCGCCGCGGTCGTACGCTCCGGCCGCCTCGGGGTACCAGATGCGGGCCGCGGCCAGGGTGTGCCGGTCCCAGCGGGCGCCCTGCAGGGTCAGCGCCCAGAGCAGTCCCGCCAGGTCCTGGGCGAACGCCGTCTCGTCGCAGAGCCGGCGAGCCGTGCGCGCCGCGTCCCGGTAGTGGCGGGCGGCGCCCGGGTGATCGCCGCGCCGCAGGTCCGTGTAGCCCGCGGCGGCGAGCAGCTTCTCCAGGTGGAAGGGGTCCCGCAGGCTGTGGGCGACGCGGACGGCCGCCGCGAAGGAGGCCGCGGCCTCCTCGTGACTGCCCCGGCGCAGCTGGAGGACGGCGATCGCGTAGTGGTGGGGCACGAAGAACTCGGGCCTGCCGGTGCCGAGCATCGTCGCCGACACGGAGCGCAGGAACTCCTCGGCCTGCCGGTGCCGGCCGGTGATCTGGAGCAGGAAGGCCAGGTTGTGACTGAGGTTGTAGCGCAGGTAGAAGGCGCTGTCCCCCGGCATCTCACGGACCATCCGGAAGGCGTCAAACTCCAGTTCGAAGGCGCTCTGGAACAGCTCGTCCCGGCGCTCCGCGTCCGACGTCTCGCGGGCGTCGATGGCCGCGGCGAGCGCCAGGCCGTTGAGGATCCACGCCCGCTCCACCTGCGCGTCCACACCCGGCTCGGCCAGCTCGTCCAGGCACTCCAGGCCACGCAGGTAGAAGGTGCGCGCCGCGTCGGTGTCGTCCTTGCGCTTGGTGACCAGCAGCGCCACCAGGTAGTTCAGATGGGCCCTCAACTCCGGCTTGCCGGCCAGCTCCAGGGACCGCTCCAGCTTCGCGACGGCGCTGTCGATCCGCCCGGTCTGCGCCTCCGAGATCGCCTGGAGCCTGATCAGGTCGGCCGTGTCGTCGGCCCGCAGGGGGTCACCTCCGACGGCCGCAAGATGCGCGGCGATCAGCAGATCGGCCCGCTCGAAGTTCTGCAGGGCGATCGCGTCGCCGATGGCACGCAGTGGGCCGGCCGAGCCGTCGGAGTGCCAGGGTTCGACCGCGAGGCCGGGCACACCGGGCGCGCCGGGGAGAGTCTCCGCCACCGGCGGCAGCACCCCGCACACGCCGACCGCCCGCTGCCCGGAGAGCCGCTCCAGGAACAGGCTGCCGCCGTCCTTCAGCAGCCCCCGGACGGTGATGCCCCGGCCCTGCTGGTCCGCGAGCAGCACGGTCCGGTACAGGATGCGGACCGAGATACGGTCCCAGCGGTCGAAGGCGTCCAGGACCAGGACGGGCCGCTCGCCCAGCGCGGGAAGGGCGTCCACGAGGAAGCGGGCCGCGCGGTCGATCCAGCCGGCGGTGATGTGGGACTCCCGGCTGATGCGCCGGGTGGTGCCGAGCGAGGCGGTCTCGGACACCGGCACGAACCGGCCCCGGGGCGCCTGCGCGTCCTGCGGTCGCGTGAGCAGGGCGAGGACCTCGGCGTGCCGCTCCGGCACCTCGGGCCGGGCCTCGCGCACGGCGGGCAGCAGGACGGCCAGCAGCTCCTGGAGTCCGCAGAGATGGTCGTGACCGGCGGCGGGCGGGCCGACGGCCACGGCCGCCCCGACGGCGTTCGGGCCGAGGCAGTCGGCGAGGTCATGGGGTCGGGCGCAGAGCACCACACCGTGTACGGCGGGGCGCCATGCGAGGGTCGGTTCCTGCAGCCAGGCGGGCCGGGAGGCCACGGCACCAGCGGTCACGGCGCGCTCCTAGTTTCCTTGTTCCTGCTGATTCCGGCACCGGTGCCCGGTACCGGCTCCCGGGTTTCCGGTGTCCGGTGTCCGGTTCCGGCTTTCCGGGAGAAGAGACCGGCCCCCGCTGCGGGGCAGCGAGGGCCGGCTACGGGGAGACCGTGGACTACCAGGTCTCGTTGCCCAGGGCGAGCTCGAACTCGTTCTCGGTCAGCTCGTTCTCGGCCGAGAACGTGGCGAGGACCTCCTCCAGAGCGGCGCTCAGCGCGGCGTCGGTCATGGGTGTCACCTCCTCCCTTCGGTGTCGCGGATGTGCTGGGGACTCCCGTACGCACCTGGCGCGGGCCCTCCGGGGCGGACGGCGCACCAGGGGTGTACGGAAGGGTCTGCGACGGGCCTGTGACGGTCCGTCAGATCTTGGTGGCCTCGGTGATGTAGGCGATCCGCAGCGCGTACTCGCGGATGTCGATTCCGTCCAGGGCGGCGGGCCGGCCGCCGCTCGCGTCGCGGCCGGCACGGAAGGCCTGGTACGCCTCCTCGCTCTGCCACTGCGAGTAGCTGACGACGGCCTCGCCCTCGAAGTCCCGGTGCACGCTGTGCGAGACGTAGCCCGGCGTGGTGTCGAGCACCGCGTTGGGCTGGGCCACCACCGCGAGCAGCGCGTCCTGCTGGGCCGTGGACCGGGTGCGGGCCACCTCGATGACCGTGAAGACGTCCTGCTGCTCCGTGATCTCGATGGTCGGGTCGCCCAGCTTCGGGTTGCGCTGGGTGTACACGACCTCGCAGTGGATGCTGTCGAACGTCGCGAAGGTCATGACCTCCTTGAAGCGCTCCTGCCGGCTCGGATCGCTGAGGATGCCCTCCCAGGCGGCCTTGTCGCGCCACTGTATGTAGCTGATCACGGAGTTGCCGTCGTAGCTGAGGTGGGCGTTGACCGAGACCAGCCCGGTCCGCTCGTCCGCCGCGCCGAGACTCTGCCAGATCTCGATCAGCCGGTGCTGGTGCTCCGGGGACGTCTCGAAGATGTTGACCAGTGTGTAGTACTGGTCCTTGACACTGATCCTCGTCATACGAGGAACCTCCTTGTCGGAGCGGGCGGGGCCGGGCGGCGCCCCGTCAGGGGCGCCGGGCTGGGGTGGTGTGCGGAGCGCTCAGGCGCTCTGCGCGCCGGAGGGCAGCGTCTCCTCGGCGGCACCGGCGGCACCGGCCGTCTGCGGCGCCGGCTGCGCGGCCGGGGCGGGCAGCGCCCTGCGCAGCAGGACGGCGACGAGCGCGGCCATCGCGAGGAGCACACCGATGGAGACGTACGAGGCGACCTCCATGCCGTGGGCGAAGGCGTCGTGGGCCGCCGCGCTCAGCTGGTCGCCGAGCTTGCCGGGGAGCTGACCTGCCACGGCGGCCGCCTCGGAGACGCTGTTGCGCGCCGCGTCGTGGGCCGAGCCGGTGACCCCGGCGGGCAGGTGGTCGTCGAGGCTGGAGCCGTAGACGGCGGTGGCGAGGCTGCCGACGAGGGCGATGCCGACCGCGCCGCCGAGTTCGTTGGTGGTGGAGGCCAGCGCGGACGCGGCACCGGCCCGCTCGACCGGGGCCGCCTGGACGATGGTGCCGATGCCGAGCGCCATCACCGGGGCGAGACCGACGAACATGATCGCGGACGAGGTGATGACCAGCGCCGTACCGGAGTTGCCGTCGACCTGGGTCAGCACGCCGAAGCCGACGGAGCCGACCAGCAGGCCGGCGATGAGCACCGGCGGCGTACCGATCTTCTGGGAGATGCCGGTGCCGACCACGGCGGCGACCATGCCGGGGATGATGACCGGCAGCTGCCACAGACCGGCCTCGGCGGGCGACATGCCGAGGACGATCTGCAGGTAGGTGGCGAGCAGGTACTGGATGCCCATCATCAGGCCGGTGGTCAGCAGCAGGGTGCCGACGGAGACCGAGAAGGCCGGGCGGGAGAACAGGGAGACGTCCATGAGCGGGACGGACAGGCCGCGCTGGCGCAGCACGAAGGCCACACCGAAGGCCAGGCCGACGACGAGGCTGACGGTCGGCCAGGTCTCGAAGCCGTTGCGGGCCAGTTCCTTGACGCCGTAGACGGCCGGCAGGATCGCGGCCAGCGACATGCCGACGCTCAGCAGGTCGAGGCTGCCACCGGCCGGGTCCTTGTACTCGGGCAGCAGGAGCGGACCGGCGATCAGCAGCAGCACCATGACCGGTACGGCCATCAGGAAGGGCGCGCCCCACCAGAAGTGGTCCAGCAGCAGGCCACCGGCGATCGGGCCGACGACACCGCCGACCATGAAGGACGTGGTCCAGATGGTGACCGCGGTGGTGCTCTCCTTCTCGTCCCGGAACATGACGCGCAGCAGCGACAGCGTCGAGGGGGCCAGGGTGGCGGCCGAGATGCCGAGCAGGGCCCGGGCGGCGATCAGCATCTCGGGGCTGTTCGCCTCCGCGGTGAGGACCGAGGCGACCCCGAAGAGCACGGCTCCGATCAGGAGCAGCCGGCGGCGTCCGATGCGCTCGCCGAGCGTTCCCATGGTGATCAGGAAGCCGGCGATCAGGAAGCCGTAGATGTCGCTCGCCCACAGCAGCTGGGTGCTGGAGGGGTTCAGGTCGGCCGTCAGCTTGGGGACGGCCATGAACAGCAGCGTGAGGTCCATGGTGGTGAGCAGCGCCGGCAGGCAGAGGACTGCCAGGCCGATCCACTCACGGCGGCCCGCCTTGGCGGGCGTTACTGCGGTCACAACGAGTTCCTTTGCAACTCAATGGGGGGATGGCGGAGTTCTTCGGGCCGCTGGGGGCCCGCGGTCAGGCGGTGGTGACGGAGAGGTCGCGCACGTTCAGCGCGACGCCCTGCCCCCAGAGGCGGTGGGTGGGTGTGCTCTGTTCGTCGAGGAACTTCTGCGGCCAGGGCGCGCCGGCGCGCGGGTCGACGTAGTGGGAGGGCGCCGAGTCGATCCGCACCAGGCCGGTGGCGTCGGCCCCCAGGGCGCCGTCGAGCAGGGTGAACATGCCGATGCCGGATATCAGTTGGCGCGGCGTGATGTCCTCGGGCTCGCCCGCGTGGTCCAGCAGCTGGTGGGCGCGGTCCAGGACGGGGTGCCCGATCCGGTCCACCGACAGCGCCGGTACGCCGTTGACCTCCCAGGTCACGGTGGAGCGCGCGCGGTCCAGGGTGATCCGCAGGGTGTCGACGTCGCCGGGTGCCCGGTCGGCGACCGGGACGGCGTAGGTGTAGGCCGCGTAGGTGGTGCCGGGCAGGCGCAACCGCTCGTAGTTGGCGTACACGCGGGTGTTGGTGACGAAGAACCCGAAAATCGAGGCGGTCTCCAGATCGGCGGTGATCATCGAGCCGCAGGCCAGCCGGGGGTCGGCCTGCGCGTCGGCGACCGCCGTCCCGAAGGGGTGGTCCTCGGTGCCGTAGGTGGAGACGGCGAGGGTGGTGGTGCAGACGAGCGCGCCGGTGGCGGGGACGTCGAAGCCCGGTATCCCGGTGTCCGCCGTACGGTTCGGCATGGCCGTCCACTTGACGTGGTCCCGGGTGCCCTCGCCGCCGTCCGCCTGCTGGCCGGTGGTGGAGACGAAGGCGGGGGCGCCGGTGCGCGGGTTGACGCCGGTGGGCACCACGGCGAGGCCGAGCCCGGAGGTGTGGGCGACTCCGTCGCCGCCCGGGACGCCGGCGGTGTCCTGGGTGTGCCAGGTGGCGTCCGGGCCGGTGCTGGTGAAGCCGTCGCGGAAGTCCTCGTGGAACAGCAGGCCGCTGCCGACCGCGTCCGTGGTCGTCATGATCGGGGGCTCTTTCCTGCTCGGGCGGCGTCCAGGGGGCCACGGGTGTAGGCGAGGGCGGCGGGCTCGAACTGCAGCACCATGTGGCTGGCCGCGGAGTTGGCGTCCCGCCAGATGCGCTGGAGCGGGTCGGACGCGGACTGGCCGCGGGTGCCGGCGGCCCGGAAGAGCGTGTCGACGGCACCGACGAGCAGCTGGGTGGCGAGCGCGCAGTCCCGTCGGTTGCGCACCAGGACGTCCTCGGTGACCCGCTCCCGGTCGGCGCTCAGGGCGGCCCTGGCCAGCAGCAGCCCGGCCGCGTCGATCTCACCGGCCGCCCGGGCGTGGGCGATCCGCTGGGACTCGGCCGGCTCCGCGCCCCGGGCCGCCTTGTCGGCGAGGGCGCGTTCCGACAGCTTCAGCGCGCCCCGGGCCGCGCCGAGGACGGGGGCCGCGAAGGTGAGGCCGTTGACGGCGAACAGCGGCTGGGAGTGCCGGAGTTCGTCGGAGACCGCGCCCCGGCCGGTGAACATGTCGTCCATGAGGAAGGTGCGGTGCGCGGGGACGGACACCTCGTCCACGACGACCGTGTGGCTACCGGTCGCCCGCATGCCGACCGTGTCCCAGGTCTCCTCGATCCGGTACGCGGCACGGGGTACGGCGAAGAAGCGCGCCTCCTGCCGTTCGTCCGCCCCGGGCACCATGGCCATCAGCAGCGCCCAGTCGGAGAACTCGACCCCGCTGGCGTAGGTCCAGGTGCCGGAGAGCCGCCAGCCGCCGTCGGCGGGCACCGCGCCGGCGGTGGTGGAGACCAGGGAGCTGACCAGCCGGCTGTCCGGTCCGTCCGCCCAGATCTCGGCCTGTCCCTCGGCGGGCAGATAGGCGGCGAACCGCGCGGTGTAGGCGAGCAGCGAGCCGGTCCAGGCGGCGGAGGCGCAGCCCTCGCCGACCGCGGCGACGGCCTCGGTGAGGGTGGTGAACCCGATGGCCGTACCGCCGTGGCGGGCCGGGACCAGCGCCCTGCTGAAGCCGGCCTCGACCAGCGCCGCCACCACGTCGGCGGAGAGCCGTCGCTCGCGGTCCGCCCGGGCCGCGTCGCGGGCGGCCGGCTCGGCCGCGGCCCGGGCGGCGGACACGAAGGTGTCCGAGGTGGTGCGGGGAGCAAGGAGCATCCCGGTCATGGCTGTCTCATTTCCTGAACGTCTCGGCTGAGGCGGAGAGCGGGGCGGGCCGGCTCAGGCCCGGTAGGGGCGCCGGTCGCGGGCCTCGCGGAGTCCGACGCCCCACCAGACGAGCTGGTCGAGCATGGTCTTGGCGGCGGCCGCGCAGCCCGCCGGCTCCTTGGGGTTGCCGTCCGGGTGGAAGGTGGCGGCGGCGCCGTGGAAGCTGACCGTGTCGCGCAGGGTGACGGCGTGCATCTCGGCGTAGACCTGGCGCAGTTGCTCGACCGCGCGCAGCCCGCCGGAGAGCCCGCCGTAGGAGACGAAGCCGACCGGCTTGGCCTGCCACTGGGTGTAGTTCCAGTCGATCGCGACCTTGAGCGGGGCGGGGAAGCTGTGGTTGTACTCGGGGGTCAGGACGACGAAGGCCTCGGCCCGCTCCAGCCGGGCGCTGAGGGCGGCCGCCGTGGCCGCGTCCGCGGGTTCGGGTGCGTCGGTCACCGCGACCGGCAGGGGGAAGTCGGCCAGGTCGACGACGTCCAGCTCGATGTCGTCGTTCTGCCGGGCTTCCTCGGCGAACCACTTGGCGATGGTCGGGCCGAACCGGGTGGCACGGGTGCTCCCGATGATGAGAGCGACTCGAAGACGTTCCTCGGACATGGGGATCCTCACGATCGTTGGTGTGCTGTGTGCGCTGCTCGGAGTGCGGTGCGGTGCGGCGGGCCGTCCCCACGTCACCGCCGCACCGCGCCGGCACCCGCTACCGGCAGGGCCGTGGCCTCCGCTGTCGCCGCGGACCTGCCGGGGTCGGTGTCGGCCGGGGTCAGACGACCTGGCGGCGCGCGCCGGCCGCGTCGCGCGGCGACCACCACAGCGCGGTGGTCTCGGCGCCCGCCCCCAGCACCGTCCAACGGCCCTCGACGATGCGGCCGTCGCTCCAGCGCAGCAGGTGCAGCGCCTCGACGGCGAAGGTGTCGTAGGGGGAGGTGCTGTCCGCCTCGGCTCCCGCGCGCACCGCCGTGATGTGGTTGACGTCGACCGAGTAGCCGGCCTCGGGGTTCACCAGCACCGTCACGTTCTCGCCGTGCATGGTGCCGCCGGAGAGCCGGAACATGTTCCCGAAGAACTCCAGGAAGGCGTCGAGCCCTTCGTACCAGCCGGAGTAGGCGTGCAGTCCGGGAACCTCGAACCGCACGTTCTCGTCCCAGAATTCCGTGATCTTCGCGCGGTCCCCGGTACCGAGGGAGGCCCAGGCGGCGCCGACGCGCTCAGGAGTGAGATCAGACATGGGTATGCGGTCCTTTGACGTAAGGAGCTGAAAGAAGAAGAGGAAGAGGAAGAGGAAGAGGAGGAGGAGGAGGAAGAGACTGAGTGGCTCGGTGACTCGGTGACTCAGTGCATGCCGACGGGCTGGAAACAGAGGCCGACACCGCGGATCGTGGTGATCCACTCGTCGGGTCCGAGCTTGCGGCGCAGGCTCGCCACATGGGTGTCGATCGTCCGGCTGGGCGGCGACCAGTGGTCTCCCCACACCTGGCTCATGAGCCGACGGCGCGAGACGACCGCTCCCGGCTGTGAGGCCAGCAGGCACAGCAGGTCGAACTCCTTGCGGGTGCAGTCGACGCGCCGGCCGTCCAGAGTGACCTGCCGCAACCGCATGTCGATGCGCAACGGCCCCCACTCCATGACGTTCTGCGCGCGGGCCTGACGGACGGTCCGGCGCATCACCGCTCCGATCCGCGCCGTCAGCTCCCTGAGGTCGTAGGGCTTGAGAAGGCAGTCGTCCGCCCCGGCCTCCAGGACGAGCACCTGGTCCCACTCGCTGCTGCGGCAGGTGAACGCGATGATGGGGGTGTCCCCCGCCGCCCGGATCGCGGCACACACGTCGAGGCCGTGCAGATCCGGCAGTTCCAGGTCCAGCAGGACCAGGTCCGCGTGCTCGTACATCTCCAGCGCCTTGCCGCCGCTGCCGACGGCGACCACGTCGCAGCCCTGCCGCCGGAGACTGTGCGTGACTCCCCGTTGTGCGTGCGTATCGCTCTCGACCACGAGCACACGCCACCTCTCCACAGCCACGTTGACTCCCGACCCGAGAACCCCCACTTCCCGCGACGCGCGGCGCTGCGCATCGGAAGCGCGATGACGGTGATGCATGCCGTGTGTTCTGTGCCGAACCGTGCCCGGTTGGCTCATGACGTCGTTTCCCCCGCTCTGCGTGGACGCCCACGCCGAAAACCGATCGAGCACCCGCAGACTACAAACCGACACGCATGCATGTCAACGGACTTCGAGTGGCTTGAATCACGTCCCAAAAGCCTCGATCAGCACCTTCAAAGTGGACATTACCCATCAAAGCAACCATGATTCGGTGTTCAACAACTGGCCTGGCGGCCGACAAAAACCCAGAACACGCCGGGTAAAGATACATGCGTGAATGTTATATTCGCGTCTCTCGCCGTGTGGGTCCCCGCACTCGACGGCACCCGCAAGCCACCTGCACGGATGTGATGTGAGGAGTCGGCATTGAGCGACAAAGCCACCCGGACCCGCTCCCAGTTGATTCGTTCGGCCGCGACCTCGTTCGCCGAACACGGCTACTCGAGGGCGAAGTTGTCCACCATCTCCGCGGACGCGGGAGTGAGCAGAGGGGCCCTCTACTTCCACTTCCCGAGCAAGGAGGCGCTGGCGGACGCCGTGGAAGCGGCGGCGGCGGAGCGGTTCGCGGGCATGACGAGCCGCTGGGCCGAGGACGGCAACGAGAACCTGGCGGAGGCCGTACAGGCCTTCACCGAGCTGTACCGGCAGGACGTCACGTTCCGCGCCGGCGTGCTGCTGAGCCGCGAGAAGGACCGCAAACCCGCCGTCAACCTGCTGGAACAGTGGGAGTCGTACGTCCGGGGCGCGGTCGCGGTCGCGGAGCGCCGGCACCCCTTCACCCGTTCCGGTTCGGCCGGGAGCGCGGCCTCCGCGATCATCGCGCTCACCGTGGGGCTGGCCCTGCTGTGGCACGAGAGTGAGCAGTGGCTGACCGAGTCAACCGTCAGCGGTGTATGGAATCTGCTGCCGCCGCTGGTCGGCCGCATGGACTGAGGCGACGAAAGGGGCCCACCCGGCGGGTGGGCCCCAGCTCCTCGATGGCTGTTCGACAGCCCGAACATGCGTGAACGTCAGCGGGTCAGCACCCGTCGGACCCTTCCTGCCCCGCGGCCTCCTTGAGCCCCGCGAGGGCGCCCAGCTCCGCCCCGACCTTGAGCCCGCGGTCCGGGCTGAGGTCGAGCTGGAGCAGCACCGAGGGCTCGGCGATGTTGGGCAGCACATGCTTCAGCAGCGCCCGGATGCGCGCCTCCAGGTCCACCCAGCCGGTCATGACCTGCGAGAACAGCTGGACCCCGGTGAAGCAGGAGCACAGCAGCTCGGCCGTCTCCACCAGGTCCACATGCGGACGCAACTCGCCCTGCGCCCGCGCCTGTTCCAGGATGTGGTGGTTCCGGTCGACCCAGCCCTGGAAGGGAAGTCTCCGGTCGAGCCCGACCGCCTCCAGTTCCAGCGACAGCCGGACGCTGCCCTGCAGGAGCGGATCCCTGGTCAGCTGGCACGCGAACACCAGCCCCAGGTCGATCAGCTCCTGGAGCTTGATGTCCCGGACGACCGTGGGCACGTCCGCCTGGCTGGCGAGCACGGCCCGGGCGAGCTCCTCCTTGGAGGAGAAGTGGAAGTACACCGCTCCCCTGGTGAGACTCAACTTCTTGAGCACGTCGGCCACTGTCGTGGCGCTATAACCCCGTTCGGCGAAGACCGACCCCGCGGCCTCCAGGATCATGCGCCGGGTCGCGAGTCCTCGCTCCTGCGTCACCATGGCTTACCTCCGAGGGCTGTGCGCCCATCTGTGCTGGTAGAGCCGGTTTTACTCATCCTTAATCTCACTATGTGAGACTTACCGTTGAGTTACATACCGACTCACACGTATGTTACGACCCGCTCGAGTACGACTCGAGCTCAGCTTCGGCATTCCTGGGGGGAAGGCATGCAAGCAATCGCTGTTTGTCATGGGAGCGAACAGAGCTCCAGACCGGACGAAACGGGCATATCGCCCGAAATCTCGTTCCATCCGGTTCCCAAAGAACTGGTGCATCGCTCGAAATCACTGGATGTACTGCCTGTCGGCTGGCGGCTTCTGACCAACGACCGCTACCTGATCAGCGTCGAGTGGCCCGGGGATCACCCTTTTTATACAACGGTGAATGGTAACCCGGCAGCCAACCTCGTTGCCGAGACCGTCCGGCAGTGCGGCCTGCTGCTGGCCCACGCCGCCTACCAGGCACCCCTGGGCCATCACTTCGTGATGTGGGACCTGGCGTACACCCGGGAGCGGGTCCGGCCGGCCGTGACCGCGGGGTCCCGCCGCATCGAGGTGGAGGCCGTCTGCTCGGATCTCCGGTTCCGTGGCCCCCGGCTGGCGGCCATGACCTGCGAGATGACGCTGCGCGCGGATGGCAGGACGGTGGCCCGGGGCGGCGGCCGCTTCGACATCGTCAGCCCCGCGGTGTACCGCAGGCTGCGCGGGCCGCAGCTCGCGTCCGTCGTACGGCCCGCCGTACAGCCCGACCCCGTCACGCCCGCACTGGTCGGCCGCACCCGGCCGATCGACGTGGTACTCGCCCCGGCGGCAGCCTCCGGGCCGACGACCACAGCCACGGCCACGGCCCTCGCCACGGCTACCGCCACCGTCCCGTCCGGGCGCTGGCAGTTGCGCGCGGACTTCGGGCACCCGACGATCTTCGACCACGACAACGACCACTTCCCGGGGATGGCCCTCGTCGAAGCGGCGTTCCAGGCCGCGAACGCGGTCGTCGCACCGGGCCGGTACCACTGGTCCTCGACCGAGGTGGCGTTCCTCGGTTACGTGGAGTTCGGCTCCCCGTGCTGGATCGAGGCCCGCACCGGATCCCGCACCGGATCCATGGACGCGACGCGTCCGACGGCGGTCGAGATCACCGGCCACCAGGACGGCCGTCCGGTCTTCACCGCACTGCTCGAAGGCACCTCGGCGCACGGCTGACAGTCCCTTCGTCCGCTCACGCGTCATCCGACGGGTCCGCGTCACCGCCGACCGGCCCGCTTCTCCGCCGTTCGTCCTCACCACTGCCGGTGACTCCCGCACCACATCGCTCCGGGTGACGTCCGCCCTGCCGCCCACCGGTGGCATGCGCCGCGTCGCCGACCCGCGCTGTCCGGCTGCCGTCACCGACGCCGACGCCCGGTGGCATCCGTCCGCACACCCCGCCCACGGGGCTGTCGCCCGGGTGCCGCCGGGCCGCCCGGTGTGCGACGCATCGGTCCACGGCGACCCGCGGCAACACTTCCATTCCGGAAAGGAACGGGGACCTCCGTGCCAGACGTCCGACAGGCCGAGAGCATCGGCCGACCACCCCCGCACGCACCCAACTCCTGCCCGTACCGGCCCGGTTCCGCCCCGAACGGCGCCGTATACAGCAGTCGTATCGTATCCGGCGGGACCGGAATCACCGCCCCCTCTTCACAGAACCGGCTCGTCTCCTTCGCAAACTGGCGTGATCGTGTCCGGTGACGAACGGGCGGGTGACGGCGGACCGACCGTCCTCGTCACCGGCGCCACCGGGTTCATCGGCCATCAGGTCGTGCACCGGCTGCGCGCCCACCCTGCCCGCCCGCGGCTGCGGCTGCTGGCGCACGAGAGCGGCCCGGCCGACTGCTGCGCCGGCCCGTCCGACGTCGTCCGGGGCAGCCTCACCGCGCCCGGGTCCCTGCGCGACCTGTGCCGGGGCGTGGACACGGTTCTGCACCTGGCCTCGACGATCACCGAGGATCCGGCGACCGCGCACGCCGTCAACACGGCGGGCACCGAGGCCCTGCTGGCCGAGGCGGACCGGTCCGGCGTCCGGCGCTTCGTCCGGCTGAGCACCACCGCCGTCTACGGCCCCGGCCCGCACCGCGGCGAACCCCGGCCGTCCGCCGCTCCGCTCTCGGTGACCAGCGCCTCGCGGCTCGCGGGCGACCGGAGCGTCCTCGCCGCCGGCGGCACCGTGCTGCGCCCCGGCCTGGTCTACGGCGCCGGTGACGTCTGGGCCGTCCCCGCGTTCGTCCGGATGATCGCGAAGCTGCCGTACTGGATCGACGGCGGCCGGGCCAGGCTGTCCCTGATCTCCGTCGACGACCTGGCCCGGGCCACCGCCGCCCTTGCGGTCCGGCCGGCGCCGCCGCCCGCCTCGGCCGTCCTGCACGCGGCGCACCCCCGGCCCGTGGCCGTACGCGACCTCATCACGACGGTGTGCCGCCACCTGGGTCTGCCGCTGCCGCACGAGGACGTGCCCCGGGCCCGACTCCCAGCCCTCCTCGCCGGCCGTGCCGACCCGGCCCTGACGGCCCGGCTCGTCCAACTGGGCGCGGACCACTGGTACGACAGCGCTCCGCTGTGGTCCCTGACCGGCCTGGAACCCGGTCCCGGCCTCACCGACCACTTCGCCGTGTACGCCCCCTGGTACCGCGACCACCTCAGAGACCTCCTGCCCACCACCACACCCCCGTCCGTCCCCATCCCCACACCTCAGCCGAAACCCTCCACACCCTCCACACCCTCCACCTGAAGGCGACTCGACGATGCACCCCACCCACTCCGCGCACCCCACCGACTCCCCCTCCCCGCAGCCGCCCGCGAGCTGCCCGTTCGCGATCGACGCCACCGGCCGTGACATCCAGGGCGAGATCGTCCGTATCCGCGAACGCGGCCCCGTGATCCGGGTCGAACTCCCCGGCGGCGTACCGGCCTGGTCGGTCACCAGCGCCGAGCTGACCAAACAGCTCCTCCTCGACCCGCGCGTCTCGAAGGACGCCTACCGCCACTGGCCGGCGTGGATCGACGGGGAGGTGACGGCGGACTGGCCGCTGTCCATCTGGGTCTCGGTGCAGAACATGGTGACCGCGTACGGCCCGGAGCACACGCGGCTGCGCCGCCCGGTGGCCGGCGCGTTCGGCATCCGACGCGTCAACGCGCTGCGGCCGCGCATCGAGGGCATCGTCGACACCCTGCTGGACGGACTCACCGAGCAGGCGACCCAGGCACCGCCCGGTTCGGCGGTGGACCTCCGGGAGCACTACGCCCACCCCCTCCCCAGCAGCGTCATCTCCGAACTCTTCGGCGTCCCCAAGTCGGCCCGCGCCGAACTGCGCAGCATCATCAAGGGTTTCTTCGCGACGACCGCGTCCAAGGAGGAGGCCCAGAACAACGTCGTCCGCCTCTACCTGGCCATGAACGACCTCATCGAGCTGAAGCAGCGGGAGCCCGGAGACGACCTCACGACGGACCTCATCGCCGCCAGGGACGACGAAGGCGCCGCGATGACCGAGAAGGAACTGGCCGACAACCTCATCCTCCTCCTCACCGCCGGCTACGAGACGACGGTGAACCTCCTCGACAACGCCGTCGCCCGGCTCCTCACCCACCCCTGCCAGCTCGACCTCGTCCGCTCCGGCCACGCCTCCTGGGACGACGTCATCGACGAGTCGCTGCGCCTGGACGCCCCCGGCGCCCACTCCGTGCTGCGCTACGCCGTGGAGGACATCGAGATCGGCGGCGTCACGATAGCCCGCGGCGAGGCGATCTCCATCTCCTACGCCGCCGCGGGCCGCGACCCCGAACTCCACGGCGCCGACGCCGACGCCTTCGACCTCACCCGCCCCACCCGAACCGAACACCTCTCCTTCGGCCACGGCGTCCACTACTGCCTCGGCGCCCAACTGGCCCGCCTGGAAGCCTCCCTCGCCCTCTCCGCCCTCTTCACCCGCTTCCCCGCCCTCCGGCTCGCCGTACCCGAGAACGAACTGCGCCCGCTGACCTCCTTCATCTCCAACGGCCACCAGGAACTCCCCGTCCTGCTGACCGCGGTGTGACAACCCCCTTTGGACGGCCCGACGGCTCGGGCCGTCCAAAGGGCGGCGAGGAGAGCACAAGCACCACCGAGCCACAGCACGCCCCGGAGTCCGACCGTGTCGACGACGCGACCGCCGGCCAACGCGCCCAGGCCGATGGCCGGGTTGAACACGGCCACCCACAGCGACGAGGCCGCCTCCGCCGCCTGCGGGGCGGCCTTGGTCATCCAGGTCTGGAGCCCCACGGACACCCCGCCGCCGACGACGAAGACGTTCTCACCGGCCACCCGCCGATCGGCCGGGGTGGGGTTCTCTCACAGGCGCAGCCACTTGTCACCCGGCCACCGCGCCGGAGAGGCTCCGCGCGCTCACCGCGTCCGGGTCCAGATGTGTCGTCCCGCGCAGCGGCTGGTCGGAGATCACCACGAAGCGGGCATGCGGGGTGCCCCCCGACGCGAGGCGGGCGGCGACAGCCGAGCGGGCAGCGGTGCCCGTGGTGACGACGGTCGAGCAGCGAAGCCGCACAAGTGTGTTGACGTAGGCGACGGCGTCCGCCCCGGCCGGCAGGCGGTAGCGCTGGACGACGGTGTTCGAACGACTCGCCGCGACCATCTCCCGCATCGCCGCCCATGTGCCCGTCGGGTCCCCGTCCGTCGACGTCAGAAGGCAGTCCCGGGTCGCGGTGTCGACGTGCGACACCGGCTCCGGCGCGTGCGCTCCGGCCTCCGGGGCGGCACGCAGGAACCACACCAGGGCACCCGCGATCGCCAGGGCGGCCCCCGCACCCAGCAGAGCCGCCAGCCGTCGTGGTGAGACGCGCGATGTCATCGGTACGCCCATTCCTCGCTCTCAGAAGTTCCTGATGTCACGCCGGGTGAGGTCGAAGACGACCGGTGGGAACAGTGACGGAAGGCAAGGGATCAGAAGCCTTCAAGGTCGCCGTCCTCGTCCAGCAGACGCTGTTCTTCCTCACGCCATGATGCGCACGTGGCCGGCCTGGCGAGTGCGGCCCCCAGCGGCGGCCGGATCTCCGCTTCCACCGGGCGCAGCAGGAACTCGGCCACGCGCATGAAGGGCGGCGTGCGGATGCCCGTCGAGTCGCTGATCGTGCCCATGCCCGGTCGACCGTGTCGCCACCGTCCGGGGGCGCCGGGATGACGCGGCTCAGTTCTTTCACGGCCCAGTGCGACCCGCGGTCACGAGAAAGGGGGTCACTCGTCCTCATCACGCCAGTTTCTGTACAGAGGCCGACGCGAGGGAAAGTCGGCAGCGGAGAACGGGTTCGGATGCCGGCCGGTGAGGACCGCCAGGAGGAATTCCGCCATGCCTCCGTCGAACGACGACCACGACCTGGCCTGGTGGTTCTTCACAGCGACGGACCACTGATCCGGATCCTCACTCCTGAGCACCCAGAAAGCGTCGTCGCCATCCGGATCGGACGCCCAGCGGATCAGCTTCTCGGGGCCGGGGTAGGGAGGGTACGGGTAAGGATGCTCCGAGCCCTCTCCGGTCGGTGACCCAAGGTCGTCGAGCAGATCTCCGTAAAACGAATCACCCGTGGGCGGGGTGGAGATCCCCAGGTAGTCGTCAAGGGTGCCACCCCCGTAGACGGAGACGAAGGCGCGGTAGTCCTGTGGGAAATGAAGGCCGCACTGGGCGTGGACCGCGTCCCAGTCGACGATGTCGCCGTGTGACGGCGGAGCCATGATCTCCCGCAGCCGTTCGACAGCCCCATGTGTGGTCATGGTGTCGGGACATCCTCTCCGGTGCGACTGTGCACCACGGTGCCGAGATTCTTCCAGCCGGAACGCGTGTTCATGAGGTTGGGCACGTCACGGCGCTGGGTGCCCAGAGGATTTCCGTCGGCATCCCAGGAGGTGGCGGTCATGACGAAGGCCTTGGGAACGACCCGGTCGCCGGCATAGACGGGTACCACGCGGTACAGAACGGTGTCGCCCTCCGCCACCTCGCCCGCTACGCGGTCTTCGAACTGGACCATGTTGTCCATGGCCCCGAGCCCTCCCCTCGGCGGATAGGTGTTCGCGTCCACACCGCAGGTCGCGAGATTCCTCAGATCTGTTCCGGATCCGCCGAGTTGCCTGCCGAGCAGGTGGCAGTTGTTGACGACGCGGGAGGGGTTCGCCTTCAGGTGCCGCGCGTAATCCTGTGCCCAGGTGTATCCCGGCGGCCGGACGTCCCTCTGGGTGTGGGAACCGGGGTTTTCCTCCAGGAACTGACTGTTCAGGCAGGCCGTCACGCCCTGTGCTCGGTTTCCGTGCGCCGGGTCCGTGTCCATCGGGTCGTTCCAGCCTTGGCCGTCTCGTGTGCAGGTGGAGTCGGAGTCGTCGTCGTGGGGCACGCAGGCGCCGGTGACCACGCAGACGGCGGCAGTGGTGAGTCCGGCAGCGACGGCGGAAGCGGCGTTGCGCACCGAGTTGCCGATGTTGATCTGCACGGTCGGCGGCTCGGCGGCGGCCGAGATCGAGTGGACTTTCAGCGTGGACTTGCCGATGGACGCGGTGATCTTGATGGCGTGGGCGCGGATCGCCGCGCGGCGCGCCGCGGCGGCGGCTGCCGCTGCCGCGGCCGCCCTGGCCGCGGCGGCCGCCTGTTCCGCGGCGCTGACGCCGCTGCCCCCGCCGCCGCAGTAGTAGCAGGTGCCGCCGCTGGAGCCGCCGCCCCCGGAGCCGGATCCCGAGGAGGAGCGGCCGCTGCTGTGCGAGGGCCTGCTGTAACGGGTCTCGCAGGCCATCGACCAGTAGTCGACGCACTCTCCGGACGCGACGTGGGTGGCGCCGGCGCTGGAGCTGGCGGCGTGGGAGTGGCTGTGCGTGGTGGAGCTGGAACTTCCCCAGCTGGATACCGAGTTCCACGCGTCCGAGATGCTGTTGGACAGGCTGGAGCAGTACGCGATGCAGGTGCCGATCAGGGCCGTGCCCAGGAGGTAGGCGCCCTCCGCTTCTCCGATGCACAGGTCCCACAGGCAGTGCCCGCTCGGGTCGGTCCCGGTGAGCGGTGCGTCGTTCGCGTAGGCGTAGTCGTTCGCGTTGACGCTGCCGCCGACCGCCGGGTTGTCGACCGTGTCCGCCGAGTCGAAGCTGCCCGTGCCGGGGCTGTACCAGCGGGAGTCCATGTTCACGTTGCCCGTCGCCGGGTCGGTGTACTCGCTCTGGTATCCGGCACTGCCGGTCAGCGTGGAGGCGGTGGCGGTGCCCCACGGGTCGTAACTGGCGGATCCGGTCAGCGTGCTGCCCGTCGCCGTGAACTGGCCGATGACGTCCGTGTGCAGGTCGGTCCAGGCCAGGGTGGCGCCGGCTGCCGAGGACTCGCCGGTGAGGGCGCCCGAGGGGTCGCGGCTGTAGGTGGTCGTGCCGTCGGAGGCGACGGTGTTGTCGGTGCCGGAGTAGGTGAGTGCGGTCGAGCCGTCGGTCAGGGCACGGCCCAGAGCGTCGTAGGTGTAGGCCGTGGCTCCGGCGGTGGCCTGCTGGCCGTAGGCGTCGAAGGTGTACGTCGTGGAGCCCTTGGCGGCGAGGGTGCCGCGTGCCGTGTAGCTGTAGCCGAGCGTGCCGTCGGAGGTCAGCTGGTCCCGGGCGTTGTAGGTGTAGGTCTTGGCGCCCGCGGTCAGGCGGTTGCCGTCGCCGTCGTAGGTGTATCCGGTGGTCGTGGTGCCGGACGTCCAGGACGTGAGGCGGTCGGCGTAGTCGTAGGTGTACGAGTTCGTCGCGGCGCCCTGGAGTCCCGTGGTGGTCTTGGACGTCAGGTTGTCGTTCTTGTCCCAGTCGTAGCCGACCGAGGCCACGGTGGTGCCGGTGGCGGTGGTGAGGGTGTCGGAGGTGAGGCGGTGCAGGGAGTCGTAGCCGTAGTTGCGGACGTCGCCCGAGGTGCCGTAGGTCACCGACTTCGGCTGGGAGAGGGAGTTGTACTGGTAGGTGAGGGTGGTGCCGGTCGCCGCGTCCGTGTCGGTGTTCAGACGGCCGTCGGTGTCGTAGGTGTAGCTGCTGGTACCGGAGGCGTCGGTGCGGGTGGCCGGGTTCTCGTCGGCGTTGTAGGTGAAGGACGAGTTGCCCGCCTGGCCCGAGGTGGTGAGGACGTCGCCGAGGGCGTTGGTGTCGTAGTACTCCCAGGTGCCGCCGACGGCCGAGGCCACCAGGTGTCCGTTCAGCGAGTAGGCGAAGTGGCGGTCGGCGGTGCTCGCGTCGGCGCCGGTGCCGGTCTGTGCGGTCAGGTCGTCCAGGGCGTCGTAGGTGTTGGTGAGGGTGACACCGCCCGGGTCGGTCTGGGTGACGAGGCGGCCGCGTTCGTCGTAGGTGTAGGAGGTGGTCCGGTCGGCGTCGCTCGTGTAGCCGGTGACCGCCGGCACCTCCTTGCTCGCCGGCAGGCCCAGCGAGTTGTACGTGTAGTACGTGGGGTCGCCGTTGCCGTCGGTGTAGGCGGTCTGGTGGCCGGCCGTGTCGTAGCCGAACCTGGTGGTGATGCTGGTGCTGTCGGTGACCGGCTCCGTCTGCTTCGTCAGGTCGCCGACGGCGTCGTACTCGTAGCTCGTGGTGTGCTGACGGGCATCGGTGGCCGTCTGGAGTTGACCGTCGTTCGTGTAGGTCGCCGACGTGGACGACAGCACCGTGCCGGCCGGCGTCTGGTTCGCGGTCGCGGTCCTGCGGCCGGCCGCGTCGTAGGTCGCGGTCTGGACGCTCTGGTCCGGCAGGACCGTCTTGGTGACGTCGTCACGAAGGTCGTAGGTGTAGGCCGTGGAGTCGCCGGTCGTGTCGGACACGGTCCGGGTCCGGCCGAGCGCGTCGTAGGTGTAGCCGTCGGAGACCCCGGTCACGGACGTGGTGGTGGCGACGCGTCCCGCGCTGTCGTAGGCGGTGTCCGTCTCCTGTTTCGTCTGCGCGGTCGTGGAGGTGTAGACGTACCCCCAGGTGCTGCTGTCGCGGCCGAGGTCGTCGTAGCCGTGGTGGGTGACCGAGCCGTACGGGGAGGTCTCGGTGAGCTGGTCGCCGGCCAGGTCGTAGGAGGAGGTGTACGTGCCCTGGGTGGCGGTGCCGGAGATGTCGATGGCGGGGTTGGTCCGCTTGACCAGGTCGCCGAGCTGGTCGTAGGCGTAGTCGGTCTCGCCCTTGGCGTCGGTCTCGGTGAGGACGTCGCCGGCGGCGTCGTAGGTCCAGGCGGTGGTGGCCGAGGTGCCGTTGTACGACGGAAGGGTGGTGCCGGTCCTGCGGCCGTCCCGGTCGTAGGCGGTGGCGGTGATGTGGCCGTCCGCGTCCTCGGCCTCGGTGCGGTCGCCGAAGGTGTCGTAGCCGTCGAGGGTGATCGGGTACTCGGTGTCCGTGGCGCCGGTGCCGGGCGCGGTGACGGTGATAGCCGGGCTGGTGGTCGTGGTCAGCCGGCCGGCCTCGTCGTTGGCGTAGCGGGTGACCTGCTGCTCGGCGTCGGTCGAGGTGACCTGCAGGCCGCGCTCGTCGTAGGTGGCGCCGGTGGTGAGGGTGAGGGAGCTGGACACGTACTGCGCGGAGGACAGCGTGTCACCGGCCGTGTCGTAGGTGTACGTCCACTTCTGCGCCGGGTCGCCCGCCGCGTCGGTCTGTGTGGAGGTCAGGACGTGAGAGTCGGCGTCGAAGGTGTAGGCGGTCGACTGTGCCAGGGAGTCCGGGTCCGCGGTCGTGCCCGTGGTGCGGTCGGCGGCGTCGACCGTGTATGTGCTGGTGAGTGTGCCGTTGGCGGTTGTCTTGGCGCTGAGGTTGCCCGCGTCGTCGTAGGAGTCCTGCTCGTCGACGTAGCTGGTGCCGGCGGAACCGGTGCGGGTGATCTGCTTCGTCAGGCCGTTGTCGTAGTAGGCGTAGGTCGTGGTGACGCCGATGCCGTCGGTGAGGGTGTGCAGGCGGCCGCCGTCGTCGTACGTCCGCTGCTCCAGGAGCTTGGCGGCGGAGGCGTCAGGGGTGGCCGAGGAGCCCGTGTAGTTGGTGAGGGTCGTCGTCAGCGGGTTGCCGTCGGCGTCGTAGGTGAAGGCGTAGGCCTGGCCGTCGGCGTCGGTCTCCGTCTGCTTGTTGCCGTAGGAGTCGTAGGTGAAGGCGGTGGCGTGCTGCTCGGGGTCCGTGATGGTCTTCGGTTCGCCGAAGTCGTTGTAGACCGTGCTCGTGCCCCGGGCGGTGTCGCCGCCGGTGGTGTCGGAGACCGTGCTGGTGAGGGTGTTGCCGTCGGCGTCGTAGGTCCTGGTCGTCAGGGCCGTGTGGACGACGTTCGCCCGGACGGCGTTCGTGGTGCCGGGGTCGAGTTCGGTGAGGACGCGGCCCAGCGGGTCGTAGGTGTAGTGGGTGACCAGGCCCGCCGGGTAGGTGTCGGAGATCTCGGTCTTGGTCAGGACGCGGCCGACGGAGTCGTACGTGTACCGGGTGACCAGGCCGAGCGGTGAGGTCGCCTGGGCGAGGTCGCCGTTCGCGTAGTAGACGTACGAGGTGGTCGCGCCGCCCGGGGTGGTGGTCGAGGCGAGCAGGCCCGCCGGGGCGACCGTGCCGGAGACGTAACCGGCCGTGGTGGACGTCGTGTACGTCTTCTTCGTCGTCAGGCCCGCGCTGTGACCGGTGACCGCCGGTGTCGTGGTGTTCAGCAGGTTGCCGTTGGTGTCATAGGTGTTGACGGTCTGGTAGGTGGTGTCCGTCGAGCCGGCCGAGCGGCCGTCGGACGAGGTCAGCAGCTGGTCGTTGCGCGGATCCGTGTCCGAGGAGGTGTTGAGGTAGTACGTGAAGTACGACGTCGAGCACTTGGCGGCCGACTGGTCCTGGCACGTGGTCCGGGAGACCACGTCACCGCGGGAGTTGTGGCCGGTGGTGGTCACGTCACCGTTGCCGTCGGTCGTGGTGTACACGAAGCCCGAGGTGTCGTAGCCGTAGGAGGTGGTGGCGCCCGTGCCGTCGGTGTCGGTCAGGATCCGGCCGCCGTCGGACAGGTCGTAGGTGCTGCTGAGGGTGTTGTTCCCGGGGTCGGTGACGGCCACGGACTCGGTGGCGACGGTGCCGCCCGCCTGCTTGTAGGCGTTCCACTGGGTGGCGACCTGGGCGGAGGTGAGGTTGTGGCCGTAGAAGGCGACCTCGGCGATGGAGCCCTTGAAGTAGCTGACGTCGCCGGGCGAGTCGAGCCAGCTCTTGGCGAAGCCGGCGCCGATGTAGGTGAGGGTGTTGGACTGGTCGGCGGGGGTGCCGGAGAAGGTGTCCTGCTTGGTGCCGTCCAGGAACAGCGCCTGGCTGTCGACGTCGCAGCTGAGCACCGCGTAGTGCCAGGCGTTGTCGGTGACCGTGCCGGTGGAGCCGAAGTCGGCGCTGCCCGAGCCGCTCACGCTCCACCAGTGACCGTGCAGCTTGCCGTCGGAGCCGACGTACAGCACCGGTGTCCAGGTGCCGGAGGCTGCGGTGGCCCCGTCGATGGCGGTCGACTGGTCGCCGATGAGCACGCCGGCGGTGGAGGTCTTGAACCAGATGCCGACGCTGCGCTTGGTGTCGGTGTGCAGCAGGTCGGCGGGGACGGAGACGTAGGAGTCGGTGCCGTCGAAGGAGGCGGCGGCGTTCGCGGTGGTGTCCTTCGCGCTGAACGGGCCGCTCACCCCGAGGGTGACGTTGTTGAAGGTGCCGTCGCCGCCGTCGACCTCGTCGTCCGCGTAGGCCGCCGAACCGTCGTCGCTGTCGTCGCCGAGCTGCCAGTACCCGGCCGGGTCGGCGCCCAGGACCGAGCCGCGGAAGACCGCGCTGGAACCGGCCACGGTGGGGGCGCCGAGCTTCCAGGTGCCGCCGTGCTCGTCGGTGACCTGGGTCAGGCGGTCGGCATCGGTGTCGTAGGAGACGGCCGCGGTGGTGCGCCCGGCGGGGCTCACGTCCTTGGTCAGCAGGGCCGCGCTCGCCGTGCCGGCCGAGTACAGGTCACCTGCCTGGGAGGCGGTGAGCGGGTGGCTGTAGAAGGAGACGTCGGAGATGGAGCCGGTGAAGTAGCTGACGGCGCCCGGGGAGTCGATCCAGGAGTCCGCGAAACCGGCGCCGATGTAGGTGTCGACGTTCGACTGGTCGTCGGGGGTGCCGGAGAAGGTGTCCTGCTTGGTGCCGTCCAGGTAGAGGGTCTGGGTGGACCCGTCCGAGCTGAGCACGGCGTGGTGCCAGGTGTTGTCCGTGACCGTGCTCGTCGAGCCGAAGTCGGAGCTGCCGGAGCCGCTCACGCTCCACCAGTGGCCGCGCAGTTTGCCGTCCGAGCCGACATAGAGCACGGGTGTCCAGGTGCCGGAGGCCGCCGTGGCGCCGTTGACCGACGTGGACTGGTCGCCGATCAGGACGCCCTTCTTGGACGTCTTGAACCACAGCGACACCGCACGGGTGGTGCTGGCGTGCAGCAGCCCGGCCGGCACCTTGGCGTATCCGCTGCCCGCGAGGGTCGCGGCTGTCGCCGAGGATCCGGTGAGCGGCCCGGTGGTGCCGCCCAGCGTGGCGGTCTTGTAACTTCCCGCGTCCGTCTGCTCGTTGGCCAGGACCGAGGATGCGGCCGTGGTGCTGCCGGACGCCTCGTCGAGGCGCCAGTAGCCGCTCGGGTTCGCGTCCAGGGCGGCGGCCGGGTAATTGGAGCCGGACTCGTAGGTGTACGCGTAGCACGAGGTCGACGCGGTCGACGGAGCCGAGGTGGCGGGCGGGCACACGGAGGTGAGCTGGTCGCCGGTGTAGCCGTAGCTCCACAGCGCGGCGGTGCTGGTGTCACCGCTGGTGGCGGCGTCGGTCGTGACCGTGTGCACGTGGTAGTGAGCGGCGCCGGACGGCTTGGACCAGGTGAAGTAGAGGGTGCGGCCGGAGACGTTGTTCTTGATGGTGCTCAGCCGGTACGAGGTGTCGTAGGTGAGCGACTCGGTCAGCCCTGCGTGGGTCTTGATCCCCGACAGCAACCAGATGTTGGTGCCGCCCGGGGTGTCGAAGGTGTACGTCGTGCCCGAGGTCTCCGTCAGCGAGTAGCCGGCCGAGAGCGCCTTGAAGGTGCCGTAGGTGCCGGTGGGCGGGGTGTAGCCGGACGTCGAATAGCCCCAGCGCTGCTGTTTGCCGCCGTCATCGGTGATCACCACGCTCTTGGACCCGTCGTCGTCCATGACGGCACGCATGTCGGCGAGCGCCGACCAGCCCGCGCCGAACGCCCCGGAGGTGCTGGTGTCGAGGGAGTTGTAGGAGCGGGTCACCTGCAGGTCCGGGCCGACGGTGGACACGTCGGCGTCGGTCGCGGAGGTGGTGAAGTTGCCGGCCTCCTCGTCGTAGCCGTGCCCGCCGTTCTGCGCCAGACGTGAGGCGACCAGGGGTTGGGCCACCAGGGTGGACAGGGCTCTGCTACCGCTCGTCGTCGTCGACCAGCCGTCGTTGGCGGAGACGGTCCAGTAGTACGACGACGACCAGTCCAGGTCTCCCGACGGAACGGTCCACTTGGCGGAGGTCTGCCAGCCGGAGGTGTCGATCTGCTTGCCCGCCGAGTTGTACACGGCGAAGTCGTACTTCAGGGCCGAGTTGGGGAAGGTGTCCGGGTCGACGGCCTTCGCCTGCAACTGCGGGCGCAGCGACGGCGAGACGAAACCGGCCGCCGGGTTGGTGCGTTCGATGTCCGGCGCCGAGTTCTTGCTGTAGGTCACCGTGATGTACGGCGCGTGCGAGTCGACCTGGGAGGAGTCGAACTTCTTCCACTGGTAGGAGCTGGTCCCCGAGGAGAACACCGACAGGCCGTAGTTGCTGGTCTCGCCGAGGGCGACCTTCTGGAACCAGTCCGTGTCCAGACTGGTGGTCTGCCACTGGCCGGTGCCGGTGGAGACGGAGGTGTTCCCGCAGACCGTGTCGGACACCGTGCCCGACCAGGTGCCTATGGACGCGGCCGTCGCCGGCCGGTCCGACCAGGACTTGCTGCCGGTCACCCACCACTGCTCCGTGATCGGCATGACGTTGTACGAGGTGGACGAACTGCACGTGTACGCCCACACGTCGAACAGGTGCAGGGAGGCGGCGCTGATGTGGTAGCCGTCGCTGTCCGGCAGCCCCAGGAACTTCATGAACGCCTGACCGATGTAGGCGCCGCCGTCCGGGGTGCCGACCCGCATGGTCGTGTCCGACGAGTAGTCGGCGGTGTTCGGGTAGTAGACGTACGTCGTGAGGGTCTGGCCGGCGGTCGACACCGTCATGGTCGGGTCGACGGTCACCGGGAAGGCGATGTCGGAGCCGGACAGCCAGGAGGCGTCCAGCGACATCTTCACGGCCGGGGTGCCGTCGACGTCGGTGACGCTGTACGTCATGCCCCAGTTGTCGTGGGACTCGCCGGTGGCCGGGTCTACGTAGGAGTCCCGGGCGAACGGCTGGGGCAGCGTGGCGGCGACCGTGCCGCTGCCGTCCACCAGCTCCACCGTGCCGTCGGCGGCGGTGGTCAGCGTCAGCCCCTTGAGCGACATCGGAAACACCCAGCTGGTCGGCGCGTTCGCCGAGGTCAGCACCAGGGACTCCTTGACGCCGTCCGCGGTCGGCGCGAGCACGAGGTTCGTGTCGGTGAGGACACCGTCGTACTCGACGCCGGAGCCGGAAGCGGTGCCCGACACGGCGTTGGCACCGGCCAACGACCAGGACACCGACTCGGAGTCGGAGATGGTCAGCGTGGCCAGGTCGGCCTGGGCGGAGGTCCCGGCGCTGACGGTGGGGCTGGGGGTGGGAGTGGGGGTGGCCGTCGGGTCGTCCGCCTGGACGGCGGACGTGGTCTTCCAGCTCAGGGCGGCGGGCACGACCGAGCCGGTGCCGCCGGCCCGCAGCGCGGACTGCCGTACGGAACCTGCCGTTGCCGTGGCGGGCGCGAAGGACACGCCGAGGGAGTTCGCCTTCTCGTGCCAGCGGCCGTCGTCGCCCTTGGCCACCCGGGTGTCGATGGACTTCCACGCCCCCGTGTCGTCCTTGTAGTTGATCCGGGACTGCGACATCTTCCGGGTGAAGGATCCGTCGGCGTTCTGGAAGTAGTCGAACTGCGCGCCTGACTTGGCGGCGACGCGCTTGCTCGTCTTCGGGTCGAAGCCCACGGATGCCCTGCCGGAACGTTCTTTCTCGGCTCGGGTGCTCGGCGCCTTCCAGGCGGCCAACTGCCCCTTGCCCTTGCCCGGCGCCTTCCCCGAGGGCCGTCCGCGACCGCTCTTCGCGGCCCGCACGTCACGCGCCGAGCCGGTCTTCGACCCCGGGCCCGGACCGTCGGAGCCCGACAGCCACTTCCAGACCTGGTCCAGTCCGGCCCCCAGGGAGGCGGACGGCCGCGTCGCCGCGTAGGCCGCGCCTCCCTCCTGGGCCCAGAAGGACACCAGCAACGGCACCACGGCCAGCCACACACGCCACCGCGACAGCGGACGCACCCCACCCACCGACCTTCACGAACGCACCGCCAGGAAACAGAGACAGCCGGGGCATGCGGACTTGACCGTAAACGCACAGGCTGCGGCGACAAGTTGTAAGCGCCACGTGAAGGAGGGGGCAAGATCCCTTTTGCCAACCCTGAACATCCCTTTGGCGAGCTCTGAACAACCCGAGAAATCGCAGCCCTCCGTTCACTTTTCTGTCAACCCGAAGCCACCTTTTCGACGACCGCCCCGCACGGCACGGCCCGAACGCTGCCGTGCTCGCCTCGGGCAGGTTCGTGCCGTCCCGCGAGAACATCGGCGTCGAGTGCGAGATCATCCAGCGGGGCCGCACCCGACATGACCACGTGGAACTCTTACGGGCAGACGGGCAGGATCTAGCCCCGACTGGCGACCCCAGGAATGGGGGACCGCGAACCGGAAGGCACGGTCACGCATCCGCCGCCATCCGACGGGCGGTTGCCGCAGGCCGCCATCGACCCGACCGGCAAGGTGTGCCCTGGGCCCCTTCGGCGACAAGATCGGTCAGACCGGTGATCGAAATGTGGGCAAGGTCCCGGGGCCGGTGATCTACGGTGCTGATGTCGACCAGTCCATCCAGAGGATCACTCCGGGGTTCGAGGCCCTCGCCTAAGCCGTGGCCGACGCCGTGCGCCATCTGTCCGCTACAGGCGTGCCGACAGACGTCCGCGCGGACGCGTCGGATCTCGCGACGACCATCCGTGCGGAGGTCGCACGAGACGAACCGGACCCCGGCACCCTCCGACGCGCCGTGGCGACGCTCAAGGGATACCTCGCACCATCGCCATCGCCATCGCCATCACCACGGCACGTGCCGTGGCCGGCGGCGAGGAGACGGCCCGGGCGCTGATCGAACGTCTGGGCAACGCGCTGTGACCTTCCCGGAATCCGGTGCGTCCTGGGCCAGTTGGACTCCTACGCCCGAGGCGAAATCCACTCATACACCCGCGTGATCACGACTCGTAGAGGACTCCGTTCATGACCACGCTCAGCAACACCTCCCCTGTGGGGCTACTGACCGTCCGGCCCGTCGACGTCCGCTGCATCGGCGCTCCCCCGGACATGGCCTGCTCATCTGGCGCAAGGTCCCTACGGCTGGTTGAGTGACACCTTTAGTTGGCACAGTACGACCTGGGGGGCCAAGGCATGGCAACGGATACCCACGACGGACCGGATCCGGAAGCAGCCGTACGCGGGCAGCGAGTCCTCGACCTCCTGGACAGGGCGATCGACCTCCAGACCCCACTGGTGCGCAAGAACATCGCCCGTGCCCGCCAGCGGAACGCAGAGGCCACACCGGCACAGGTGATCCGCAGCCTGGAGCGGATGTACGTCAGTGCCCTGACCGGGACGGGTGCCGCGGTGGGAGGAACCGCAGCCGCGCCCGGCGTGGGCACGGGCCTGGCACTGGCGCTGTCGGCAGGCGAGGCTCTCTCGTCCCTTGAGCTGAGCGCCCTCTTCGCGCTTTCGGTCGCCGAAGTCCACGGAGTCCCCATCGACGAGGTCGAGCGCCGCCGAACGATCGTGATGGGAGTCCTGCTCGGCGGGTCCGGCTCCACCACCATCGGCAAGGTCGCCGAGCGCACGGGGCAACACTGGGGACGTCAGGTTGTCGCCAAGGTACCCGCCGAGACATTGCGTCAGATCAACAAGATCCTTGGGAAGAACTTCATCACGAAGTACGGCACCAAGCAGGGAATCATCGTTCTCGGTCGAGTGGCACCGTTCGGTATCGGCGCTGTCATCGGCGGTGGCGCCAACGCCGGCCTCGCCACTCTGGCGGTGCGGGCCGCCCGCCGGGCGTTCGGCCCGGCCCCGACGTGGTGGCCAGGGCACAAGGGCGACACGCCGTCGACGTCCGAGAGCTCCTAAGGCCGGCCTTCGGTGCGCTGAAGGGGGCGTGCGCACCGCGCCCACCATCGGGGGGGGACTACGCCACACGCGATGCCGTCGTCGGCGTCAACGATGACATCGCGCCTATGAACAGCACCGTCACCGCAGAGGAGACCGACGCCCAGCAGCACCGAGAGGACGTGCTGAGCGAGTTGAGCCTTATGTTCGTCGCCTGCCCCGGGCTCACGAGGCGCTGACGGTCTCTTGGCACCGACCGCGGAGCCCTTTTCTCAGCAGCGTCGCAGGAGCCTAGTCGGCGCAAGCTGAGAGGCAGACGAGTCGGGCTGTACGCCGGATCGGCTGTGACCTGCTAAGTGGGGTTGCAGAGGCGATCGGAGGAAGTCGCAGGAAACCGCTCTCATTCGACCCCGGTTCGACCTGGGTCGCTCAGGGCCAGCCAAAGGCAATTGCCCCTGCTCGGCTGTGCGTCGGCTGAGGTCAGGGGCGGTGTCAATTGGGCCGGGGCTCCTCTGGAGACCCTCCGAGTCGTTCTCGGTCGAGCCGCGACAGGATGGCTGCCCTGATGCGGGATCAGGCATACGAAGGCCTCCAGGACTGCAATCCTGGAGGCTTTGCCTGGCAGCGATTGAAGGTTGGTTAGAGACCTGGAGCCTTGCACCTCGCGTGCTGAAGGGCTTCGGTGTCAGCTCGCCGGATGCCGCTCCCGGCCCGACCTTGCACTCGACACACGGTTGGGACTTGATCGTCCAGCGATATGGCACCGCGGGCGTCGCGGACCGGCGCAAAGCGCTGCACACTGCCGAGCGCCCGGCGTATCGGGATGCACTGGAGCGACTGCGGAGAGGCCGCAGCAAGCTCGTAGTGCTCGTGCGTGACGGCCATCAGCGCCTCGTCCCCACGCTCCGCTCCGCCGAGATCCCCTCTGCGCGGCACGCCCCAGTGTGTTCTCGATCCGGTCACCGGTCGTGCCGCTACCACCCCTGACAACGCAGGAGTTTCATGGGTTGCGGGACGTTAGCCCGTCGCCCGGCCAATGGCCACGTTGAGAACGCTCAGAGATTCGACGGTGAAAGCATGACCAGCACGACACCCGATGCGAGCGATCCGTCCGCCGAAGCCGGCAGTAGCCAGTGGTTGCGACTCGACGGAACCATCCTGGCGCGGGCCTCAGCGTCCAGGACGTCGCCTGCTTCATACAGATAGGCAGGGCTGACCTGCTGGGATGAGGTGTCGTTCGGTCCTAGCTGATCGCATGGCCCGGGGCGGCCCGGAGACATTGACCACCCAGGCAACTTCGTACTCGATACATGCTTGCCTGTCGTGCTCGATACATGCTCCACTGGTGCGCATGGCCAACATCCGGCTCACCAAGCCGACCATCGCCGTCCTGGAGACACTGCTCGCCGCCACAGACGACAGCCCCGCCTGGGGGCTGAGCATCTGCCGCGACGCCGACCTCGGACCCGGCACCGTCTATCCCATCCTCGATCGGCTCGCCGAACGGGGATGGATCACCAGCCACGAAGAGACCGGGCCCCATCCCGGCCGGCCCGCCCGCCGGTACTACGAACTCACCGGCGCCGGGCGGCAGCAGTCGATGCAGGCCCTCGAAGCACGTAAAGCCCGCCGGTTCGGACTCGGACTGGCGGGACGTACCACGTGACGGTACGCCTCGTCCATGACCTCAACGGCGAGTCACGATTCCAGAGGAATACCTGATGCACCACTTCAATGTTCGATACAGCGCTCTCGCTAGCGCCGAACTCCTGTCCCTGCCTGCCTCCAGTAGACGTGACATGGAAAGCGCCATTTTACAGCTTGCAGAACTGGCCGACCAAGGCATCGTTTTGGACAGCACATCAAGCAATCAACTTTTCGAAAACTGTCCCGGCTTGTTTTCACTCACCACTCGCACGCACACAGCTTTCCTTCGCTTCCACTTCCAGGGAGTCATCACATCGAATAGAAGGATTCCACTAAGTCCCGGCTTTAGCGTCTACCGTATCGTCACAGCCGGTCAGGAATTGAACGCGCTTCAGCATATACTCACTATCGAGGAGCGCGTCCGGAACGATTTGACTCCCACCGCCCGCCGGACAGCCAACCTTGCGGCGCGCGTCGCAGGGCGGCGGCGAAACCAACTGTATGACGAATGGACGGCTATCCTCGCAGGGGCACCGGAGGACGACATCACTTTCTCCCCTCAGCGTCAGGTTGTACTGGCATTCGGATTCCTCATTGCCGCAGTGCAGATGCGCGCCCGAGACACTGTCCGCCCTGCCTGGCGCCCCGTCGACTGGCTGCTGCGCACCCCGTCGCGCACTAACGCTTTCATCACCACGGCCGTCGGCACACAGGCGGTGTACATCGTCGGCGGTGACGGACTCGGAGCGCTGGCGACGGAGATATGGGAACCGTGCGGCATCGCGGGTGCCAGTCTGTACGCCCTATCGCGTTGGCTGCGCCGGGTACGAGGCGTTGAACTCGCTACGGCTGAACGTGAGTCGGCTGACGAATAGCACTCTGTGGGCGATCCCCACAGGGTCTCCCCCGGAGTGGTGAACGCGCTGATACTGGATCTATTTGATCCGGAGAAAAGCGAGAGCACCGCCGATGGCGATGAATGACTACTCGGACAAGTTCAAGGCCGATACCGTGACCCCGTACGAGTTCGAGCACAAAGCGACCCACAAAAGCATCGCCGCTGACTTGGGCATTAACCTCGATCGGATCGCATCGATGGTGGCCGTCTTGCCGCTCTCGTTCTCGCCGACGAGAACGTATCGATCCGAAGATCGTGCAGACACTCTCCCGACACGGGATTTCTCCGAGACCTGGGACACCTAAACCCACCCACCCCTCGCTGTAGAGCAAGTCACGGTCACCGTGTTTGGAACCGCGTTCTCAGACCGCGTTTGAGATCTGCCGTGGCCCGTTGGAGGTGCGGTCGTTGAGCATGCCGTGAACAGTGCTGGGGTGGGTATCCGTCCGACTTGACGGACGAGCAGTGGGCGTTGGTGGAGTCGTTGCTGCCGCCCGCGAGGGTGGGGCCCAGGGGCGGGCGGAGGGAGAAGCATCCGCGGCGACGGATCGTGGACGCGATCTTCTATGTCGTGCGGACCGGTTGTGCTTGGCGGCAACTGCCGAAGGATTTCGCGCCGTGGCCGACGGTCTACTGGTACTTCACGTGGTGGCACGACGACGGCACGGTCCAGCGCATCCACGATGCCCTGCGCCGCCAGATCCGCGAAGCCGATGGCCGCAACGCCGAGCCGAGCGCGGGCCTGATCGATTCGCAGTCTGTTCGTACTGCCGACACCGTTCCCGCCGCCACCAGGGGATTCGACGCGGGCAAGAAGGTCAAGGGCCGTAAGCGGTTCATCGTCACCGACGCTCTCGGCCTACTACTGGCCGTGCACGTCGTCGCGGCCAGTGTCCAGGACCGCGACGGCGCGCGTCGACCGCTGTTGTGGACCCGCCTCGACCATCCAAGGTGTCAAGAAGACCTGGGCGGACCAGAGCTTCGCCGGCCGACTGGTCGATTGGACCACCACCGTGCTCGGCCGCGATCTGGAGATCGTCCGTAAAGACCCCGACCAGCAGGGGTTCCAAGTCCAGTCGAAACGGTGGGCGGTAGAACGCACCTTCTCGTGGATCACCGCCCACCGACGCCTGGCCCGCGATTACGAGACCAGTCCCGCCCGCTCCGAGACGATGCTCCGCTGGGCGATGATCGGCATCATGATTCGCCGCCTGACCCGAGTGGGGCCGGTATCCCGGGCACGTCGACGCCCGTTGACCCGAACTTCGGCCTGATATCTAGGCGCGGGACAACATCAGTCCAGCTCACCTTCGTCTCCGATGAGCGACGTCACCATCGCTTCGAGGTGCTCGTTGCTGACCTGCGGAACAGTCCAGTTGTTGCTTCGCGCGTGCTCGATGAACGTCGGGTCGAGCTCCACGTGGTAGCGCTCCACGTAGTGGGCCAGGTCGGAGTACCACAGCCACTGTCCGTCTGTGAGCAGGTGCAGCCCTCTGATGAACGCCCCAGTCTCGCTCAGCACGTCAGGCACAGCTGAAGGCGTGGCGACCAAGGCCGTACCGGCGCGCAGGTACCGAACCAGATCGCCTTCATACCCTGGCGCAGCCATGCGCGCTGCAGCTCGGATCGACGGCCCGTCCGGACTGCCGTACTCCAGCTCCCTGAAGCCGCCGACGAAGGGGAACTTGTCGAAGATCACCTGGCCGAGCCTAGAGCACCCTCCGAGAGGCCACCCAACCAGATCTCAAACGCGGTCTCACACATCGACGCACCGGCAGGCGCACTACGAAATGGGGCAACCTTTGCAGCTCGGGCATCGGACACGTCCTTCCCGACACCTCCGGCGTGGGCAGCTCCGATCTTGACAGCATGCTGAAAGGGAACGGTATAGAGATGTAACTCAGACAACTCCGGTGATCTTGAATGCGGCCCAGAACAGCGGGTTGTCGGCGACCTGTTGGTCAAGGTGGCTTCGCCAGTCCGGAAGCATCGCGTCGATTGCCGATTCGGCGGCGCACACCGGACCTGCCTCCGAGGACACTCGCCACCTGTGTTCACGTAGGTAGCGGATGGTGTCGGCGTAGGCGGTGTGGGAGTCCGCGCCAACGCTGAGGTGCGCGTGAAGCACAGCGGAGAAGACGACGCCTTGCAGGTCAGTGATGTCCCACAGAGTCGAGATCACCGCTCTTGCGCCGCGGGCAAGAAACGCGGACTCGATGCTGCGCAGAGTCTGCACAGTACGACCGGTGCCTTCGTGCGTGCCCGTTCTGCAAGCGTTCAGGATTACCAGCTCGACACTGGAGAAGGTTCCGTCTGCGAGGACCTCACTGGAAGTGAGCATGGCCGTCCCCAATGAACCGCCGTGCAGAGCGAGTCCGGCAGCCCAGCGATTCGGATGTGTGAGGCCGTGTGCCGCCACGTGGACGATGCGGGCCGTGGACATCATGTGCAGAGCACGGTCCGGGGTCGCCTCCTCCTTCGTGAGAACTTCCACGTTGTCGTGGAGACCGGCGATCACGTCGGCTTCGCAGAGTGGCCCGCCGATCGGTTCGAGGCCGGGAAGGTGACCACCGCCGTGGGCCACCACCAACACCTCGACCACGGCCGCATGGCGCTGGGAACTCTCGATGGCGGACACGAGTCGAGCCGTAGGGGCGTAGACCACCTGCTCGAAGGCATCGGTCAGGCTTGGGGTGCGGGTGCTGTCAAGCGGTGCCGCGTGGAGAGGCAGTAGCTCCAGCGGAGCCGTGGGGCTGAGCACCAACCGACGGACTTCATGGGGCGAAACCGTCTCGATGACGGCATGTGCCAGCCCACCGCACTCGGCGACCAACTGCTCCAGGTAGTCGTACCACACACGTCGAGGGTGATCCGGTGCTTGCCGTGTCCATTCATCAACCGCGATGGCCAGAGGTACGAGGGGGAACTCCTCGCACGTGACCAGATCGAAGCGCGGGTGGCCCGCGTGGGTCCGGCACACCGCGAATTGAAGTGTTCCGTACCGGTTGATGAGGTGGACGAACGCCGTTCGTTCATCCACCAAGGGTTTGCCGGAATGGCCACTCGGCCTCGCAATGCCGTTCCCTCGCCCCGTGGCGGCCCGAAGGAGTTCCAGAGTGCGCTGCCTGCTCTCGACAGCGGCCTTCAACTCAGCGCCCACCTCCAATGAACTTTCCCCGTCGAGCTGCCCGGCGGCATGTCGAGCCCGTACCCGGGCGAGGTGACGTGCGGCTGTCATGAAAGATTGGTACTCAGCGGCGTCGGACTCCAGGGCGAGTTCGTCATGAATGTCCTCGCCCTTCGCCGTTTCGCAGATCTGGAAGGCGACCTCTGCGGCCTGATCGTGGCCCTCAAAGGCGATCTTCTGCCTTATCGTCCGCGTCTCGTCCCCGACCAGCCTGCGGAGCGCCGCGATCGCGGCTTCCTTGGCCCGGGCGAGCACCTCTTCCGGCAGGCCGAGCCGGATGCTGCCCACAGCCCTGAGCTCACCGTCGCCGACAAGCCGGACGATGCAGAGGCGGGCGTAACCAACGGTCGCAAGATGCAGCAGTTCCCAAGCGTGCTCCACCCAGGAGAGGGAGTAGGTGTACGGAGCCCGGAACGGAGGGTCGGGGTCGGCCGGAAGCGTAGGGAACTCGAACCACAGCCTCAGACCGTCACCGTAGTCCTCGACTCCGACGCCGTAACGTGTTGGCGGCTCCATCAACTCCCGCACTGCCGCCATATGCGTGTCCGTCTCCGCTGTGGCCAGCCAGACGGGGTGAGGACCTGCCTGTCTGTGGAGAAAGCGGGTTCCGCACGTAATGATTTCCTCGGACATCCAGTCGGGCACCAAGGAGTTCCGGGCGACGGAATTCGGTTGCCACAACAAAGCGTCTTCCAAACTCAGTTCGGCTCGATGCATGCCCCCGCCCGCCCGAAGGCACTCCTCTCCGTACCGTTCATCCTCCATCATGGGCGTGATCAGCTTGAGCTCATGTGCTGTGAGGAGAGACAACAGCTGCCCCATCTGGGCATCCCACGCGTCGAGGTCCTTGCGTAAACCCGTCAAGAGTTCTGGTGAGAGGTCCCTAACGCGATGCAGGGTGTCTTCCAGATCGACGCGGTGGTGCCAGCGCTTCATGACCTCCGTGAGGTCCGGCCTGTCAGCCAGCCCCGGCCTTATGCTCAGAAAATCATCAGGGAGGGTGATCTTCATCAAGCCTCTGGTGACCAGGAACTGCGCGCACGACTTCGCCGTGCCGGTGGCGGACTCGTGCAGGAGATCCGGGGGCAGGAAAGCGAAGGGATCCTCCGCGTTGTCCAAGACGGTGTCGACAAACTGGTCGTCCTCAAAACTCCAGACCGCCATGAGTTCGTCGCGGACCTTCTCCGGTGAGTGTGTCGACAGTCGGCGTCCCGCCCACAACTCGATCAGCAAGGCATGGAGTCCGCCCACGTCCCACCACCGTTCCCACGGCACGCCTTCACTGCGAACCATGCGCAGGACAGGCATGACGAGGTCGCGGGCCACCATCGATCCGGGTACCTCTGGGAGGACGAGACCGGCCGATCGGAGCCGATCACCGATGGTCTGCGGAGATCTGCATCCGATGTCGTCCGCGGCAATGCGGGTCAGCACGGTGGCAAGCGCCAGTTGGTCATCCGCGACCCACGAGGGGAACATGCCGGAACGGCATGTCTCGGGTCTGAGTTTGTGGCAGACCCGCGCTGCGAGGTCGTCGGCCCATGTGGTGCGCAGGCGAAGCAGATGGTCCCGCATCAGTCGTCCCAGTCTCCCCGACAGTGAGCAATCGCCACGCCAGTATGTCTGGGGTACCCGCAAGTCATCGCGGGTTCAGGGGACATCACGCCGTCAGGTCGCGAGGATCCTGCACCCGCTGTTCGGAAGGGCATACGACGATGCCGCACGCGCCCACCACGGTCACCCAGGTCGTGATCGTTCTTCTTCTGGTACTCCCCGGCGTGACCTACCAGTTCGTCCGCGAACGCGCCCGTGGTCCGGTCCCGGGCCACAGAGACCTCGGAGAGCGCATACTCCGAGCCGTGACCGCGGGTATCGCTCTCGACGCCCTTTACGTCCTGCTCGCCGGCCCGTGGCTGGTGCACCTCGTCTACGACCGTCGCCGGGGCTGGCTGACCGGCACGGCCGACAACCCTCGCATCGCCGCGTTGGCAGCGACAACTCTGTTGATCGTGGTGCCGGCCGCTGCCGCCTGGCTCACCTCATGGCTGGGCTCGCGAGGAAGCCGGTCCACCTACGATCCCATCCCCACAGCGTGGGACAAGGTCTTCCAACGTCGGAGCCACTGTCTGGTACGCGCCCGTCTGAAGAGCGGCCTCTGGGTGGGCGGGTACTACGGGGAAAGGTCCTACACCTCTGGCTATCCGGAGGCCGCAGACCTGTACCTGCAGACCACATGGGCCGTGTCCGGCGCCGGACTTTTCGAACATCCACTGCCGCATTCCGGTGGGATCTATATTCGGATGGATGATGTGGAGTTCCTCGACTTCGTCGAGGTACTTCCCCGAGCCGAAGAGGGAGACCCAGCAGGTGACCGAGACACGACCGCAGTTGGACCCCAACGGGAAGAGGGGGTACCGGCCCGTCGGCAGTCTGCCCGAGCCGACGCAGGCTCCGCCGACGCCACCTCCGGTCGCTGAGCCGGACACCAGCACGGGTACGGGCACGGCCGACGAAGAGTGACGCGAGGCGGCCCCCTCTGCGGAGCCGGCGCACCTTCACCGCGGCCTGGATCAGGGTTCGCCCACGTCACCCGAGCTGAGCGGCATGACCTTCCCTCGTGGCGTGGTCTAGCTTGGCAGGGGGTGCCTGCCCCGGTTCGACCGTCTTGAAAGTGAGGCCTCAGGTGCACATCGCCCCCCTCGGTCCAGACGACCCCATCGAGCTGGGCGGATACGAACTGCTCGGCCGGATCGGACAGGGCGGGATGGGCCAGGTGTACCTGGGCGAGTCGCCTGGTGGGGAACCGGCCGCCGTGAAGGTGATCAAGCCGTCTGTGGTCGACTCCGAGACGCGGACGAGGTTCGCACAAGAAGTGGAGATCCTCAAGACGATCTGGGGTGCCCGGATCGCCGCCCTTCTGGACGCCGACCCGGAGGCGGAGCGGCCGTGGCTGGCGACCGAGTACGTCGAGGGTCTCGACCTGAGTCGCCACGTGGCCGCCCACGGCCCGCTGCCCTCGCTGCTGACGGCGGCGCTGGGCGCGACCCTGGCCGAGGCCCTGGCCACGGTGCACCGGCAGGGTCTGCTGCACCGTGATCTGAAGCCGGCCAACGTGCTCCTCGGGCCGAACGGACCGAAGGTGATCGACTTCGGGCTCGCGGTGTTCGCGGAGTCCAGCGTGTCGCTGACCGCGCCGCACACGGTCGTCGGCACACCCTCCTGCATGCCGCCTGAGCAGGCGAACGGCGAGAAGCCCCTGACACCCGCGGTCGACGTGTACGCGCTGGGCGCCGTCCTGCTCTTCGCCGCCTCGGGCCATCCGCCCTACCGCGCCGACAACATCCACCTCCTGTTCCACCACGTCGTCGACCCCGCGTTCGCACCGGATCTGTCCGGAGCTCCGGACGAGCTCGTGCCGCTGCTCACCGCCATGCTGGCCCACCGCCCGCAGGACCGGCCGGATCTCGCCGAGGTGGTACGGCGCTGCCGCGCGCTGATCGAGGCACAGGGGCTGAAGGTCGCCCAGGCCCGCCGGAGGCTCACCACGTACACGGCCGCTCCGACCCACGTCCTGGACGACCTCCTCGCCGTCGGCCGCGCGTCCGGACCAAGGGTGCGCACAGCGCCCGGGACGGCCGGGACTCTCCCCACGGCCGAACCTGCCGAGCCCGACGCGTGGGAACGGGAAGCGGCGGGCCCCCCGTCGGCCCGACGAGGGCAGGACGGCGTCCCCGCCGGCCCCGAGGTGCCGTCGGACCCCGTCCAGGTGGGCTCGGAGCTGCCGCCGCACCACGTCCAGACCGGCCCCGAGATGCCCCCGGTCCCCGGCGCCGCCGCCCCCGCCGCACCACCGGTGCCCGTTCCGGCGGAGCCGTCCGCCGATCCCCGTCTTCTCTTCCGCCGTGTCGACGTGCCTCCGGAGCCGTTCGCCGACGCCCGTTCCGCCTCCGCGTCGGCCACCCGTGAACCGTCTCGGTCCGGGGCCACCGCCGCCGGTCCGGGGCAGGACGCGACCGCCGCGGAATCCGCCGCTCCGCTGTCGCCGCGCCGCGCGTCCGGGCGCGGCGGCGCTGACGGCCCTTCCCCGCGGAGTTCGGCGCAGGCCCGGATCACCGCTCGGCGGCTGCGCGAGGCGTATGCGGCCAGTACACCCTTCTGACCCGTACGCCCCGCATACCCGCGATAATGGGCGGGCCCTCACGAGGGCCACGCCCACACACGCACGATCGAATCGCCTCAGGAGGCCACGGGTGACCGCCGTCCAGACCAGCGCGGACCAGACCGGCGCCACGAGCGGCCGGGATCAGTATCCGGCGGGTGCCCTGGTGGTCGTGCGGGACGAGGAGTGGCTGGTCAAAAGCTCGATGCCGACGGCGGACGACGGTACGCGCATCGAGGTCGTGGGGGTGTCGGAGTTTGTCCGTGACCAGGAGGCCGTGTTCTTCTCCGGCCTGGACCGTATCGAACTGCTCGATCCGGGCGCGACCACGCTCGTCAGGGACGACTCCCCGAACTATCGTCGCTCCCGGCTGTTCCTGGAGGCGGTGCTGCGCCGCACCGCGCTGCCCCAGTCGGAACAACGTCTGGCGCTCGCCGACTCGTTCCTGATGGACCCGCTGCCCTACCAGCGGCGCCCGGCCCAGCTGGCCCTGTCCGGTGCCAATCTGCGCCCGCGGCTGCTGATCGCGGACGTGGTGGGCCTCGGCAAGACCCTGGAGATCGGGCTGACCCTGGCCGAGCTGATCCGCCGAGGCCGGGGCGAGCGGATCCTGGTGGTCACCCCGCAGCATGTGCTGGAGCAGTTCCAGCACGAGCTGTGGACCCGGTTCGCGATCCCGCTGGTGCGGCTGGACTCGGTGGGCATCGAGCGCATCCAGCGGGAGATCCCGGCCGGCCGCAACCCGTTCACCTCGTTCAAGCGGATCATCGTCTCCATCGACACGCTCAAGAACACCCACCAGTACAAGCACCATCTGGAGCAGATCCGCTGGGACGCGGTCGTCATCGACGAGTCTCACAACCTGATCAACCCCGGTTCGCTGCGCAACCAGCTCGCGCGCACGCTCGCCCCTCGTACGGACGCCCTGATCCTCGCCTCCGCGACCCCGCACAACGGTGACGCCAAGTCCTTCGCCGAACTGATCCGGCTGCTGGACCCGGTGGCGATCCGGGACCCGGAGAACTACCGCGCGGCCGACATCGAGCACCTGTTCATCCGGCGGACGAAGATCAGCCCCGAGGTCCGCGAGCAGATGAAGGGCCAGTGGGCGGACCGGGGTCCGTCCCGCTCGGTGCACTGTCCGGCCACCCCCGCCGAGGAGAAGATCTTCGAGGAGCTGGCCGCCGTCTGGCTGCCCGGTGACGGCGGCGCCTCGGTCAGCGCCGTCCCTCTCTTCCCCTACACGCTGCTGAAGTCCTTCCTGTCCTCCCACGCCGCGCTGCGGGCCACGGTGTCCGCGCGGATCAGGACGCTGGAGAAGAAGGAGGACCGGCGCGGTACCGAGGCCGAACTCGCCGCCCTGTACCGGCTGTCGGAGCTGGCCGCCGGTCTCGGTGAGACGGACTCCGCGAAGTTCGCCGCCCTGGTACGGCAGTTGCGCGAGGAGATCGGAGTGGGACCCGGTTCCGAGGCGCGGGTCGTGGTGTTCTCCGAGCGGGTCCAGACCCTGGAGTGGCTGTCCGAGGTGCTGCCCGCAGCCCTCGGCTTCCGGGGCCGCGCGGCCCTCGACTGCGTCCGCGTCATGCACGGCGGACTCTCGGACGAGCAGCAGATGGCCCGCGTCGAGGAGTTCGGCCTGGCCGACACGCCCGTCCGGGTCCTGCTTACCGGTGACGTGGCCTCCGAGGGCGTCAACCTGCACCGGCAGTGTCACCAGCTGGTGCACTACGACGTGCCGTGGTCGCTGATCCGGATCGAGCAGCGCAACGGCCGTATCGACCGTTACGGGCAGGCTCACCCGCCGGAGTTCCGGGCGTTGATCCTGACCAGCGAGGTGCCGGGCGCCAAGGACGACACGGTGGTCGCCGAGCGGCTGCTGGAACGCGAGGACCAGGCGCACCGCTCGCTGGGCACGGCGGAGGCGGTGACCGGCCTGTACCGTGCGGAGGCGGAGGAGCGGTCCCTCATCCAGGATCTGCTGAGCGGCAGGACCGTCGACGAGTCCCTGGACACGCACCGCTCCGCCGCCGACGGCCAGGACGCCGGTCTTGAGGACTTCCTCGCGGACTTCTTCGGCGCGGTGGACGCGACCGCCGAGGCGTCCGGGGCTCCGAGCGCGGACGAGGGCACCGCGCCGACTCCGGCCGGAGCGCCGTCGTCGGCTAGCGCCGACGACACGAGCCCGGTGCTCCCCCGGCTCTTCGATTCCACCGCCCACTTCGTGGACGAGGCGCTGCGTGAGGTGTACCCGGACGCCCGTGACCGACTGGGCCTGGACCGCGACCAGCAGTCCGGGCTGCTCTCCTTCCGCCCGCCGGCGGAACTCGTCCACCGCCTCAAAGCGCTCCCCTCGGACTATCTGCGCGAGCAGCGCCTGCGGGAACGGCTCCTGGTGACCTTCAACCGCCGCCTCGCCGAGCACTCCCTGCAACGCGCCCGCCAGTCGTCCACGTCGAGCTGGCCGGAGATCTCCCTGCTCACGGACCTGCACCCGGTCGTCGACTGGCTCACCGACAAGGTCCTCGTCGGACTCGGCCGCCAGGAGGCGCCGATGATCACGTCGAACGTGGCGGAGCCGGTCTACCTGGTCCAGGGCGTGTACTCCAACAAGCTGGGCCGACCGACCGTCGTGAAGTGGATGGGCGTGACCTGGCGGCAGTTCGTCGTTGTGGCGGAGGACGGGAAGAAGAACTACTTCTGGGAGGGACTGGCCGTCGACGACATGGTCTCCCTGCTGCGGCGCGCCGGTGTCGGCCCGGCCATGGCGAACAAGCGGGGCTACCTCGATCCCGAGCCGCTGCGCGCCGCCCTCCCCCGGGTGCTGGAGACGGCCGAGTCGTTCCTCAACGCCCACCGCGACGCCTGGGACGAACCGCTGCGCCGCCCCGTCGAGGAGTACAAGCTGCGGCTCGGCGCCTGGAAACAGCCCACGCTGGACGGGGAACGTACCCGGGAACGCCTCGCCGATCTCGCCGACTCCCTGCTGACGACGGGCAGGCCCCTGCTGCGGGTCCTCGCGGTGCTGGTACCGGACACCGAACCCGCCAGCGACCGCGGGAACGGCGGCGAGGCCCCGCCCGTCTCCCTCGCGGCGTCGTCGTCCGCCTTCCGCTACGCGCCCCCGAACGCCGCCCTGTGACCCCCTGAGAGAAGCCCTGTCATGACGTACGACTCCCTGGTCAACCGTGGCGACTACTTCTCGGCTCACTACCTGGCCGAGGTGCTGCCGAAGGATCTCAAGTCGGGCCTGCTCCAGAGGTGGAAGGAGCGCGAGGAGGCGGCGAAGCCGCCCGCCGGCGACGACGGAACCGAGGAGGAGGCGTCCGCCGCGCCGACGCCCGGCCGTACCGAACTCCCGGTGACCCCGCGCGCCGGGCTGCGGGTGCTACGCCGGGGCTACTTCCGCGCGCGGTCCTTCTTCGCCCTGCCCGAGGACGAGGACGGCATCATCTCCGTCCGCGACACCGACGACGACTTCCTGACCTACCGGGCACCGAAGTGGCGAGAGCAGGTACGGGCGCTCAACGCCGAGGTGCTGCGCGCGCTCGGCTACGACGCGAAGCCGCGCGTCCTGTCCGTCGAGCGCGCGGGCCAGCGTTACGAGGTCCCGGTCGCCCACGCTGAGAAGGGCCTGGTCGCGCTGGACTGCGGCTGGGCCGCCGAACCCGACGCGGCACTCGACCCGAAGGGCCGGGGACGCCTCCTGGAACCGGTGCCGCTCGACGGCCCGCACCCGGTGGAGACCGGCTCCAAGCTCGCCTCCTTCCTGTTCGCCTGCGAGGAGCCGCCCCGGTACGTGCTGCTGCTCGGCGGCGGGGTGATCGTCCTGGCCGACCGCGCGGTGTGGGGCGAGGGACGCTATCTCGGTGTCTCCCTGGACATGGCGCTCCAGCGCAACGACACCCGGGCGGGCGGCGAACTCGACACGGTGGCCGCGCTGTTCGGCGCGGACTCGCTGCGTACTCCGGAGGAGGGCGGTGAGAATCCGCTGGCCGAGCTGGTCGGCAAGTCGGCCAAGCACGCGGTCGGCGTCTCCAGCGAACTCCGCGACGGCCTGCGCAAGAGCGTCGAACTCATCGCGAACGAGGTGCTCCAGCGACTGCACGGGCAGGGCGTGCGCCCCGAGGACATCGGCGAACTCCCCGACCTCGGACGCCGATTGACCCGCGAGTCGTTGCGCTACCTCTACCGGATCCTGTTCCTGCTGTACGCGGAGGCCCGCCCCGAACTGGGCATCCTGCCCGCCGACTATCCCGAGTACCAGCAGGGCTACGGACTCGGCCGGCTAGGTGAACTCGTCGCCGAGCGCGAACCGGTGGGCGACACGGCCCGCAACGGCTTCTACCTCTACGAGTCCCTGGACCTGCTGTTCCGCAAGGTGCAGGACGGCTACCGCCCGCGCCGCACACACGGCGTGGAAGCGGCCGGCGACGACACGGCGGACGAGAAGACCAGCGAGGACGTCGGCCTGCGCTTCGAGCCGCTGCACAGCAAGCTGTTCGAACGCGACGCCATCCGGCTGATCGGCGCGGACAGTCTCCCCGACCCGCGCCACGACTCGGACGAGGCCCTGGCCCGGGGCGAGTCCGTCCGCTACCTGGACACCCGGCTGCGTAACGCCACCCTCCATCAGGTGCTGCACAGCCTGATGATCACCCAGGGGAAGCGGGGGGAACGCGGCGGCTTCATCTCGTACGCGCAGCTCGGCATCAACCAGCTCGGCGCGGTCTACGAGGGCCTGATGTCGTACAGCGGCTTCATCGCGGGCGAGGAGCTGTACGAGGTCGCAAAGCACGGTGACCCGAAGGACGGTTCCTGGCTGGTCCCCAAGTCGAAGATCGCCGACTACGACGACTCCGTGTTCGTACGACGCCGGGACCGGGTCACCGGTGAGGAACTCCGCGTACGGCACGCGCCGGGCTCGTTCGTGTACCGCCTCTCCGGCCGCGACCGGCAGACCTCCGCGTCGTACTACACACCGGAGTCGCTGACGCGGGTCACCGTGCAACTGGCCCTCCAACAGCTCCTCACCGACACCACGGAGGCAAAAGACCTCCTGGACTGGCGGATCTGCGAACCGGCCCTCGGCTCGGGCGCGTTCCTCAACGAGGCGATCAACCAGGTCGCGGCGGAGTATCTGCGGCGCAGGCAGACCGAGCTGGGCCGGTCGATCGACACGGACCAGTACGCCGTCGAACTGCAGAAGACGAAGGCGTACATCGCCCTGCACAACTCCTACGGCGTCGACCTCAACGAGACGGCCGTTGAGTTGGCCGAGGTGTCGTTGTGGCTCAACACCATGCACCCTGGCATGGAGGCGCCCTGGTTCGGCTTGCACCTGCGGCGCGGCAACTCACTGATCGGCGGGCGGCGGGAGGTGTACGCGGCCGACCGGCTGAAGAAGGGCGGCTGGCTGGGGGCTACTCCGGAACGCTTCCCGCTGGCGGAGGCGGTAGGGGGTGCGTCACTCCCGGAAGGCGCGGTGCACCATTTCCTCCTCCCGGCGAAGGAGTGGGGCGCCGTCGCCGCCGAGAAGGAGGCCAAGGCACTCGCCCCGGCCGAGGCGAAGGCGCTGGCCGCGTGGCGAAAAGCGGTCACGAAGTCCCCGACGGCGAAGCAGACGGCCCGGCTCCAGGGGCTGGCCCGCCGTGCCGAGTACCTGTGGGGGCTGGTCGTACGACGGCTGGAGCTGTCGGAGCGGGACATCTCCCGTCGCATCCGCGTGTGGGGAGCGGAGGACGACTGGCTGCGCCGGCCGGAGGTCGCCGTGCAGCGGGACGCGGTTCTTGCCGAGCTCCAGGCGGAGGACACCCCCTACTGGCGCCTCAAGACGCTCATGGACGCGTGGTGCGCGCTGTGGTTCTGGCCGGTACAGAACGCGGCGCTGCTGGACGGTACGGACGAGCGGTACGCGCGGGCGGAGGCGCTGGCCGCGCGGGCGGCGGAGTTCGAGGTGGTGGGCGTCGAGGGGGGTAACGGCGGTGCGGAGAGCGGCGCCGACGATGTCCTGCTGGCCTGGGAGGCGGACGCATTGCCCGGTTTCACCGCCGAGCCCCAGCAGATGACGCTGACGCGGGACTCGGTGTCCCGCCGCCGCACCGGCCGCCGCGCGGAGCAGATCAGGGGTGAGCGCCGCGACGTCATCGCGCTCGCCGACCTGGACGACTGGATCGACTTCGCCGAGGCGCTGCTGGGCACGCAGGATGTGCCGGAGGAATCGCTGGTGCCGACGTTCCAGACGCTGAAGCGCCTGTCCGACTACGAGGACGAGCTGCCCGAGTGGATGGGCATGGACCGGTTCCAGTCGCTGGAGGAGCGGTTCCTGTGGGCGGGCGCGGCGAGGGATGTGGCGAAGGCGCAGGGGTTCTTCCACTGGGAGCTGGAGTTCGCGCAGGTGTTTGCGCGGGGTGGGTTTGAGTTGCAGGTGGGGAATCCGCCTTGGGTTCGGCCGAGGTGGCGGGAAGATCTTATTCTTGCCGAAGTTGAACCCTGGTTCACGCTGACAGAAAGGCCCGGGGTAGCAGAATGGCGCCTACGCAAGGAAGAGTCACTGAGGAAGATTGAGCGGGACTATTACCTCAAAGAGCTTGCCACTAACGCGGGCTCAGCAACAACACTCGGAGCGGAAACCACATATCCTCTGCTAGTCGGCACACAACCGGACCTATATCGCGCATTCATGTGCCAAGTCTGGTCGAACATGAATACCGCCGGAATGGCAGGCATGATCCATCCTGATACCCATTTCAGCGGCGCCCATGAGGGAAAATTGCGGGCCGCAGCATATCGACACTTGCGTTTCCACGTGCACTTCTCAAACCGCCTCCTCCTCTTCACGGAAATCGAGTGGACTCGGCAATTTAGCGTAAACATCTACGGATCACAACGCCCCATCTCCTTTAGAAATGCAAGTTGGATTTTCCTGCCCGAAACGCTCCTTTCGTCACTTGCGCACGATGGCGGGGGAGAGCCACCTGGCATCAAACATAAGGGAGCATGGGATATCCGGCCACATCAAGCACGAGTGATCCCCGCCTCCGAAGAGCTACTCGCCGAATGGCAACGCCTAGCGGCTCGCGAGGACGTCCCTGTAGAGCAGAGTGCACTTCTCTACCCGGTTACGTCTTTCGAAGAAGGCGCCATCCGAGCCCTTTCGAAGGCGCACACTCGACTCTCCGACTTCGATCCACATCACAGTCCTGGCTATCACGAAAAAGCGAGCAAACAAAAGGGTCTCATCCGATGGTCTACCGGGGTTCCGAACAACCTTTCTGAAGCAATCTTGCAAGGGCCTCACTTTGGCATCGCCACACCCTGGAATAAGCAACCAGACATCCCATGCCGCCTAAACCGAGACTGGTCACCCTGGGACCTTCTCCAACTTCCAACTGACGCTACCCCTCGAACAAATTACATTCGCGCCTCAGATAGGGAGACGTTTCTTTCCGAACAAGAACATTGGAACGATCGCCCCTACACCGATTACTTCCGCCTCGCTTGGCGACGCATGATTCCCTTTGATACCGAGCGGAGCCTATTCGCCGCCATAATCCCCCCAGGACCGTCACATATCGACGCCGTAGTCTCAATTGCCTTGCCTAACAACCGACTCACGGTAATGAACGCGGGTTTTTGGGCGGCTCTACCATTGGACTACCTACTGCGTATTACCGGTCGCTCCGATCTGAGATTGGCCGAGGCCTACCAGATGCCATCCCCCACTCCCGAGCATCCGCTCGCACACGCACTCCTAATCCGCACGCTACGACTGAACTGCCTAACTAGCGCATATAAACCGCTCTGGGATGAGCTGTATCAATCTACACAGCCCGAACATGAGAACTGGGCGACGAGGTGGCCTAATTTGCCTAACCTCACAGCTTCACTCGCTTCACAATGGGATAGCAATTCACCCCTGCGGACGGAGTACGCACGCCGCGCCGCACTTGTTGAATTGGACGCTCTCGTATCCGTGTGGCTGGGCATTACGGCAGAACAACTGGTGGCGATCTACAAATCTCGGTACCCGATCCTCGCGGACTACGAATCACAGATGTACTTCGATTTCGCTGGCCGCCGTATCTCCGGAAACTATCGAGTGTTCGGACAGGGTCAGCTGAAAGAAACCTATTCACTGCTCCTTGAGCACCTGTCCAACCCAACCGTAGTGCCGCCTCCCGAGGGCTACCAGGCGCCCTTCTACAAGGCCGACCGCGAGACCGAAATGCGGGCGGCGCACGCGCACTTCCAGGCACGGCTGGATTCCGATATCGCCGCAGGCCGCTGGACTCCGCCCGCCCGCGAGAAGGTGAACGCTTAGTCGGCCAACGCGGCCCGACACAGGTCTGCCCCCGGTTCTGCACCGAGGGCAGACCTGTCGCCTACTGAGCAGCGAAGCCGACAAACGCCATCCAGGCGGCAGCAGCGACCGAGAGAGCAGGTCGGCCAGTGTCCTTGGAGTCACGAACACGGACCACATGGGCGCAGTCAGCGACCTCGACGCACTCTCCTCCAGCCCCACCGCTGTAGCTGCTCTTACGCCAGGGCAGTTCGGCCACCGCACCGGGAGTCTCGTTCACCTTCACACCTCTCCAAGCAGCTTCTCAACGAAGTCCAGCGACTCGCGCGGAGTGAGAGCCTGCGCACGGATGATGCCGTACCGCGACGCGATTCCCTGAACTTCCTGCCGGTCACTGACCATTGTGCTGCGCCCCTGCGCTTCCACGTAAGCCACTTGATCACCTCCAGCGCGGTACAACAAGGTGAACGGCCCGTCCACGCCTGCGTTGTCCTCTCGGTCGAGCGGCATGATCTGGACCTCGACGTTCCGGAACGCGCCGACCAGCATCAGCTGCTCCAGTTGGCCACGCATGACTGACCAGCCGCCCAACGGCCGACGTACAACCGCCTCGTCGATGACAAAGCTCAGCAGGGGCGCAGGCCTGCGCTCGAAGACATGCTGGCGCGCGAGACGGGCCGCGACTCGCTGTTCCAGGGTTTCCTCGTCCAGCAACGGACGCCACATGCCGAACACCGCCCGCATGTATTCCTCCGTCTGAAGCAGTCCGGGCACCGCCTGAGTCGCGTACACCCACAGCTCAACCGCCTCCCCCTCCAACCGCGCCGCATCCCGAAAGAACGCCGGATACTGGGCCCGAGCCACCTCCTCCTTCATCTCCTGGAGGACCCCGCCCGCGTCCAGCACCTCATCCGCCCGGTCGATGAACCTCGGCGGAGCCACCCGGCGCCCCTGCTCGTACGCGGCGATGGTGGACACCGAATACCCCGTGAGGGAGCCGAACTCCGCCCGTTCCAGGACCGCCCGCACCCGGAACCGCTTCAACTGGCGCCCGAAGACCCGCAGAACACCTGAGCCGGCGTCGGATTCCGGCTGCCGTCCCTCTCCCTCGCCGTCGCCGCTCTCCGGCGCCTCGTCCACAAGCCCCGTCGGTTCACTCATCCCCGTACCACCTCCCCCGGCCAACGCGCCCTCGCGCTGACCGTCACGCTCCGCCCCGCCTACACCCGCGTACCGCACACCTACAGCGACTCTCCGTGTGCGCGCCGTATCTGGTCACGCTAGGACGACACCGGCAGCGTGGGCCACATGAACAGCCGAACTTCCCCCACACGGCGAACTCCCGAAGCCGAGACCCAGGCTGAAGCCGAAGCCGAAGCCACAGGCAAATCCGCGACCCGGACCGAGACCTCCTCCAGCCCCCTCCACGAGCTCGCGATGGCCTTCACCTCCTCCCCACGCGGCGCACGCCTCGCCCGCAGGCTGGTCTCCCACCGGCTCGACACGTGGGGGCATCCCTACGACGGCCGGGTCAACGACACCCTCACCTTGATCACGGCCGAGCTGACCGCCAACGCCGTACGGCACGGGCATGTCAACGGACGGGACTTCCATGTCCGGCTCACCGAGTGCACCGACTCTCTGCGCATCGAGGTCACCGACACCCGGGCCGAACGCATCCCGCTGCTCTCCGACCGGGAGCCGCCCGGCGACGCGGAGTCCGGCCGGGGCCTGCTGATGGTGGCGGGGCTGGCGACCCGCTGGGCGGTCGCCCCGCGCGTGGGTGTCCCGGGGAAGACCGTCTGGGCGGAACTGCGGCTGACGCGAGACGCGCACGACCCGGCCATCGTCGACCAGTTTCACGCCAACGGCCGTGACAGCGGCGCCACTTGGCCATCCGGTGTCAGTGGCGGCCACTAGTCTCGTTCGCCCGGCAAGGAGCCGGTGAATCCAGGGGGACTACGAGACCGCCATGCCCGACAACAACCACACCGGATACCTGATCTCCGTCGTCGACGAGGATCCGCTGCGCGCCCGTAAGGACGCGCGCGAACTGCTCGCCGCCCTCGGCGAGGTGGACCCCACGGCCAGGCTGGACCTGCCCGAGCCCGGCAGTCTGGCGGGGGCCGGCGACAAGGGCGGGCCGTCGGCCGAGACCGTCGGGCTGCTGCTGAGCGCCGGTTCGTTCGTGGTCTCGCTGGTACAGACGTGGTTGGCGCGGATCCCGCAGCGCACCATCGTGGTCAAGCGGCCTGACGGGACGACCCTGCACATCACCGGCAAGGAGGCCCGCGAGGACGACACGCTGATCGAGCGGTTCCTCACGGACGACGGCGACGACGACACGACGGCGACGACGGGCTGAGCGGCGATGACCGACAACGACCGGCACGCGTTGCTCATCGGCGTCTCCACGTACGGCAGCGAGACGTACGCCGACCTCCCGGCCGTACGCGCCGATCTGCACTACATGCGAGCGGTGCTGGAGAGCACCGAGATCGGCATGTACAACGAGTGCGCGCTGGCGGCCGAGCCGACGCGGGCGGAGATGCTGCACGCGGTCGAGACGTTCCTGGAGGCCCGGCAGCCGAGTGAGACCGCGCTGCTCTACTTCAGCGGGCACGGCGAGTACTGCGAGCAGGACGGCCAGCTGTACTTCCTGACCCGGGACACCGACCCGGCCGACCTGCCGGGCACGGCCGTACCGGCGGAGTTCCTGGAGCGGATGCTCCAGTCCTGTCGGGCCGCCTCCAAACTGGTCCTGCTGGACTGCTGCTCCAGCGGGTCCGTCGTGCAGGGCTGGACCGCCAAGGGCCCGTCGGGGGAACCGGACCGGCCCGCGCCGAGCACCCTGCTGCGGCCGACCGGCGTGTACTTCATCACCGCGTCCGACGCACTCCAGGCGGCCTCCGCGATGGCGCCGCCCGGGTCGGGTCTCGGCACCTCCCGGTTCACCGGGGAGATCGTCGAGGGGCTGCGCAACGGCCGGATCAAGGAGGGCGGCTGGATCACCCCGGACGACCTCTTCGACTACCTGACCGCCCAGATGACCCGCGACGGCGTACCGGAGGAGCAGCGGCCCACCAAGTCCACGATCAGGGCGACGCGGAGCCTTCCCTTCGCCCGGTCGGTGGCACGGCCGGTGCGGCTCCCTGAGCTGCCCCAGGACGCCGCCGGTACCGCCCGGCGCTCCCCCGCGCTGCTGAAGGCCCGGCAGCTGGCGGAGGCGGACGAACGGAACGGCGTCGACCGGGAGGGGCTGCTGCGGTACTACGCGGACTGCCTCACCGCGCAGGCGGCGGCCGGGATGCGGCCGGACCGGGACGGGGGCCGGGACAAGAAGTACTTCCTGCTGACCCAGGGCGAGGAGACCATCCAGTCGGGGCGCGGACCGCACATCGTCGCGCCCGGAGCGTTGCCGCGGCCCGAGGGGCGGAGCGGATCGGACACCGAGGCGGGCTCCCGGCAGGAGTACTGGTACGGCTATCCGGCGATCACGCTGCCCGCGCGGGACGCTGGCCGGGGGCGGCGCGCGACGGTGGAGCTGGCACCGTTGCTCATCCAGCAGATGGAGCTGGCGCCGGACGAGGAGGGCCGGGACGTGCTCCGGCCCAGCGGTGTGCCGTCCCTGCACAGCGGCGTCGTCTCCGAACTCCTGGACGCGGGTGACGCGGCCGACCTGGTCGCGCGCTGGCAGCCGGCCTGGCAGGAGGGCAACGACGCCCAGATGCTGCGTGCCGTCAGGGAGTTGCTGGACGAGCTGGGGCTGCCGGAACTCGAACCGCTGGACCCGTCCGCGCTGAGCGAGCGCACGGTGATGCAGGCGCTGCGGCCGGGCGCGCACAACGCGGCCGTGCTGCTGGTGCCTTCGGGCGCGGAGGCCATGGCCACCCAGGCTCTGGTGGAGAACCTGCTCCAGATCTCCACGCGGACCCCGCAGATCGTGGGCACCGCCCTGGACGCGCTGCTGAACGGTGGGGCCCGGCAGGTGCCTGCGCCGACTGCTGTCGCGGCGAACCCAGTGACGCCCGTCGCTCCGGGACCGTGCAACGAGAGCCAGGAACTGGTGATCGCGTCGGCCATGACCCAGCCGCTGACCGTGGCGACCGGGCCGCCCGGCACGGGCAAGAGCGAGGTCGTCACGGCGGTCGTCACCACCTGTGTCGCCGCGGGACAGTCGGTGCTGGTCGCCTCCACGAACAACGAGGCCGTGAACGTCGTCGCCCAGCGCTGCGACGACATCGCGCCCGGCCTGCTCATGCGGACGGGCAACGCGGAGGCGCTGGAGCGGGAGGCGGCCAAACTGGAACGGCTGCTCGCCGAACCGGACGGGCCACCGCGGCGCGGGTCGGCCACCGTGGGCGGCGAGCTGCGCAACACCCGGGGAACGGCCGACCGGCTGCGGGCGCAGGCGGCCCACCGCGTCGGCGAGGAAGGGCAGCTGCTGGAACTGCTCCGCGACCGGGAGGAGCGGGCCGCAGCCCTGGAGCTGCCCCTGTCCCTGCTCGAAGGGGTCTGGGCGGCCGACGTCGACGGCGTCGCGGCGCTGGGCCGGTGGGCGGAGCGGGCGCGGAAGACGGCTGGCGCCCGCTGGTGGCAGCTAGGGTCATGGCGGCGCGGGCGTGTACTCGCCGCGCTGGTCACGGCGGGGGCGGAGCAGCGCCCGAACGATGCCGGACCGGCATGGCCGGAGTGGGCGACGGGACGACCCGTGCCGCCCGAACTGCTGGAGTCCCTTGCCGGGATCGTGTCCGTGGAGCGGGAGGTGCGGGAACTCGTCCACCGGCACGGGGAATGGGACGAGGAAGGGCTCAAGCGGTCCCGGCTCACGACGGCGGAGGCGCTGTCCGGGCTGTCGGCGGAACTGTCCCGCGCGCTGTCCGCCGAGGCCCTGGGCCGGGCCACCGGGCTCATGAACCAGCGGCTCCAGGCGCTCCGCCGCCGCTCCGGCTACCAGCGCAGCCAGAAGAACCTGATGGCGCACATCAAGGGATGGGCCGTCAGCACCCACTCGGTACGGCAACTGGAACTCGCCCCGAAGCTGTTCGATCTCGTGGTCATCGATGAGGCCAGCCAGTGCTCCATCCCGTCGGTACTGCCGCTGCTGTTCCGGGCCCGCCGGGCACTGATCATCGGCGACCCCATGCAGCTCGGGCACATCCCCGGCGTGTCACCGCAGCAGGAACGTCAGGCACGGGTACGGGCCGGGCTGAGCGCCGCGCAACTGGAACACCACCGCCTCACCTACCACGTGTACTCCTCGTACCACGCGGCCGAACAGCACGGCGACAGCGCTCTGCTCCTCGACGAGCACTACCGCTGCCACCCGCGGATCGCGGACGTCGTCAACGGCCACTGCTACGGCGGCCGGTTGCGGGTGCTGACCGACGTGCGGCGGCAGGTGCCGTCGTACGACCCGGTGGGAGCGGCCGATCCGGCGCCGGTGCTCGGCTGGGTCGACGTACCGTCCGGGGAATCGGCGCGCGGCGGCGACGGGCAGTCCTGGCGGAACACTGTGGAGGCGGAGGCCGTCCGGCGCGTGGTCGACGGGCTGCTGGCGGGGCTTGCGCCGGACGCGACGGTGGGAGTGGTCACGCCGTTCCGGGCGCAGAAGGAGACACTGGCACGGATGTGGCGGGACGACGACCGCGTCCGGGTCGGCACCGTCCACACCTTCCAGGGCGGGCAGCGGGACGTGATGGTGCTCAGCCCGGTGGCGGCGCACAACACACCGCCCCGGACGACGCACTGGGTCGCGAGCCAGGTCAACCTGTGGAACGTGGCGGTCACCCGGGCCAAGTCGCAGCTGATCACGGTGGGAGGCCGTGCCTTCTGGCAGGACCAGAGCGGCCTGCCCGCCCTGCTCGCCGCGCGCTCGGCGACGCTGGGAACGGGCGACGACGGCACGACGGCCGAGGCCGGCCCGTCCGGCCCGGTGACCGAGGCCCGCGCGGACCTCGCCGACCGCCTGCAGCAGTACCTGGCGGGACGGGGCATCACCGATCTGGAGCGGGCCGTTCTGGTGGGCGGCCGCCCGGTGGACCTGCTGTTCACCGACGCCGGCGAGAACACGGCGGTGCTGATCGACCCCGGTCCGGGAGCGGGAGCAAACCCCGCGCGACACCTCCGGCTGACCCACGCGCGAGGCGACCTGCTCAGCGGACTGCCCTCCGGAGGCCACGGGGCCAAGCCCTGCCCAGTGAGCCGGACGGTGCGGGTGCCCGCCTGGCGGATCCTCGCGGGCGAGACCGCGCTGGCACCGCTGTTCGGCTGAGCGCCGGGGCAAGGCGGCTGGGACGGGGCGGCCGGGTGCCCGGCGGCGGCCCGCTCAGCCGCCGGGCAGGCTCCGCACGACGTACGTCATGTGCTGGACGTTGCCTTCCCGCAGCCACTCCTTGGGGCCGCCCACACCCTCGCTGGTCGTGAGCGGACCGTGCGCGCAGTCGCTCAGCCATTCCTCGCCCTGTCCGGCCCCCGCTCCCCGAAACTCGGGCAGTTCGACGATCCGGCGGGCGGCGCTGCGGTTAACGGCGATCCGGTCGGGCCCCCGGGTCAACATCTTGAACATGAGGTACGAGCTGTCGGTGGTGTAACGGAGCACGCCCCAGGGCGGACCGCCCTTCCTCCCGGGTGCCGGGGCCTGCGCGAGGGCGCTCGGGGGCTGCACCCCGTAGTCGCCATAACCGAGCAGCGGAGCATAGGCACTGCCCGTGGCGCGCACCTCGTGCCACATGCGCCACTCCGCCCGCGACCCCTCACACCATCCCTCCTCCAGCATGTCGGCGGTGACCCGGGGAAAGCCCCCGCCGAGCAGAACGGCGCTCCGCCAGACCGCCAAGGGCATCAGAGCGTCCAGAGCGCGCAGCGCCTCCTTGCCCGCGTCGGGCCGGGCGTCGAGGACCGCTCCCATGTCGAGCAGCAGGTCCATCGGCACCTCAGGACCGGTTCGGGCAAGCAGGCCCCGGACTCCCTCCCCGAGGCCGTCGTCCCATTCCCCCGCGACCCGCACCCGGACACCCAGTCCGCGCAGGCCGCGGCGGGCTGTCTCCACAGCCCCCGTCTGCTGCGCCTCGGTCCGCTCCGGCCCGGTGACCGGATGGAGCCGTCCCAACTCGCAGTAGACGGACAGCTCTTCGGCGAGAGCGGCGGTCTGCGCGTCCTCACCGAAGGGAGCGTCGATCCATCCGCCGTGCCGGCTCACGGCGCTCACCGGGTCGACGTACTTGCCGACCAGCGTGGCCAACGCCTCCGGGGTTGCTGCGGGCAGCGGCGGCAGGTTCCACAGCGGCCTGGTCGCGGCCCGGACGTCCGGCCACAGCAGCCGGAACGCCGCGGCGGCGTGCGACCGCGTCGGCAGAACGGGAACATAGAGCGGTCCGGACATCGCGGCTCCCCCTCGGCACCGTCCGTGCGCATCCCTTCCCACCAGAGTCCGTTCGCTCCGAAGCACTTGAAAAGAGAGCGTTTTCGGCCCGCATGGCCGATGTGTTCAAGTACCTGGTGACGGTGTGACGTAAGTTGTACGCTTCGTGATGCTCGGTGGTCGGACGCGCCAAGTGGACGATGCACATGGGGAACTGAGCAGCACTCAGTGGCATGCCTCGGGACCGTCCGCCGTGCGCCGACCAGTCAGCTGACCGGGTGTCACGGCCCGGCCGTTCCAGGATGGGCGCGAGGCGTGAACCACCGGATACTCGGTCTGACCGTGCGGAACTTCCGCACCCTGACCGACACGAAACTGCCGCTCGGGCCACTGACCGTCATGGTCGGCCCGAACGCGGCGGGCAAGTCGAACGTCTTCCACGCTCTGGAGTTCCTGCGCAGCGTGTCCGAAGGCGGGATCGAAATGGCTCTGGAAGAGCGAGGCGGCTTCGAGACCGTGGCCTTCCGAGGTGGTTCCAGACCGGTGTCCCGGATCACGATCGGAATCGAGGGCATCTGGTCGGACCACGCATCGAAGGAGCAGCCGGACAGCTATGAGCTGAGCGTCAACCGGCGGAGCGTGTCATCGCGCAGCCAAGTCCTCTACCGGCAGGAGCGGTTCACCCAGCACCCTCGTCAGGACACGGAAACCTCCCTCAACCTCAAGAGCGCGACCGCGGAGATCAGCAGCTCCCTCGCGTCCGACGGCCTGAAGGACGCCGTCGGACTGGACCGGATGGCGTCCGCTCTCCACCAGCGACTGCCCTGGGTCACGGACAGCCCGACGGCCCACGCGGTGGAGGAGATCAAAGGACACGTCGCCGGGATCCGCGTCTTCGATCCGGATGTGCGGGAGGCGCGGAAACCCTCCCCTATCACCAGCTCGGGGCGCCACCTGAAGGACGACGCCTCCAACCTCGCGGACTTCCTCAAGACACTCCGGGCCATCAGAGGCGAAAAGGGCCGCAGGCCCATCTGGGAGGCACTGCTGGACGACGTCAGAGCGGTGATCCCTCAAATCCGGGACATCCACATCGTGGACACCCCGGGGACGTACGACCACCTCTCGATCGAGCTGGAGGAAGAAGGACTGCGGGGACGCACCCGCTTGGAGGACGCCTCCTTCGGAACGGTGCGCGTTCTGTGTCTGCTGTCGATCTTCCACGACCCTGAGCCGCCGGCTCTCACCTGCATCGAGGAGATCGACCACGGCATCCATCCGCACGCCCTGGAACTCCTCGCAGTGCGACTGCGGGAAGCGAGCCGCCGGGCGCAGTTCCTGGTCACCACACACTCCCCCGTGTTCGTCAGCGAACTGACCCCGGACGAGTTCGTGGTCTGCGAGCGGGACGCGGACGGATCGTCACGCATCCCGGCACTCACACCGGACGAGGTGCGCGAGGTCATCGAAGCGTCCGAAGGCATGCCCATCGGGGAACTGTGGTTCGCGAACACGTTGGGGGGCGGGCTGTGAAAGGCAAGGGAAAGGCCGGCCCGAAGAAGGACTCCGTCATAGTCGTCGCGGGCGAGGGTGACTTCGACCGGAAGGTCCTCTGGCACCTCGTCCGGGCCTTCCGCCCGGATGCGAAGATCGTCAACCTCCGGGACAAAACCTGCCTCGGACCGGCCGACAAGGAACTGACCCCGCGCATCGACAAACTCCGCAGACTGGTGCAGGCCGCTTCCCTGCGGTCGGAGCTGGCGGGCCTCGTGGTGCACGTGGACCTCGACCTGGTGAACGAGGAGAAGTACGTCGAGGTCCGCAAACGCATCAGCGACGAACTCCAGAACGCCTTCTCGTGCCCGTCGGCGGTCGCTCTGGCGGCCTTCGAGACGGAGGCCTGGCTCATGCAGTTCCCCTCCGCGTTCACCAAGGTCAATTCCGGCTGGGTTCTCAAGGCCAGGTACAAAAGCTGCGACCTCGCCAAAGTCCACGACCCCAAAAAGGTCCTCAGAGAACACCCGTGGAAACCCCCCTATCAGGTGTCGGACGCCCCCCGCATCATGGAGAAGGCGCTCGGCGCGGACGGGAAGGTCATCCGGCCCGAAGGGAAGAACCGGTCCTACGACGAGTTCGTCGCCGAGCTGGCCGCCTGGTAGCCAGCCCACCTGACCTGCGGCTCCGGTCGGCGACAGGCCGTCGGGACCGACCGCGCCGCGGATATACGGTGGTACCGATCACCAGGGCACCGGCATCGCAAGGGGGACCGTCGTGAAGCCCACCATGGCCGCCGCGCAGCTCCGCGGCAGTCTGACGCAGTACCTCACGACGACGTACGCCCTCGCCGACGAGACCACCCGCGGCGCCCTCGAACGCTTCCTCGGGCACCCCGAGACCGGCATCTTCCGTGGGCCCTACCTGCGGATCCGGACACCGTTCCATGTCGCCGACGACGGCTGGCGGCGCGACCTGGAGTGGTCTGCGGGATTCCCCGGGTTCGCCCCGTGGCGGCACCAGGCGAAGGCGTGGGCCCGGCTGTCCACGCTGCACGGGCCCGCCCGGCCCACCCTGGTGACCACCGGCACCGGCTCCGGCAAGACCGAGTCCTTCCTGGTTCCCGTACTGGACCACTGCCGGCGTCAGAAGGCCGAGGGCGTGCGCGGGATCAAGGCGGTGCTGCTCTACCCCATGAACGCGCTCGCCACCGACCAGGCGGGACGCATCGCCGACTACCTGGCGCGTCCGGAGCTGGCCCAGGTCACGGCGGGTCTGTACATCGGCGACCGGCCCGACACCGACTTCCGGCGGGTGATGACCCGGCGCGAGGAGATGCGCCTCTCGCCCCCCGATGTGCTGATCACCAACTACAAGATGCTCGACCTGCTGCTCCAGCGCGGCGAGGACCGGGCCCTGTGGGAGGGCGCCGAGCCCGCGTACGTCGTACTGGACGAGTTCCACACGTACGACGGCGCGCAGGGCACCGACGTGGCGATGCTGCTGCGCAGGCTCGCCGCCGCCACCGGCGCGGCCCGGCCGGGCCGGCCGCTGGGGTCGATCTGCCCGGTGGCGACCTCCGCGACCCTCGGCGAGGGAGCGCCCGGGAAGGAGGCCGGGGGCATCCTCGACGTGGCGGCCAGGGTGTTCGGGATGCCGTTCGCGGCGGACGCGGTCATCGGCGAGGAGCGGATGACCGCCGAGGAGTTCACCGGCGCCGTCGACTACGAACTGCCCGAGCCGCCGACCCCGCAGGAGGTCGTCGCGGTGTCCGGCGGACCGGACGTCGAGGCCCGGCCCGACCTGCTCGACCTGAACGCGCTCGCCACCCTGCTGCTGGGCAGGTCCGGCCTGGACGCCTTCCGCGTCGGACGGCTGCTGAAGCGGCACGACTTCACCCTCGGCGTGCTGTCGCTGCTGGACGGCGAACCGCTGGACGAGTGGATGCTGCGGGACCGGTTGGGCCGGTTCGGCTACTCCTGGGGCCGCACCGCGCGTGAGAACCCCCGGCTGGCACTCCAGGCGTTGTCCCGGTTCGTGGCGCTTTTGTCCGCCGCCCGTGACCCGGACTCCGACGAGCGCAGGCCCCGGCCGCTGCTGCACATCGAGGCGCACCTGTGGGTGCGGCCCGTGACACGCGTGCTGCGCGGAGTGGGACCGACCCCCGAGTTCCGCTGGTACGAGGACGACCGGACCGCGGCGCGCCGGGCCGCGCTCAACGCCGCGCCGCCCGGCGAGGAGGACTCCGACGCCTCCTCCGGGAGCATGCCGTCGTATGCGTCCAGCCGCCGCCCGGAGCCCCTGCCGGGCTCCGACACCGCGCCGCGCCCCGCCCAGGTGCACCTTCCGGCCGTGTACTGCCGCAACTGCGGGCGCTCCGGATGGGCAGCCCTGTCCCCCGAGGCCGACCCGCAGCAACTCGTGACCGCGCAGGACCGCATCTGGCGGGCCGGCGTCGGCAGGGACAAGCGGCGGCTGCGCTACTTCATCGCCGCGACCCCCGGCGAACGACGGCGGACACTCGACGCGCTGACCGGCGCCCGGCCCTCGGACGGCGGCGTGGACCCGCTGTCCGTCGTCGTCCTGGACGGCGGTCGGGGTACCTACCGGCTGCCCACCACCGCGGACGACGGAGAGCTGGTCGACGCCTGGTTCGCACTGGCCCTGCTCGACCGCAAGAGCGCCGACAAGGCCGCGAAGGACGACCGGTGCCCGGCCTGTCAGACCGACAACAGCATCCGCTTCCTCGGTACCGCCCAGGCGGCCCTCGCCTCGGCGGCGGTCACCCAGCTGTTCACCGGCGGCGACATCGCGCTCGTCCCGGAGGAACGCAAGACGCTGCTGTTCAACGACTCCACCCAGGACGCGGCGCACCGGGCGGGATACGTCGCGAACGCCTCGTACAAGTTCTCACTGCGCTCGCTGCTCGCGCACAACCTGGACGAATCAGGGGATCCGACCGCGCTCAACGACCTGATCGGCTTCGTCCTGGAGTCGGTGGACGACCCCGAGGCGCTGGCCGCCGTAGTGCCCCCCGACCTCCACGACGAGCCGGGGGTCGACCGGCTGCTGTCCGGCCGGGGCACGGGCGACGCGCGGACCTGGCGGCTGATCGGGGAGCGCCTGGCCTTCGCAACGGTCATGGAGTTCGGGTTGCGCAGCCGGATGGGCCGAACCCTGGAACTGACCCGGACCGCGGCGGCCGAGGTGATGCTGGCCGACCCCGACGGCGTCACCGACCTGGCACGGGACGTGCACCTGGCGCTGCCCGGCCAGCTGCTGGCCGTGGGCGGGCTGCCCACCCCCGAACGCTACCTGGCCTATGTCCGGGGGCTGCTGGAGCGGCTGCGGCTGCGCGGCGCGGTGCGGCACCACTGGCTCGACACCTGGATCAGGGAAGCCGGCACCAACCGCTATCTCATCTCCGGGCGCAGGCCCGACGGCATGCCCGCTTTCCCAGAGGGCGTCGCGCCGCCACGGTTCCTGCTCGACGGGCAGAAGGACGGATCCGAGTTCGACGCGGTCACCGGCCGACTGGGCTGGTACCAGGACTGGACCCGCAGATGCCTGGACCTGGACGCCGCCGGGGCGACCGAGTACCTGCGCAGGCTGCTGCCCCACCTCGCCGACGCGGGCGTCCTGTCCACGCGGACCACCCGCGACCGGCAGACCCGGGTGTACGGGATCCAGCCAGGTCACATCCAGGTCCGTCTACTCGACGACGCCGTCGTCAACAAGGCCTTCGTCGCCTGTGAGGACTGCGGCTGGCAGCAGGTCGTGGTCCCCGAGCGGCGCACCCGCTGGTACGGCCATCCCTGCCCCCGCTACCGGTGCCGGGGACGGCTCACCGCGCCCCAGCGCGACATGGCCTACGCCGGGGCTGAAGGCATCCGCGCCGACAGGCCCGTGCGGGAGCGGGACTACCGGCGGGACTACTACCGTCGCCTCTATCTGACGGGCGGCACGTTCCGCGTGGTCACGGCCGAACACACCGGCATGCTCACCCGTCCCGAACGCGAGCGTGTGGAGCGCGCCTTCAAGGCGGGCACGCACTACACCGACCCCAACGTCCTGTCGTGCACCCCGACCCTGGAACTCGGCATCGACATCGGCGACCTGTCGGCCGTCCTGCTCGGCTCGCTGCCCGCCGGACCGGCCAACTACGTACAGCGGGCCGGTCGGGCCGGACGACGCACGGGCAACGCACTGGTGGTCGCGTTCGGCGGACGCAGGGCGCGTGACCTGTACTACCTGGACGAGCCGCGGGAGATGATCGCCGGGACCATCCTGCCGCCGGGCTGCTATCTGTCGGCCGTGGAGATCCTGCGCCGCCAGTACACCGCCCGGCTGCTGGACCTGGCGGCCCGCGGGGAACTGCGGACCTCGGACGGCGAGACCCTCGCACCCGTGCCCCGGCTGTCGTCCGCCCTGTTCGGCACCAGCGGATGGTGCCAGGATCTCGCGGACGCCGCGCAGACCCACGGAGCGCGCCTGGTGAAGGAGTTCCTCGCGCTGTTCCCCGCCGACGGCGGTCGGGACACCGACACGGAGGGCGTCTCCGAGCACGCGGCGGACGAACTGCGCACGTACGCGACCGGTGGAATCGTCCGGGTGCTCCAGGAGGCCGAGGAGGACTGGACCGGCCGGCGCGAGGAGGTGCGCCGCAGAATCGCGGCGATCGACGAGGCGGCCGGGCAGCTCGCCCGCTCCGACGACTCACAGGACCGGGAACGGCGCGAGCTGCTGGCCGAGCGCCGTACCGCCGGGGACCTGCTGCGGGAACTGAGCCAGTCCGCCGCGCACGCCACGCTGGTGGACCTCGGGCTGCTGCCGAACTACAGCCTGACGGACACCACCACCATGCTGGAAGCGACGCTGTACTGGTCGGAGACCCCCGACGAGGACGACGCGCCGCAGGAGGAGGGAACCCGGCCGCCCGGTGCCAGGGTGTACCGCAGTGAGACCCGGGACTACGAACGGTCCAGCGCGCTCGCCCTGACCGAACTCGCCCCCGGCAACAGCTTCTACGTCAACGGCTACCGGCACGTGGTGCGCGCCCTCGACATCGGCGGTCCCGACCGGCGCGCCTGGTCGGTGTGGCGGCTCTGTCCCGCCTGCGGTTACGTGCGGACCGAGAACGCCGAGCGTGACACGACGCCGTGCCCGCGCTGCCGTGGCCGGGAGATCGCCGACGCGGGTTGCGTCCAGTACGTCCTGCGCCCCCGGCGGGTGCTGTCCCGTGACAAGCGCGAGGACGCCAGGGTGCGTGACGACCGGGACGAACGCGACCGCAGGCGCTACGCGACCCTCACCACCGTCGACATCGACCCCGACCGCCTCGTTCCCGGATCCTGGCGGCACGACGAGGCCGTGTTCGGCGTGGACTTCACCCGCCACGCCGTGATCCGGACCCTGAACCTCGGTCTCGACCGCGAGGACGGCAGCAGCACGGTGCCGCTCGCCGGAGAGGACGTCCGCCTCAACCCGTTCTACGTCTGCACCTCGTGCGGCGGCGCGACCGCGGACGGCAGACCGGTAGTGGACGTGCCCCAGCACGCCCTCACCGAGTCGGGGGCGACGAGTGTCCCGGCATCCGCGCACCATCTGCTGTGGTGCCCGCGCCGTCGGGTCCGCGGCGCCGCGGCGGGCACGGCCGGAGCTCAGGGCGCGGGCCAGGACGTGCCCCTGCTGCTGGCCCACGAACTGACCACCGAGGCGGTCCGTATCCTGCTGCCCGCCTCGGTGGCCCGCGTCAAGGAGCGCCTAGCGTCGTTCACCGCCGCCCTGTTCGCGGGGATCGCCGCCCGCTACGGCGGCGATCCCGACCACATCGACATCGCCGAGGCAACCATGCCGGACGACGCGGGCGACCCGGATGCCGACTGGCCCCGGCGCTTCCTGGTCGTGTACGACCGGCTGCCCGGCGGCACCGGGTACCTGCACCGGCTGGCCTCCTCGGACGGCTTCCGGGAGGTGCTGCTCAGGGCTCGCGACGTCATCGAGCACTGCGCGTGCCGGGAGAAGGGCCTGGACGGCTGCCATCAGTGCCTGCTGCGCCGGGTGCCAGCCTCCGACTACGACAAGGTCAGCCGCAACGAGGTCCGGCAGATGCTGGACGAGCTGCTCGGTGCCGACGGAGAACGCTGGCGCACCTCACGGGTGACGACCACCCAGGACATCCCGCTCCAGCGGCAGGCCGAGAGCGACCTTGAGGTCCTGTTCGTGGAGACCCTGCGGGACTGGGCGAAGCTGCCGGAGTCGAAAGCCACGGCGGACGCCTACACCACCTCGGCCGGCACCTACGCCCTGGACCTCAGGCTGACGGCACCGGACGGGTCCACCGTGAGCTGGCGTGTCTCCCAGCAGCGAGCGCTGGAGGACACCCGGCCCGACATACTCCTGGAGCGGCTGGACTCCCCCGGCCCCCGCGTCGCTCTGTACCTAGACGGCTACGCGTACCACGCCACCCGCGAGCACGACCGGCTGGCGGACGACGCCAGGAAGCGCACCAGGCTCCGCGCCGAGGGGCTGCGGGTGTTCCAGCTGACCTACCACGACGTGACCGCATGGCGCCGCCGGATCAACGACCCCGGATACACCGGGACCGACACGGACACCTCCGTCTGGACGCCCTACGGCACCGCCGGACAGCAACGCGCCCGCGACTACTACGACCGGGTAGGCCGCGGCCTGCCCGGTGAGCTGGCCGAGGCGATGTGGGTCAACCCGGCGCGGACACTCCTGGCCTACCTGCGCGCGCCCGATCCGGAACGCTGGCGGCGGCGGGCCGAAGCGGTGGCCGCCGGCATGAGCGGGGCGGACAGGACCCGCGGTGCCGCCCTCACCGGCGCCGAGGCCGCGACCGGTATCAGCGAGGCGCTGCGCGGGGGCGCACCCGCCGGGACCACAGGGCCGGTGCGGATGCTGTACGGCTCCGACGCGTCGGGCTGCCGTCTGGTGCTGGCCGCCGACGGCAGACGGACCCCACCAGTGTGGACAGGGCTGGCCGTCCTCGACGACGGCGTCGCAGCCCTGGAGGAGGGGCTGGCTCACAAGCGGCGCTGGCGCGCCTGGCTCTGGTGGGGCAATGTGCTGCAGTTCCTCGAACACGGCGGCGGTGACAGCGCGCAGCTGACGTCGAGCATGATCGACGGCTTCCGTCCCGAGGTCCTCACCGTGACCGGCGGAGAGGGCTGGCTGACGTCCATGCGTGTCCCGATCCACCAGGGGGCACAGGAGCCCTCCGCCGTGGGAGCGGCCGCCGTGTCGGCCGTCCCCGCCGTACCGGCCGTACCCGCCGTCACGGGGGACGCGACAACCGCGCCGGAGCCGGAGGTGACCGAGCAGCCCGGCGGCACGGGGCCCGGACGGGATCCCCGCTGGGACCGGGTCATCGAGTTGCTGGACCCGGAGGAGCCGGAACTCACCGCCCTCGCGCACACGCTGGCGTCGGCGGCGGTACCGGTGCCTCGGGACGGCTACGAACTGGACGCTCGGGGCTGGCAGGCCGAACTGGCCTGGCCGGACGTCCGGATCGGTGTGGTCAGGGCTCCCCGCCCGACCGGCGACGAGCCGGACTACGAGGCCGAGGACCAGAAACACGCCTTCGCGGCGGCCGGCTGGACGGTCCGCACAGCGGACGAGTGGGACAGCACGGAACTGATCGCCCGGCTCGACGGCCGGGACCGGAACGAGAACAGCATCAACGAGGGGGAGCCGAAGCGATGACCACCTCCGGCGTCACACTGCGCCTGCTCGACAGGGCCGACAAGGAGATCCTCAAGCTGCCCCGCACGGTCAAGGGCGCCTTCTTCGACTTCCAGCACAAGTTCAGGGCCAACCCGCACACCACGGGTCTCAAGCTCCAGCAGCTCAAGGGTGACCACCGGCTGTGGTCGGCACGTGTCAACGACGAGTACCGGGCTCTGCTGCTGCGGCTCGCCGACGACGACTGGCTGATCGTCTCCGTCAAGCACCGCAAGGACGTCTACAACCGGCTCTCGTACGGCGTCAACCAGGTCACCGGCGGCATCGAGTACGTCGACCTGGAGGTCGTGGAGGACAGCGTCCTGGGCAGGCTGCCCGGCACGACCGTCCAGACGCGGCCCACTCCCGAACCACAGCCGTCGGCGCTCCAGCCGAAACCGCTGTTCACCGCCTGGACCGACCGTCAGCTGACCGAACTCGGTGTCGCTGAACCCCTGTTGCCCGTCATCCGTACGCTCACCACAGAGGACCAGCTGCTCGGGCTCGTCGAGTACGCGCCGCAGCTGACCGGCGAAGTGCTGATCGCGCTGTTCGACGGCGCATCGTACGAGGACGTACTCGACCAGGTGACCAGGCCAGTCGCCGCCACCGAGCCGGTCGACCCGGACGACCTCGCGGCCGCCGCAGAGCGGCCCGCGACGGTCGTCACCACCACGGACGAGGACCTCCGCGGAGCGCTGGAGAGCGGTGACTTCGGCAGGTGGAAGAGCTTCCTGCACCCCACGCAGGCCAAGCTCGTCGAGCGCCGCTACAGCGGCCCAGCCCGGGTCGGAGGCGGGCCAGGCACGGGCAAGACGGTCGTCGCGCTGCACCGGGTACGCCACCTCGTCCGGCAGCTCTCCCCCGGGCTCGACAAGCCCGTCCTCCTCACCACCTTCAACAAGAACCTCGCCGCGGACCTGCGCTCCCGGCTGCTGGAACTGGGCGGTGACGAACTACTCAGCCGGGTCGAGGTGAGCCACGTCGACCAGCTGGCGCTGCGTGTCGTCCGCGAGGCCGAACCCGGCAACGGCAAGCAGGCCATTGACGACGGACAGGCCGTACGCGAGTGGCGCGCACTCCTCGACGAACTGGGCGAGGACACCTGGGACCCGGAGTTCCTGCACGAGGAGTGGACCCAGGTCATCCTCGGCCAGGCCGTCGGCAGCCGCACCGACTACTTCCGGGCCCGGCGGGCCGGGCGGGGCAAGAGCATCGGCCGCGCCGAACGGGCCGAGATCTGGCAGCTCGCCGAACGCTTCACCCAGCGACTCGACCGACTCGGACGACAGACCTGGGACCAGATCGCGGAGCGCGCGGCACGCCTGGAGATGGGCCGTGAACAACGCATCCAGAACATCGCACGGCAGCGGGAGGAAGTGGGCGGCCTCGACAACGTCCACCTCCAGGACGGCTCCGGTGGTTGGCTGCGCCACCGCTACCGCCACATCGTGGTGGACGAGGCCCAGGACCTGCGCCCCGCCCACTGGAAGATGCTGCGCGCCATGGCCCCCCGTACGTCGGACGACCTGTTCCTCGTGGGCGACACCCACCAGCGCATCTACAAGAACCAGGTGACGCTCGGCAGTCTGGGCGTCAATATCCGCGGCCGGTCTGCGAAGCTGACCCTCAGCTACCGCACCACGCGGCAGATCCTGCGCTCGGCCCTCGGAGTCCTGGGCGAGACGACGTACGACGATCTCGACGGCGGCTCGGAGACCCTCGCCGGTTACCGGTCCGTGCTCAACGGCGGGCTCCCCGCCGGGCACGCCTTCCCGGACTGGGACACCGAGCGGGAGGGCGTGGCCGCTCTGATCACAGGATGGGACGCGGACACGGACACGGCTGTCCCGCACGAGCAGATCGCGGTGTGCGTGCCGACCAACCAGATGGCGATGGAGATGGGGTACACGCTGAAGCTGCACGGCGTCGACGCGGTGGAGATCCGCTCCGACGGACCGAACGGCTCTGCAGGCGTGCACATCGGCACGATGTTCCGGTTCAAGGGGCTGGAATACCAGCGGATGATCATCGCGGGCGTGACCGACGGGCTCGTCCCGCGTGCGGATGTGAGCCGACTGTGTGACGTCGAACCCACGCGCTACCGGCACGAGATCCAACGGGCCAGATCCCTGCTCTTCGTGGCTGCCACCCGAGCCCGCGACAGCGTGGACGTCTTCTGGCACGGCAGGCCCAGCCCGTTCCTGGACAGCTCGTGGGTGAAGACGGAGCGCGGCGGCAGGTGACACCCGGCTCGGGGCGAGTTCCCGCCTTGGGCCACCTGCGCCCCGGTTGCCGAGACGCTGGCGTGGTTACGTCGCTGTTGGGACCGGGAGAACTCAGCCGTCCCATGTGTCGCTTCCCTCATCCCCAACACCTCTACGTCACGCAGAACCTAGCGCAGTGGCTCCAGGCCACCATGGCTTGGTTCCAAGGCTTTCGCGTCCATGCTTTTCAGCGGTAAGGCGTTCCCTTCCAACCACTGCTGCGCATCGTCACCACCGGCACTCCCTTTCGCCTCGTTCCAGGCGGGATGCCCTTACGCGTTATGCGATCAAGCCCGAACAGGCTGAGTTGATTTCGGTCGAGAGTCTCGCCACGTCCTCACCGGGCTGGCGGGTCGGAAGACCCGCCAGCCAAGGACGCAACACGAACAGGCCGAGTATGCGGGTGGCGATGCTCGAACACCGCCGGTGCGTCCGAGGGAAGCCCACTCGCTCCCTCGGAACGTCGCTCGACCTCGGCATCAGCGCGGTGTTCGACTTGGGGCGGTAGCCAGCCAACGAGCGTCACGGCCGACAGCCTGCGGCTGCAACTTGGGGTCCGCTCCCGTAGTGCGCGGGCCATTGTGTGTTCAAGCTGGTCGAGGAGGAGGCCGGGAAGGTGGACCGGACTGGCCATAAGGGCGCTCATCCCCAGTGTTCCTCCTGGTAGCGCAGGAGGTCATCGCCGTGGAGTTGCTTGGTGGCGTTGCCGACCCGGACCCAGAAGTCGGTGGCGCCGTTGCCACCCTTGGCGGGCTTGGCGAACACCGGCCTACCTGCCGCGGCGACGCTGATCTGGCAGACGACGTTGCCGGAGATTTCGGGGAAGCGTACGCGGACGGTGGTCGCTGTCGGGGTCGACAGGCTGTCGTCGAGGAGTTGGCGTACGAAGAGCTCGTACCCGTCGACGCTTGCCTGCGACTCCAGAGTAGCGAGGTCGTTCTCGATGCCGAGGACAGTCCCGTCGTCGGCGACGCCGATATACAGGTTTCCGCCCTCGCCGTTCAGGAAGCCGCAGACGGCCTTGACGATGTTGTGCCGTAGGGACGTGTCGGCCTGCCGGGTGTGCACGTTCCAGCGAGCGCTTGCCTTGAACTCGGTGCCCTGGGACTCGCCGGCGGCGATCATGTCGGCCGGAGCGGTGGGGACGTACGCAGGGCGTTGTCCCGTGAGGGTTTCGAACGCTTCCCGTACGACCTTGGCGATCAGCTGGCGCCGCCGTTCCAGGAAGGTGAAATAGTCGAGCTGCTCCCAGCCGACCGGGAGCGCGTGCCACCGTACCTGCCGTTCGAGCGCCTCCGGATCCATCGCGTCCGTGATTCTCGGCCAGTAGTCATGTGGTGCGTCGGTGTTGGCCTGCTCGTCCGCCGGCCACGTCACGTAGGCCATGTTGGCGATGGCGTTGACTTGGCGCCGATCGGTGATACCCAGTCCGGCGAGTGTCTTGGGGTGGAACAGGTTGTCCCGGCCGACAGCCTTGGCGGGCTTGAGCGAGGGATCCAGCAGATCACGGATTCGTTGGTCGCCGAGGAGCATTTCGGCGTCAAGGATGTTGAGCGCCGCCTGATAGGCGAACAGCACCGGTGAACGCGACGAGGATGTGTCCAACCGGTTCGGCAGGGAAATGTCCCAGTAGTCGCCGGTGAAGTTCGCCGCGATGATCCGGTCGAGTTCCGCGGTGAAGGCTCGGCCGTCACCCGGCGGCAGACTGCCAATGCGCCCCAGGTCGAACTCCATCTGTGACTCCGGTGAGTTGGAGTACCGGCCAGTGGTGTGCGCCATGAAGAACCACCGGCCGATCACGGGCCGGAGTTCATCGGCCGTCAGCCCGAAATCGTGGCGTCCGATCAGCCAGATCGTGTAGCTGTACAGCAGGGCGTTGTCCGAGGTGATCATCTTGCGGCTACGGAAGCCAGCCGCCGTGACGCACTGAAAGAACTCGTGCCAGCTGGTCAGGTCCAGGACCTTCGTGTGCGCTTGGGCGAGCCGGCCGAACTGCTCCTGCCGTCGGGCGGCGGTGACCTTGCCGGTTTCGAGATCCTTTCCTCGTAGGACGCTGTAGACGTGCTGCAGCCGGGCGCGCCGGAAGGCGACAGCGACGGCCACGCGCAGCAGTTGGTCCGGGCTGGGGTCCAGAAAGGCGTTCCGAGGGCTCGGACCGGGGAGTCCTGCGATCACCGCGCTGCGGCTGAAGTCTTCGAGCTGGCGGCGCCCCTTCTCCCAGTGCACCGACATCAGGGTGAGGATGAAGTCGGACTGGTTGAGCTTCACGCCTTCGGAGTTGATACGCACGAAGATGTCGGCGACCTGCTCCTCGTCGGCCGACGCACCCAGCTCCACAACCTGGAAGCGAAACTCATGCAGGTCCCGGACTCTGTCAATGCGTTCTTCGAGCTCATCCTTGGCAGCGTCCGACAAAGGCTGTTCGCTGGCCTGTTCGAGCCGTTGGAAGAATTGCCGGAGGGTGGGCTTGTAACCGCCTCGGGTCCACAGCGCGGTGATGTCCGGAATGAAGTGAGCGTTACGCTCGATCGCCGCGTCCGTGACCTCGAACGTCTGGTCCTCCGGGTGGAACGCGATGCGAACGTTGATCTCGTCGAAAGACTTAGTGACGATCTTGCGCCCGGTGAGGACAGCGAACAGGGCGGTGAGCCGCTGCTGCCCGTCGACGACCAACAGCTGGGGTGTTCGATCGCCGACTTCCGTTCCGATCTGCCGCGTCCCCACCTCAGCGCCGGTCTCCCAGAACATCAGGGTGCCGATCGGGTAACCCCGATACATCGAGTCGAAGAGATCGCGGGTCTTCGCCGCGGACCAGACGAACGGGCGTTGGATGTCGGGGAGTCCGATACGGCCGCCTTCGATGTTCTCGATCAGGTGCCGGAGCGTGTAACCAGTGTCTCGATACAAAGTAGGTGGCACAGCCGAGGGCTCCTAACGTTCGAGGGCAACTGGTCGGCGGAAGCGGTCAGGCGTGGGAACAGCATCAGGTTTCTACCACGCGGACACGCTGCAACGCAGGGCCAATGGCGCTCGCCACAAGGAGGAATGCACGGCGGCGGGACCCAACTAGGTCGATTTTCGGGTGCCATGGGGATGAGTCTCGCCGGAGGGCATCGTCGTGCGTAACGTGGTTTCGCCAGGGAACCCCCACACGGCACGTTTCGCGCGGACCGTGGTACCGAAACGACGAACTCAGCAACAGGCACCCCATGTCGGCATCGGTTAAACGATCATGCACGATGATGACTGGAGCGCACCTAGATACAACTTCGCTCCTGCTGCGGGATGTCGGCAATGTTCGCGAGCCACAGACGGTTCGGTCCGGCCGCAGTGGAGTCACGCTGGACGACGTCATCGTGCACCGGCGGGTCGGCCTTCTTGTTCTGGCCCCGTCTCTTGCCAAACACGCTCCACCAGCGGCTGTCCCGGCAGATCCACCACACGGTCCGGTCCGCCATGCCGACCCCTGCGGCGTGGACTTTAGTCGGCCAGGAACCGGTAGCCGCACTCCGGGTCGTCAGGGTCGGCATCGAACAGGACGTTCTCGCGGCACGCCTCTTCGAATGCGGCAGAGGATGCCGGCTGATCGAGCCAGCGATAGGAGGCCTGGCGGGCGAGCTTGAGGGCCCGGCACGAGACACGGACACCGCCCCAGCCTCGAAAGCACGTCAAGCAGGTTCATCGGAAACAAGTCCGTTGAGCAGCACCGGAGCCAACTCAACCCCGCCCCCCGTGACACCAGCCCTCTACACGTGGGACACACCGGACAATACTGCTGAGTGCGCTCGACGCTTCCTGTCCCGCCATCCGCCGCCTTCCGAGCCCCCCTGCATCCCCGAGATGTTCGAAATGACCCGTCTGCCCCTCGCCGGATTGGACGCGCTGGACAATACACGAGGGCGAATTCGACCCGGATTCGACCCGAAGGGTTTGTTCAAGCACCAAACATGGCATCTGAACTGCAGAAACGCGAAGCGGCAGACGAGTCGGGCTGTACGCCGGGTTCTGTGCCCCGGGCCCTCGCGGGTGCCGGGGTGACGGCCATCCATCTAGGGCCGGCGTTGCCGCCGGCCTCGTGCGGTCTACCCGCGGACTTGGGCGGGCAGCCCTCGAACGTCCGCGCAGGGCGCTTTTTACGGCGCCCCTCTTGACCTTGCTCCGGGTGGGGTTTACCTAGCTGCCCAGGTCGCCCTGGGCACTGGTGGTCTCTTACACCACCGTTTCACCCTTACCGAGGACCGAGGTCCCCGGCGGTTTGCTTTCTGTGGCACTGTCCCGCGAGTCGCCTCGGGTGGCCGTTAGCCACCACCCTGCCCTGTGGAGCCCGGACGTTCCTCGGGAAGCCCCCTAGGGGGACTCCACGCGGCCGTCCGCCCGGCTCGTCTGCCGTGTCGACCATGTTACCGGGCGGGCGGGCCTCTTCGGTGCCGAGGCCATCGTCGCCAGCACCGAGCCGGTGAGGATCAGCGCGAAGGAGACGGCGATGGTCGGGGTGAAGCTCTCGCCCAGGAAGAGGGCGCCCGCCGCGACCGCGACCGCCGGGTTGACGTACGTGATCACCGTGGAGCGGGTCGGGCCTATCTCCTTGATCAGTTCCAGGAAGGCTACGAAGGCCACTGCCGTGCAGAGGACGCCGAGGGCGAGGAGGGACAGCAGGGCGTTCGTGGAGGGCATCGAGGACGGCCAGGTGGCTGCCGCCGCGGGGGCGTAGACCAGCGCCGCCAGGGTCAGGCAGGGGGCTATCAGCTGGAGCGTCGGGACGTCCTTCAGGCGGCGGGCCGCTATCAGGGGGGCCGTGGCGTAGCCGATGACCGTGAGGAGGACCTCGCCGAGGGAGCGGGCGTCGCCGCCGGTCAGGTGGGGGATCGTCAGCACGGCTACGCCGGCGAGACCGATGAGGAGGCCGGCGATCCGGCGGACGCCCAGGTGTTCGCGTTCACCGCCGAAGTACCTCGCCGCCACCACGCCCACGATCGGGACGCCCGCGATCAGCAGGCCGGCGGTCGAGCTGGAGAGGTGGCGTTCGGCGTCGGTGAGGGTGAACCAGGGGCCCATGATCTCGATGCACGCGAAGGCCAGCATCGGGCGCCAGTGGGTGCGGAGGGTGTTCAGGAGGCCGCCCTGGCGGATCGCCAAGGGGAGGAGCAGCAGTGCGCCCACGGCACACCGCGCGAAGACCACCGTCGACGGGGACACCTCGTCCACCGCCACCTTGATCATCAGGTAGGGAACACCCCAGATCACTCCCATGAGGGAGAACAAGAACCAGCCGCGTGCAGTCATACGGCAAGGATCGGTGTCAGGACCGTGCCGCGTCTTGAACGCTGTTGCGGTACGCCGCCGGGGTCACCCCCAGGACTCTGCGGAACCAGCGGGTCAGGTGGGCCTGGTCGGCGAAGCCCACCAAGGTGGCCACCTCGGCCGGGCGCAGGCCCGCCTCCAGGAGACCGCGGGCGCGCTCGACGCGGTACTGGGCGAGCCAGGCGTACGGCGGGACGCCCATGGTCGTACGGAAGGCCCGGAGGAGCTGGTAGCGGGAGAGGCCGAGGTCGGTGGCCAGGTCGGAGAGTGACGGTGGCGCTGTCAGTTCGTCGGCCAGGCGGTCGCGGACCAGGAGGGCGATGCCGGCGGCGCCGGGGATGCGGTCCGGTGCCGAGCGGGCCGTGGAGTGGCGGCGGGACAGAGCCGTCAGCAGCCAGGGGAGGCGGGATTCGGCTTCGAGGGGGTCGGGGCAGGTGGAGAGGACGGTGTGGGCGGCGCGGAAGGCCGCGGCCAGTTCCGGGTCGTCCAGGACCGGGTCGCGGAAGTGCGGGGTGCCGGCGTTCAGGGTGCCGTCCGCCAGCAGGGCGGGGTCCGCGTACAGGGCGCGGTAGGCGTAGCCGTCGGTGAGGGTGGCCGGGCCGCCCGTGTGCATCTCGCCGGGGGCCAGGACGACGATCGAACCGGGGCCGGTGCTGATGTGGCCGCCCCGGTAGTCGATGATCTCGGAGCCGCCGACGCACACCCCGATGGTGAACTCGGCGTGCGCGTGCGGGGCGTAGGTGTGCCGTTCGAAATTGGCCGTCAGCAGGTCGAGCGACGGACCGCACCGGCCCAGCCGCGCCCTCGTCCACCGTGCGTGTTCGGCCACCTTCGCACCCCCTTGCGCTAAGGGTGCAACGCCTTCACACCGCGTTTCCATGCCGCGTCCAGATCCGCGTCGTCCGGAAAGCGGCCGTGGATCTCCAGGACGACCATGCCGTGCGCGAACGCCCAGGTGGCGCGGGCCAGATCCCGGTCGCCGCCGCAGGCCCGCAGGAGCGGGAGGGCGGCCCGGTCCTCCAGGCCCTCCGGCAGGAGGGTGCGGGGCAGGGGGCGTTCCGTGGCCAGGCAGTAGAGGTGGGGGTGGGCCAGGGCGTAGGCGCGGTAGGCCTGGGCCAGGGCCTCCAGGGAGCCGGGGGTCCGGGTCGCGGCCGTCTCCAGGGCCGCCGCCGACTCCTCCAGCATCTGCGCGGTCAGTTCGACCTCCACGGCGTGCTTGTCCGGGAAGTGCTTGTAGAGGGAGGGGGCCTTGATGCCGAGGCGGTCGGCGAGGGTGCGCATGGTGAGGAGGGCGGGGCCTGACTCCTCCAGCAGGTCCCGGGCGGCCGCCACGATCTCCCGCGCCCTCGGCGTCAGCCGGTCGGTCACGTCAGTCACCTCAGGCACGCCCTGCGCCTCCGTCATGCCCTTCGCCTCCGTCACACCCTCTGCCTCCGTCACGTCAGCCACGCTGGAAGCCTTCCTTCGTCCGCAGCCCGTACCCGAAGGCGCGATCGTACGAGATGTGGGCCAGCCAGCCGCACAGCGCGGCGAAGGCCGGGGGCCAGGCGACCGGCCCGAACGCGTACGTCACCAGCAGCGCCAGCGGGATCAGGGCGCGGTGCATCGCGTTGTAGTACGGCACCGCGCGCGGCGGCAGCTGTCCCTTCGCCATCCGGGGTGCCTCGTCGAGGGCGACCAGGAAGGTGAGGTCCGGGAGGACCAGGAAGAGCAGGGCGAGGGAGCCTGCGAGCCAGCCGTGGTTCACGCCCTCCAGCACGGCGAACGCCGTCCAGAACAGGGCGCCGGCCAGCCAGGCCGTGCGGCGCGCCACCGCGGTGGCGGTGCGGAGGGTGGGGGTGGTGGGGGTGACGTTCGTGGTGCTGGTCATGGCTGCCTCCCGAGGGCACTTCGGCTAACACCGTTAGCCATTACGGCAGACGGTAGGGCTAACGGCGTTAGCCGTCAAGAGAGGGCACCCGCCGACACCCGGAGGCCTACAGCGCCATCCGCTCCAGCGCGTCGAACGCCGCCCCCATCCGCTCCCGGTGGTCCACGACCAGCCCCGCGAACGGCTCACCCGCCAGCTGACGGCCGACCGAGGTGACACACACCGAGCGGTACGCGGCGACGACCAGCGCCGCCGCCAGCTCCGGCTCGGCGAGTCCGGCCTCGGCGAGCGCACCGGCCAGCGCCCGCTCCACCTCCTCGACCGCCTCACGGGCCCGGGCCCGCAGCGCCGGCGAGTCGGCGACGACGGGCCAGAAGCCCACGAAGTTCTCCCCCATCCCGCCCAGCGGGTGCCGCGCGTCGATGAACCGGAAGGCCAGTCGGCGCAGCGCCGCGAGCGGGGACTCGCCGGGCACACGCCCCCGCACCGCTCCGGCGAAGGCCTCGACGGCCTCCGGGATGCGGTCGAGGAACAGATCCTCCTTGCGCGGGAAGTAGTTGAAGACGGTCATCGCCGAGACCCCGGCCGCCTGCGCGACCTCGACGACCGTCACCTGCTCGAAGCCGCGCTCCCGGAACATCACCGTCGCCACGTTCGAGATCCGCTGCCGCGTCTCCCGCTTCTTGCGCTCCCGCAGGGACTCCCCCGGCTTGCCGCCACCCGCCGCATTTCTGTCCGTCACAAGAAAACTATAGCCGCTCGAAACTTTTAGTGACTACAGTGAAACCATGACGACGACAGACAGCAGCAGCAAGAGCAGCAACGACAGCGGCGACAACGGCGACAACGGCGACAACGGCATGGACTACGACGTGGTGGTGGTCGGCGGCGGGCCCGTCGGGCTCTTCCTCGCCGGGGAGCTGCGGCTCGGCGGGGCGGCGCGGGTGCTGGTAGTGGAGCGGCTGGCCGAACCCGACGAGACCATCAAGGCGGGCGGGATCAACACGGCGGGCGGGGTGGCGCTGTACCGGCGGGGCATGCTGCCGGATCTCGCGGCGGCCTGGGAGCGCAACCGGTGGCGGATGCGGGCCTTCCTCGGCGATCGGGGTCCGGACGCGCCCCGGACTCCCCCGAAGTTCGCCGGGCACTTCGCCGGGATCATGATGCGCGGTGACCTGTTCGACGACTCCGACCCCGCGTTCACCGACATCGGCCCCGCCGACGGCGTCGGCCTCGGCATCCCCCAGATCGAGCTGGAGCGGATCCTGGGCGCCCGCGCCGAGCGGCTCGGCGTCGAGGTCCGCCGGGGCGTGGAGCTGACCGGCTTCGACACCGACGAGGACGGAGAGGACAGGGAGGGCGGGGAGGACGGCGAGGACAGGGAGGGCGGAGTCGTCGTACATCTCGCCGACGGCGCGCGGATCCGGAGCGGGTGGCTGGTGGGGTGCGACGGCGGGCGGAGCACGGTGCGCAAGCTCGCCGGGTTCGGCTTCCCGGGTACGGAGCCGGAGATCACCGGTTATCAGGCGGTCGTCGAGATGACGGGCGGCGAGCGGCTCGGGAAGGGGTGGAACACGACGGACGTCGGGACGTACGTCAACGGGCCCTTCCCCGGCCGGATCCTGACCGTCGAGTTCGACGGGCCGCCCGCCGACCGCTCGGCGCCGATCACCGCGGAGGAGTTGCAGGCCGCCCTGCGCCGGGTGTCGGGGGTCGACGAGGTGACGATCCACGAGGTGCACTCCTCGACCCGGTTCACCGACAACGCCCGGCAGGCGGACGGCTACCGCAGGGGCCGGGTGCTGCTCGCGGGCGACGCGGCGCATGTGCACTCGCCGTTCGGCGGGCAGGGGCTCAACCTCGGGCTCGGCGACGCCATGAACCTCGGATGGAAGCTCGCCGCCGTGGTGCGCGGGGACGCGGACGAGAGCCTGCTGGACAGCTACACCGCCGAACGGCACCCGGTCGGCGCCTGGGTGCTGGACTGGACCCGCGCCCAGATCGCCGTGATGCGCCCCGACCGGCACGCCCGCGCCCTGCGCCGGGTCGTCACCGACCTCGCGCTGACGACGACCGGGACGACGTACCTCGTCAAGCAGATCTCCGGCGTCCGGCAGCGCTACGAGCTGCCCGGCGCGCACCCGCTGACCGGGCACAGCGCCCCCGACCTGGAACTCTCCGACGGCACCCGGCTCGGCGACCATCTGCACGCCGGCCGTGCCGTGCTCCTCGACCTCGCCGACGACCCGAAGCTGCGCGCCCGCGCGGAGGGGTACGGCGACCGCGTGGACGTCCTCACCGCGGCCTGCCCGGCACGTCCGGAACTGACCGCCCTGCTGGTCCGGCCCGACGGATTCGTGGCCTGGGCCGCAAACGGCACGGACGGCACGGACGGGAACTACCGGTCAGACGACGACCTCGACGACGTCCTGGCCCGCTGGTTCGTCGCCTCCTGAGTCCGTCTCCTGAGGCTGTCGTCCGACGACGCGACCGGGCTCGTACGACAGCTCACGCGGGCGCGAACCGCACCTTCGCCGTCCCCGGGTCGGCCTCGGTCAGCCGTACCCACAGCCGCTCACCCAGTGGAAGGGGCTCCCCGGCGGCGGGTGCCTCGATCCGGCCTATGACGGCGGGCTGCTGCAACAGCACCCGCCCCACGGTCGGCCGGCGCTGCTCGACCTCCACCACACAGCCGTCGAAGACGTCCCCGACCCGGTCCTTGAGCAGGGCCGCCTCGACGATGTCGACGCTCTCCCGCTCCACCGTGCCCGCGCGCCGCGCACCCTCGGCCATCTCCTTGGGGAGCGTGTCCAGCGCCATCAGCACCCAGTCGGGCGGATCCTCGCCGGCCGCGGCCGCCAGGCACAGCTCGGAGGCGTAGCGGTCGGCGAGGCGGCGCAGGGGCGCGGTGCAGTGGGCGTAGGGGGCGGCGACGGCCGCGTGGGTGGTGATGGCGGGCAGGGCGCCGTCCCGGAAGACGGTGTAGCCGGCGCCACGCAGCAGCGTCGTGCACTCCTGGAGGAAGGCGGCGTGGCGGGGGCGGTGCGGGTTCAGGGAGCGGATGAGCGTCGCGTACGAGACGTGGTGCGGCCACTCGATGCGCAGCGCGTGCGCGGTGCGGCGCAGGCGGGCGACCGCGCCGTCGGGGGCGACCGGGAGGGTGCGGAGCACGCCGGTGCCGTGGGCCAGCATCAGCTCGGCGGCGACCATGCCGGTGAGCAGGGAGATCTGGGCGTTCCAGGCGTCGGCGGGCAGCGGGGCGCGGTAGGTCAGCTCGTAGGTGTGGTCGTACTCGACGATCTCCTGCTCCGGCACGTTGAGCGAGATGCCGCCGCGCTCCACCTCCAGGCGTTCGCGTGCCTCGCCGATCTCCCTGAGCAGGGCGACCGGCTCCTCGGCGGTCCCCTCGTCGATCTGCTTCTGCACTCCCGCGTAGTCCAGCTTGGCCCGGCTGCGGACGAGCGCGCGGCGGACGTCGGCGGCCACCGTCCGGCCCTCCGCGTCCAGGTCGATGGTCCACAGGACGGCCGGGCAGGTCTGGCCGGGCAGCAGACTGGCCGCGCCCTCGCTCAGCACGGCGGGGTGCAGCGGCACCTTCTCGTCGGGGAAGTAGAGGGTGTTGACGCGGTGGTGCGCCTCGGAGTCCAGGGCGCCGCCGGGTACGACGAAGGCGGCGACGTCGGCGATGGCGTACCGGACGCGGTAGCCGCCGTCGTGCCGGGACAGGTGCATCGCCTGGTCGAGGTCGTGCGCGGTGGGCGGGTCGACCGTGAAGAAGGGGATGTCGGTGGCGTCGTGCCCGGGCACGGCCGAATGGTGCGCGACACCCTCCGCCTCCGCGAGCACCTCGGGCCGGAAGCCCTCCGGGACGGCCAGGTCGGTCCGGAGCGCGGCGAGCGCGGCCCTGAGGGGCGCCTCGGGGGCACCCTTGACGCGGATGTGACGGCTGGGCATAGGACGAGCGTAATCACATCGGGCGGCTCCGGCCCCTTACGCTGGCGCGAAGCGTCGATGACGAACGATGCCGGGCGGTGGCGGGCGATGCCGGACGTCGCCGGTGAGCCGTTGGTGCGTCGTCGGTACGTCGTCGGTACGTCGTCGGTGAAGCGTCGTGTAGAGGAGTACGTGTGCTGGTCCTGCTGCCGCCCTCGGAGGGCAAGGCGTCCTCGGGCCGTGGTGCCCCGTTGAAGCCGGAGTCGCTGTCGCTGCCGGGGCTCGCCGAGGCGCGCGCGGCGGTCCTCGCCGAGCTGGTCGACCTGTGCGCGGGCGACGAGGAGAAGGCGCGCGAGGTGCTCGGGCTGAGCGAGGGGCTGCGCGGCGAGGTCGCGAAGAACACGGAGCTGCGGACGGCGGGTGCGCGTCCCGCCGGGGAGGTCTACACGGGGGTGCTGTACGACGCCCTCGGCCTGGCTTCCCTGGACGCGGCCGCGAAGCGGCGGGCCGCGCGGTCGCTGCTGGTCTTCTCGGGGCTGTGGGGCGCGGTGCGGGTGACGGACCGGATCCCGTCGTACCGCTGCTCGATGGGGGTGAAGCTGCCGGGTCTTGGCGCGTTGGGCACGCACTGGCGCGGGCCGATGGCCGAGGTGCTGCCGGAGGCGGCCGGGTCGGGGCTGGTGCTGGACCTGCGGTCGGCGGCGTACGCGGCGGCCTGGAAGCCGAAGGGGGAGCTGGCCGGGCGGACGGCGACGGTGCGGGTGCTGCACGCGCCGACCCGGAAGGTCGTCAGCCACTTCAACAAGGCGACGAAGGGGCGGATCGTACGGAGCCTGCTGACCGCCGGGATCGCGCCGGCCGGGCCGGGCGAGCTGGTGGAGGCGTTGCGGGACCTGGGGTACGAGGTGGAGACGGCGGCACCGGCGAAGGCGGGGCAGGCGTGGGCGGTGGATGTGCTGGTCACGGAGGTGCACTGAGCCCCTCGGCCTGGCCATTGCATGGTGTGCAACGGTGATTGCGTAAGGTGCAGCGCCTCGCCAGGATGGCGGCATGCCCACTTCCGTGCTGGATCTCGCGCCCGTCGTGCCCGTCGTCGTGATCGAGGACGCCGGCGACGCCGTACCGCTGGCGCGGGCGCTGGTGGCCGGTGGGCTGCCCGCGATCGAGGTGACGCTGCGGACCCCGGCCGCGCTCGACGCGATCCGGGCGATCGCCGGCGCCGTGCCGGACGCGGTGGTCGGGGCGGGGACCGTCCTCACGCCCGGTCAGGTCACGGAGTGCGTGACGGCCGGGGCGCGGTTCCTCGTCAGCCCCGGGTGGACGGACGGGCTGCTGGGGGCGATGACCGCGTCCGGGGTGCCGTTCCTGCCGGGGGTGTCGACCGTCTCGGAGGTCGTGGCGCTGCTCGAACGCGGGGTGCGGGAGATGAAGTTCTTCCCGGCGCAGGCGGCCGGCGGCACGGCCTATCTGAAGTCCCTCGCGGGTCCGCTGCCGCAGGCTCGCTTCTGCCCGACGGGCGGGATCGGACCGGAGAACGCGCCCGAGTACCTCGCCCTCCCCAACGTCGGCTGCGTGGGCGGCACCTGGATGATCCCGGCGGATGCGGTGGCCGCCCGGGACTGGGGCCGCGTCGAGTCGCTGGCACGGGCGGCGGCGGGGCTCCGGGACGGTCTCGGGGACGGCTCCGGGGACGGCCTCAGGGACGCAGGTGGGACGTGTCGTTGAAGAGCCGTACGCTCGCGTTGCCGTCGGCGTAGTACGCCACCGCCGACAGGGAGGCCGCCGACAGTTCCATGCGGAACAGGGACTCCGGCGGGGCGCCGAGGGCGAGCCGTACGAACGTCTTGATCGGCGTGACATGGGTGACCAGCAGGACCGTGCGGCCCGCGTAGGCGGCGACCAGCTTGTCGCGGGTGGCCGCGATGCGCGTCGCGGTCTCGGCGAAGCTCTCGCCGCCGCCGGTGGGGTGCGCCTCGGGGTCGGCGAGCCAGGTGTTCAGGTCGTCCGGGTGACGCTCGCGGACCTCGCCGAAGGTGAGGCCCTCCCAGGCGCCGAAGTCCGTCTCCTTCAGCCCCTCCTCGATCGTGACGTCGAGGCCGAGGCGCTCGGCGACCGCGCCGGCGGTCTGCCGGGTGCGGGTGAGCGGGGAGGCGAGGATCGTCTCGATCGTGCCGCGCCGGGCGAGGGCCTCGGCGACGCGCCGCGCCTGCTCCAGGCCGACGTCGGAGAGGGCGGGGTCGGTGCCGCCGCTGCCGGAGAAGCGCTTCTGGGGGGTGAGGGGGGTCTCGCCGTGGCGGAGGAGGACGAAAGTGGCGGGGGCGCCCATGTCCGGGGCCGAGCTCCAGCCGGGGCTCGCCACAGTGCGGGCGGCGCGGGTGTCGGCGACTTCGGCAGTAGTCACAGTGCCGGTGCGTGGGGGCTCGTCGCGCAGTTCCCCGCGCCCCTTACGGGGCGCTGCCCCTGCCGTCGGCGACAAGTGCGCGCCCCTGCCGCCCGCGTCCAGTTCAGCCGTCGACGCCGAAGCAGACCACTGCTCGCCCCGCTTCCCCGCGTCCATCGCCTCGTTCGCCAGGCGGTCGGCGTGCTTGTTCTCGGCGCGGGGGATCCACTCGTAGGTGACCTGGTCCGGCGGGAACACCCGGCCCGCCTCCATCGCGAGCGGCTTCATGTCGGGGTGTTTGATCTTCCAGCGGCCCGACATCTGCTCGATGACCAGCTTGGAGTCCATGCGGACGTGGACGGCGGCGGAGGGGTCGAGGGTGTGGGCGGCGCGCAGGCCCGCGAGCAGGCCGCGGTACTCGGCGACGTTGTTGGTGACGACGCCGAGGTACTCGGCGGCCTCCGTCAGCGTCTCGCCGGTCGCCGCGTCGACGACCACCGCGCCGTAGCCGGCGGGTCCCGGGTTGCCCCGGGAGCCGCCGTCCGCCTCGACGATGAACTCCCTTGCCACGTGCGCCCCTTAGGTGTTGCTACAGACCCGACTCGGCCGTACGCACCAGGATGCGGCGGCAGTTCTCGCAGCGGACGACCGTGTCGGGCGCGGCCTTGCGGACCTCGGCCAGCTCGGTGATGGCGAGCTCCTGGCGGCAGCCCTGGCAGGTGCGGGCGTACAGCTTGGCCGCGCCGATGCCGCCCTGCTGCCCGCGCAGCTTGTCGTAGAGCTTGAGGAGGTCGGCCGGGACCGAGGCGGAGATGACCTCGCGCTCCTTGGTGACCGCCGCCGCCTCGCCGTCGATGCCCTCGAAGGACGCGTCCCGGCGGGCGGTGGCCTCGTCGATCCGGCCCTGGACCGCACCGACCCGCTCGGTGAGTTCGGCGACCCGCTCCTGCGCGGACTCGCGGCGCTCCATGACCTCCAGGACGACGTCCTCCAGGTCACCCTGGCGCTTGGCGAGGGAGACGATCTCCTTCTGGAGGTTCTCCAGGTCCTTGGGGGAGGTGACCGCGCCGGAGTCCAGGCGCTGCTGGTCGCGGGCGGCGCGCTGGCGCACCTGGTCCACGTCCTGCTCGGCCTTGGTCTGCTCGCGGGCGGTGTCGCTCTCCTCGGTCTGCGCGGCCACGAGCAGGTCGCGCAGCTGGGTGAGGTCCTTGGTCAGCGACTCGATCTCGGCGTGCTCGGGCAGCGACTTCCGCTTGTGCGCCAGCTGCTGGAGGCGGACGTCCAGGGCCTGGACGTCGAGGAGTCGGATCTGGTCGGCGGGCGCGGCGTTCAGTTGGGGGCTCCAAGGGACGGTGAGTGGCTGGTCCAGGGGTCGGTGACCGTCCTGGAGACGTGCACGCGCAGGTCCCAGCCGTGGCGGTCGGAGATTTCGTCGAGCTGGGCTGCGGCCAGCTCGCACCAGGGCCATTCGGTGGCCCAGTGCGCCGCGTCGAGCAGCGCGAGGGGGCTTTGGGCGACCGCTTCCGACGCCGGGTGGTGGCGCAGGTCTGCGGTGAGGAAGGCGTCGACGCCGGCGGCGCGTACGACGTCGAAGAGGCTGTCGCCGGAGCCGCCGCTGACGGCGACCGTGCGGACGAGGGCCTCGGGGTCGCCGGCGACGCGGATGCCCTGCGCGGTGGCGGGGAGGCGGGCGGCGGCCCGGTCGGCGAGCTCGCGGACCGTCACCGGGTGGTCCAGTTCGCAGACACGGCCGAGGCCCCGGCGGCCTTCCGGGTCCGTGGGGTCCGGCACGAGGGGTCGTACGACCCGCAGGTCCAGGGCGCCGGCGAGGGCGTCGGAGACGCCCGGGTCGGCGGTGTCGGCGTTGGTGTGGGCGACGTGCAGCGCGATGTCGTTCTTGATGAGCGTGTGGACGACGCGGCCCTTGAAGTGGGTCGCCGCGACCGTCGTCGTACCGCGCAGGTAGAGGGGGTGGTGGGTGACCAGCAGGTCGGCGCCCAGCTTCACCGCCTCGTCGACGATGTCCTGGACCGGGTCGACGGCGAACAGGACCCGGGTGACCTCCTGGCCGGGGTCGCCCACGACGGTGCCGACCGCGTCCCAGGACTCGGCCCGCTCGGCGGGCCACAGATCGTCCAGCGCGGCGATGACTTCTGACAGACGGGGCACGGGGAAAAGGCTACCTGCCTGTTCCGTGGGGCCGTACCTGCTCGCCCACGGGAGACGACGCTCAGCACACCCGTCCCCGTTTCCTCAGGCGAATCGTCGAGTGTGCACCCGTATGTGTGAAGCCAGGGACAGCCGGTCCCCCGCCTGTGCGTGCGAAAACTAGCTTCGTGGCCGGAGGTGACCGAACGATGACGGCCTGTGCGATCGAACCCTCGGCTGCGGACGAGGAAGAAGACGAGGGAGACAGCGCGCCGGGGGCGGGCTGCGCCATCACGGTGGACGGGGCCTACGCGGCCCGGCTGGCTCAGCAGGATGGTTCCTGCTTCCCGGAGCGGTGGACGCTGGACGGCCCCGAGCCCTACGCCGTCCCGCTGCCCGGCAACCAGCCGGAGGAGCCGGACACGGAGGTGCAGCCGATGGGCGACGGGCGGGTGCTCATCCACCGCCTGGTGGACGGGCGCCACCACTTCGCCCTGCTCTATCCGACCGGTCCCGGCACCGGCGAGCTGCCGCTGGGCGCGGTGGAGTGCCCGGACGAGGACGCTTCGCTCCGGTTGCTGCCGCCCGCGCCGGGAGGCGCGGCCGCGTACGCGGTCGCGGTGGGACCGCGCTCCTCCACCGTGTGGCTGGTGGCGGGCGGAGCCTTCGGGCCCGAGCGGCTCGCGGTGGTCCCGGGGCGCTGCTCCGGCGGGGTCTGGCTGGACCGGGCCGGGCGGATGCTGGCCCTGGACCGGGAGCTGGGCGGGCGGACCAAGGCGGTCGTGGTGGATCTGGGGCGCGGGGGCGAGGTGTCGCCGCTGCTGCAGATCGCGGCCGACAGCGACGACCGGCTGCTGCTCGCCGACGCGGACAGCGGGCTGATCCTGGTCGGCTCGGACGCGCCCTCCCCCGGGCAGGAACGGTTGGGCTGGGGTGTCCTCGGCAGCACGCTGCCGGTGCGCTTCCCGGACTGCCTGCGGGCGACGGAGTGCACGGTGACGCCGTTCGCGATCCAGCCGGGGCAGGTGCTGATGCCGGAGAACTGCGGGGTCGCGCTGCGGATCGACGGTCCGCTCGGCAGCTGGGTCGGCGCCTGGCGGCCCAGAGCCCGCAAGGTGTGCCATCTCCCGGCGCCGGAAGGGTGGTTGGCCGGCGCCGGGCTGTGGACGCAGGACGGGGCACTGCTGCTGCCGTACGCCACGGGGGAGGTCCCGTGCGGTGTGGCGGCGGTGGCAGTGCCCTGGGGGGAAACGGGGGAAACCGGGGAAATGGGGGGACCGGGGGAGACGGGGGAGCACGGGGGGCCGGGGGACGCGGGCCCGGGGGATCCGGCTGAACCGGATCCCCCGGAGCCTGTCGTGAACCGGCCGGTGCCCTTGCAGCAGGCTCCGTTGGCGCGGCTTGTAACGAACCCGTAGCGGTCGGCGTGGCCGCCTGGATTCACCCCGTGGTGGGCCGGTTACACTCGCCGCGCTGTAAGAAAGATCATGTTGACGGGGTGAATTCTTCCGATGAGCGACCACAGCACGTCCGAGCAGCTGTCCGCCGAGTTCCATGAGACGGACGGCCACGGCAAGCACCGTGGCCAGGTCTCGGGCCAGGAGAGCGAAACGGCCCCCAGCGGCCGGCATCGCAAGCCGGAGCCGGCCCACACGGCGGCCTGAAAGTAGGTACGACAGCGGCTCCGCCCTTTCGGGGGCGGGGCCGCTGTCGTGTTCCGTCCTACAAGCGCCGTCCTACTGGCGCTTCAGCCCCAGCACCTCCGCCGCCGCGAACGTCTCCCCCGGCGGCCGGTCCGCGTAGTGGGGGGTGAGGAGGGCGTCGAGCTCGTCGTAGCTGAAGGTGTCCTGCTTGCTGTCGAACCGGGCCTGGACGCGCGGCCGGTCGACGATCGCGACCATGCCGCCGTGGACCACCAGGAGCTGGCCGTTGATCCGCTCGGCGGCCGGTGCGGCCAGGTAGCCGACGAGCGGGGCGACGTGTTCGGGGGCGAGGGGGTCGAGGCCCTCGGCGGGCTGTTCGAACCCGGCGAAGACGTCCTCGGTCATCCGGGTGCGGGCGCGCGGGCAGATCACGTTGGCGGTCACGCCGTACTTGGCGAGGGCGAGGGCCGTGGAGGTGGTCAGGCCGACGATCCCGCCTTTCGCGGCCGCGTAGTTGGGCTGGCCCGCGGAGCCGGCGAGGAAGGCCTCGGAGGAGGTGTTGACGATCCGGCCGTACACCTTCGCACCGCCCGCCGCCTTGGACCGCTCCCGCCAGTGCGCCGCCGCGAAGCGGGTGGTGTTGAAGTGGCCCTTGAGGTGGACCCGGATCACCGAGTCCCACTCCTCCTCGGTCATGGAGAAGACCATGCGGTCCCGCAGGATGCCGGCGTTGTTGACGAGGATGTCGAGTCGGCCGTAGGTGGTGGTCGCCAGCGTGAGAAGGTCTCGCGCCTGCGCGAAGTCGGCGACGTCCCCGGTGTGGGCGACGGCCTGTCCGCCGGCCGCGCGGATCTCCTCGGCGACCTGCTCGGCCGGTCCGGCGGAGGCCGTCCCGGAGCCGTCGCGGCCGGGCTGCCCGAAGTCGTTGACGACGACGGCCGCGCCCAGCCGGGCGAGTTCGAGCGCCTCGGCCCGGCCGAGTCCGCGCCCGGCCCCGGTGACGATCGCGGTGCGTCCGTCCAGCGGCCGCTCCGAGTCCGGCATACGACGGTCCCCCATCAGATCTCTATGCAGGTGCGCAGCGCCGTGCCCGTGCGCATCTGGTCCAGGGCCTCGTTGATCTCGGCCAGCGGCACCCGGTGGGTGATCAGGCCCTCCAGGTCGATGCGGCCCGCCCGCCACAGGGCGATGGTGCGCTCGTAGGAGCGGACCACGTCCCCGCCGCCGTACATGGACGGCAGGATCCGCTTCTCGTCGAAGAACAGCTCGAACATGTTGAGCTGGAGGAAGTCGTCCATGGCGCCCGCGCCGACCACGACGAGCGTGCCGCCGCGCCGGGTGTTCTCGTACGCGGTGCGGGCGGTCACGGACTTGCCGACGACCTCGAAGACGTAGTCGAAGCCCTCGCCCGCGGTGACCTCCTGTTTGGCGCCGGGCAGTTCGTCCGGTGAGACGGCCCGGGTCGCCCCGAAGCGGAGGGCCGACTCGCGCCGGGAGGCGACCGGGTCGACGGCGACGATCTCGGCCGCGCCCTTGAGCCGCGCGCCCTGGATCGCCGAGATGCCGACGCCCCCGCAGCCGATCACGGCCACCGACGAACCGGCCTCCACGTCGGCCGTGTTGAGGGCCGCGCCGAGCCCTGTGGTCACCCCGCAGCCGATCAGCGCGGCGATGTCGAAGGGCACGTCGTCCGGGATCGGCACCGCGCACCCGGCGTCGACCACGACCTCCTCCGTGAACGTGCCGGTGCCCGCGAAGCCGAAGACATCACCGCCGGGACGCCGGAAGTTGGGGGTGCCGGCGTTCGTGAACCCGGCCAGGCACAGCTCGGTCTGCCCGCGCTTGCAGGCGGGACACGCCCCGCAGGCCGGCAGCCAGCAGACGACCACCCGGTCGCCGGGCTTCACCCGGGTGACGCCCTCCCCCACCTCCAGGACCTCGCCCGCGCCCTCGTGTCCGGGCACGAACGGGCCCGGCTGCGGCAGCACCCCGTTCATCGCCGACAGGTCCGAGTGGCACAGCCCCGTGGCGCGCACCCGTATCCGCACCCTGCCGGGCCCGAACCCCACCGCCTCGACGTCGTCGAGGACCTCCAGCTTCTCCTGGCCGATCTCGTGCAGAACGGCTGCGCGCATGGTGCGGCTCCCCTCAACTGCTCAGTGGATCAAGAGTGTTCGACGATCGTGTCGGCGAGGACGGGCGCGTCGTCCCGCTCGGCCGCGCTGACGGCGACGCGGATCTCCGAGTCGCCCCGCCACATGCGGATGCGCAGGGTCTCCCCCGGGTACACCACCCCGGCGAACCGGGTCCCGTACGAGCGCACCCGGCTCACGTCCCCGCCGAGCAGGGTGTCCACGACCGCCTTGAGCGTGATGCCGTACGTGCACAGCCCGTGCAGGATGGGCCGGTCGAAGCCGGCGAGCTTGGCGAACTCGGGGTCGGCGTGCAGCGGGTTGTAGTCGCCGGAGAGGCGGTAGAGCAGGGCCTGGTCCTCGCGGATGCCCCGTTCGACGGTCCGGTCGGGCTCACCGGAGGGCGGGTCCAGCCGCGTCGCGGGCCCGCGGTCGCCGCCCCAGCCGCCCTCGCCCCGGACGAAGATCTGGGCGTCGTTGGTCCACAGCGGGCCGTCGGCGTCGGCGACCTCGGTGCGCATCACCAGGACGGCCGCCTTGCCCTTGTCGTACACGGCGGCGATACGGCCGGTGGCCGTGGCGGTGCCCGCGACGGGGATGGGGCGGTGCAGGGTGAGGGACTGGCCGCCGTGCAGCACCTTGGCGAGGTCGACGTCGACGCCGGGCATGGACAGCCCGCTGATCACCCCGGGCGAGCCGGCGCCCGCGACGGTGGCGAAGCTCGGCAGGACGTGCAGCCGGGACTCCAGGGTGTAGCGCAGTTCGTCGGGGTCGGTGGCGGGGCGGCCCGCGCCGATGCCGAGGTGGTAGAGCTGGACGTCCCGGCGCTCCCAGCGGATCTCCCCGGACCGGGGGTCGGCGGCGAGGGCCTTGGCTGCGTCGATGGGCATACGGCTCCTGAGGTGTCTCAAGACCTCGGCACGGCCGTCCGCACCGTCGGCCGCACCGAGGTCGTCCACGGGCGCGGATCTAGAACGCGTTCCAGTCCAGCGCCCCTTGTATAGCCCAGCGCTCCGCACTTGTGAAGGCTCCTGACGTCGTGTCAGATCCCCTCGCGCCCGGCCGGGACATTTGTCCTGCCCAGGGCCGTACATCCACCCCTGCCGCACTGGCCCGCCCTTTCGTATGGTCGTAGCGCTGGACCGGTACGGATCGGGGGACGGGCGACATGGCGTGGTGGCAGCAGGTGAAGTGCCAGGTGGGTGCCTGGCAGCGGGCGCGGGCGCAGTGGCGGGAGGAGATGACCCGCTTCAAGGAGCAGCAGAAGGCCGCGCGCCGGAGCGGGAAGGTGCCGGAGCAGCCAGGGCCGCCGCCGACCGGCTTCGCACTGCTCCCCTGGCTGCTGATGGGGCTGGGCTCCTTCTCCAACGTGCTCCAGGGCAAGACGCCCAACCCGTGGATCGGCGGCCTGGGCCTGCTCGCCTTCAACTCGCTGTACATCTACGTGACTTTCCGCTCCTTCCACAAGGAGGCCCGGGAGAGCGTCTCCACCCGTGTCGCCCTGCTGCTGATGGGCCTGCTGACCACGGGCCTGGCCCTCGGCTACGGCGGCAACTGGCTGATGTTCTTCCCGCTGCTCGGCCTGGCCACCGGCGCGGTGCTGCGCGGCCCCTGGCTGGGCCGGGCCGGGATCCTGCTGGCCGGCTTCGCCTGTGCGGTCTCCTGGTACCGGGACGGGTCCGACGCCATCACCATCGCCTACGGCACCTTCCTCTCCACGATGATCACCGCCGCGATCCTCTCCCTCTCCGAGGCGGTACGGGAGCTGCGCGCGGCCCGCGAGGAGCTGGCCCGGCGCGCGGTGGAGAAGGAGCGGCTGCGGTTCTCCCGGGATCTGCACGATCTGCTCGGGCACACGCTGTCGGTGATCGTCGTGAAGTCGGAGGCGGCCCGGCGGCTCGCACCCCGGGACCTGGACGCGGCGCTGGCGCAGGTCTCCGACATCGAGTCGGTCGGCCGGCAGGCGCTCACCGAGATCCGCGAGGCGGTGACCGGCTACCGCGAGGGCAGCCTGGCCACCGAACTCACCCGGGCCCGCTCGGCCCTCGCCGCGGCGAGCATCGAGACGGTGGTCCGGCAGTCCGGGACCCCGCTCGCGCCGCAGACCGAGACGCTCCTCGGCTGGGTGGTGCGCGAGGCCGTCACCAACGTGGTCCGGCACAGCGACGCCGGCCGCTGCGAGATCACCGTCGACAGCGGCGCCGAGCGGGTCCGGCTGACGGTCTCCGACGACGGGTCGGGCGCGGTGGCCGCCGAGCCCCGCAGCGGGGGCATCGGCGGCACCGGCCTGAAGGGGCTGACCGAGCGCCTCGCGGCGGCGGGCGGCTCCCTCAGGGCCGGCCCGGCGCCGCGCGGCGGCTTCACGGTCACCGCGGAACTCCCCACCGAGGCGGTGGAGCTGCTGACCTCGATGGTGGCTACGGCGCCCACGGCGAGCTGACGGCCCAGCTCACGTCGTCGGTCCACGAGGTCGCGGTGTCCCAGGCGTTGGAACCGCCGTCGCTCGCTATGTAGAGGTTGTAGTTGTAGTGCCGTAGGTATTTCGTCGGATAGTTGTACGACGCGAAGGACGTGCCCGTGCCGCTCTTGCCGGTCGCCGGACAGAAGGTGGCGTCCTGTCTGAACGTGGTGGTGCCGTCCATGGGCTGCCGGTAGATCTTGTAGTTGTAGTGGCGCAGGTAGTCGCCGGGGTAGTTCCGGGACTCGAAGGAGACGCAGGAGCTGCTCGCCAGGCCGGGGCGGACGATCCAGGTGGCGTCGTTCTTGTCGAGGGTGGAGCTGCTGGAGGTGATCGCGGACAGGACGCCCGCGTTGTTCTGGTGGCGGACGAAGTCCGTGGTGCAGCAGGACGTGGTGGCCTGCAGGGAGATCTCCGAGGCGGCGCCCAGGGTGCCGGTGGAGCCGGTCGCGCCGCCGTAGCCGACGGAGACGATGTTGGACTGGACGGCGTCGTCGGCGGCGTCGGTCGGGATGCCGGAGGTCATCACGCCCTCGAAGTAGGAGCCGATGGAGCCGTTGCTGTTGTCGCCGCCGGTGCCGAGGACGATCGCGCCCTCCTGGTGCATCGGCGAGTAACCGCTGCTGGTGCTGGGTTCACTGCCGGAATAGGTGGTCGTCAGGCCGCCCGATTGCGCGTTTCCCCATTTCAGTGCGAAATGATCCTGGCCGTTGTTCTTGAGCAAAGCGGTGACGAACGGTATCGCGCCCGTGCCCGTGTTGGACGAGTTGGTGCTGTAGCCGAGGTTGGACTGGAACAGCCCGTTCTCCAGGTCCGCCTGCACCCAGGGGCCGGAGCCGTAGCAGGGCGAGAACCAGCACTCGGTGCCGAAGTTGATGGCGTCCATGTGGCCGTTGCCGGTGTCCTTGTTGTTGGTCTCGGCATTGCCGTAGTCGAAGCAGCAGCTGCCGTTCACATGGGTGCCGGAGGTGACCATGTACATCCCCTCGGCGCCGCCGTTGGTGGCGACTCCCGAGGTGGAGTTGTCCCGGTAGCCCATGCCGGCCGAGATCTCCAGGCCGTAGACCTGGTGCCCGCCGACGGTCACCGGCAGGGCGTCCGCCGGGGCGCCGACATCGGCCGCGCCGGCCCCGCCCGCACCCTCGACGGTGAGGTCGTTGTGCTTGCTGGACTGGTCGTAGATCTTGGTGATGATGCAGGTCGTACCGGCGCAGAAGGAGTCCTGCGCGGCCGCGTTGGCGTAGCCGCCGGTGGCCAGCAGACCGATGTTGGCCGTGGCGCTGTCCGAGGCGCGCTGCACCTGGTAGAGGGAGCCGCTGTACGACGAGTACAGCGCCCGGACCAGGCTGTGCGCGGCGACGCAGGGCGTGCCGGCGGCGGCGTACACGTCACACGGCAGCGAGCTCGCGGCGGATGCCTCCGGGGCGCCGGCCCCGACGACGAGCGCGGCGATGGTCACGAACGCCGCGAGCACGGACAGCACGGGTCTCTTCAGCCGGGGCGGACAGGAGCGCGCGGCTCCTAGGGACACTGAGAACACGATGCACCTCTTCTTCGGTTCCTCGTAGGGCGGTGCGGGTGCGTGGCCGATATACCGAACGCCGTTCGATCGATATACCGAACCTATTCAGCTGTCGAAATGCCGACCGTTCGCCGACCATTCGGGGAATTGCAGAGGTGATTGTTTGAGCACGGTCAACCGCCGTCAAGACCTGCGGGCCGGAACAATGACTACTCTTTAATTGACGCTCCTGAAGCTACGCTTGGCCTGTGTACGAGCCTGCGAACGAGATGCCCCGGTCCCACCGGCCGGCCAAGTCGATCAGGGTGCTGCTCGCCGAGGACCAGGGGATGATGCGCGGGGCGCTCGCCTTACTGCTCGGCATGGAGCCGGACATCGAGGTCGTCGCCCAGGTCGGGACCGGCGACGCGATCGCGGACGCGGCCCTGCTCCACCGGCCCGACGTGGCCCTCCTCGACATCGAACTGCCGGGCCTCAGCGGCCTGGACGCGGCGGCGGAGCTGCGCGAGCAGGCCCCCGACTGCCGGGTGCTGATCCTCACCACCTTCGGCCGGCCGGGCTATCTGCGGCGGGCGATGGAGGCCGGGGCGGCCGGGTTCCTCGTCAAGGACGGGCCGGTCGAGGAACTGGCCCAGGCGATCCGGCGGGTGCTCACCGGGGAGACCGTGGTCGACCCGGCGCTCGCCACGGCCGCGCTCAGCGCCGGGCCGAACCCGCTCACCGCCCGCGAGTGCGACGTCCTCAAGGCGTCGGTGGACGGCGCGACCGTCGCCGACATCGCGGCGAAGCTGCATCTGTCGGAGTCGACGGTCCGCAACTACCTCTCCGCCGCGATCGGCAAGACCGGCACCCGCAACCGGGCGGAGGCGGTACGGGAGGCCCGTCAGCAGGGGTGGCTGTGACCTCCCGGCGAGGTGGCCGGAGGCGTCACTTCGTCACCTCCGCGGTCTGATAGCTCGTCCCCTGCGGGGCCACGCAGACGAACCAGTTGGCCGCCGGGTAACCGGCCACCGGCACGATGGCGGGATCCGGCACGTTGTGGCGGTAGTTCACGGGGCCGCTGGGGACAGCGGTCGTCCGGCCGTCCTTCCAGGTGCAGGTGACCTCCCGGGCCGTCCTGGCGACCTTGCCGATCACCAGCCGGTCGGGACCCGTCCCTCCCTGGGGGACGGCGCCGGATTCCAGGTCCGTGCCGCTCATGTCGTCCAGCTTCGCCCTGCTGTCGAAGAGCACCTGCTGCGGACGCCCGCTCCCGGCCCAGTAGAGCGCGAAGAACGAGGTCTTGCCGACCAGTGCGTCGGGCGTGTCCACGACGAGGTCACGCCCCTCCGCCTTCATCAGGTCGAACTGCCGCGCCGCCTCCTCCGCGTCCCTCGGCGCTCCCCAGACCTCCAGAGTGACGGACCACGACTTGCCCTGGTACGTCCCCCGGGACAGCTCGGTCTCCTGCGGCTCGTACACATGCCGTGCCTCAGGAGAAGCGGGGTGTGCCGTCACCTGTGTCCGGTGATGCTCCCCCGGCAGCCCGGCGAACGCCAGCGTCACCCCCGTCGACCCGCCCAGCACCGCCACCGCCGTGGCCGTCGCCACCGCCCAGCGGCGGGTACGGCGGCGCCGGCCGCCGCGCAGCACCGCCTGGACGGGGGCCGTGCCGATCTCGACGGCGTCCGTGGCGTCCGCGAGGAGGAGGGCGATGTCCGCCTCCGCCTGTGTCATGTCGTGGTTCTTCCGGTCCGTGCTCATCCGTCACGCCCTCCCTTGCGTCACCATGTCGGCCAGTCCCGGTATGGCACGGAGCTTCGCGATCCCCTTGGCCGCGTTGCTCTTGACCGTGCCGACCGAGCAGCCCATCGCCTCGGCCGCCTGGGTCTCCGTCAGGTCCTCCCAGTAGCGCAGCACCACGGCCTCCCGCTGCCGCGGGGGCAGTTGGGCGAGCGCCTTGAGCAGAGCGCTGCGGTCGTCGGCCTGGGCGATCCGGTCCCCCGTGTCGGGCACCTCGCGGACCAGGCCCGAGTCGTCCCTGGGTGCGAGGAACTCCTTGAGTTTCCTTCTGTGCCGGCGCGCGTGCGCGTTGATCATCACGCGCCGTACGTACGCCTCCGGGTCGTCGGCCGAGCCGACCTTCCGCCAGGCCACGAAGACCTGTTCGAGCGTCGACTGGACCAGGTCCTCGGCGGCGTGCTGCTCCCCCGTGAGGAGAAATGCCGTACGCATCAGCCGCGGCCAGCGGCCGATCATGAAGCTCTGGAACTCCTCGTTCCGAGCGTCCTTCCGCTCCCCCATGGGCACCTCCTAGATGTAAAGAGGAGTCCACGAGCCGCCCGGACCGTTGCCCGCCCCGCGGAAATTCCCCGGAACCCGCCGAAGCCACCGAACCTGCCGGAAGCCCTCGAACCTGCCGGAGCCACCGACCCGGCCGAAGCCACCGAACCCGCCGAAGCCCTCGAACCTGCCGGAGCCACCGACCCGGCCGAAGCA